>NZ_FYEY01000001.1:1228025-1842037 GCF_900187385.1 Streptomyces sp. 2114.4
AGGCTCCGGAAGCTCAAGTCGTCCGACGACGTGCTCTACCCCGGGAATGGCTACGTCTCCGCCGCGTCGCCGAGCGGGAACTGCTTTGGATTCATCAAGTTCGGAGGCCCGAGCCTGGAGTCGGTGACGGAACTGGTCCAGGACAAGCCGCCGGGGTCGGACACCGGGAACGGCGGCTGTGGGGCACAGCCGACCCTCTCCGGCAAAGAAGCAGCCAGTCTGGCCGTCTCCGACGGCAACAGAATCGCAGTGGGTACGAGCCAAGGCCTCGCCGTGGGAACAGCGGCGAAGAATGACCCGGCGAAGACGGTCCTCGACCTGCTCCCCGGGGTCAAAGCACCCTCCGTGCTCGCCTTTTCGCCAGGTGAGGGCGACCGTCTGGCCTCCGCCGACGGCAACACCATCGCCCTTTGGGCTCTGGGGAAAGCAGCGCCCACCATGCATCGGCACCACGCCAAAGTGCCTGATGGTGCGACGGTGGAGACCCAGCCCGCCCTTGCCGTGGCACCGAACGGAAAGGTCGCATGGAGCCAGGAGCCCGACCTCGACTCTCCGTCGCTGCACCTGTGGTCTCCAGGGCACGACCTCCCGGGCGAAGGAACTGACATGACGTTCGATGCGCTGGCCTTCACAAAGAACGGCAACACCCTGTACGCCGCCTCCGATTCTGCGGTGGAAACGTGGACGAGGAAATCAGGCGTACTGCGCCGGGCCACGGTCGCTCACCTGCCCGAGACCTCCGGCGCCATCGGCACCACCCGTATCGCCCCGGGATCGGACGGCCGAGCCGTGGTGCTGCGTTCCGACGGCTCCGTGCTCCTCCTCACCCCCGAGACGGGGCAGGTCTCGACTGCGGTCGCGCGCACTGCGCCGCACCGCACGGAAAACGACCGGAAGAATTACGGTTACACCGAGTACAAGACAGCGCTCAGCGAGAACGGCGCCTTAGCCGCCGTGGCATCCGAAGACGGCCGTGTCAACATCTACGAGCTCCCGTCCGGGCATCGGGTGCGCCAGCTGGACCTCGGCGGTTCCTCCCTCGACTCCCTGACCCTCTCTGAGGGGAGCCAGTCGCTGTTCGCCGTCACCGACGGCCGCGTGCTGCAACACTGGGACGTGCGCACGGGCACCTCACGCTGGCGATCGGACGGAGCAGGCCAACAAAGCCTCACTGCGGATCCCAACGGCCAATGGGTAGCCACCCTGTCGGGAGACGGCACGATCTGGCTCTGGGACGCGAGGACCGGCGACCGACTGGCCAGCACCGTCCTACCGCTCCCCGATTTCTCCTGGTCAGGGACCGGAGGCACGGGCACGCAGAGCAGCATCGTCTTCGCCCCCGATGGGAAACGGTTGTGGACCATTACCGAAGGAGGAGAAGTCCTGTCCTGGGACACATCGGTCGACGCATGGATCAAGACGCTGTGCGACCGCGTAGGCCGTCGCCTCACGGAGCCGGAACGCACCCGTTACCTCACACCGGTCTCCAACGGGTACACCGCCTGCAGCCAGTACCCGGAGCATTCCTCCGGTACGCCCTGACAGCATGGCGGGATCCCGAGCGGCGCCCGGGAGGACTTCGCCGGCTTCAGCGGGATGTCCTGTTCTTGCGCCGTCCAGGGCGGCCGCCGGGAAGCGGGAACCTTCGGGATCCGAGGATCCCGAGCCTCCATCTCGCAGATCAGCTCGGCTGCGGTAGGGCACAATCGCATCTCATTGGGGTCCGGCGCGTGCTCAAGAGCATTGGACACCAGCTCGGACACGGCCAGCACCACGTCATCGAGTACCTCGCCACCACAGCCGAACTGGTCCAGGACGCAGATCAATGGTCGGTGCAGGGACCTTGGCCAAGGGCAACCAGCAGTAGTCCGTAACCTCCTCGGCTTGGAGCTGGCTCTCCCGCTTGCCGAGAAGCCGGAAGGCGAACCGGAAGTCGTACGGCCTCGGGGAACATCGGTACAGCCGTTGGCGCTGAGAACAACCGCGACGTCTTCGCCTCGCCCTCGCACCGCTGGTCCAACCCGCGCGCCCGCCTGCTGGACGGGCCCGACTGGGCAGCGGTCGAGGAGGACGTACTGGCCGGAATGAGCCTGGACATGCCCGTCACCGAGCACCTGGCGGAGCTGGTGCGCGGCCTGGACGCCGGGGGGGAAGCAGCTCGCCGAGCGCCTGACGGAGGCGGGGCCGGCGGCGAAGGTCTCCATCGAGGTGCAGGACGACGGGCAGGTGAAGCTGAACGTCGACAAGCTCGGCGCGCTTGGCGAGCCGAAGTCCCTGACTTGGCTGCGCAAGCAGGTCGAGAAGATGCTCTCGAAGATCGACTTGCCGGACCTGCTGTTCGAGGTGAACGCCTGGACCGGCTTCCTCGACGCCTTCGTCCACCTCGGCGACGGCACCACCCGGATGAAGGGCCTGCCCACCTCCATGGTCGCGCTGCTGGTCTCCGAGGCGTGCAACATCGGCCTGGCCTCGGTGGCCAACCCCGCCCACGAGGCGTTGACCCGGGCCCGGCTCGTGCACGTCGACCAGTACCACCTGCGCGCCGACACCATCGCCGCGGCGAACGCGCGGCTCATCGCCGCCCAGACCGAGATCCCTATCGTGCAGTTCTGGGGCGACGGGCTGCTCGCCTCCGTGGACGGCCTGCGATTCGTCGTCCCCGTCCGGACCGTGAACGCGGCACCGTCGCCGAAGTACTTCGGCTTCAAACGGGGCATCACCTGGCTCAACGCCGTCAACGACCAGGTTGCGGGCATCGGGCAGATGGTCGTCCCCGGCACCCCGCGCGATTCCCTGCACATCCTGGACGCTCTGCTGAACCTCGACGGCGGGGTGAAGCCGGAGATGGTGGCGACCGACGTCGCGTCGTACTCCGACATGGTGTTCGGCCTGTTCAAGATCCTCGGCTACAGCTTCAGCCCCCGGTTCCGCGACCTGGACGACCAGCGGTTCCGGCGGGCCACGATGCCCTGCGTCGAGACGGGCACATACGGCGCGGTGGAGGGCCTGGCCCGCAATCGCGTGAACCTGAACAAGGTGATCACGCGCTGGCCGGACATGCTGAAGGTCGCCGGTTCCCTGGTCACCAACCAGGTCCGCGCCTACGACCTGCTGCGCATGTTCGGCCGCGAGGGACGCCCCACCCCACTGGGCGCGGCGTTCGCCGAGTACGGGCGGATCGCCAAGACCGAGCACCTGCTGCGCGTGGTCGACCCGCTGGACGACACCTACCGCAGGCAGATGAACCGCCGGCTCACCGTGCAGGAGTCCCGCCACAAGCTCGCCCGCGACGTGTGCCACGGCAAGCGCGGCACCATCCACCAGGCGTACCGCGACGGAATGGAGGACCAGCTCGGCGCGCTCGGCCTGGTACTCAACGCCCTCGTGCTCTGGACCACCCGCTACATCGACGCCGCAGTCACCCAGCTCCAGGCCGAAGGCCACGAGATCGGCAAGGAGGACATCGCCCGGCTCTCCCCGCTCAAGCACCGCAACCTGAACCTGCTCGGCCGCTACAGCTCCACGGCCTCGACCCCAGCCGCCGGCGCCCTGCGCCCGCTGCGCGACCCGGACGCGCCCGAACTGGACGAGGACGACGACGCCGGGCAGGAGTGAGTATGACAGCGGGCAGGAGTGAGTATCAGGAGCCGATCGGATCAATCCGTGACGGGCAGGCACTCGGCGAGCAGAGCGACGACGTCACGCCAGGCTCGCTGTGCGTGCCGTGGGTGGTAGCCGACGCCGGGACGCACGGTGTGGTCGACCGGTGGATGGTGGAAGGCGTGCAGGGCTCCCCCGTAAACCACGAGGCGCCAGTCGACGCCCGCGGCCTGCATCTCTTCGGTGAACGCGACCCGTTGCGCGGGCGGCATGATCGGGTCTTCCGACCCGACCCCGGCCCACACCGGGCAGCGAATGCGTGCCGCCTCGCCCGACCGGCCCGTGGTCAGTGCGTTGACCGTCCCGATCGCGCGCAGGTCGACGCCATCGCGACCGAGCTCCAGTGCGACTGCGCCCCCGGTGCCGTAGCCGACGGCGGCGATCCGGTCGGGGTCGGCCCGTGGTTCGGCACGCAACACGGGTTGTGATCGTCGTCATATGACTGGACGGTAATGACTGTTGCGCCCGCTCGGGGTGGTGTTCACCGATGGCAGAGCAGTCTGTCCCGACTGACCTCTGACACGAGATCTTGACCGTTTGCCAAGTGATCTTGACGGCCAACGAAGTGTGCCTGCTGCATGTAGGCGATTCCGTGCATGGATCCATCCGTGCTTCTGTGCGCCCCGCCTTGTGGCCTCACTGCGCGCCCGTCCTGGGGAAGGTGGAGGGCAGCGGGGCGATCGGCCAGGGTCGGCCCGGGGGCGCCGGCCCACCTGGTGGGCTGCCCGGAAGCGAGGAGTTGGACATGAGTGATCCATCGGCCCGGGAGGTCGGCGAATGGTACGACCGCTTCGGGGGCCTGTACGGCCTGACCATGGGCGACAGCATGCACCTGGGCATGTGGACCGACGGCGTGCGGGCGGAGACTGGGGAGCTGACGGCCGACGAGATGTGGGAGGAACTCACCCGGGCCCAGGACTCCTGGACCGGCACCCTCATCGACGTGGTCGGGCTGCTGCCGGGACAGCGGATGCTGGACGTCGGCTGCGGCACAGGCCGCCCCACCGTGCGGATCGGCACCGAGTCGGGCGCGAGCGTGCTCGGCGTGACGGTCAGCGCCGGGCAGGTCCGGGCCGGCCGCGACCGCGCCTTGAAAGCGGGGGTGTCCGACCGCGTCACCTTTGAACAGGCGGACGCCATGGCCCTGCCACAGGAGTCCGAGACCTTCGACGCCGCGTGGGCCATCGAGTCCTTCGCTCACTTTTCCAACCGCCCCGCCGCGATCCGCGAGGTTCGGCGGGTGCTGCGGTCCGGGGGCCGCTTCGTCCTCGCGGACTGCTACGAAGCCGTGCCCTTCACACCCGAGGAAGTCCAGCTCTTCCAGGCCGCGTTCGCCCTTTCCCGCCTGCCCGCTGGACCCGAGGACTACTCCCGCATGCTCGGCGAGGCCGGCTTCGCCATCCAAGGCACTCGCGACATGTCCCGGGAGTTCAAGCCCACCTACGAGCTGATCCCGCGCCTGTTCGCCGCGAGGCGCGCCCAGATCGCGGAGCTGGTGGGCACCGATGCGATGGCGCAGCTCGACACCGTCTACCCGCGCATCCTCGCCCTGTGCCGGGACAAGATGGGATACACCATGGTCAACGCCGTGAAGTCCCCCTGACGGCGGCCAGTCCCGTCCCGACTCCCGGGCTTCCGTCGCCGCCAGGCCGCTAACCACCCGGCACAGCGCCCGATCGCCAGCTGCCACCCCGGGCCGGCCGGGCCGTCGCCTGCAGGGAGGAGCGGTTCAGCATGGAACGGGCCGGTCAAACCAGCCTGGCAAACGGTCAAGATTGCTTGTCAGAGGACACCGACTACATCACCTGGACGCGTCGGCCGCCTGTCGTCAAACGATGGCACCCTCAAGTGATCAACGCACCACCCACGGATGATCATGTGTTCGTGGAGGCACAGGTGCGTGACTACGGGTTTTCGCCGGCTCAGCAGGATGAGATCTGGAGGCGCTGGCGTGCGGGGCAGTCGTTCAGCTTGATCGGGCGGGCGCTGGGGGCACCGATGCAGCACGTCCGCCGGTTCCTGTACCAGAGCGGCGGCGTCCGCCTCACCCCGCAGACGCGATCAGAGCGGCATCTGAGCGGCAGCGAGCACGAGGAGATATCCCGCGGTATCGCCGCCGGAGAATCGGCCCGGCAGTTGGCCTGGCGACTGGGCAGATCACCTTCGACCGTCTCCCGCGAGATCGCCCGCAATGGCGGCCGGAATCGCTACCGTGCCGCAGTACAAGGCGACCGGCCCTTCAGTGGCGCGTTCCAGCAGCGTGAGGCGCAAGTGGGCGACCGTGACCTTGACTAACGGAGTGTCCCTTCACGAGGTGTACCGGTGGCTGGGGCACCGCTCCATCAAGGTCACGGTCGATCGCTACGGGCTCCTCCCCCAGGACGGGCGCGAGCGCTGCCGCCAGGTGGTGGCGGCGACCTTCGAGGGCCACCTGCCGGAGGAGCTGTCGGTGGGGCCGGCCGCGTGAGCCGCTACCGGATTCCGAGCTCGCGCAGGACCCGGTGCTGAGTTGGTGCCGGCTTCGCCGGGAAGTAGAGGTAGCAGACGCCTCCGGTGCCGCCGACGACCTTGCCTTCGGCGTTCCTGCGCTTCGTCCGCAGCCAGACGTTCTCGAACTGGCGCCGCCTGTAGACGTGCCGGACCGCGGCGTCGTCCGGCGAGGCCGGGTCGTTGGCGATGACGTCGCCGTCCTTGGTGAAGCCGACGATCGTCATCAGGTGGCCGGCGGTGCCGTAGCCCGCGCCGTCGAGTTCGGTCTTCAGGAAGGACTGGGACGTGATAACCGGGATGCCTGCGTGGATGAGGCGTTCGGCGTCCGTGAGGGAGGAGAGGCGGGTGACGAGGCTCTGCAGGTCCCGGTAGGTGGCGGCGTAGGCGGCGTTGAAGGGCCAGTTGCCGCAGCCGTCGTACTGGTAGTCGAAGGTGTAGCGGGCGGCGTGGCAGACCTGGGGGTCGGCGTAGTCGGGGTTGACCCAGGACAGCTGCTGCCGGGTGGGCTTGCGGCCCCAGTATTCGACGATCATCTGGGAGGAGGTGGGGCTGCACCAAGCCTCGCCGCCGTTGTCGTACTCCGGGTACTGGCCCTTGTGGATCTCCTGCGAGTAGCGCGGGACGGTCAGCTCGCGGCCGACGAGGCGAGGCGTGGACGCCGGCACCTCGAAGCGGTCGGGGAGGTCCGAGCCCATGGCGCCCAGCCGCCAGACGGTGGGGGTGGCGCCGCCACCGGGCCTGCGGCAGAGGGTGACGCGGAGCTCGTAGGAGGTCAGACGGAGGCCGCTCGCCGGGGTGTCGATGGCGAAGGTGTCGGTCGAGATGCTGCTCTTGCCGTCCTTCTGGCCGTCGACGGAGGTACGCCGGATGTCGGCGTCGCCGTCGCCGGCGGTCCAGCGGCCCATGACGTACCAGGGGGTGCGGCCGCCGTCGGTGTAGGTGCCGCGCAGCTCGACGGCGATCCATGTGCCGGGCGGGGTGTGTGCGTTCCAGGAGGCGACGACCTCGGTGGCCGGGACCGGAAGGCGGTGGACCGGCGACGTCCAGGTGGCGTACTCCCAGGTGGCGGACCTGCCGGTGTGCGGGTCCCGGTAGTCGAAGGTGCCGGTCGGGTGCGCCAGGCGGATGCCGGGCCGGGCGCCGGACGCGGGGGCGGTGCCCCTGCCGCGGCCCCTGGCCCAGTCGGCTGTGGTGGTCCAGGCGTGATAGTCCACGAGGCTCTTCGGTCGGCGGGCAGGGGCGTCCGGGGTGCGGGCCGGGGTGGCGGTACCCGCTGCGGTGCTGCGCGAGGCGTCGGCGGCCTGCGCCGAGGGGGCGGCGACACCCGCGGCGGCGGCGAGCGCGGCGGCCAGGACGGTGCGCCGGGGCGCGGAGCTGGTCATGGTGGAGGTCCCCCAGTCGGATGCGTACGCATGGGTGCGGGAGGTCGGGCCGGGGCCGCGGACGGGCACGGGCGGATCAGCAGTGGCTCAACTATTGCCGTTTCCGGCCCGCTTCGGAAGGCGCTGCGACGCGCGTCGCCCGATGAATATTGGTGTGGACCACTGGCGTGCGAAGGGGCCGGGACCCCGCGCGTACGCTGGCGCAATGGATCGTGATCTGGCTTTGCTCGCCGCCCGGCTGCGCGCCGTGCCGCCGTCCTGCGGGCCGGTGCGGCTGATCGCGGTCGACGGGCACGCGGGATCGGGCAAGAGTACGTTCGCCGGCCGGCTGGCCGATGCGCTGGGTGGTGCGCCGGTGGTGCACACCGATGATCTCGCCACCCACGAAGAGCTGTTCGCCTGGAGCGAGCGGTTCGCCCACCAGATCCTCCAGCCGCTGTCCCGAGGCGAGACGGCGCGCTACGGCGTCTACGACTGGCTCCGCGGGGAGTTCACCGAGGTGCGTGAGCTGGCGCCCGCGCCGCTGGTGCTGGTCGAGGGCGTGGGAGCGGGCCGGCGGGCGCTGCGCCCGTATCTGGCGTCCCTGGTGTGGATGGAACTGGCGCCCGAGCACTCCTGGGAAAGGGGACGGCTCCGGGACGGACCGGGGCTCGCCGCGTTCTGGAGTGGCTGGATTCCGGCGGAGCGCGCGCACTTCGCAGCGGATCCTTCGCGTCCGTATGCCGACTTCCTGGTGCACCAGAAGCAGGTGGGGTACGAGGTGCTGACGGGACCGCCCGCGACGCCCTGACCAGCCCCAGATCTCACGCTCCGTAGTGAACGGCGGCCGGTGGGCCGAAAGGCGCCGACAGGGTCCCGCCGAGTGCCCCAACTCGGCTTGACCTGGGGGGCGTACAGGACTTACGTTCTCAATGTGCGGTTCTACGGACCGCCCGCAGATGCGAAGCCCCCGGTTGTTCCCCCGTGATCGGGGGCTTCGTTCTGCGTCAAACCACCTCTTATCGCCGCTCGGCGCTGCCTCTCCCTCACCCTGGGTCACCGCATTCTTCGCGCCGCCGCGCCACGCGCCCTCGCCCCGTACCGCCCTCTACGACCTGCACCGATCCCGCAGGTACGATGCGAGTCTGTGCCACCGCAGGCCAGAACCGATGTGCGCGCGGCGAAGGTCAACTCCCGCTCCCCGTACGCCGGTTCACCCGGCCGCGGCCGGGCACGCGCCCGGCGGTACTGGGGGACGTGGTGTGGGGGGACGGGATGGATGTCGGCGCTCAGGGTTCGCCCGCCCCGGCCGAGCTCGCCTGGCTGCGCGCGGTCGACGCCTACACCGTGGGCGCCTACCCGCAGGCGGAGGAGGAGTTCCGGGCCGCGGTACGACTCGATCCGTCGATGGCGGACGCCTGGCTGGGCCTGCACGCGCTGCGCGCCGACACCTCCATCGCGCTGCTGCGGATGCACCGGCACCGCGATCGCTTCGGTGAGATGCGCGCCCGCCACCGACGCACCCTCAACTCCTGGTACTGGCTGGGGTGGTGGGTGCAGCCGGTGCTGGAGACCGGCCGCGACCTGCTGCTCGCGCACGCCTCGCACTGGCTCGACGGCCGTCATGTCGCCGAGCTGGACCAGGCGCTGGCCGGCTGCCCGCCGGTCGACAGCGATCCCCAGGTGCGCTTTCTGCACGCCTGCCGTGCCTATCTCGTCAAGGACTGGGACCAGCTCGTACGGCATACCGAGCCGCTGCTCGGCGATCCGGTGCTGGGCATCGAGGCGGGGCTGTTCGGCGGGATGGCGCGGGTGCGGCTGGAGATGTACGGGCAGGCCGAGCCGCTGCTGTCGGCCGCGTTGATGCGCTGCCGCAGCGAGCAGCCGCAGCGCAAGGAGCTGCGCTACTGGCTCGCGCGCGCCCATGAGGGCACCGGCCGCAGTGCCGCGGCGCTGCCCCTCTACCGCGCGGTGCACCGCGTCGACCCGGCGTTCATGGATACCGCGGCGCGGCTCGCCGCCATCGCGGAGGGGGACGGGCTGGACGAGGGCGCCGATCTCGCGGCGGTCTCCGCGGCCGGCCTCGGCCAGGAGGCCGGCGGCGATCTGGCCCCGCTCGATCCGGTCGACGGCCGTGAGCTGCTGGTGACCGGTGAGGCGAACGGGCCGGACGGGGAGATCGGTGGCATCCCGGCCGGAGGCGATGCCGCGGCCCGGATCAAGGCGGCGGCGCCGGTGCCACGCGGCGCCGAGCGGCTGCCCGCGGGGCCGGCCGATCCGGTGCTGCTGGAGAAGGCCCTGGCGGAGCTGGAGCGGATGGTCGGCATGGAGCCGGTCAAACGGCAGGTGCGCGCGCTGTCGGCGCAGCTGCGCATGGCCCGGCTGCGCGCGAGCCAGGGGCTGCCGGTGCAGCCACCGAAACGACACTTCGTCTTCTCCGGCCCCTCCGGCACCGGCAAGACGACCGTGGCACGGATACTCGGGCGGGTCTTCTACGCCCTGGGGCTGCTGGGCGGGGACCATCTCGTGGAGGCCCAGCGGTCCGACCTCGTCGGCGAATTCCTCGGCCAGACCGCCGTCAAGGCCAATGAGCTGATCGACTCGGCGCTGGGCGGAGTGCTGTTCGTCGATGAGGCGTACAGCCTGTCCAACTCCGGCTACAGCAAGGGCGATGCCTACGGCGACGAGGCGCTGCAGGTGCTGCTCAAGCGCGCCGAGGACAACCGCGACCGGCTCGTGGTCATCCTGGCCGGCTACCCGGAGGGCATGGACCGGCTGCTGGCCGCCAACCCCGGCCTGTCCTCCCGCTTCACCAGCCGGGTCGACTTCCCCAGCTACCGGCCGCTGGAGCTGACCGCGATCGGCGAGGTACTGGCTGCCGAGAACGGCGACCGCTGGGACGAGGAGTCCCGCGACGAGCTGTGCAGCATCAGCGGCCATGTCGTCGACCAGGGCTGGATCGACGAACTGGGCAACGGCCGCTTTCTGCGCACCCTTTACGAGAAGAGCTGCGCCTACCGCGACCTGCGGCTCTCCACCTGGCGCGGCACCCCCACCCGCGACGATCTCGCCACCCTCCGGCTGCCCGACCTGATGCAGGCCTACGGCGAGGTCCTTTCCGGCCGCGGCCCGGACGTCCAGGGACCGCCGCCGAAGGGGCTGGATCTCTGATACTCCAGCCGTAGATCGTGATCTCCACGTCGCATGGGCCTGCTCCCTGGGACCTTGGGCTCAGCTACTGCTCCGGGGGAGGGTCGTGATCTTGCTGCCGGCGCCGGTTGAGAGAACGGGCACGGCCACCGCTGATCATCGTCGACGCCCCGAACCGGACAGGAACACCACGGTCCACGGCTGGAGCGCCAGAGGCTGTTCCGCAATCCGCCAAGGCCCCCCATTATTTGTGGAGCACCTCGGCACGAGTCGTTGTTCCGCTTTCGTTCGGACGGAATGCGTGCCGGCCGATGCATACCCCGCCGCGTGGAATGCACAGCAGCGCGGCATGGGCGGCCGGGTGCACTGCACGTGATGCTCGCGGCCCTGGTGGGAGGAAAGCCGAAGCCTTCGTGCGGACATGAACCGGCTACCGCTGAGCGGAACTGATGGCCGGCCCTTCCGCTTCGCATCTCTCCGTACGGCCCGAGGAGACCAGATGTCACGCCTGGGGAGAATCGGCCATTCCGCAGGAATGGTCGCCCGCCCAGAGGCCGTGCCTCCCGTGTTTCTTACGGAATTCGGCACCTGCCGTGGTGGAGGCGTTCGCCAAGTGGTCGGCGTGCATGGCGGAAAAGGGCTACACCTACAAGAAGCCCATGGACGCCAACGACGATGTCCGCTTCGCCGATCCGTATCACGTTTCCAGCGAGGAAAAAGAAACGGCAAAGGCCGATATTTCCTGCCGGTACCAGAATCATGTGCAACAGACCTGGTTCGACGCCGAGGTGACCCTTCAGGAATCGGCCATCAAGAAGAACCAGAAAGCACTGAACGAGGTGAAGAAGGCCAACGACGCCGCTGTTGCCAGGGCTTCCGCGGTCACCCACGGCTGAGGGCTGTCCGGCTCTCCGGCCGGCCCGCGGGCTGTCCGGCTCTCCGGCCGGCCCGCGGTGCGACTGAGGGACCGTAGGCCTCCTGTGGGTCCCTCAGCGCGCCATGGCCCGGCCCTCGGCCGGCAGCGGTGCCTCCTCACGGGGCTCGCTGACCCGGTCGCCCGGAGCACGGGCGCCCCGGGCACGGTGGCCACGGACGGCGGGGGCACGGTGGTGGGCCGGGTCGCGGACCTCGCCGACCAGCATCTCCAGGACGTCCTCCAGCGCGACCAGGCCGAGCACCCGGCCGGTCGCGTCGGCGACCGCCGCCAGGTGGGAGGCGGCCCGGCGCATCGCCGTGAGGGCGTCGTCCAAAGGCAGCTCGGCGCGCAGCGTCGTCATCGGATGCCAGATGCGCTGGGGCACCGCGCGGTCGCGTTCCTCCAGGTCCAGGACGTCCTTGACGTGCAGATAGCCCATGTACGCGCCGCCGGGCGCACACACCGGGAAGCGGGAGTAGCCGGTGCGTACGGTCAGCTCCTCCACCTGGCGGGGCGTCACCGTCGGTTCGACGGTGACCAGGGCCGCCCGGTCCAGGAGGACGTCGGTGACGGGCCGGCTGCCCAGTTCCAGCACGTCGGAGAGCTGTTCCTGCTCGGCCGGGTCGAGCAGACCGGCCTGGACCGAGTCCTCGACGAGATGGTTCAGCTGCTCACTGGTGAAGACCGCCTCCACCTCGTCCTTCGGCTCCACGCGGAAGAGCCGCAGCACCCCGTGGGCGCAGGCGCCGAGCAGCGCGGTGACCGGACGGCACAGCCGCGCGAAAGCGACGAGGCCCGGACTGAACCACAGGGCGGTCTTCTCGGGAGCCGCCATCGCCAGGTTCTTGGGGACCATCTCGCCGATGACGAGGTGGAGGAAGACCACCAGCGCCAGGGCGATGACGTAGCCGAGCGGGTGGACCAGGGCTGCGGGCAGGTGGACCGCCTCGAAGACCGGCTCCAGGAGGTGGGCGACGGTGGGCTCGGCGACCGCACCGAGCGTCAGGGAGCAGACGGTGATGCCGAACTGGGCGGCGGCCATCATCTGCGGCAGGTTCTCCAGGCCGTGCAGCACCTGCCGGGCCCGGGAGGAGCCCTCGGTCGCCAGCGGTTCGATCTGGCTGCGGCGTACCGAGACCAGGGCGAACTCGGCGCCGACGAAGAATCCGTTGGCGAGGACGAGCAGGACCGCGAAGAGCAGCTGGACCAGGGTCATCGGGCCACCTCCGCGACCGCCACGACGGGCTCACGGGGTGTCTCGGGTGCGGTCGGGACCGTGACGGTGGCGGTCCGTACGATCCTTATCCGCTCGGCGCGGTGGTGCGACACCAGCCGTACCCGCAGCCGCCAGCCGTCGAGTTCCGCGATGTCGCCGGGGGCCGGGATCCGGCCGAGTATGTGTGCCACCAGTCCTGCCACCGTCTCGTACGGTCCTTCCGGGGCCTCCAGGCCGATCTTGCGCAGGGTGTCGACCCGGCAGCCGCCGTCCGCGTCCCACGCGGGGCGGCCCTCCTCGGGCGGGGCCTGGCCCAGTTCGGGCAGGTCCACGCCGTCGTGCTCGTCGCGGACCTCGCCGACGAGCTCTTCGATGATGTCCTCCAGGGTGACCACACCGGCCGTGCCGCCGTACTCGTCGACGACCACTGCTATCGGCTGTTCGCTGCGCAGCCGCTCCAGCAGCGGCTGCACCGGCAGGGTCTCGGGCACCAGCAGCGGCGGCACCGCGATCCGGCTCGCCGGGATGCGCAGCCGGTCGTGCGCCGGGACGGCCAGCGCGTCCTTGAGGTGCACCATGCCGACGACCTCGTCGAGGCGGGTGTGGTAGACGGGGAAGCGGGAGAGTCCGGTGGCGCGGGTCAGGTTCACCACGTCCTCGGCGGTCGCGGACGCCTGCAGGGCACTCACCCGTACGCGCGGCGTCATGACGTTCTCGGCGGTCAGATCGCCCAGCGAGAGGGTGCGGACGAACAGGTCGGCGGTGTCCTGCTCCAGGGCGCCCGCGCGGGCGGAGTGCCGGGCGAGCGAGACCAGTTCGCCCGGGGTACGGGCGGAGGCCAGCTCGTCGGTCGGCTCCACGCCCAGGGCGCGCACCAGGCGGTTGGCGACGGTGTTCAGCAGGGTGATCACCGGGCGGAAGAAGCGGGAGAAGGCGCGCTGGGGGCCGGCGACCACCCGGGCGACGGGCAGCGGCTTGGAGACCGCCCAGTTCTTCGGCACCAGCTCGCCGACGACCATCTGGACGGCGGAGGCCAGCAGCATGCCGACGACCACGGCGGTGCCGGGCACCGCACCCTTGGGCAGGCCGGTGGCGGCCAGCGGGCCGGACAGCAGCTCGGCCAGCGCGGGCTCGGCGAGCATACCGACCACCAAGGAGGTGATCGTGATGCCCAGTTGGGTGCCGGACAGCTGGAAGGAGAGTTCCCGCAGGGCGTAGACCACGGTGGGGGCGCGGTGGTCGCCGTCGGCCACGGCCCGTTCGGCGTCCGCCTTCTCGACGGTGACGAGTCCGAACTCGGCAGCCACGAAGAACCCGTTGGCCAGGATCAGGACGAGTGCCGCGGCGAGCAGCGGCAAGGGGCCGGTCATGCCGCCGCCTCCGTGGTGTGCGGGGGCTGGGGAGGGGCGGCGCAAGTACTACAGGACGATCCGTCCATTGCCGGAGGGAGTCACTCCTCGGGTCGGTGTTGGCCCCCTGAGGGGCAGGACGCAGGGTGCGCCCCGGAGAACAGAGTAAACAGCGGGACCCTGATTAGGGCAGGCTCAACCGGCCGTGTGGTCGACGGCACCGTGCTTCTCGGTGAGGTCGCGCAGCGCACGGGCATCCCGGATGGCCTGGTCCCTGGCGATACCGGGCTGGATGCCCATGGCGGGCAGGCTGGTGCCGTCGGCGAGGTCGAGGTGGACCCAGGGGTCGCCCTCGCGGAGGTTGACGCGCACGACCTGGGCCCAGGCCAGCTCGCGCTTGGTGGTGAGGTTGACCACCGTGACGCCCTCCTGCCGCGCCACCACCTTGGGGCGGCTGAGCAGCAGGAGGACGGCGAGCACCAGCAGCCCGGTGACGACGAAGCTCAGCCGCTCGCCGCCGGTCAGCTTCGGCAGCAGCAGCGCGATCACGGTGAGGGCGGCGAGCTGGGCGATGCCGACGGCGTACAGGACGACCCGGGTGCGGGTCGGCCGGAACGTCACCGGGAGGCTGGGCAGGGGCGCGGACACGTCGTCGGGTCTTCCGTGGTGGAGGCAGCGGTGCGTACGGGGAGCAGGAGGTGCCGGGGCCGGGGCCGGCCGCGGGTCAGAGCCGGCAGGCGTGGATACCGGTGGTCAGGATCGCACGGGCGCCGAGGTCGTAGAGCTCGTCCATGATGCGCTGGGCGTCCTGGGACGGGACCATCGAGCGGACCGCGACCCAGCCCTCGTGGTGCAGCGGGGAGACGGTCGGCGACTCCAGGCCCGGGGTGAGGCCGACGGCCTTCTCGACGTGCTCGACCCGGATGTCGTAATCCATCATCACGTACCGGCGGGCCACCAGGACGCCCTGCATGCGGCGCAGGAACTGGCGCACCTTCGGGTCGTCGTCCGGCGCGCCGGTGCCGCGGATGACCACGGCCTCGGACTTGAGGATCGGCTCGCCGATGATCTCCAGCCCGGCGTTGCGCAGGGTGGTGCCGGTCTCCACGACGTCCGCGATGATCTCGGCGACGCCGAGCTGGATGGCGGTCTCCACGGCGCCGTCGAGGTGGACGACGGAGGCGTCCACGCCGTTGTCGAGGAGGTGCTGACGGACCAGGCCGGAGAACGAGGTGGCGATCGTCATGCCGCCGAACTCGCTGACGTCCTTGGCGGTACCCGGACGGGTGGCGTAGCGGAACGTCGAGCCGGCGAAGCCGAGCTGGAGGATCTCCTCGGCCGGCGAGCCGGAGTCCAGCAGCAGGTCACGGCCGGTGATGCCGATGTCGAGCTTGCCGGAGCCGACGTAGACCGCGATGTCGCGCGGGCGCAGGAAGAAGAACTCGACCTCGTTCTCGACGTCGACCAGGACCAGTTCCCTGCGGTCCTTGCGCTGGCGGTATCCGGCCTCATGGAGCATCGCCGACGCAGGCTCGGACAGTGAACCCTTGTTGGGGACAGCGATGCGCAGCATGAGAGCGAATTCCTTTGCACTGAGGGGTGTTGCGGAGGGTGCGGGTGGTGGATCAGAGGTGGGCGTAGACGTCGTCCAGGGAGATGCCCTTGGCGACCATCATGACCTGCAGGTGGTAGAGGAGCTGGGAGATCTCCTCGGCGGCGGCCTCGTCGGACTCGTACTCGGCGGCCATCCACACCTCGGCGGCCTCCTCGACGACCTTCTTGCCGATCGTATGGACACCGGCCTGTACCAGCTCGGCGGTACGGGAGGTGGCGGGGTCGCCCGTGGCGGCCTTCTGCTGGAGCTCGGCGAAGAGCTCCTCGAACGTCTTCTTGGACATGATGGTGACCACCCTACGCGGTGAAAGTGCGGCGGCATGCAACGCCTCGACCGAAGGGTGGTGGCGGGCGACGGGTGGGCGCGCAGCGCCTCGGCCGAAGGTGGTGGCGGGCGACGGGTGGGCGTGCGACGCCTCGGCTGAAGGGTGGTGGCGGGCGATCAGCGCCAGGGCTCGGACACGGTCCGCAGCGTCGCGGCGGTGGCGACGGCGGCGGTGACCGCCTCGTGGCCCTTGTCCTCGGTGGATCCTTCGAGGCCGGCGCGGTCAAGCGCCTGCTGCTCGGTGTCGCAGGTCAGCACGCCGAAGCCGACCGGTACGCCGGTGTCCACCGACACCTGGGTCAGGCCCTGGGTGACGCCCTGGCAGACGTAGTCGAAGTGCGGGGTGCCGCCCTTGATGACCACGCCGAGGGCGACCACCGCGTCATAGCCGCGACCGGCCAGCACCTTGGCGACGACCGGCAGCTCGAAGGCGCCGGGCACCCGCAGCAGGGTGGGCTCGTCGATGCCGAGCTCGGTCAGGGCGCGCAGTGCGCCGTCCACCAGGCCGTTCATGACCTGCTCGTGCCATTGCGCCGCGATGACGGCCACCCGCAGGTCGCCACAGTTCTTCACGGTCAGTTCGGGTGCGCCCTTGCCGCTCACGGTTCTCCTCTTACGGGTGGTGGTGCCGGTGCTGGTCTTACGGGTGGTGGTGCTGTCTCAGGGGTGGTGCCGGGTGGTGGCGTGATGCCGGGTGGCTACTGGTGGTCGCAGGTGGTGGTGGCGGCAGGGGGTGCGGCGTCCGCCGCTCCGGCCGCCCCCGTGGTGGCAGCGGGGTCCAGCCAGGGCAGGTCGTGCCCCATCCGGTCCCGCTTGGTCCGCAAATACCGCAGATTGTGCTCGCCGGCCTTGACGGGCATCGGCTCCCGGCCGGTGACCCGCAGGCCGTACCGCACCAGGGCTGCGGTCTTCTCGGGGTTGTTCGTCATCAGGCGCAGCGAGCGCACCCCGAGGTCCTGGAGCATCTGCGCGCCCGCGGCGTAATCGCGGGAATCGGCGGGCAGGCCCAGTTCGAGGTTGGCGTCCAGGGTGTCGCGCCCGCGCTCCTGGAGTTCGTAGGCGCGCAGCTTGGACAGCAGTCCGATGCCGCGTCCCTCGTGGCCGCGGAGGTAGATCACCACGCCCCGGCCGGCTTCGGTGATCCGCTGCAGCGAGGCCGCCAGCTGGGGGCCGCAGTCGCAACGCAGCGAGTGGAAGATGTCCCCGGTCAGGCACTCGGAGTGCACCCTGACCAGGATGTCCTCGCCGTCGCCGAGCTCGCCCGCGACCAGCGCGATGTGCTCGACGCCGTCGACGGTGGAGCGGTAGCCGTACGCGGTGAACTCGCCGTGTGCGGTGGGCAGCCGGGTGGTGGCCTCGCGGCGGACGGTGGGTTCGGACGACTGCCGGTAGGCGATCAGGTCCTCGATGGAGATGATCGACAGTCCGTGCTTACGGGCGAACGGCACCAGTTCCGGCAGCCGCAGCATCGTGCCGTCCTCGCCCGCGATCTCCACGATGGCGGCGGCCGGGCGCAGTCCGGCCAGCCGGGCGAGGTCGACACCGGCCTCGGTGTGGCCGTTGCGGACCAGCACCCCGCCGGGCCGGGCGCGCAGCGGGAAGATGTGGCCGGGCCGGACGAAGTCGCCGGCGACCGACTCGCCGGAGGCCAGCAGCCGCAGGGTGGTGGCGCGGTCGGCGGCGGAGATGCCGGTGGTCACGCCGTGCGCGGCGGTGGCGTCGACGGAGACGGTGAAGGCGGTCCGCATCGACTCGGTGTTGTGCTCGACCATCTGCGGGAGTTCCAGCCGGTCCAGCTCCGTGCCCTCCATGGGGGCGCAGATCAGACCGCGGCACTCGCTCATCATGAAGGCGACGATCTCGGGGGTGGCCTTCTCCGCGGCGACCACGAGGTCGCCCTCGTTCTCGCGGTCCTCGTCGTCCACGACGACCACGGGGCGGCCGGCGGCGATATCGGCGATGGCCTGCTCGACGGGGTCGAGCGCCAGGGAAGCCTCGTCGGCGTTCTCGGTGTCATACCAGCTCTTGAGGGCGGTCATGCCGCTGCTCCTTCCAGGACGGTGCGGCCGGCGGCGCGCGAGCGCAGCCACCAATCGCGCATGCCCCACACGACGAGGGCGAGATAGACGACGTAGACGAGGCCGGAGAAGGCGAGGCCGCTGCTGAAGGCGAGCGGGACGCCGACGAGGTCGACCAGCAGCCAGGCGCACCAGAACTCGACCAGTCCGCGGGCCTGGGCGACCATCGCGGCGAGCGTGCCGACGAAGATGTAGGCGTCCGGCCAGGGGTTCCAGGACAGCTGCGGCAGCAGGGTGAACAGGGTGCCGACGGCCGCGGTGCCCAGGGCGGTGCCGCCCAGCAGCAGACCGCGCTCGCGCCAGTCGGCGAAGCGTACGGCGATGGAGCCGTCCTGCGCCTGCTGCCGGCCGCGCTGCCACTGCCGCCAGCCCCACAACGCCACGCCGATGACCAGGAGTTGCTTGCCGACGCCGCCGCTGAGGTGGGCGGAGGAATAAGCGGCGACGAGGATCACGCCGGAGAGGAACTGGGCGGGCCAGGTCCAGATGGAGCGCCGCCAGCCGAGCGCCAGGGCGGCCAGACCGATGGTGTTGCCGATCATGTCCGACCAGATGACGTGCTGTCCGAAGGCGGTGAAGGCCACGCCGTTCAGCGAGTCGAGGGCGCTCACCGGTCCATCTCCTTGAGCTCGTCGAGAGCCTTGAGGTCGCCGCTGCCCCGGCCGAGCAGCCGCTCGACGTACTTGGCGAGGACGTCGACCTCGAGGTTGACCGGGTCGCCGGCCTTCTTGAAGCCCAGGGTGGTCAGGGCGAGCGTGGTGGGGATGAGGCTGATGGTGAAGAAGTCGTCCCCGGCCTCCACCACGGTCAGGCTGACGCCGTCGACCGTGATGGAGCCCTTCTCGACGACATAACGGGACAGCCCGGCCGGCAGCGCGATCTTGACGATCTCCCAGTGCTCGGCGGGGGTGCGGTCGACAAGGGTGCCGGTGCCGTCGACATGCCCCTGGACGAGGTGTCCGCCCAGCCGTCCGCCGAGCGCCATGGGGCGCTCCAGGTTGACCCGCGAACCGGGGGCCAGCGCGCCGAGGCTGGAGCGGTTCAGGGTCTCGGCCATCACATCGGCGGTGAATTCACCGTCGGCGGTGTCCACGACGGTCAGACAGACGCCGTTGACGGCGATCGAGTCGCCGTGCTTGGCGTCCTCGGTGACGACGGGGCCGCGCAGCCGGAAGCGGGAGGCGTCACCGAGGTTGTCGACGGCGACGACCTCACCCAGTTCTTCGACGATTCCGGTGAACACTTCAGTTCTCCTCGGGGAGGGCGTGGCGGATGGGAGTGGCGGTGATGCGCAGGTCGGGTCCGAGCCGTTCGGTGTCGGTCACGTCGAGCCGCAACGCCTGGGCGATGGTGGTGATTCCGGCGTCGCCGACGGCGGCCGGTCCGGCGCCGAGCAGCACCGGGGCGAGATAGCCGACGACCTTGTCGACGGCCTGGGCGGCGAGGAAGGCCCCGGCGAGCGTGGGGCCGCCTTCGAGCAGGACGGAGCGCACCTCGCGCTCGTACAGGGCCTGGAGCAGTGCGGGGATGGACAGCCCGCGTCCCGCTGCGGCGCGGGGGAGCCGCAGGAGCGGGGCGAGACCTTCGAGGTGGCCGGCGTCGGCGTCCTCGGCGACCGCGATGAGGGTGGGGGCGGTGCCGTCCAGGACGCGGGCGCCGGCCTTGACGGCGGTGGCGCCGGAGTCGACGACGACCCGCAGCGGCTGGCTGATCTCGTCGTCGGCGAGTCCGCCGATCCGGGCGCCGAGCTGCGGGTCGTCGGCGCGGGCGGTGCCGGAGCCGACGATGACGGCGTCCGCGGCGGCCCGCAGCCGGTGCACATCGGCACGTGACTTGGGCGAGGAGATCCAGCGGCTGGTGCCGTCGGCGGCGGCGATCCGGCCGTCGAGGGTGGCGGCGTACTTCCACAGAACGAACGGGCGGCGGCGCAGGACCGAGGTCAGCCAGGCCTCGTTGCCGGCGGCGGCCTCGTCGGCGAGCAGTCCGCCCTCGACGTCGATACCGGCGGCGGCCAGGGTGACGGCGCCGCCGGTGGCCGTCGGATTGGGGTCGGAGACGGCGTAGACGACGCGGGAGATCCCGGCGTCGATCAGCGCCTGGGCGCAGGGACCGGTGCGTCCGGTGTGGTTGCAGGGTTCGAGGGTGACCAGTGCGGTGCCGCCCCGTGCCAGCTCGCCCGCGGCACGCAGGGCATGGATCTCGGCGTGCGGCCCGCCGGCCCGCTGGTGCCAGCCCTCACCCACCGTGCGGCCTGCGGGGTCCAGGATGACGCAGCCGACGACCGGATTCGGGCTGGTGTGCCCGAGGCCGCGCGCGGCGAGCTCGATGGCTCGGCGCATCGCCGCGGCCTCGACGGGGGCTGAGGTGGCCACCGGGTCCTCCTGCCTCTCAGGGCACGGACTCCGGGGCTGTCTGGACGACAGAAAGCGGAACAACGCCACGGGGAACACCGCGGCCGGAAAGGAGAACCCGTCCGGAAGGAATCCGGACGCGCCGCCGACGGCGGTGTACCGAAGCTGGCCCGCCGCGCACTGCCTCCCATCCGGACTTTCACCGTCGGTGCAGGAATTTCACCTGCTCAACCGGCCGCTGGCTGCGGACGGGTCGCGGACTGTTACCGCCGGTTCGGAATTACACCGACCCCGGAGTGCGCTGCTGCTTCTTATGTCAGTACAGCTTCAGTCTGCCACGGCCGGTAGTCGCCCATGCGGGCGAAGCGCTGTGGGCTGCCTCACAGCACCCGGCGCGCCGCCTGTCACAGACGGCGCGGGTGATTCGTCATAGCGGAGGAGTACGCGTCCCTTCTCCCCCAAGGACTGATCCGCGATGGCGACAATTCTGGTGACCGGCGGCACGGGCACACTCGGGCGGGTCCTGGTCGGCCGGCTGCTCGACGACGGCCATGACGTCCGGTCGCTGAGCCGGCGGCCGCACACCGGAACGGCACGCCCGCGCCCGCGTTCGTACGCGGTCGACCTGCGGGACGGCACGGGCCTGCCCGAGGCGGTGACCGGCGTTGACGCGATCGTGCACTGCGCCTCGTCACCGGCGGGCGGGGACGCGGAGGCGGCCGGGCGGCTCATCGCGGCGGCGAGGGCGGCGGGCGTGGCGCACCTGGTGTACATCTCGATCGTCGGCGTGGACCGCGTCCCGATCCGCTACTACCGCACCAAGCTCGCCGTGGAGCGCCTGATCGAGGACTCCGGTATCGGCTGGACGGTGCTGCGGACCACGCAGTTCCACCACCTCGTGCTCGACGTGATCAAGGCGGGGGCCCGGTCGCCGGTGCTCCCGGTGCCGACGGGCGTACGGGTGCAGCCGATCGAGGTGCAGGAAGTCGCCGCCCGGCTGGCCGAGTTGGCGGCCGGCGAACCGGCCGGGCGGGTCACCGACATGGGTGGTCCCGAGGTGCTGGACGCCCGGGATCTCGTGCGGGCCACGCTGGAAGCGGGTGGGCGGCACCGGCTGCTGATGCCGCTGTGGCTGCCGGGCGCGTCCGCCGCGGCACTGCGCCGCGGCGGCAACCTCACCCCGGAGCACGCCGACGGTCTGCGGACCTACGCCGAATTCCTCGCGGAGCGTACGGGGGCCGGGGCCCGTCGATGACCCGCCCGCGCGGGGCGGGCAGCTCCTGCCGCCGGCGAGGTCAACGCACCACGGAGGCAAGGCGGTTGGCGCGCACGCAGGGACCTCACCGGCTCACCCCGCTGAGGTGAACAGCTCGTTCTGTGCGGCCTCGCGCGCGGCGAGGACGGCGCCGCGCAGCACCGCCCGCCCTCCGACCGCCCCCGCGCGGACGTCGGTGCGCAGCGGGGAGAGCCGGGCCAGCTGCCCGGCGACCCGCCCGGCCAGCTCCTCGCCGCCGCCCCGGCCGATCTCCCCGCCGAGGACGACACACCCGGGGTCGAGCACGGCGCACACCGCCGCCACGCCGAGGGCGATCCGTGCGGCCAGTGCGTCCAGGAAGGCCGCGGCGCCGGCGGAGGCGGCGGACGGGGTGGACACGGCGGACACGGCGGCGCGTACGACGGCTTCGGCGGGCGGGGCGTCCGCGTCGGCTTCTTCGGCCTCGGAAGGCGGGGCGTCGGCGTCGGCGTCGGCGTCGGCGTCGGCGTCGAACGAGGGTGGATGCACCACCGTGGGCGCGGGGCCGGTCCCGGTCGGCAACAGGCCGTGTTCCGCGGCGAGGGCGCAGATCGCGGCGGAGCCCGCCAGGGAGTGGAAGCCGCCGTCGCAGCCGCTCGCCGAGGGCAGCGCGGCGGTGCCGGGGACCGGCAGAAAGCCGATCTCGCCGGTGCCGCCCGAGGCGCCCCGCCGCAGCGTGCCGTCCAGCACGACCGCGGCGCCGGTGCCGTGGCCGAGCCAGAGCAGGACGAAGGTGTCGCGGTCGCGGGCCGCCCCGGCCCGCTGCTCGGCGAGGGCGGCGAGATTGACCTCGTTCTCCAGCAGGACGGAGACGGCACGCCGTGTGCGCAGCGCGTCGACCAGGGCGACATGCCAGGACGGGATCCAGTCGGTGCCGCCGAGCCGCCCGGTCGCGGGGTCGACCAGGCCGGGGGCGCCGACGGCGATGGTGTGGGGGTGGTGTGCGCCCGTCGCGGCAAGGGCCTGGTCCACGACGGCGAGGGCGGTGGCCACGGCCGCCTCGGGCGTGTCGTCGGCGCCGACGGGGGCGGTGCGCTCGGCGCGTACCTCGCCGAGGAGGTCGGCGACCGCGACGGTGACACTGTGCGTCCGCAGATCGAGGCCGACGAGATGGGCCCGGTCGGCGACGATTCCGTAGAGCCGGGCATTGGGGCCGCGCCGCCGTGCGCCGCTCTCGCCGACCACGGCGATCAGCCCGGCCCTCTGCAGGCGTTCGACGAGATCCGCCACGGTCGGCCGGGACAGACCGGTCAGCGCGCTGAGCTGACTAGCCGTCAAGGAACCCTCGGACTGCAGGAGTTCCAGCGCAAGACGGTCGTTGATCAGCCGTGCGGTGGCCGGGGAGGCGGTGCGGCCGGCCGCCTCCGCGCGCGGTGCGTGCATGGCGTGGATCTTCCCTCCGGTCGGGTCAACACCTTATTATCAGGCAGGGTTCCTGATAATTTACCTGCCATGGCTGGCACCGGTGTCCCCCACGACGTCACCCCGCTTCCCCGCAATGAGCTGCGGCGCGCGCGCCGCTCCGTGGCCCTGGTGTTCCTCATCCACGGCTCGGTCACCGGCAACTTCGCGACCCGTATCCCCTGGATCCAGGATCACACCGGCATCTCCCCGGGCCGGCTCGGCCTGGCCCTCGCCTTTCCCGCGATCGGTGCGTCCCTGGCGATGCCGCTGGCCGGCCGGATCAGCCACCGCTTCGGCGCCCGCACCGCGCTGCGCGGTCTGCTCGCCCTGTGGACCCTGTCGCTGCTCCTGCCCGCCCTCTCCCCCGGCCTGTACACCCTGTGCCCGGCATTGCTGCTGTACGGCGCGGCCGCCGGGACGTCGGACGTCGCGATGAACGCGCTGGGTGTGGAGACCGAGGACCGGATCGGCAAACCGATCATGTCGGGGCTGCACGGCATGTGGAGTGCGGGCGCCCTGCTCGGCTCGGCGGCCGGCACCGTGGCCGCACACGCCGGGTGGGACGCCCGGCTCCATCTGGCCGGCGCGGCGCTCGTCCTCACTCTGCTCGGTGTGCTCGCCTGCCAGGGGGTACTGGACCTGCGCAGCGCCCCCGAGGAGCATCCGCCGCCGCGCTTCGCGCTGCCGCCGAAGTCGGCGCTGCTCATCGGGGCCATAGGGTTCTGCGCGGTCTTCGCGGAGGGCGCCGGCCTGGACTGGTCGGCGGTCTACCTCCGCGACGAACTGGGCACCGATGCGGGCCTGGCGGCCGCGTCGACCACCGCCTTCGCCTGCACCATGGCCGCCGCCCGGCTGGCCGGGGACAAGGTGGTGGCCCGCTTCGGCCCGGTGCACACGGTGCGGGCCGGCGGGGTGCTGGCCGCGGCGGGCGGCCTGCTGATCATCGCGGCCCGGCATCCGGCCATGGCCATGGGCGGGTTCGGCCTGATGGGCCTCGGGATCGCGGTCGTGGTCCCGCTGGCCTTCGCGGCCGCCGGGCGCAGCGGCCCCGCGCCCAGCCAGGCGATCGCGGGTGTCGCCACGATCACCTACGCCTCCGGGCTGATCGCCCCGTCCGCGATCGGCGGTATCGCCCAGGCGACCTCGCTGACGGCGTCGTTCATGCTGGTGACGGCGCTGGCGTGCGGGCTGGTGCTGGGCGCGCGGGTCCTGCGGGCGCCGAGCCGTACGGCATCCGGCAGCACCCGTGCGATGACCGGCGATCTGGAACGGTCGTGAGCCTGGTTGCTCCGGACCGGAGTGGGCGGCGGCCCGGAGCCGGGCAGCTCCGGGCCGGAGAGGGCTGCGGCCGTGAGCCCCGCGGCTCCGGATCACCGACAGCTGCGGTCGTGAGCCCGGTCGCTCCGGATCGCCGACGGTCAGGCAGCGTCCGCCTCGGCGCCCGCGTCCGGCTCCTCCGGCCGGAGCAGCTGCGCCGCGATGTTCCGGGCGCGGTCGGACCAGGGGGTGGGGCGCAGCGTCTGCGCATCGACGCGGACCAGCACCCGGTGGCCGTGGGCGTAGGTCTCGCTGCCGTCGGCCGAGCAGATACGGAAGCCGTAGGTGAGGCCGGTGCGGCCGAGGCGGGCGACCCAGAGGTGTGCCGCATAGCGGCCGGGACGGGTGAGGGGACGCTCGTAGGAGACCTGCATCTCCTTGATGACGTTGCACATATCGCCCGCGGCGGCCCAGTCGCCGTCGAAGCCGAAGCCCCGGCCGTGCCAGTACTCCGCCCAGGCGCGCTCGGCCAGCAGCGGGTAGCGGGAGTTGTGGAGCATGCCGAGCGCGTCGAGGTCGTCGAAGTGGACGGTGACGGGGACCAGTTCGCCGTACGGAACGGTGGTGGTCTGGAGGGTTTCGACGCTCACGGGTGGTGCTCCTGGGGTCTGGGTGCGCCGGGCGGCGCTGTTGATGCGGATGGTGCCGACGGTGCGGTGACATTCGTATGACGGACCGAGGCCATCTGACGGACCGAGGCCATCGTAAGCGGCCGCTTAGGATGCTCCGCCCGCCGGGCTGGACGTCCCGGTGGCCAAAGCCGGCTCCGTGGCGCCGGTGCGGGGCCGTGACCGGGGCGCGGGCCGCCAGGTGGCGACGAGCGCAAGGGCCAAGAGGAGTTCGGCGATATCACCGCCGTAGTACATGATTTCCGCGCCACCTCGGACCTGGTCGACAGGAGCGTGAATGTCGACCAGGAAGCCGCCGTACATCAGCTGGGAGATCACCGCATGCACCGCGATCGCGACGCCGAGGCAGGCAAGGCGGGCCCGCACTCCGGGACGTGCGGGCGCGGGGTCCGGCCCGGCGACGGCGTGGGCGAACAGGCAGCCGGACAACAGGAAGTGCGCGTGCAACAGCCAGTGCCCGGCCGGGATGCCCATGGTCGCGTGATACAGGGGTGTGAAGTACAGCACCGCAAGGCTGCCGGTGGAGAGCGGCAACGCGACGGCCGGGTGAGCGAGTACCCGGGCGGGGCGCGTGCGCAGCGCCGTGGTCAGCTGCCGGGCGCGCGGGGCGGGCAGGACGCGCAGCAGGAGGGTCACGGGAGCGGCAAGGACGAGGGCCAGGGGTGCGTACATCCCGATGAGCAGGTGCTGCGCCATATGGCCGCGGAAGTCGGCGTGGGCGAAGGGCGCCAGAGGCGGGAGGAGGGCTACGGCCAGCAGGACGAGGCCGGACAGGAAGCTCACCGCCCGCCGTCGCCCCCACCCCCGCGCCGGATTGCGCCGACGGGCCCGGTGGGCCAGGAGCAGGTAGGCGACCGCGGCGAGCAGCAGTCCGAGCGCGGGCAGCAGCACCCCCGCCCATCCTCCCGGGGCGGCGTGGCCGTGGAGGGGCATGCCGTGACGCATCATTCGCTCCGGGTCCGGGCTTTTCGGCCGTCGGCAACGGCGTACGGATCGAAGGCCGGACCACTGCGCTGGACCAGGTAGCCGCCGATGAGCAGGAGCAGGCCCAGGAAGAGGAAGCCCATGTCCCACCAGATCCGGTAGGGGCCGCCATGGACGTGGTGGATGCCGAGGATCTGGTGGTCGAGAAGCCCTTCGACGAGGTTGAACAGTCCCCAGCCGGCCAGCATCCAGCCCCACAGCGCCCGGGAGGTCCACACACGGCGCCGGTGGTGGGTGACACGGGAGTACAGGAGGGCCAGGCCCAGCAGCACGGCGAGCCAGCAGATGACGTGGAAGACGCCGTCCCACACCGTGTTCATCCGCAGGCCCGAGACCGTGTGGGGGTCGTAGTACCGCACGCCGATGCGGTCGTCGTTGGTGCTGGTGAGCATGTGGTGCCACTGCAGAAGTTGGTGCAGCAGGATGCCGTCGACGAATCCGCCCAGCCCCACGCCCAGCACGAGACCCGGTAACTGCAGGCTCGTGGGCGCCGCGCCCGCCCGGGTCTCTGCGGTGGTGGTGGCCATCGAATGCCTCCCTACGCCGGTGCTTCGGGTCCGTGACCCCGGAACACCACGTGTTCCCTGACGAGCTCCTGAGGCACACGACGGGCCGGGATTGGCCCGGATCCACCGGGGAACCCGTCCGCGCGCTCCACAACCGGGCGCGGAGGGCGCCCTTTGTTACGGTCGCTGGATGGAGCGCTGGGACGAGGGCACCGTGCGCGCCCGGCTACGGGAGATGGCGGCACAGGACGGGGAGCGGGCGCGCTTCGGGGCGGATACGCACCGGTACGAGCTGGCGCCCGCGCTGCCGGAGGCGGAGATCAAGGCATTCGAGGAAGCCCACGGGGTCGGTCTGCCGGCGGCGTACCGGTCTTTCGTCGCGGTGGTGGGCAACGGCCCCGCCGGTCCCGGCCACGGGCTGATGCCGTTGACCACCCCCCGGCCGGAGGCCGGCGACGAGTGGGCCGTGGATGACGAGTGGGAAGAGGACCGGCTGCCGGGCCGACTGGCCGCGCCGTTCCCCCTCACCGAACCCCTGCCCGGCCGGATCGGCGCCTCGATGGGTGACCTGACCCGGGGCACGCTCATGCTGGCCGAAGAAGGCTGCGGCATGTACGTCCGGCTGATCCTGACCGGCCCGCGAGCGGGCGAGATCTGGCGGCTCGACCCGGACTGGGGCGGCTTCGTCCCGGAGAGCCCTGACTTTCGCGCCTGGTACACCGAGTGGCTGCAGCGTCCGTGACCGCGCCTCACGCCGTCCGGGCCGCATACGGCGGAGGCCTTCTTGCAGGCCGGGCCTCCGACAGACGGGTGCGCTCCTCGGCAGCAGCCTGACGGCCGGGCCGGGGGCCGAATGCGGCGGCGGTGCCCGCGTCGCGTCAGTCCTCCCCGTCCGTGGGCTCCGAGTACTCGCCGGTCCCGGCGTCGAGGAGGGGCGTGCGGGGCCGTCCTGCCGGCCCGGAGAGCCAGCGCAGGGCATGGTAGCCAGTGAGCACGGTGAGCGTCCCCAAGGCGATGCCGCTCAGTTCGAAGTGCTCGGTGAACTTCAGCGAGACACCCCCGATGGCGATGATGATCCCGGCCGCCGCGGGAATGAGGTTCAGCGGGACCGAGAAGTCCACCTTGTTCCGCACCCAGATCTGGGCGCCCAACAGGCCGATCATGCCGTAGAGGATGACGGTGATACCGCCCAGCACCCCGCCGGGAATCGCCGCCACCACCGCGCCGAACTTCGGGCACAGGCCGAAGAGCAAGGCGAAGCCGGCCGCCGCCCAGTAAGCCGCGGTGGAGTAGACCCTGGTGGCCGCCATCACACCGATGTTCTCGGCGTAGGTCGTGGTGGCGGGACCACCCACCGCGGTGGACAGGACCGTTGCGGTGCCATCGGCGATGATGGCCACGCCCATCTTGTCCTCCAAGGGGTCACCGGTCATGGCGCCGACTGCCTTGATGTGTCCGGCGTTCTCCGCGATCAGCGCGATGAGGACCGGCAGCGCGACGAGGATCGCGGAGGCCGAGAAGTTCGGTGCGTGGAACACGGGAAGGCCGATCCAGTCAGCCTTGGCGACTCCCGAAAAGTCGATGCGCCAGTGGTCCGTGAGCTTGCCCGCACCGTTGACCGAGTGAATCTTGCCCGCGGTGCGGTCAAGGATCCAGGACAGCGCATAGCCGAAGACCAGGCCCAGGAAGATGGCGATCCGCGACCAGAAGCCCCGCAGGACGACGAGAGCGAGTCCGGTGAACAGCATCGTCGCCAGAGCGGTCCACTGATCCTGCGGCCAGTACGTGGACGCCGTGACGGGGGCGAGGTTGAAGCCGATCAGCATCACGACCGCGCCGGTCACCACCGGCGGGAGCACGGCGTGGATCACCCGCGCCCCGACGGCATGGATGACGATGCCACAGCCGGCCAGAGCGGCACCCACCACGAGCATCGCCCCCGTCAGCGTGCCGGCGTCGCCCCCCTGGCCCGCGATCACGGCGGACACGCCAACGAAGGAGAGCGAGGAGCCCAGGTAGCTGGGAATGCGTCCGCGGGTCATCACCAAGAACAGCGCGGTGGCCACACCCGACGCCATCAGGGCGAGGCTGGGGTCCAGACCCATGAGCACGGGGGCGACGAAACAAGCCCCGATCATCGAGACGACATGCTGGGCACCGAGCGCGATCGTCCGCCCCCACGTCAGGCGCTCCCCGGGCCTGACCACCTCGCCGGGCTTCAGATGCCGCCCGTCTCCATGCACTGTCCACCCGAGGCCGGCCATGATCACTCTCCACTCCGCGACGCCCTGCACGTCACAGAGCCGAGGTGATTCATAGTCGAACGACTGCTTCTGGACAAACTGAAGTCGCTGGACATCCGAGGAGTCGCCGCAGGGCAACCGAGGAATCCTCGGTCCTTGGCGGCCCGACCCGGCCCGACCTGGCCCGGCGCGGCCCGACGGCAGCGGCTCGCGTCCGCTCCCGCGCCACAACGAGGCGCGCCGTTCGTTACCTCGTTCCGGTCAACGAGCAGGAGCCACCCTCCCCATCCGTAACCGGGATGTCACGCTGAGTGGATGACGACGACTCAGCGCTATGACATCCGTGGCAGGCCGGCCGCCCCGCTCGCAGGACCCGCCGCCCGGCCGTCCGCCCGACCGGAGTCCACGGCCGCGACGGATGTGGCGGACGTACTGGCCCGGATGCGGGCGCTGGCCGAGGCGCTGCCCGCCGAGGACGGGGTGGCCGTCTTCAACGGGGTCTACCTGGCGGTCACCGAAGCCGTGGCGCGGCAGATCGGGGACGGCGCGTTCCAGGACCCGGCGGCCGCGGGCGAGCTGGACGTGCGTTTCGCGCTGCGGTACTTCGACGCGGTGGACGCCACGGCCGCCGGGCTGCGGCCACCGGCCTGCTGGCGTCCGCTCTTCCAGCTCCGCCGCCACCCGGGAGTGCATCCGCTGCAGTTCGCGATGGCCGGGATCAATGCCCACATCGGACACGATCTGGCGCTGGCGGTGCTGGACACCTGCCGGGCGCTGGAGTGCGAACCGGCCGCGCTGGAAAGCGACTTCGACCGGGTCGGCGGGGTGCTGACCGGCCTGGAGGAGCAGATCCGCGAGCGGCTGATGCCCGGCCCCGATGTGCTGGACGTGGCCGATCCGCTGACGCATCTGATCGGGTCGTGGAGCCTGGACAAGGCCAGGGACGGCGCCTGGGTGGCGGCCAGGGCGCTGTGGGGCGTCCGCCGGCTGCCGGAGGTGGCCGAAGAGCTCACCGAGCGGCTGGATGCCGGGGTGGGCCTGGTCGGGCGGATGCTGCTGACTCCGCTGCCCGGCTGATCCGGCCACCACCCCGGCCACCGTGTCGCGGCGTCTCCCCCGGGACGCCTACGAGGACACCGCATGCAACCGACCCTGACCCTGGCCCCGGCCCTGGCCCCGGGTTTGACCCTGGCTCGGGCACCGGAGGAGCTAGTCCTCGGGCAGTTCGACCGGTGCGATCTCGTCGTACACGTCGCCCGGACCCGGGTTCGTGGCATCGGTCGCACCGCCGAAGTGGTGCATCACGCCCCACACCGCGTTCAGTGCGGTCTGCACGGCGCCCTCGGCCCAGCCCGCGGTCCAGGAGATGTCGTCGCCCGCGAGGAACAGGCCCCGCTTGTCCGCGGGGAGCCGGTCCTGCATGAAGTGGGTGAACAGGCGGCGCTGGTAGCGGTAGTGGCCGGGGAGGTTCGCCTTGAAGGCGCCCATGAAGTAGGGCTCGTTCTCCCAGGACACGGTGACCGGGTTGCCGATGATGTGCTTGCGGATGTCGACCTTCGGATAGATCTCCGACAGGGACTTCAGCATGACCTCCATCCGCTCGTTCGCGTCCAGCGGCAGCCACTTGAGGCTGTCGTCGCACCAGGTGTAGGAGAGGCAGATGACGGCGGGCTCGTCCGGACCGTTGTCGAGCAGGTAGGTACCGCGGGTCATCCGGTCCGTCAGCGTCATCGACATGACGTCCCGGCCGGTGTCCTCGTCCTTGTCGAGCCAGAACGGCCGGTCGACGGGGACGAAGAGCTTGCTGGACTCCATGTAGTGGGTGCGCTCCATCGCCGTCCAGTGGTCGATGGGGAACAGCGAATCGTCACAGTCGATCTTGCTCAGCAGCATCCAGGACTGCGCGGTGAAGACGGCGGCCTGGTAGGTGCGGATGTCGCCGTCGGCGTCGGTCACCGTGATGTGGTTGCCGGCGGTGCGGTTCAGCCGGGTGACCGCGGGCCGCGGCGTCCCGTCGTGCAGCGACGACAGCGAGGTGCCCGGCGCCCAGTGCACGATCTTCGCGGGCTCGCGCTCCCACAGGCGCAGCGGCAACTGCTGGCTGCCGCCGACGATGCCGCGGTGGTGGTCGTCGGCCTCGGTGTAGACGACCCGCAGGATCTCCAGGATGGAGTTGGGGAAGTCGGTGTCCCAGCCGCCGGTGCCGAAGCCGACCTGTCCGAAGATCTCGCGGTGCCGGAAGGACTTGAAGGCCGTCGAGTCGCAGAGGTAGCCGTAGAAGGTCTGGTTGTCGAGCTTCTCGACGAGGTGGGACCAGATCTCGCGGATGCGCGGGACGTCGCGCTCGCGGATCGCCTGGTTCATGTCGGAGAAGTCCGCGCCCTCTTCCAGGCAGGCGTTCCAGGCGTCCATCACCTGGTGGTAGACCTCGGGAAGGTCTTCGACCGTACGCGCGTAGTGGGACTCGCCCTTGAGGTCGACGACGGTCGAGGGGGTGTCCGGGGCCAGCGGGTTGGGGAACGGCTTGGTCGCGAGGCCCACCAGGTCGATGTAGTGCTGGAGCGCCGTCGAGGACGGCGGGAAGCGCATCGCGCCCATCTCCGCGGTCAGGCCCGCGGCATCGGCCGGGGTGCCCTCGAAGCCGATGGTGCGCAGCCGGCCGCCTATCTGGTCCGCCTCGTAGAGGACGGGCTTGAGGCCCATCTTCATCAGCTCGTAGGCGGTGATGATGCCGGAGAGGCCGCCGCCGATGACCGCGACCTCCTTACCGTGCTCGGTCGCGGGGATCTGGCCGAGGCCCGCCGGGTGGGCCAGGAAGTCGTCGTAGGCGTACGGGAAGTCCGGGCCGAACATGGTGATCGGCGGCTGGGCATCCGCGTGGTGGGCGGCGGTGGGCACCGTGGACGTCATCGGGGGCGGACTCCTTGCAGACGGGGCGCAGCAGGCAGGGCGGCGCGGGCCGGGTGGCCCGGCCGGCGGCGGATCAGGGGGGGTCGGCCTGCGGCGGATCAGAGGGGGCGGGCGGGTCGGTTCAGGGGGTGGAGCGAGGTCGGATCAGGTCAGCGGGCCGTACAGCTCCGGCCGGCGGTCGTGCAGATAGGGGTTGTCCGCCCGGGATTGCTTCAGGAAGGCGGGGTCGACCTCGGCCCGTACCAGCTGCTCGGTGCGGCCTGCGCGGGTGCGGACGACACCGTCCGGGCCTGCCAGGCAGCTGAGGCCGACGAACTCGAACTCGGCCTCCGCGCCGACCCGGTTGACGTACGCGAGGTACATCTGGTTCTCGAAGGCGCGGACCGGGATGACGGACTCGGCGACGAACTGGAACGGGTGCATCTGCGCGGTGGGCACCAGCAGCAGATCGGTGCCGGCCAGCGCATGGGCCCGGACGTTCTCCGGGAACTCCACGTCATAGCAGATCAGCAGGCCGATCCTCAGGCCGGCCAGCTCGGCCTGGACGACGGCCCGCTCCCCCGGGGTGAACCATTCGTGCTCGAAGCAGCCGAAGAGATGCGTCTTGCGGTAGTTCGCGAGGCGCGAGCCGTCCGGCCCGATGAGCTGCGCCGAGTTGTACACCGCGGCGCTGTCGGTCTCGTCCTGCGCGGCACGCTCGGGGTAGCCGTAGAGCACCGCGATGCCGTGCTCGGCGGCGATCTCCCCGATGGCCCGGGCGCTGTCGCCGTCGGCGGTCTCGGCAAGGCGGTGGACGTCGGCGCCGATGGCATAGCCGGTGAGGAACAGCTCGGGGCAGGCGAGCAGTCCGGCGCCGGTCGCCGCCGCCTCGCGGGCCGCGTCGTCGAGGACCCGCAGATTGTGCGCGACATCGCCGGGCCGGCCCGAACTCTGGAGCAGGGCGGTGTGCAGCGACGTCATGGGACCCCTCGGCGAGGACGGTGCGGGTGGACGCATTGACGGTACGGGCCGCCGCCGATGCGGGACAAGGAGTCACCGTTGCGCGCCGAGGGATGATTCATTGCGCGTTCAAGGGATCTTTCGAAGATTCGTTGCGCGCCAGGCCGCAGGGGTAGCGGGCCCCTGCACCCGGGCGTACCGGGGCGCGGGCGGGCAGGGCCGGATCCCGGTCTGAAAGGCAACGGGCCCCTCGGCCGTGCGCCAGGAGCCCGTACGGAGGGCGGACGAGGGGGCGTACGGGACAAGCCCTCAGCCCGGTGCCCCCGAGCTGTAGCGCCGCAGCAGCGGCGAGAGCACCAGGACGGATTTCGTCCGCTCCACGAACGGTTCGCCCGCGATGCGCTCCAGCACCCGCTCGAAGTGCCGCATGTCGGAGGCGAAGACCTGGACGACGGCGTCCGCCTCCCCGGTGACGGTGGAGGCGGACGCCACTTCCGGGTAGCGCGACAGGCCGCGGTGGATCGCCTCGGGCGAGGTGTTGCGGCGACAGTAGATCTCGATGAACCCCTCGGTCTCCCAGCCGAGCGCGGCCGGATCGACTCGTACGGTGAAGCCGGTGATCGCGCCGTCGGCCCGCAGCCGGTCCACGCGGCGCTTGACGGCCGGCGCGGAGAGCCCGACCTCCTGGCCGATGTCGGCATAGCTGCGGCGGGCGTCCTCGGCGAGGGCGTGGACGATGCGTTCGTCGAGATCGTTCAGTCGCACTGCGGGTGGATCACTTCTCTGCGGTGGCCAATCGGGAACGGCGCAAGCCGTAACCGAAGTAGACCACAAGGCCCACGACCATCCAGACACCGAAGACCACCCAGGTCACGGCGCCGAGGCTGCCCATCATGTAGAGGCACAGCAGAAATCCGATCGCCGGGAAGAGCGGCGAGAGCGGGGTCCGGAAGCTGCGCGGCATATCGGGGCGGGTGCGGCGCAGCACGATCACCGCGACATTGACCAGCGCGAAGGCGAACAGGGTGCCGATGCTGGTGGCGTCGGCCAGCTGGCCCAGCGGCACCGCGGCGGCGAGGATGCCGCAGAACAGCGAGACGATCACGGTGTTGGCCCGTGGCGCACCGCTCTTCGGGTGCACCTTGGCGAACACCTTCGGCACCAGCCCGTCCCGGGACATCGCGAAGAGGATGCGGGTCTGGCCGTAGAGCACGGTCAGCACGACGCTGGCGATGGCGATGACCGCGCCGAAGGCGAGCAGCACGGCCCAGAAGCTCTGGCCGGAGACGTCCTTCATGATCCCGGCGAGCGCGGCTTCCGAGCCCTTGAACTTCTGCCAGGGCATCGCGCCCACGGCGATCGCCGCGACCAGGCAGTACAGCGCGGTGACGATCACCAGCGAGAGCATGATCGCGCGCGGCATGTCGCGCTGCGGGTTCTTGGCCTCCTCACCGGCGGTGGAGGCGGCGTCGAAGCCGATGTACGAGAAGAACAGGGTGGCGCCGGCCGCGCTGACACCCGCCATGCCCATCGGCATGAAGTTCGCGTAGTTGCCCGACTTCACGCCCTGCACGGCGACGCCGCAGAACAGCAGCAGGGCAACGATCTTGACGATGACCATGATCGTGTTGGCGCGGGCGCTCTCCTTGGCCCCGCCCAGCAGGAACACCATCGCCAGCAGCACGACCAGCAGCGCCGGCAGGTTGAAGACGCCGCCGTCACCGGGCGGCTGGGACAGCGCGTCCGGGATGGTGATGCCGATCGTGCCGGCGAGCAGTTCGTTGAGGTACTGGCCCCAGCCGACGGCGACGGCCGCGACCGAGACGCCGTACTCCAGGATCAGGCACCAGCCGCAGACCCAGGCGACCAGCTCACCGAGGGTGGCGTAGGCGTAGGAGTACGAGGACCCGGAGACCGGGATGGTGCCGGCCAGCTCCGCGTAGGACAGCGCGGAGAACAGGGCGGTGATGCCGGCGATGACGAAGGAGAGGATGACCGCGGGCCCGGCGTCCGGGACGGCCTCGCCGAGCACCACGAAGATGCCGGTGCCGAGCGTGGCGCCGATGCTGATCATGGTCAGCTGCCACATGCCCATCGAGCGGCGGAGCGTGCCCCCCTCGCCCTTGCCGCCCTCGGCGACCAGCCGCTCTACGGGCTTGCGCCGCATCAACCGGGTGCCGAGGCCTCCGGAGGACTGCGGTGGGGGCCCTGCGGGTGGGGCTGCGCCGTGCTCCAACACTGGGGTGGCTCCTTTATCGCTGCCGATCAGATGAGATACGGGGGACGGCGACCGGCAGCGGTCGGTGTACGGGCATGCCGAAGCAACCCGCAGCAGGAGACCGCCGAGCAGACGGACTCCGTCACTCCACGTACAGCGCATGACCTTACGGCCCGCCGCTGACCTGCCGTAATGCAGGTTCCTTGCGCAACGGCGACTGATCATTGCGCACCGGTGCGCCGGGCAGCCGTTCGTTGCGCGCCGGGGTTCGATCGTACGGGCTCCGTGAGGGTGAGGCGGACCGGGGGCCCGGGTTCCGGATAGCCGAACGGCCCCGCACCGAGTCGGTGCGGGGCCGGTGAGCGGCGGTGCCGGGACGGGGTGCGTCCCGTGGCGGATCAGTTCCAGCTGTCGTGCAGCGGCTTGCCCTCGGCGTAGCCGGCGGCGCTCTGCACCCCGACCACGGCCTTGTCGGCGAACTCCGCCAGGGAGGCGGCGCCCGCGTAGGTGCAGGAGCTGCGGACCCCCGCGATGATCGAGTCGATCAGGTCCTCGACGCCGGGCCGCGCCTGGTCGACGAACATCCGCGAGGTGGAGATGCCCTCCTCGAAGAGTCCCTTGCGGGCCCGGTCGTAGGCCGACTCGTCGCTCGTACGGTTGCGCACGGCACGCGCGGAGGCCATGCCGAAGCTCTCCTTGTACGGCCGGCCGTCGGCGGTGTGCTGGAGGTCGCCGGGCGATTCGAGGGTGCCGGCGAACCAGGAGCCGATCATGACGTTGGAGGCACCCGCGGCCAGCGCCATCGCGACATCGCGGGGGTGGCGCACCCCGCCGTCGGCCCAGACGTGCTTGCCGAACTTCTTCGCCTCGGCGGCGCACTCCAGGACCGCGGAGAACTGCGGCCGGCCGACGCCGGTCATCATCCGGGTGGTGCACATCGCGCCCGGTCCGACGCCGACCTTGATGATGTCCGCGCCGGCCTCGATCAGATCGCGGACGCCCTCGGCGGCGACGATGTTGCCCGCCACGATCGGGACCTGCGGGTCCAGTGCGCGGACGGCCCGGACCGCGGTGATCATCGACTCCTGGTGGCCGTGCGCGGTGTCAACGACGAGGGTGTCCACACCGGCGTCCAGCAGCGCCTTGGCCCGGCCGGCCACATCGCCGTTGATACCGACGGCGGCCGCGATCCGCAGCTTGCCGTTGGCGTCCGTGGCGGGGGTGTACAGGGTGGCGCGGAGCGCGCCCTTGCGGGTGAGGATGCCGATCAGCATGCCGTCCGCGTCGACCGCGGGCGCGAGCTTGCGGTTGGCGGCGTCCAGGCGGTTGAAGGCCTCCCGCGGGTCGATGTCCGCGTCCAGGACGAGCAGGTCCCTGGACATGACCTCGGCCACCTGGGTGAAGCGGTCCACCCCGGCCAGGTCGTGCTCGGTGACGACGCCGACCGGGCGACCGCCCTCGACGACGATGCCCGCGCCGTGCGCCCGCTTGGGCAGCAGCGCCAGGGCGTCGGCGACGGTCGCGACCGGGGACAGCACGATCGGGGTGTCCAGGACCAGGTGGCGGCGCTTGATCCAGGTCACCACGTCGGTGACGACGTCGAGCGGGATGTCCTGCGGAATGACGACCAGACCACCACGGCGGGCAACGGTCTCGGCCATCCGGCGGCCGGCGATCGCCGTCATGTTGGCGACCACGAGAGGGATGGTGGTACCGGTCCCGTCATGGGAGGACAGGTCCACTCCCTGACGGGAGCCCACGGCGGAGCGGCCGGGCACCATGAACACATCGTCGTAGGTCAGGTCGTAGGGCACCGAAGAACTCTCTTCGAGCGCGCCGTTCTTCGGATTCAGGAATCGCATACGGCCAGGATACGGGCCCTGACCAGGGCTCATGTGATAATCCGAGGCTTTCCCCGGCCGTGTGTGCGATCCGCCAAAGGCGCCGTGCACGGCGGGGCGGGCCCGCCGGAACGGGGGCGCTCCGCCGCTCGCCGGGCCGCACCGCATCGCCGCCGGTCAGGCCTGGTGCGCCGCCGCTACACGCCCTGCCGGTCCCGCCCCCTGGCCATGATCACGGCCAGTCCGGTGTCCGTGTCGCGCCAGTAGCCCACCGCATCCGCCAGGACGCCCTCGACGATGCTCCACTCGTCCGGGGACGCGGCCGCGTAGCCCTGCCAGCCCGTCACGACGAGCAGCCGGCCGCGGTCGGCGGGGCACCAGGACAGGTCGGTGAGGCAGTCGGCGAGCGCGTCCCAGTTGCGGCCGAACCAGTCCGGCAGCCGCAGGGCACGGGCGCACCGGTCCATGAAGGCGGCCTTGTCCGCGACCCCCTCCAGGTCCAGGGACGTGCCGGTCCAGCCGGCGTCCCGCGCGGCACCCAGCGCCTCGGCCACCGAGCGTTCCGCGGGCCAGGGCAGCACCCCGGGGGGCGTACGTCCGTCGAGCACCGCGGCGAGCGGCCGGGGCACGGAACCCGTCATCGAAGCACCGCCTTGAAGGTCCGGTAGTGGTCGTCGGTGTAGTACGTCTCATGGCCCTGCCCGGTGACGAGCCGGCGGGCTCCGCGGTCCGGCGAGCCGGGCGTGGGCACCGTGTACTCGTGGTAGTAGCCGCGCGGCTGACGGGGCAGCAGCCGCTCACGGTTGCCGAAGACGGTGCCGTCCTGCGGATACGGGAAGGGGCCGCCGGCATCGATGAGCCGGAGGGTGTCCCGCGCCTGGGCGGGCAGCGCGCCGGCCGGCACGACCGGCATGCCCCGCGGCCGGTCCGAAGCGCCGGAGGGGCCCGGCGCATCGGCCGCGGCCGTGGCGGTGGACCGCGGCGGTCCGGACGAACTCCCGCCTGCGGCACCGCCCGTGGCACAGCCGGTCAGCACGAGGAGCAGCCCGGCGAGCAGCGTGCCGAGGACAGCGGCGGCACGACGCGGGACGGAGCGGATCACCATGCGCCGATGCTGTCACAGGGCTGCGCAGGCTGCTCGTCGGTGACCGGCGCCGGGGGTGCACGGGGCGGACGGCGGGGCGGTCGCGCAGGGGCGGGGCAGCGGGCGGGGTCGCGAGGCGGCGGGGGCGGTCCGCACGGGCGGGGTCGCGAGGCTGCCGGGACGGTCCGCACGGGCGGGGCAGCGGACCGGCGGGGCGGTCACGCGGGGCCGTCCGCCGCCGCGTCCCGCCCGGCGCGGGTCACGCTCCGTCAGGATCCGCCCGGTCCAGTGCGGGGCGCGGCCCGGGGCCGGTCTCCAGCAGCAGGTGGTCGGCCGCGGCGGTGTCCGTGACCAGGCTGGTCACCAGCCCGGAGCGGAGCACCGCGCCGATCGCGGCGGCCTTGCGCCGGCCGCCCGCGATGGCGACGACCTCCGGGATACGGCGCAGCCGGTCCGCCTCGACGGTGATGCACCGCTCGCCGAGGTCCCGGCCGATCCGCCGCCCCTCGGCGTCGAAGAGGTGCGCTGACATCTCGGCGGCCGCCCCCAGCGAGGCGTAGTGCTCCCGCTCCTGCTCCGAGAGCATGTCGTAGACGGTCGAGACGCCCGGCTCCCAGGAACCGATGGAGACACAGGCGACGGTGACCTTGTCGAAGTAGTCGAACGCGCGGGCGATCCCGGTCTGGCGGCGCAGCGCCTCGGCGGTCGCCGAGTCGGGCAGCAGCATCGGCGCATAGATCGGATGCGCCTCTCCTCCGGCGACATCGGCCGCACGGCGGACCGCCTCGACCGAACCGCGGTCGGCGGTACCGGCGTCGTACACACCGGTCAACTGCACCACGGTGCACGGCGGGAGACGGTGCAGCGCGGCCGCCATATGAATGGTCGACCGGCCCCACGCCAGCCCCAGCACATCGCCCTCGGTGACCAGCTCACCGAGGAGATCGGCCGCGACCTCGCCCAGGTTCTCCGGGTCCGCGGCGTCGTCGGGCGGCGTCTGGCCGCCGAAGGCGGGGGGAGCGTCCGCGGGCGACTCGACGACGACCGCGTGCCGCAGGCCGTAGCGGGCCCGCAGGGCGTCGGAGCGTTCGGCGTCCAGCTCGGAGGGCACCCGGATCTCGATCCGTACGAGATCACGTTCCAGGGCGGTCTCCAGCACCCGCGCGACCTTGAACCGGCTGACGCCGAACTCCTCCGCGATCTGGATCTTCGACTTGCCCTCAAGATAGAAACGGCGGGCCATGGCCGCGGCCTGCACCAGCTCGGCAGGGCCCATTCCGGACTGTGGGCGGCTGGCTACCACGAAATTCTCCCCTTTTGCGCATCTGATCGAGTCTTTGCTCATCCTTTCAGAAACCCGGCGGCAACGGGGACCATGACCGTCCCGACCCTCGTGAACGCTCGGTTGCGCCCCGTACAACGGGCGGCACGGCCCCCGCCACGGGCGGATTCCCCTGGCGTGAATCAGCCGGGCCGGGCTCTCGCTCCGGGGCCCGACCGGCACTCGCCCCCTGACCGGCACTCGCACTCAGTGCGCGCAGCCCCAGCCCGCCGCCGCGGTCGCCGTCTCGGCCTGTTCGCGCAGGTCCCTGACCGCCTTGGCCGGGTCGTCCGCGCCGTACACCGCGGAGCCCGCCACGAACACATCGGCGCCCGCGTCGGCGCACCGCTCGATGGTGGCCGCCGAGACCCCGCCGTCCACCTGGAGCCCCAGCTGCAGGCCGTGCCGGGAGATCAGTTCACGGGTGCGGCGGATCTTCGGCAGCATGATGTCCAGGAACGCCTGGCCGCCGAAGCCGGGCTCCACGGTCATGATCAGCACCATGTCGAGCTCGGGGAGCAGGTCCTCGTACGGCTCGATCGGCGTGGCAGGCTTCAGCGCCATCGACGCCCGCGCGCCCTTGGCCCGGATCTCCCGCGCCAGCCGCACCGGCGCGGCCGCCGCCTCCACGTGGAAGGTCACGGACCCGGCTCCGGCCTCGATGTACTGCGGCGCCCAGCGGTCCGGGTCCTCGATCATCAGATGCAGGTCGAGCGGGGTGTCCGTCGCCTTGCTCAGCGACTCGACCACCGGCACACCGAGGGTGAGGTTCGGGACGAAGTGGTTGTCCATGACGTCGACGTGCAGCCAGTCGGCGCCCTTGACGGCCTCGGCCTCCTCGGCGAGGCGGGCGAAGTCTGCGGACAGGATGCTGGGGTTGATCAAGGCCATGCCCCCAGTATGGCCTGCGGGCCGGGAAGGGGCGGCGGCGGGAGGGACCGGGTTTTCGGCGGGCCGGTGCGGCCTTTCTGGGACGCGGAGCGCGGCGGCGGGAGCGGCGATGAGCCCTCTCACACGCGTCCGCCGTCCTCCTCCGTCTTCGCCTCGCCGGGCTGCCGGCGCAGCGTCGCGGTGGCGATGTCCAGGAAGTCCGCTGCGGGGCCCGCGCAGCTGCCCTCCGGCATCGCCAGGCAGGTCTCGACCGGCGGGGCATCGGTGACGGGCAGGTAGACGAGATCGGGGCGGGAGTACGAGCCCGCGACGCTGACGGGAACCAGCGCGAGGCCCTGCCCGGAGGCGATGAGCTCGAACTTCTCCTCCAGTGAGGAGGTCCGCCGCGTCCTGACGTCGAGGACCGGCTCACCGTCGAGAGCGGCCGACGTGAGGCTGCGACGGCCGGCCAGCCGATGGGTCACGGGCAGGCACGCGATCTTGGTCTCGTGACCGATGGGGACGGTGTGCAGCCCCGTGTCGTCGAAGGGGCGCCGGAGGTATCCGACGTGCGCGCGGCCGTCGCGCAGCGGTGCGTCCTGCTCCCACCAGCGCAGCGGAAACACATCGATCCGGACCTTCGGGTGGCTCGCCGTGAACGTCAGGATCGCCTCCGAGACGCGCAGGCCGGGCGAGAAGGCGACGACGATCCGCTGCTCGCCCCGCCCGGCCTCGTGCACGCGACGCAGCGCCGTCTCGACCACCGTGGTGATCCTGCCCGCCTCGTCGTACAACTGACGTCCCGCGGGGGTCAGTTCGACGCTGCGCGTGGTCCGCGTGAACAGCGGGCAGCCCAACTCCTGCTCGAACGCGCGGATCTGCCGGCTGAGGACGGGCTGCGCGATGAACAACGCCTGTGCCGCCCGGCCGAATTGCCGGTGTTCGGCCACCGCGACGAAATAGCGGAGTTTCCGCAGATCTAAATCCATTCCCGAAAGGTATCAACGTGGTGGAAAGGGTATTGGACGCCCGGCGGAACCCCTCGGAGACTTGACTCATGATCGTCATCACCTCTCCGGCGGACGGCACCCACGCGGGCCCCTCCCCCACGGTATGGCGCACCTCACCGAGGTACTGAACCGTCAAGTGGGCCACGCCCGCCCGCTGTTGGACCGCTTCTCCACCACGTCCACCAGCTGCGTCAACGCGGCTTCGCAGCAGTCCTGACAGCAGGATTCCCGACCCACAGGACCTGCCCCACAGGCCCTGCCCCATAAGCCCTGATCCACAAGAGGAATCACATGACCGACACCCGTAAGACCGCCCTCGTCATCGGGGCCTCCCGGACCCTGGGCCTCGGGCTCGCCGCCGCGTACCTGCGCCGCGGCTGGGACGTCATCGGCACGGTCCGCGGCAGCCGGCGCACCGGCCTCCACGACCTGGCCGAAACGTCCGGTGGACGGCTGACCATCGAGTCGCTGGAGATGACCGAGCCGGAGCAGATCTCGGCGCTGCGCGACCGGCTGGCCGGACGCACCCTCGACCTGCTCTTCGTCAACGCCGCCATCACCCGCGGCGACATCCCGATCGGCGAGGTCCCGACGGCTATGTTCACCGAGGTCATGGTCACCAACGCCCTCAGCCCGATGCGGGTGGTGGAATCCCTGCGTCCGCTGGTCGCGCCCACCGGGACCATCGGCGTCATGTCCTCCGACCAGGGGAGCATCGCCCTGAACACCGAGGGCGGCCAGGACCTGTACCGGGCCAGCAAGTCCGCACTGAACCAGCTGATGCGCAGCTACGCCGCCCGCCGCGCCGGGGACACCCGCAAGCTGCTGCTCGTCGACCCGGGCTGGGTACGCACCGAACTCGGTGGCCCGGACGCCGACCTCAGCGTGGAGGAGAGCATTCCCGGGGTGGTGGAGACGATCGAGCGCCACCGAGAGCCCGGCCTGCACTTCGTCGACCACCAGGGGCAGGTCGTGCCCTGGTAGACACCGCGACCGGGCACCGCCGGAACCGTGTTCCTGCTGCCGTAAGGCGCGCCCTGCGGCGCCCATCCGCCGTCCGCCGCCCCCGCGTGACCCTGGGCCACTTGCCCTGCCCACGGGTCTGACATTACGTTCCGGTGGACCATGATCAAACGGGGGTTCTGATGGGTGTGGTTCTGCCTGGGTGGGCGGATGAGCTGCTTGACCTGATCGGCGTGTCGTGGCCGAACGTGGACGAGGACGACTACCGCGAAATGGCCCACGCCATGCGGGAGTTCGCCGACGACATCGCCGAGGGCGCCAACGAGGCTCACACCGCCATCCAGGGTTTGGTCGGCTCGGCCGGCGGTTCCGTTGCCGTGGAGGCACTGAACAGACACTGGGGCAAGGTCAACGGCAAACATCTGAAGGGCCTTGCCGAGTGTGGCCGCAAGGCGGGCACCGCGATGGACGGTGTCGCGACCCTCATCGAGGGCGCGAAAATCGGCGCGCTGGTTCAGCTGGGCATCCTCGCCGCGGAGGTGATCGCCGCCCAGGCCGCGGCCCCCTTCACGCTCGGCTTGTCGGAATTGGGGGCGATGGGTGCGACGCAGGCCACCCGGATGATCCTCAAACGGCTCTTCAAAGAGGTCTGCCAACAGGTCGCCGAGCAGGTCGTCAGCATCGCGCTCACCCCGGTCGAGGAAGCACTCGGGGCGATGGTCGGGGACCTCGTGGTCCAGCTCGGCGCCCATGCTCTCGGCGTCCAGGACGGTGTCAGCCTCAGTCATGCCGCCAAGGCCGGGGAAGACGGCTTCCGGCAAGGCGCAGAGAACGCCAAGGGCGCGGCCAAGGGGGCCGCCACGAACCCCACGACGGGTCTGCTCAGCGCAGGCGGAAGCGGCGGTGGAGGGGGCCGGTCCGCGGGCAGCGCCGGCAGCGGGTTCAGCTTCGACGAACGCGAACACCGCAACGTCGTGACCGGTCTGCAGAGCGCGAGCGGCACGTTCCGCACCAAAGCCGGCGGCAAGATCGGCCGGGCCAGGAGCCACCACGGTCGTACCCGCGGCAAGGACGCCATCGCGGATGCGGCGAATGTGGTGCTGGACAAGGTGGTCGACGGCATCGAGGACGGCGTCAAGAAGACCGCCAAGCACCTCGACGAGAACATGACGCGCGGCGTCAAGCAGATGATCAAGAACCATCGCGACAACGACGAGAAAATCGCCGCGCACCTCAAAGGTATCGGCAAGAAGAACAACCACGACCCGAAGTCCCCCGGCAGCGGTGCTGTCCCATCCGCGAACTCCACGGGCAAGGGACGCGGCAAGAGCCACAAGACCCGCACCCAACTGGGCAAGGAACACCCCAACAACAGCACTCGCACCGACAAGGCCGTCAAGGACTGTGGTGACCCGGTGGACGTCGCCACCGGCCGGGTCTTCCTCCGTCAGACCGACATCGCCCTGCCCGGCGCTCTCCCCCTCACGTTCACGCGGAGATTCGAGTCGTCATACCGCGCGGGCCGCCATATGGGGCCGTCCTGGGCATCCACGGCCGACCAGCGCCTGGAGATCGACGACCAGGGCATCATCTTCGTCACCGAGAACGGCCTGCTGCTCTCCTACGAGACTCCCGGTCCCAACCAACGTGTTCTGCCTGCCCACGGTCCGCGCTGGCCTCTGACACGGACCCCCGGAGGCGACTGGGCCGTTCACGACCCCGACACCGGCCAGACCCGCTACTTCACCGAAGCAAGCCACTCCCCCGGCACCGCCCTGCTGGAGGAATTGTCGGACCGCAACGGCAACCGGATCGCCTTCGATTACGACGACGAAACCGGTGCCCCGCTCGCCATCCGCCACTCCGCCGGCTACCACCTCAAAATCACCACCGACGGCAACGGGTACATCACCGCGCTGCACCTCGCCGACGCCGCTGCCGATGGCACCGACGTGCTGGTCATCTCCTACGGCCACGACGAAGACGGCAACCTCACCACCCTCACGAACTCCTCCGGCATCCCGACCCGGTTCGAGTACGACACCGATCACCGTCTCGTCGCCTGGACCGACACCAACGACAGCCGTTACGCATACACCTACGACCATCACAGCCGCTGCGTCGCTGAAGGCGGGGCCACCTGCGGTACCGCTTCGACTTCGGCCCGCTGGATCCCAAAACCGGCAACCGTGTCACCACCGCCACGAACTCCCTCGGGCATGCCACCCGCTACCTCATCAACGACCGCCTCCAGGTCATCGCCGAGACCGACCCACTCGGCAACACCACCCGCACCCAATACGACGCGTACGACCGTCCCCTGGCCGTCACCGATCCCCTCGGCCACACCACCCGGTACACCTACGACGAGCACGGCCATCTGACCACCATCAACCGCCCGGACGGTCGCCAGGCCATCGCCGAGTACAACGGCCTCGGCCGGCTGGTCGCCGTGACCGGCGCGGACGGCGCCACGTGGCGGGACGAATACGACAGCCGTGGCAATCGCACGGCGAACATCGATCCGAGCGGCGCCACCACCCGTTTCAGCTACGACGCACAAGGCCGTCCGACCTCTGTCACCGATGCCCTGGGCAACACCACCTCCCTCATATGCGACCCGGCGGGACTACCTCTCCGCATCATCAATCCGCTGGGGGCAGAGACCCGCTACCACCGCGATGCCTTCGGTCGCGTCATCTCCGTCACCGATCCACTGGGGGCATCGAGCCGTCTGGTCTGGACGGTGGAAGGACGGCTGGCCGGCCATATCGGCTCCGATGGTGCGGAGCAGTCCTGGACATACGACGGCGAGGGCAACTGCATCGCCCACACCAACGCAGCAGGCGGGGTCACCACCTTCGAGTACACCCACTTCGACCAGCTCAAGGCAAGGACCAGCCAGGACGGAGCTCGCTACGAGTTCACCCACGACACGGAGCTCCAGCTCACTTCTGTCACCAACCAGCAAGGCCTGACGTGGACTTATGAATACGACCCGGCCGGCCACCTGATATCCGAGACCGACTTCGACGACCGCACCCTCAGATACACCCATACCCCGGTCGGCCGGCTTGCCACCCGTACCAACGCCCTCGGCCAGACCGTCACCTACACCCACGACTCCTTCGGAAGGATCGTGGAGAAGAACGCGGACGGGCGGGTCACGTCGTATCAACACGATCCGGCGGGGCGCCTGCTGCAGGCATCGGCTCCGGACGTCGAGCTGACATACCGGCGCGATGCTCTGGGCCGGGTGGTGGCCGAGACCGTGAACGACCGCACCACGACCTTCGCCTATGACGCCTTGGGACGCCGCACCCATCGCACCACGCCTGCAGGCGCCACGAGCAGCTGGGAATACGACGCAGCGAGCCGCCGCACCGCGCTGACCGCCTCCGGCCGCACCCTCGAATTCGCATACGACCCCGCGGGCCAAGAAATGGCCCGTCACTTCGGCGCGGATCTGACCCTCACCCACAGCTGGGACACGAACGGCCTCCTCACCGAACAATCCCTCACCGCCCCGTCAGGCACCGTTCAGCACCGTTCGTACTCCTACCACCCGGACGGCAATCTCGCCGGAATCGACGATCGGCTGAGCGGTCCCCGTACCTTCGACCTCGACAGCTCGGGCAGGGTCACCGCCGTTCACGCACAGGGCTGGTCCGAACGGTATGCCTACGACGAGGCCGGCAACCAGACCGACGCCGACTGGTCCGACCGGTATCCCTCCCCCGAATCCCGCGGCCCCCGCACGTATACGGGAACTCGCATCACGCGAGCCGGCGGCATTCGCTACGAACACGACGCGCAAGGCCATATCATCGTGCGTCAGAAAACCAGGCTGTCCCGCAAACCCGAAACGTGGCGGTACGAGTGGGATGCCGAAGACCGGCTCGTCCGAGTCATCACACCCGACGGCAACACCTGGCGCTACCTCTACGATCCGTTCGGCCGCCGGATCGCCAAGCAACGCCTCGCCCCGGACGGCCGGCAGGCCCTGGAACAAACCCACTTCACCTGGGACGGCAACACCCTCGTCGAGCAGACCGCTGCCTCACCCGATGGCGCACATCTGATCACCCTCACCTGGGAACACCAGGGTCTGCACCCCGTTGTCCAGACGGAACGCAAAAGCCTGGCCGACGCCCCGCAGCAGGAAATAGACCAACGCTTCTTCGCCATCGTCACAGATCTTGTCGGCACCCCTGCCGAACTCGTGGATGAAGACGGCAACATCGCCTGGCGCACCCGCACCACCCTGTGGGGCTCCACCACCTGGAACACCAACGCCACCGCCTACACCCCCCTCCGTTTCCCCGGCCAGTATTTCGACCCGGAGACCGGACTCCACTACAACAATCAGCGCTACTACGACCCCGACACCGCCCGCTACATCACACCGGACCCCCTCGGTCTCCTTCCCGCACCGAACCCGACGGCCTACGTCCACAACCCGACCACGTGGATTGACCCGCTGGGCCTGGCGGCCTGCCCCCACCGGAAGCAGCGCGGCAGGCACAGTGTGGTTCTCGGCGTCAACGGAGACGATTTCGGGTCCGACGTTCTGGCCAAACACCTTCGCGAGAACGGTGACCCCGCTGCGCATACATATAACGGCGATGATTACGCAGGGAACGAAAACGGGACACCCGTGTGGATGAGTAATGTCATGCAGGCAGTCGGAGACCGGGACACCACTCTATCCATTACCCTCGACGGCATGCCGAACCGGCAGGGGACAAACGGAAACTGGAACACGCCGGAAGCAATCCAGGAGGCTTTCCTCGTTGCGGTCGAACGGGGGCGGAATTTTGGCGTGGGCCCCGGCCAGGCTCTGCCTAGCAGCGGTAATGGCACTGCATGGGAGATGAGCGTGGTGGCCAGGAATGTGCTGACCTACGATTGCGACCCCGACCTGGGCGGGCGATCCTGGGATTCAATTCACTGGTATTCCGGGAACGAGAGGGTTGAAAATGTTCCTCATCCGGACATCCCCCTACCACCTCGGGATAATGACCAGGGCAGGCGACGCCGATAGCCGCCCCACGAAGTATCAGCAGAGCGTCACCATTTTCCAGAAGTGAGTAGTGTGTTCACGTGACTCAAAATATCGAACCGCAGATGCCCGATGAAGTGGCGATCAAGTGGGACAAGGTGCGGGCGGCGAGTGAAGGGCGTCTCATCCAGCCTGCTGTTGAGGCTGCCTACGCCGACCCGCTGCTCCGCATGCTTTTCCCCATGATCAGCCACGGGTCGCTGCACTTCAGCCGCTGCATCAAGTTCCCCTGGACAAACGACGTGCCGTCCATTTACCCAGCCGCCGGTGAAGGGTTTCGCGTGGTCCGGATGAACGAACCCGTGGGGTCGAGCCGCCAGATGGTGGGAGATGCGGACTCGGCCGAAGGGGCCGTTGCTTTGGTCGTCGCCAACCTCCCCTCAGGCTGCGGTCCGGCGATCGACGGAACCGCTGACGATCTCGACCGCCCCTGATCGCGCGTCGGCCATCCAGCGTCCCGGGCGCTGAACGGCGGCGCAGACCTCACCTCATGTGGTCCGCGCCGCCATGCGTAGCGGGACGCCACCGCTGGAGATCGCACCACGCGGGGTGGCTCCCACCGCGGCGGTTCCGAGACACTGAGAAGGCAGACGTCTCCTCAGGCGGTCCGGCGCAGCAGCGCCAGATACATCGCGTCCGTGCCGTGCAGATGCGGCCACAGCTGGACGTCCGGACCGTCGCCGAGCGCCGGTACGCCGGGCATCAGCGGGCGGGCGTCGATCCACTCCACCTGCACCGGCTCGCCGCCCCGCCCCTTGAGGACGTCGTCCACCACGGCCCGGGTCTCGGCCGGATGCGGCGAGCAGGTCGCATAGCCGACGACGCCGCCGACCCGTACGGCCGCGAGCGCCTGCCGGAGCAGTTCGCGCTGCAGCGGGGCGAACCCGTCCAGGTCCTCGGGGCGGCGCCGCCAGCGCGCCTCCGGCCGCCGGCGCAGCGCCCCCAGACCGGTGCACGGAACGTCGACCAGCACCCGGTCGAAGGCGCCGGGCCGCCAGGCCGGGCGGGTGCCGTCGGCGGTGATGACCGCATACGGACCGGGGTTGCCGTCGAGTGCCCGGGCCACCAGACGCGCACGGTGCGGCTGCTTCTCCGAGGCCAGCAGGGCGGCACCGCGCTCGGCGGCGAGCGCCGCCAGCAGCGCCGCCTTGCCGCCGGGGCCCGCGCAGCCGTCGAGCCAGGCGCGGTCGGGGCCCTCGACCGGTGCGTTCGCCAGCGCGAGGGCGACGAGCTGGCTGCCTTCGTCCTGCACCCCGGCGCGCCCCTCACCGACCGGGCCCAGAGCGCCCGGCTCCCCGCCTTCCGCGAGCCGGACCGCATACGGGGACCAGCGCCCGGGGAGCGCCCGCTCCTCGCCGGCCGCCGCCAGAAGCTCCTCGGTGGTGGACCGGCCGGGCCGGGCCACCAGCGTCACCTCGGGGCGTTCGTTGTCCGCCTCCAGCAGGTCCTCGATACCGGCCCGGCCCCCGCCGAGCGCGTCCCACAGCGCCGAGACGATCCAGCGGGGGTGCGCATGCACGATGCCGAGGTGGTCCTCGGGGTCCTCGTCGTACTCCGGGGCGACCCGCTCCAGCCAGCCGTCCAGGTCATGGGCGGCGACCTTGCGCAACACCGCGTTGACGAACTTCGCCCGCCCGTCGCCCAGCACCACCCGCGCCAGCTCGACGCTGGCGCTCACCGCGGCGTGCGTCGGGATGCGGGTGCCGAGCAACTGGTGCGCGCCGAGGGTCAGCACGTCCAGGACCGGCGGGTCCACCTCCCGCAGCGGCCGGTCCACACAGCTCGCGAGGATCGCGTCATACGTCCCCTGCCACCGCAGCGAGCCGTAGACCAGCTCCGTCGCCAGCGCCGCGTCCCGGGCGTCGAAGTCGCCGCCCTCGCGTGCCTTGCGCAACAACGGCGGCAAGACGAGGTTCGCGTAGGCGTCCCGCTCGTCGACGGCCCGCAACGCCTCGAACGCGAGAACCCTGACCGGGTCCTTCTGCGGGCGGCGATGGGGCTTGGTGGGGCGACGGCGCGGCTGCTGGCTCACAGAAAAGGTGCTCCGGATACGAGATGAGGGGTCCGTCCCAGCCTACGCGGGCGCGCGGGCGGAGCGCGCGCTGAGGCCGGAGCCGGGCCGGCGCGGGGAGGCCGGAGCCGGACCCCCCTCCGGCGGCGGCCGGCCCCCGGACAGCGGGGGCTCAGTCCCCCAGCAGCTCCCCGCTCCCGATCCGCACCCCGCGCGCCCAATCGGCCGCCTGCATCGGCTTCTTGCCCTGCGGCTGGACCCAGCCGAGTTCGACGGGGTGGCTGCCGGTACCGACGTACACCGCCTTCTTGGTCACGGCGAGTTCGCCGGGTGCGAGGGCGGGCTCGGTGTGGCCCGGGGCGGCAACGGCCGACATCAGCTTGAGGCGTTCCCCGCGGAAGACCGTCCAGGCCCCCGGCGCGGGCGCACAGCCGCGGATCACCCGGTCGACCCGGAGCGCGGGCGCCGCCCAGTCCACCTTGGCGTCCTCGACCTCGATCTTCGGCGCGAGCGTGACCCCCTCGGCCGGCTGCGGCACCGCCTGCAGCGTGCCGTCCTCGATGCCGTCCATCGTCGCCACGAGCAGCCCGGAACCGGCGAATGCCAGCCGGGTGAGCAGATCGCCGCTGGTGTCGGTCGGCCGGACCTCCTCGGTCAACACGCCGTAGACCGGGCCGGAGTCCAGTCCGGTCTCGATCTGGAACGTCGAGGCGCCGGTCACCTCGTCCCCCGCCAGCACCGCATGCTGCACGGGCGCCGCGCCCCGCCACGCGGGCAGCAGTGAGAAGTGCAGATTGACCCACCCCTTGGCGGGAATGTCGAGCGCGGCCTTCGGCAGCAGCGCCCCGTAGGCAACCACCGGGCAGCAGTCCGGCGCGATCTCCCGCAGCCGGGCCAGGAAGTCCTCGTCGCGCGGCTTGACGGGCTTGAGCACCTCGATGCCCGCCTCCTCCGCCCGCTCCGCGACGGGGCTGGCCACCAGCTTCCGGCCGCGCCCCGCGGGCGCGTCGGGCCGGGTGACGACGGCCACGACCTCGTGCCGGTCCGAGGCGAGCAGGGCATCGAGGGCGGGTACGGCGACCTCGGGGGTGCCGGCGAAGACGAGCCTCATGGGTGGCGATCTACCTCTCACACGCAGCGGAACGACACACCAGTCTAGGGGGACCGTCCCAGGCCATGGGCGGTGGCTCAGGGGGCGTACGACAATTCCCGCGCCTCGTACGGAAGCTCGTGCGCCCCCATACCGTGACCAGAGCCGCTGCTGTCGCGTTGGTCAAACAGCATTGACCCGGACCGGGCCGTTTGGCGGCCCGCTCGCTTTCATCCTTCCTTTTCCACGCCGGTTCGAGAGGCTTGCTCATGGCCGACCACGCAACCCACGACGCCCAGGCGCGCGCCAGCCTGCATCTCCTGGTGCGGGACATCGAACGGGTGCGCCGGCAGGTGGACGCACTGCGCACGCTGACCGCTCAGCTCGGCAACGTCTACCGGCCGCGGCGCACCGGCCCCTCCGCAGGCTTCGTCGTCTACGGACGCGCCCCCGCCCCGACGGTGCGCCTCGCCCAGGAGCTGCGGGACAGCGTCGAAACCCTGGTCACGGCCGCGGTCGACTTCGACCGTTCGCTGGGCTTCTCCTGGGACGCGGTGGGCTCGGCACTCGGCGTCACCAAGCAGGCGGTGCACCGCCGTTACGGTGCCCGCCGGGCTGCCGCCCAGCCCTCCGCGGAGAGCAACGGCGGTGAGCCGACGGGGCGTTCGTCCGATTCCGCCGCCGCGAGCCGTGCGGTGACCATGGCCGCGGGGCTGCCCGGCTCCCCGTCCTTCCCGGCCGCCCGCGCCATGCCCGCCCAGCCCTCCGCGGTCTCCCGCGACGAGCCGGCCCGCCCGGGCGCCTTCCCCGGCCCCCGCAACGGCTGAACCACCCCGGCACCGAGCGCCCTTGGCTCCCCGCCGCACCCGCCGCTCGCCAACGCCCCGGGACCATCCGCCGACACCGGTCCCGGGGCGGCGCCATGTCCGGGGCACTCGGGCGGGCCTCACCCCAGATCGGGCGGATCGATCCGTACCCGTACCGCCTCGCCCTCCCGCTTGACCAGCCGGGCCGCGCGGGCGGCCTTGAGCGCCGCGGCGAGGGCGGCACCCTTGCCGGGACGGACGCGGACCAGCGCGCGTTCCCACTGCTCGCCCGGCGGAGGATCGCCGGGGCGGCGCGGGCGCGCGGGGTCCGGCACCGGCAGCGGAACGGGCCCCAACACTTCGGCGCCCACGGGGAGTTCGGCATCCCTCAGCAGCTCGACGACGTCCTCGGCGCGGCCGGCCACCGAAGCCATCCGCGACACCGGAGGGAAGCCCAGCTCGGCCCGTTCGGCCAGCTCGCGGACCGCATGGCCGACCGGGTCCCAGCGCACCAGCGCCTGCACCGGCCGCAGCGTCGGCTCCGCGATCACCGCGACGGTGCCGCCCTCCGCCTGGCCGCGGACCAGCGCGGCGGCGCCCAGCCAGCGGCGCAGCGCCTCCTCCCCCGCCCGCAGGTCGGGGCGCCCCAGCAGCGCCCAGCCGTCCAGCAGCAGCGCCGCCGCATAACCGCCGTCCTCGGCCACCGGCTCCGCGCCGGGCGTGCTCACCACCAGCGCGGGAGCGCCCGGAACCGTCGCCAGCACATGATCGCGCCCCGAGGTGCGCACCGGGACCGACGGGAACACCCGGCCCAGCTCCTCGGCCGTCCGCCGCGCGCCCACGACCTGGGCCCGCAGCCGCGCCCCGCCGCACTCGGCGCAGTGCCAGTCCGGCTCGGGCCGGCCACACCACGCACAGGCCAGCTCGCCCGCGTCCTGCGACTCCAGCGGGCCCGCACAGGCCCGGCAGCGCGCGGGGGTGCGGCAGCGTTCGCAGGCCAGACGGGGCGCATACCCCCGGCGCGGCACCTGGACGAGCACCGGTCCGCGCCGCAGGCCCTCGCGCACCACCTGCCAGGCCATCGTCGGCAGCCGGGCGGCGCGCGCCGCGGCGTCCCGCGCCTCGTCACCGTCGCTGACCGTACGCACCAGGGGGGCCGCGGTCCGCACCTGCTCGCGCTCGGCGGTCAGCGGGCGCGCCCAGCCGGTCTCGACGAGCTGGGCCGCCTCGACCGTGCAGCTCAGCCCGCCCAGCAGGAACCCGGCGCGCTCATTGACCGACCGCTGGATAAGGACCTCACGGGCGTGTGGCTGGGGTGCATGCGGGTCGCTGTGGCTGGCGTCCCCGTCGTCCCACAGGGCGACCAGGCCGAGGCCGGCGACCGGTGCGAACATCGCCGCGCGCGTCCCGACCACGGCGCGCACCGCGCCACGGCTGACCGCCAGCCAGCGGCGGTAGCGCTCCTCGGGCCCGGCATCGGCGGTCAGCAGCACATGCCGGCCCTCCCCGATCAGCTCGCCGAGGGCCGCGTCCACCCGCGCGGCGGCGCGCCCGTCCGGCACCACCACCAGCGCGCCCCGCCCGCCGGCCAGCGCCGCGGCCACCGCCCGCGCCAGCTCCTGCGGCCAGGTCGCCCCGGGCAGCGCCGTCCACACCGCCCGCGGCACATCCCCCCGCGTCAGCGCCGCCAGGAACCCGGGGCCCGCGCCGTAGCGCGTCCAACTGCCGGGCTCCGGGGCGGCGTTGGGTGGCAGTGGCGCAGGCGACGGCTTGGCCTCAGCCCGCGCCCGGCGCGGCGGCACGGCCAGCTGCACCACATCGGCGAGCGTCCCGGCATAGCGGTCCGCCACCGCCCGGCACAGCCCCAGCAGCTCGGGCGTCAGCACCCGCTCGGACGACAGCACCTGCGCGATCGGGGCGAGCACCCCGCGGTAGTCGCTCTCCGCGGCCCGCTCCACGATGAATCCGCTGACCAGCTTGCCGCCCTCACGGCGGCCCCCCTTCTCCCCCGCCCCGAAGCGCACCCGCACCCGCACGCCGGGCTGGGCCTCGGCGTCCATCGCCGCGGGCACCGCGTAATCGAAATAGCGGTCGAGGTGCACCAGCCCCTTGTCGACCAGCACCCGCGCCACCGGCAGCCCGGCGGCCAGCTCGGCCCCCCGCCACGTCCGCGGCTTCGCCCGCTCCGCCTTGGTCTCCCGCACGGCCTCCCGGATGAGGGCCAACTGCTCGCCCGCACCCGACGCCCCCGCCTCCGGTCGCCCGTTCTCCCTGCTCACAGCATCAGTCTTAGCAGATGGCACGGACAGCGAGGGGTGCCTGTGGACAGCCGACGGCCCCGGACCACTGGTGCGGTCCGGGGCCGTCGGCCACTACACGGGCGATACGAAAACCGGGAGGAGCCTCAGAGACCCGCGGCCTTCTTCAGGGCCTCCACGCGGTCCGTGCGCTCCCAGGTGAAGTCCTCCAGCTCACGGCCGAAGTGGCCGTAGGCGGCGGTCTGGGAGTAGATCGGGCGGAGCAGATCGAGGTCGCGGATGATGGCGGCCGGGCGGAGGTCGAAGACCTCGCCGATGGCCTGCTCGATCTTGTCGGTGTCGACGGTGGCGGTGCCGAAGGTCTCGACGAAGAGACCGACCGGCTCGGCCTTGCCGATGGCGTAGGCGACCTGGACCTCACAGCGGGCCGCGAGGCCGGCCGCGACGACGTTCTTCGCGACCCAGCGCATCGCGTAGGCGGCCGAGCGGTCGACCTTGGACGGGTCCTTGCCGGAGAAGGCACCGCCGCCGTGGCGGGCCATGCCGCCGTAGGTGTCGATGATGATCTTGCGGCCGGTGAGGCCGGCGTCACCCATGGGGCCGCCGATCTCGAAGCGGCCGGTCGGGTTGACCAGCAGCCGGTAGCCGTCGGTGTCCAGCTTGATGCCGTCCTCGACGAGCTGGGCCAGGACGTGCTCGACGACGAACTCGCGGATGTCGGGAGCGAGCAGCGAGTCGAGGTCGATGTCGCTGGCGTGCTGGGAGGAGACCACGACGGTGTCGAGGCGGACGGCCTTGTGGCCGTCGTACTCGATGGTGACCTGGGTCTTGCCGTCGGGACGGAGGTAGGGGATGGTGCCGTTCTTGCGGACCTCGGACAGGCGCTTGGACAGGCGGTGCGCGAGGTTGATCGGGAGCGGCATCAGCTCCGGGGTCTCGTCGCAGGCGTAGCCGAACATCAGGCCTTGGTCGCCCGCGCCCTGCTTGTCCAGCTCGTCGTCGTCGCCCTCGACGCGGTTCTCGTACGCGGTGTCGACACCCTGGGCGATGTCCGGGGACTGCGCGCCGATGGACACCGAGACGCCACAGGAGGCGCCGTCGAAGCCCTTCTTGGACGAGTCGTAACCGATGTCCAGGATCTTGTTGCGGACGAGGTTGGGGATGTCGGCGTACGCCTTCGTCGTCACCTCGCCGGCCACATGCACCAGGCCGGTGGTGATCAACGTCTCCACGGCGACCCGGGAGGTCGGGTCTTCCTTGAGGAGAGCGTCGAGGATGGTGTCGCTGATCTGGTCAGCGATCTTGTCGGGGTGGCCCTCGGTGACGGACTCCGAGGTGAACAGGCGGCGGGACACATCGCTCCCTGGGGTTGCAGCGGCTGCTGGCTGATCATTGGCGGAAGGGCCGAGAGCTGCGCTCGGCCCGATCCACTCGCCAGTTTATCGGTCGTGTGCGGCGTTCGGGCACGCGGTCTCGATTTATGGACCCCCCGTGACCTGGGACACCACGGCCCTCGGTAGGACGATCACCTCGAGTATGGGCCGGGTCAAGGGGACATGCCGGAGTGTAGACGGCCGGTGGGGTGACTCCCGGGTCCGTTCGGGCGCGTCAGGGGCGAGTCTCGGCCAGGCGGGGCGCGACCAGGTCCCAGAGCGTGTCGGCCAGGTCTTCCTTGAGGCCGTACGGGACCGGCGTCTCGGTTCCGTCGGCCGCCAGGATCACCGCCTCGTTCTCCGCCGAACCGAAGGCCTTGTGCTCGCCGACCTCATTGACGACCAGCAGGTCACACCCCTTGCGGGCCAGCTTGGCGCGACCGTTGGCGAGCACGTCGTCGGTCTCCGCGGCGAAGCCCACCACGAGCTGGCCGGGGCGGGCCCGCTCGGCGGAGAGTTCGGCGAGGATGTCCGGATTTCGGACCAGAGTGACCGGTTCCGGCTCCCGCCCTTCCACCTTCTTGATCTTGCCGCTGGCGTAGACGGCAGGCCGGAAATCGGCGACGGCGGCGGCCATGATCACCGCGTCGGCGTCCGCGGCCGCCTTCCGCATCGCCTCATGGAGCTGACGGGCGGTACCGATGCGGATCACGTCCACCCCGGCCGGATCGGGCAGCTCGGTGTTGCCGGCGACCAGGGTGACCTGGGCGCCGCGGGCCGCCGCCGTACGGGCGAGCGCGTAGCCCTGCAGGCCGGAGGAGCGGTTGCCGAGGTAGCGGACGGGGTCCAGCGGCTCGCGGGTGCCGCCCGCGCTGACCACCACACGGCGGCCGGCCAGATCCTGCTCCGCCGCCCGGTCGCCGCGGGCCAGCACCCGGCGGCAGAACGCGAAGATCTCGGCCGGGTCGGGGAAACGCCCCTTGCCGGTGTCGGCGCCGGTCAGCCGGCCGACCGCCGGGTCGATGACGAGGGCGCCGCGGCGGCGCAGCGTGGCGACGTTCTCCTGGGTGGCGGGGTGCTCCCACATCTCGGTGTGCATCGCCGGGGCGAAGACCACCGGACAGCGCGCGGTGAGCAGAGTGTTGGTCAGCAGGTCGTCGGCCAGGCCGTGGGCCGCCTTGGCGAGCAGGTCGGCGGTGGCGGGGGCCACCACGACGAGGTCGGCGCTCTGGCCGATCCGGACGTGCGGGACCTCGTGGACGGATTCCCAGACCTCGGTGCCGGCCGGGTGGCCGGACAGCGCCGACCAGGTGGCCTCCCCGACGAAGTGCAGCGCCGAGGCGGTCGGCACGACCCGTACGTCGTGCCCGGACTCGGTCAGCCGCCGCAGCAGCTCACACGCCTTGTAGGCGGCGATCCCGCCGCTCACCCCCAGGACGACCCTGGGCCGCTCCCGCTCACGCCTGTCCATCGCTTCGCCGCTCCCCGGGCCTTAAGTCCCTACGTATTGCCCCTATGACACACCAGGGGCCCGGCTGGGGGCCCTCCCAGCGTTGGCTGGGGGAGCTCCGCCGGGCCCCTGGTGAAAAGTGCCGCTGCTTACTGAGCCGGGCCCTCGATGGCCTCGGAGGTCAGCAGGCCCGCGTTGATCTCGCGCAGCGCGATCGACAGGGGCTTCTCATGGACGTGGGTGTCCACGAGCGGGCCGACGTACTCGAGCAGGCCCTCGCCGAGCTGCGAGTAGTAGGCGTTGATCTGGCGCGCACGCTTGGCGGCGTAGATCACCAGGCTGTACTTCGAGTCGGTGGCCTCGAGAAGCTCATCAATGGGCGGGTTGATGATGCCCTCGGGTGCGGTGATGGAAGAGGACACTCTCTACCTTCCGAAGGGGGATGAAGCGGGGGTGTGACGCAAAGTCTTCGACGGTCCGGGGAGCTGCGCGGTCAGCCGCTGGTGTTCTCGTCTCCGGACCTATTCAGCATCAAGGCTAGCAGCTCACGGCTGACGTCCTCGACGGAGGTGTTGACAAGCGTCGTATCGAACTCCTTCTCCGCTGCCAGTTCGATCCTGGCGGCGGCCAGCCGGCGTTCGATGACCTCCGGCGCCTCCGTGCCCCGGCCGGTGAGCCGGCGGACCAGCTCGTCCCAGCTCGGCGGGGCCAGGAAGAGCAGATGCGCCTCCGCCATGGACTCGCGGACCTGGCGGGCGCCCTGCAGGTCGATCTCCAGCAGGACCGGCTCCCCGGACTCCAGGCGGTCCAGCACCGCCTTGCGGGGAGTGCCGTACCGGTTGCCCGCGAACTCGGCCCATTCGAGCAGCTCGCCGTTGGCGATGAGCTTGTCGAATTCCCCGTCGTCGACGAAGAAGTAGTGGACACCGTGCCGCTCCCCGGGGCGCGGCTTGCGGGTGGTGGCCGAAACCGAGAGCCAGACCTCGGGGTGGACCTTGCGCATATGCGCGACGACCGTGCTCTTGCCGACCCCGGAGGGGCCGGAGAGCACGGTCAGTCGCGGTTGTCTGGCCGGGGGCGCGGGGGTCGTCCCCCCGGAGACTGCAGAACTCATGCAGCGATTATTCCAGCTTCCCGGTGATGCCGGAAAATTCAGGAAGCAGTGCTGCCGAACTCGCGCTCCAGCGACGCGATCTGGTTGGAGCCAAGACCCCGGACTCGGCGGCTCTCGGAGATCCCGAGCCGTTCCATGATCTGCTTGGCGCGGACCTTGCCGACGCCCGGCAGGGACTCAAGGAGCGCGGAGACCTTCATCTTGCCGATGACGTCGTTCTCCTGGCCCTGCTTGATGACCTCATGGAGGGAAGCACCGGAGTGCTTGAGCCGATTCTTGACCTCGGCGCGCTCCCGGCGAGCCGCGGCGGCCTTCTCGAGCGCGGCTGCGCGCTGTTCAGGGGTAAGGGGCGGAAGAGCCACGCCTACGTCACCTCGGATGTCGAACTGTCGGATACGGACCGGTGTGGAACCTAGTCGCCCCGCACCTGCGGAGCAACGAGCAACGCGCTTACGTGCAGTGCTCTCGTCGGAGACTAGCGCCAGAGGGCGCCAGAGTCAGCGAGAACAAGCGAAAAGTCCTGGTCAGACTCTGCTGACCAGGACAATTCGGGACCAAAGTCCCCGTCGGAAGGCTCTCAATCGAGCGCGGTGCGCACTTCGCCGGCGAATCGGTCGGCCGCGGCGCGCAGTGCCGAGGTGTCCGGACCGTGCCGCAGCACCCCCCGGCTGACGCTCGGCACGACGTTGCGCACGGCGTCACCGAAGACCTTCGGGAGGTCGGCGGGGGTGGCGCCCTGGGCGCCGATGCCTGGGGCGAGCAGCGGGCCGTTGATCGCCAGGTCGAACGAGGAGAGATCGCCGAGCGTGGCGCCGACGACCGCGCCGAAGGAGCCCAGCGGCTCGGCACCGGCGTTCTCGGCGGCGAGGTGGCCGAGCATGGTCGCGGCGAGCGTGCGGCCGTCCTCGCGCACCGCCCGCTGGACCTCGGCGCCCTCCGGGTTGGAGGTGAGGGCGAGGACGAAGAGCCCGGCGCCGTTCTCGCGTGCCAGGTCGACGGCCGGCCGCAGCGAGCCGTACCCGAGGTACGGGGAGACGGTCAGCGCATCGGAGAACAGCGGCGAGTCCTTGCGCAGGTAGGTCTCGGCGTAGGCGGCCATGGTGGAGCCGATGTCGCCGCGCTTGGCGTCCATCAGCACCAGGGCCCCGCGCTCGCGCGCCTCCTCGACGGCGGTCTCCAGGACGGCGAGGCCGCGGGAGCCGAAGCGCTCGAAGAACGCGGATTGTGGCTTGAAGAGCGCGACCGTCTCGCCCAGGGCCTCCACGACGGTCCGGGTGAACCGCGCCAGGCCCGCGACATCGTCGTTCAGGCCCCAGTCGGCCAGCAGCGAGGCGTGCGGGTCGATGCCGACGCAGAGGGGGCCGCGCTCGTCCATGGCGCGGCGGAGGCGGGCCCCGAAGGGGTTCGCAGACGAATCCTGCGGCCCGGAGGGCCTCGGTGAGGGGTGGTGGTCGGGCGACGGGCGGGCGCCAAAGGCTTCCTGGGTCATGCGGTCACCTTCTTGTGCTCGGCGCCGACGGCGTCGGCGAGCGTGGCGTACGGGCTGTTGCGCAGGCGGGCGGCGAGGCCCTTGTGCATCGCGCGGCACCAGAACGGGCCCTGGTAGATGAAGGCGCTGTAGCCCTGGACCAGGGTGGCGCCGGCCAGGATGCGCTGCCAGGCGTCCTCGGCGTTCTCGATGCCGCCCACCCCGATGAGGGTGACCGTGTCGCCGACGCGGGCGTAGAGGCGGCGCAGCACCTCCAGGGAGCGCTCCTTGACGGGCGCGCCGGACAGCCCGCCGGTCTCGGCGGTCAGCTTCGGGTCGGAGACCAGGCCAAGGCCCTCGCGGGCGATGGTGGTGTTGGTGGCGATGATCCCGTCCAGGCCCAGCTCGACGGCCAGGTCGGCGACCGCGTCCACGTCCGCGTCGGCGAGGTCGGGAGCGATCTTGACCAGCAGGGGGACCCGGCGGCCGGTGACCGTACGGTCGGCGGCCTCGCGGACGGCCGTCAGCAGCGGGCGCAGATGGTCGACGGCCTGGAGGTTGCGCAGCCCCGGGGTGTTCGGGGAGGAGACATTGACGACCAGGTAGTCGGCGTGCCGGGCAAGCCGCTCGGTGGAGGTGACGTAGTCGGCGACGGCTTCGTCCTCCGGTACGACCTTGGTCTTGCCGATGTTGACGCCGACGGTGGCCGGGAAGACGGGGTTGCGGGCGGCCAGACGGGCCGCCACGGACGCGGAGCCGTCGTTGTTGAACCCCATCCGGTTGATCAGCGCGCGGTCCGCCACGAGCCGGAACAGGCGCTTCTTGGGGTTGCCGGGCTGCGGCTGGGCGGTGACCGTGCCGATCTCGACATGGTCGAAACCGAGCATGGTCATCCCGTCGATCGCGACGGCGTTCTTGTCGAAGCCGGCGGCCAGGCCGAAGGGGCCGTGCATCCGGCGGCCCAGGGCCTCGGTGCGCAGCTCCCGGTAGCGGGGCGCGAGTGCGGCCGCCAGGAAGGTGCGCAGCACGGGGACGCGCACGGCCAGCTGGATCCAGCGGAAGGCCAGGTGGTGGGCCTGCTCGGGGTCCATGCGCTTGAAGATCAGGTGGAAGAAGAGGCGGTACATCGTCGGGGTGGGCCTTCCGGGGTGAGGAGTGCGAGGGCTCATGAAGAGGGGGACACCGCGTCGGTGTCCCCCTCCTGGCCGCTACTCCTCGCGGGCCGCGGTGAGATGTTCGGCGTGTTCCTGGAGGGAACGCACGCCCACGTCGCCGCGGGACATCGCCTCGATGCCCTGGACCGCGGCCGCCAGCGCCTGGACCGTGGTCAGGCAGGGCACGGCGCGGGCCACCGCCGCGGTACGGATGTCGTAGCCGTCGAGCCGGCCGCCGGTCCCGTAGGGGGTGTTGACGATCAGGTCGACCTCGCCGTCGTGGATGAGCTGGACGATGGTCTTCTCACCGTCCGGACCCTCGCCCTCGGACTGCTTGCGCACCACGGTGGCGTTGATGCCGTTGCGGCGCAGCACCTCGGCGGTGCCGGAGGTGGCGAGCAGTTCGAAGCCGTGCGCGACCAGTTCCCGGGCGGGGAAGATCATCGAGCGCTTGTCGCGGTTGGCGACGGAGACGAACGCCCGGCCCTTGGTGGGCAGGGCCCCGTAGGCGCCGGACTGCGACTTGGCGTAGGCGGTGCCGAAGACCGAGTCGATGCCCATGACCTCGCCGGTGGAGCGCATCTCCGGGCCGAGGACGGTGTCCACACCGCGGCCGTGGATGTCGCGGAACCGCGACCAGGGCATCACGGCTTCCTTCACCGAGATCGGCGCGTCCAGCGGCAGGGTGCCGCCGTCGCCCGTCTTGGGCAGCATGCCCTCGGCGCGCAGCTCGGCGATGGTGGCGCCCAGCGAGATCCGCGCGGCGGCCTTGGCCAGCGGTACGGCGGTGGCCTTCGAGGTGAAGGGGACCGTACGGGAGGCGCGGGGGTTCGCCTCCAGGACGTAGAGGATGTCGCCGGCCATCGCGAACTGGATGTTGATCAGTCCGCGGACGCCGACGCCCTTGGCGATGGCCTCCGTCGAGGTGCGCAGCCGCTTGATGTCGTAGCCGCCGAGCGTGATCGGGGGCAGGGCACAGGCGGAGTCGCCGGAGTGGATGCCGGCCTCCTCGATGTGCTCCATGACGCCGCCGAGGTAGAGCTCGTGGCCGTCGTAGAGCGCGTCGACGTCGATCTCGATGGCGTCGTCGAGGAACCGGTCGATGAGGACCGGGTGGCGGTCGATCAGGCCGGCATGGCGGGTGAGGTACTCGCCGAGCGACGGCTCGTCGTAGACGATCTCCATGCCGCGGCCGCCGAGCACGTAGGACGGGCGGACCATGACCGGGTAGCCGATCTCGGCGGCAATCCGCCGGGCCTCGTCGAAGGAGAAGGCGGTGCCGTACTTGGGCGCGGGCAGTCCGGCCTCGGTGAGCACCCGGCCGAAGGCGCCGCGCTCCTCGGCGAGGTCGATGGCCTCGGGCGAGGTGCCGACGATCGGCACGCCGTTGTCCTTGAGCGCCTGCGCCAGGCCCAGCGGGGTCTGCCCGCCGAGCTGGACGATGACGCCGGCGACCGGGCCGGCCTGGGTCTCGGCGTGCACGATCTCCAGCACGTCTTCGAGCGTCAGCGGCTCGAAGTACAGACGGTCGGAGGTGTCGTAGTCCGTCGAGACGGTCTCCGGGTTGCAGTTGACCATCACGGTCTCGTAGCCGGCGTCGCTGAGCGCGAACGAGGCGTGGACGCAGGAGTAGTCGAACTCGATGCCCTGGCCGATGCGGTTGGGGCCGGAGCCGAGGATGATCACGGCCGGCTTCTCGCGGGGCGCGACCTCGGTCTCCTCGTCGTAGGACGAGTAGAAGTACGGGGTCTTCGCGGCGAATTCGGCGGCGCAGGTGTCGACCGTCTTGTAGACCGGGCGGACACCGAGGGCGTGCCGTACCTCGCGGACGACGTCCTCGCGCAGCCCGCGGATCGCGGCGATCTGGGCGTCGGAGAAGCCGTAGCGCTTTGCGTCCGCAAGGATCTCCGGGTGGAGCTTTTCGGCCGCCGCGATCTCGTCGGCGATCTCCTTGACGAGGAAGAGCTGGTCGACGAACCAGGGGTCGATCTTCGTGGCGTCGAAGACCTCCTGGGGCGTGGCGCCGGCCCGGATCGCCTCCATGACGGTGTTGATCCGGCCGTCGGTGGGGACCTTGGCCTTCTCCAGCAGCGCGGCCTTCTCGCCCGGCTCGGTCAGGAAGTCGAACTGGCTGCCCTTCTTCTCCAGCGAGCGCAGGGCCTTGTTCAGCGCCTCGGGGAAGTTGCGGCCGATGGCCATGGCCTCGCCGACCGACTTCATGGTCGTGGTGAGCGTGGCGTCGGCGGCCGGGAACTTCTCGAAGGCGAACCGCGGCACCTTGACGACGACATAGTCGAGGGTCGGCTCGAAGGAGGCCGGGGTCTTCTCGGTGATGTCGTTGGGGATCTCGTCGAGGGTGTAGCCGACGGCCAGCCGGGCGGCGATCTTCGCGATCGGGAAGCCGGTGGCCTTGGAGGCCAGCGCCGAGGAGCGCGAGACGCGCGGGTTCATCTCGATGACGATGACCCGGCCGTCCTCGGGGTTGACCGCGAACTGGATGTTGCAGCCGCCGGTGTCCACGCCGACCTCGCGGATGACGGCGATGCCGACGTCCCGCAGGGTCTGGTACTCGCGGTCGGTGAGCGTCATCGCCGGGGCGACGGTGATCGAGTCACCGGTGTGCACACCCATCGGGTCGAAGTTCTCGATGGAGCAGACGACCACGACGTTGTCGTTCTTGTCGCGCATCAGCTCCAGCTCGTACTCCTTCCAGCCGAGGATGGACTCCTCCAGAAGCACCTCGGTGGTCGGCGAGAGCGTCAGGCCCTGGCCGGCGATCCGGCGCAGCTCCTCCTCGTCGTGCGCGAAGCCGGAGCCGGCGCCGCCCATGGTGAAGGAGGGGCGGACGACGACGGGGTAGCCGCCGAGCTCGTCGACGCCCTTCATGACGTCGTCCATGGAGTGGCAGATGTAGGAGCGCGCGGACTCGCCGTGGCCGATCTTCTTGCGGACCTCCTCCACAACCTCCTTGAACAGGTCGCGGTCCTCGCCCTTGTTGATCGCCTCGACGTTGGCGCCGATCAGCTCGACGCCGTACTTGTCGAGGGTGCCGGCCTCGTGCAGCGAGATCGCGGTGTTCAGCGCGGTCTGGCCGCCCAGGGTGGGCAGCAGGGCGTCCGGGCGCTCCTTGGCGATGATCTTCTCGACGAAGTCCGGGGTGATCGGCTCAACGTAGGTGGCGTCGGCGATCTCCGGGTCGGTCATGATCGTCGCCGGGTTGGAGTTCACCAGGATGACGCGCAGGCCCTCGGACTTGAGGACCCGGCACGCCTGGGTACCGGAGTAGTCGAACTCGGCGGCCTGGCCGATGACGATCGGGCCGGAGCCGATGACCAGGACGGACTGGATATCGGTGCGCTTAGGCACGCTGGCCCTCCATCAGGGATACGAAGCGGTCGAAGAGGTACGCGGCGTCGTGCGGACCCGCGGCGGCTTCGGGGTGGTACTGGACGCTGAAGGCCGGCTGGTCGAGGAGGTGCAGGCCCTCCACCACGTTGTCGTTGAGGCAGACGTGGGAGACCTCGGCGCGGCCGAAGGGGGTGTCGGAGACGGTGTCGAGCGGGGCGTCGACGGCGAATCCGTGGTTGTGCGCGGTGACCTCGACCTTGCCGGTCGTGCGGTCCTGCACCGGCTGGTTGATGCCGCGGTGGCCGTACTTGAGCTTGTAGGTGCCAAAGCCCAGCGCGCGGCCCAGGATCTGGTTGCCGAAGCAGATGCCGAACAGCGGCGTCTTGCGCTCCAGCACTCCCCGCATCACGGAGACCGGGTGGTCGGCGGTGGCCGGGTCGCCCGGGCCGTTGGAGAAGAACACCCCATCCGGGTTCACCGCGTAGACGTCCTCGACGGTGGCGGTGGCGGGCAGGACGTGCACCTCGATGCCGCGCTCGGCCATCCGGTGCGGGGTCATGCCCTTGATGCCCAGGTCGATCGCGGCGACGGTGAATTTCTTCGTACCGATCGCCGGGACGACGTAGGACTCCTTGGTGGCGACCTGCGTGGACAGGTCGGCGCCCTGCATCTCGGGGGCCTGGCGCACCTTGGCCAGCATCATGCCCTCGTCGGCCAGCGCCTCGCCGGAGAAGATGCCGACCCGCATGGCACCGCGCTCGCGCAGGTGGCGGGTCAGGGCGCGGGTGTCGACGCCGCTGATGCCGACGACGCCCTGGGCGACCAGCTCGTCGTCGAGGGAGCGCACCGAGCGCCAGTTGGACGGGATACGGGCGGGGTCGCGGACGACGTAGCCGGCCACCCAGATCCGCTGCGACTCGGGGTCCTCGTCGTTCACCCCGGTGTTGCCGATGTGCGGGGCGGTCATGACGACGACCTGGCGGTGGTACGAGGGGTCGGTCAGGGTCTCCTGGTAGCCGGTCATGCCGGTGGAGAACACCGCTTCGCCGAAGGCCTCCCCGACGGCCCCGTAGGAGCGGCCGCGGAAGCTGCGGCCGTCCTCCAGGACGAGTACGGCGGGGATCCCCCTTGTGCCGTGGGCGGTGCCCCTGGTGGAGGTCGTCATCGTGCGCCTTCCGTTTCGGTGTGCTCGGTGGTGCTGGTGGTGTGCTCGGTGGTGCTCAGCCGGTTGACGGCCTCGACCCAGGCCGGGTGGACGTCCGCCTTGTCGGCGCGGAAGCCGGAGTCGAGCTGCCGGCCGCCGTGCTCCCAGGTGACGATCAGCAGGCCGCCCTCGGTCAGCACCTTCCCGGCGATGCCCTTGTCGAGGCGGGCGCCGCGCAGTGCGGAGGCCGGCACGAAGAAGTCCGCCGCGCCCGGCCGTACGACGTCCAGTCCCCGGTCGGTGAGGGTCAGCTCGGCGCGGCTGCGAGTGCCCAGGCCGCGCGCCACGATCCGGTCGAGCCACTGCCCTGCGGTGGTGGAGCCGTGGTAGCGGCCCGACAGGGTCAGAAGCGGGGCGCCGGGGTCCTCGGGCGCGGACGGCAGCTCGGGCAGGTCGCCCTGGAGCGTGCCGCGCCACTTCCAGCCCTGGCGCATCAGCCAGTAGACGAAGACGACGAAGACCAGGAGACCGGCGACCCAGCCGAGCCGTGCGGCCCAGTCGGTGACCGGAGCGGAGTGCTGTGCCGCGGCCAAGGTGCTCAGTGGAGGTGTCACGCCAGCTTCCCGTCGACGACCGTTGCCCGGCCCCGCAGGAAGGTGTGGGTGACGCGCCCCGGCAGCTCACGGCCCTCGTAGGGGGTGTTGCGGCTGCGGGAGGCGAAGCCCGCGGGGTCCACCTCTCCACGGTAAGCGGAATCGAGCAGCATGAGGTTGGCGGGCTCACCAGCCGAGACGGGACGGCCGTGGCCGGCCGCGCGACCGATCCTGGCCGGCGCGAAGGACATCCGGTCCGCGACGTCCGCCCACGTCAGCAGGCCGGTGTCGACCATCGTCTGCTGGACGACGGAGAGCGCGGTCTCCAGGCCCACCATGCCCATGGCGGCGGCGGCCCACTCGCAGTCCTTGTCCTCGTGCGGGTGCGGGGCGTGGTCGGTGGCGACGATGTCGATCGTGCCGTCGGCCAGCGCCTCGCGCAGGGCGAGCACGTCGCGCTCGGTGCGCAGCGGCGGGTTGACCTTGTAGACGGGGTTGTAGCTGCGCACCATCTCGTCGGTCAGCAGCAGGTGGTGCGGGGTGACCTCGGCGGTCACGTCGATGCCGCGGGACTTGGCCCAGCGCACGATCTCCACGGACCCGGCGGTCGACAGGTGGCAGATGTGCACCCGCGAGCCGACGTGCTCGGCGAGCAGCACGTCGCGGGCGATGATCGACTCCTCGGCGACGGCCGGCCAGCCGCCCAGGCCCAGCTCGGCGGAGACCACGCCCTCGTTCATCTGGGCGCCCTCGGTCAGCCGCGGCTCCTGGGCGTGCTGGGCGACGACGCCGCCGAAGGCCTTCACGTACTCCAGTGCCCGGCGCATGATCACGGCATCGTGGACGCACTTGCCGTCGTCGGAGAAGACCGTGACACCGGCCGCGGACTCGTGCATGGCGCCCAGCTCGGCGAGCTTCTTGCCCTCCAGGCCGACGGTCACCGCGCCGATGGGCTGCACGTCGCAGTAGCCGTGCTCCTTGCCCAGCCGGTAGACCTGCTCGACGACGCCGGCGGTGTCGGCGACCGGGAAGGTGTTGGCCATGGCGAACACGGCGGTGTAGCCACCCGAGGCGGCGGCGCGGGTGCCGGTGAGCACCGTCTCGGAGTCCTCGCGGCCGGGCTCGCGCAGGTGGGTGTGCAGGTCGACGAGCCCGGGCAGCAGGACCTTCCCGTCGGCCTCGACGACCTCGGCGCCCTCGGCGCTCAGCCCGGTGCCGACGGCCTCGATGAACTCCCCGTCGATCAGGACGTCCTGGGGCTCCCCGCCCAGCACCCTGGCACCGCGGATCAGGATCTTGCTCATGGTTCTTACTTCTCCTCGGTACGGGGGTGGGTGAGGGCGGGCTCGTTGCCGCCCAGGAGCAGGTACAGGACGGCCATCCGGATGGAGACGCCGTTGGTCACCTGCTCGACAGCCGTGCAGCGGTCGGAGTCGGCGACCTCGGCGGTGATCTCCATGCCGCGGACCATCGGGCCGGGGTGCATCACCAGCGCGTGCCCGGGCATCCGCGCCATCCGTTCGCCGTCCAGGCCGTAGCGGCGCGAGTACTCCCGCTCGGTCGGGAAGAAGGCGGCGTTCATCCGCTCGCGCTGCACCCGCAGCATCATCACGGCGTCGGACTTGGGCAGCACCGCGTCGAGGTCGTAGGAGACCTCGCACGGCCAGTTCTCCACCCCGACCGGCACCAGGGTGGGCGGCGCGACGAGGGTGACCTCGGCGCCCAGGGTGTGCAGCAGGTCGACGTTGGAACGCGCGACCCGGCTGTGCAGGACGTCGCCGACCAGGGTGATCTGGCGGCCGGCGAGGTCCTGGCCGAGCCCGGCGTCCGGCCCGATGAGTCGGCGGCGCATGGTGAAGGCGTCGAGCAGGGCCTGGGTGGGGTGCTGGTGGGTGCCGTCACCGGCGTTGATGACCGGGGCGTCGATCCAGCCGGAGGTGGCGAGCCGGTAGGGGGCGCCGGAGGCGCTGTGCCGGATGACGACGGCGTCCACGCCCATCGCCTCCAGGGTCTGGGCGGTGTCCTTGAGGGATTCACCCTTGGAGACGCTGGATCCCTTCGCCGCGAAGTTGATCACGTCCGCGGAGAGCCGCTTCTCGGCGGCTTCGAAGGAGATCCGGGTCCGGGTCGAGTCTTCGAAGAAGAGGTTGCAGACCGTGCGTCCGCGCAGGGTGGGGAGCTTCTTGATCGGCCGGTCGGCGACCCGGGCCATCTCCTCGGCGGTGTCGAGGATCAGGACGGCGTCGTCGCGCGTGAGATCGGCGGCCGAGATGAGGTGACGCTTCATCCGGTTTTCTCCGTGAGTGAAGGAGGTGTACGGGAATATCCGTCGAGCGGGCATGCCTGCGGACCCGGGGTCACCGGGTCCGTGCGCGGTGCGCTATCGCTCGCCGGCCGGGGCGGGGTGCTTCACGCCGAGCAGCACGGCGTCCCGGCCGTCCTCCTCGGTGAGCTGGACCTTGACCGTCTCCCGCAGCGACGTGGGGAGGTTCTTGCCTACGTAGTCGGCACGGATCGGCAGTTCGCGGTGGCCGCGGTCGACGAGGACCGCCAGCTGCACGGCGCGCGGCCGTCCGATGTCGCCCAGCGCGTCCAGCGCGGCACGGATGGTGCGTCCGGAGAAGAGCACGTCGTCGACGAGCAGGATGAGCCGGCCCTCGATGCCGTCGGCGGGGATGTCCGTGCGGGCGAGCGTGCGGGCCGGGCCCAGGCGCAGGTCGTCGCGGTACATCGTGATGTCGAGCGAGCCGACCGGGACCGTGCGGCCGGTGATCTCTTCGAGCTTGGCGGCGAGCCGTCGGGCGAGGAAGACGCCGCGGGTGGGGATCCCCAGGAGCACCACATCGTCCGCGCCCTTGGCGCGCTCGACGATCTCGTGGGCGATGCGGGTGAGCATCCGCGCGATGTCCGGGCCTTCGAGCACCGGGCGTGCGGGGAGCCGATCCGTCGTGTCGGAACTGCTTGCGTCCATATGAAACGGACCTCCTTCTCCGCCTCACGGGACGGACCTTAAAGGACGTCGGAATTACGCAGCCCAGGCTATCAGGGCCCCTCACAGGAGCGGTCCGCACCCCTGACGGGTGAGGGTCTGCCCCGTTCCGCTTGACGAAGTCAGATTACGCTGCGTAACCTCACAGTGAGTTACCAGCCCGCGGCGGAGCCGCATGTCGATACAGCCGTCTGGGGAGTTTTATGTCCAGCGAATACGCCAAACAGCTCGGGGCCAAGCTCCGCGCCATCCGCACCCAGCAGGGCCTCTCTCTCCACGGCGTCGAGGAGAAGTCCCAGGGCCGCTGGAAGGCCGTGGTGGTGGGTTCGTACGAGCGCGGCGACCGTGCCGTGACCGTGCAGCGCCTCGCCGAGCTGGCGGACTTCTACGGCGTTCCGGTGCAGGAACTACTGCCGGGGACGACACCGGGCGGGGCGGCCGAGCCGCCGCCGAAGCTGGTGCTCGACCTGGAGCGCCTGGCCCATGTCCCGCAGGAGAAGGCCGGCCCGCTGCAGCGCTACGCGGCCACCATCCAGAGCCAGCGCGGTGACTATAACGGCAAGGTCCTCTCGATCCGCCAGGACGACCTGCGCACCCTCGCGGTCATCTACGACCAGTCGCCCTCGGTGCTGACCGAGCAGCTGATCAGCTGGGGCGTGCTGGACGCGGAAGCGCGCCGTGCCGTGCAGCACGACGAGCTCTGATCCACCGCACCACCTGCAGAAACGTGCCGCCGCTCCGGACCTCCGGGGCGGCGGTTTCTGTGTACCGGCGCACGGACGGCGCGCACGGCGCGCGGACAGTGCACCAGGAGAGCCCCCGTACGGCGTTCTGCGGGCATGCGAAGGGCCCGGAGCACTGCCCTTCGCTCCGGGCCCGTTCACACGCTCTGCCGACCGCCTACTGCGCCTCGCGCCGCAGGCTCGGCTTCAGCTCCTTGAACCGGCCGAGGAGGCCGTTGACGAAGGCCGGGGAGTCGTCCGTGGAGAACTCCCTGGCGAGCTGTACGGCTTCGTCGATCGCCACCGCGTCCGGCGTGTCGTCCACCCACAGCAGTTCATAGGCACCGAGCCGCACGATGCTGCGGTCGGCCGCCGGCATCCGGTCCAGGTCCCAGTCGACCGCGTAGGTGGAGATCAGCTCGTCGATCCGGGCGACATGGTCCGCGTACCCCTCGACCAACTGCAGGGTGTATTCGTTCACCGGCGGCTGCCGGGGGTCGGTCCGGGCGTGCCGCATCCAGTCCGCGAGCACGGACTGCACATCGGCACCGCGCTGGTCGGCCTCGAAGAGTATCTGGAAGGCGCGCTTACGGGCCTTGGTGCGGGCAGCCACGGTTAGCTGTTCACCCGGCCGAGGTAGTCGCCCGTGCGGGTGTCGACCTTGATCTTCTCACCGGTGGTGATGAAGAGCGGCACCTGGATGGAGTAGCCGGTCTCCAGCTCGGCGGGCTTGGAGCCGCCGGTGGAGCGGTCGCCCTGCACACCGGGCTCGGTGTGCTTGATGGTCAGCTCGACCGCGGCGGGCAGCTCGACGTACAGCACCTCGCCCTCGTGCTGCGCCACGACCGCCTCGAAGCCCTCGATGAGGTAGTTCGCGGCGTCGCCGACGGCCTTGCGGTCGACGTGCAGCTGGTCGTAGGTGTCCATGTCCATGAAGACGAAGTAGTCGCCGTCCATGTACGAGAACTGCATCCCGCGCTTGTCGACGGTGGCCGTCTCGACCTTCACGCCGGCATTGAAGGTCTTGTCCACCACCTTGCCGGACAGCACGTTCTTGAGCTTGGTGCGGACAAAGGCCGGGCCCTTGCCGGGCTTGACGTGCTGGAACTCGACGACGGACCAGAGCTGGCCGCCTTCGAGCTTGAGCACCATGCCGTTCTTGAGGTCGTTCGTGGATGCCACGGTTGCGGAATCTCCTGGACTGCAGGTGGTGGGACCCCGGAGCACACGCCCACCGAACCTCTACGGCTCAGAGTGCGAGCAGCTCCTTGGTCGTGATCGTGAGTAGCTCGGGCCCGCCGTCCGCCTCGGGGCGGACGACGAGTGTGTCGTCGATCCGGACACCTCCGCGGCCCGGGATGTGAACCCCCGGCTCGACGGTGACCGGCACGCAAGCGTCCAGTTTACCCATGGCGGCAGGCGACAATTGAGGGTCCTCGTCGATTTCGAGCCCCACGCCGTGCCCGGTCCATGCTCCCAGCCGCTCCCCGTACCCCGCGGCGTCCAGCACATTTCGGGTCACCCGGTCCACCTCGCGGCACTCCACACCCGGCGCAAGTGCCTCGCGCCCGGCGCGCTGGGCTGCGAAAACGAGATCGTACAGTTCGATCTGCCAGTCCGAGGGCGTGGTGCCGATGACGAAGGTCCGGCCGATCTCGCAGCGGTAGCCGCGGTAATTGGCGCCCAGGCAGACACTGAGGAAGTCGCCTTCCTCGACCCGCCGGTCGGTGGGCAGATGCCCGGGGCGGCCGGCGTTCGGGCCGGTCGCGACGGAGGTGGGGAAGGCCGGGCCGTCCGCGCCGTGGTCCACCAGCCGGCGCTCCAGCTCCAGTGCCAGATGCCGCTCGGTGCGGCCAACCAGGATCGATTCCAGGAGTTCCCCCAGGGCCTGGTCGGCGATCTCGGCGGCGATCCGCAGACAGGCGATCTCGTCGTCGTCCTTCACCAGCCGCTGTCCCTCGACCGCGCAGGCCAGGTCGGTCAGCCGCAGCCGGGGCGCGACCTGGGAGAGGGCGCGGTGCCGGGTGACGGTGAGGTGGTGCTCCTCGACGGCCAGGGTGTCCGCGCCGGCCGTCGCGGCGAGGTCGGCGCCGGCCACCACCGGGTCGCCGCCACGGGTCGGCAGCACCGACACCCGTACGTCATCGGCCGGCCGGCCCTCGGCGGGATCACCGCTCAGCGGCCTGCCGCACAGCAGCACCTCGTCGGCCGGGCCCAGCAGCAGCGCGGCGCCGGGCGGCGCGCAGCCGGTGAGGTAGCGGACGTTCGCGGGGCGCGAGATCAGTGCGGCGGCACTTCCGGTCGCGGCTACGCGATCACGCAGCCGCGTGCGTCGGGCCGCGTACAACTCGGACATATCACGAGCGTACGGCGGCTCCCCCGGGGCGGCCGGTCGAGCGGGGCCGCCCGGGGGACCGGGCGGCCGTGGCTGCTACCAGTTCGGCGGGCTGGCGATGCTGCGGGCGACGACGTCGTCCAGCACCCGCACCGTCGTGGCGACGTCGTGCTGGGAGTTGTCGATGATCGGCAGGCCGGAGCCGTACCAGCCGGCCATCCGTCCGTGGATCCTCGCCACCTCTTCGTCGGACAGCCGGCGGTTGCCGCTGCGCCGGGCATTGCGCTCCAGGACGATCTCCAGGCCGGGCAGCAGCACGATCGGCAGCAGGCCGGGTCCTACATGACGCTTCCAGCCGCCCAGACCGATGACCGGCCGGTCGGGGAAGACGGCGTCGTCGAGGATGCAGGAGATGCCGTTGGCAAGGAAGTTGCGGGCCGCGAAGCCACAGGTGCGGCGGGCGAGGCGGTACTGGGCCTCGGAGTGGTCGTTCCAGCCGGCCTGCGGGTCGGCGAAGCCGGACCGGACCCATTCGCGGACGTCGTCGAGGCTGATGTGCGCGGTCGGCACCCGCCGGGTGTCGGCCCAGTGGCGCGCCACGCTGGTCTTGCCGGCCCCGGCCGGGCCGATGAGCAGCACCGCGACGGCCGCATGCGCCGCGTCCGGCGCCGTGGTGTCGGTGGGCGGGCTGGGCAGCGGCACCGGGGCGCCAGGGGGCAGCTGGACATGGCCGGTGATGTCCGCGCCATGCGGCACGGTCGGGGCCTGCCCGTGCGCGGGCCCGTGCCCGCCCTGGCCGGAGGCGGGCTGCTGCGCGGGCGGAGGCGGGGCGGCCGGGGCCGACGGCGGGGTGGGCGGGGTGTGCTGTCCCGGGTGGGGCGTCCAGTTCATGGCGCCGCCGGGTGATGCCTGCCCGTGGGGCGGTGGCAGCGGAGCACCCACTGCGTAGTGCATCCGGTGGCTCTCCGTCTCGTGCGGTCGACTCGTGCGGTCGAGATGGTGCGGTGCTCCTCCGGCTCACGCCGGGTGGGGTGCCCCCAGGCGCCGGGGCTCGGCTGCCCGGTGCGCCTGACGGTAACCAACCCGGCGGCCCGGAGGGGCCGTTGTGCCCCACGGCCGTCGGCGTGGGTGGGTGTTGCAGCGAACGGTACCCTCCCGGACGCGGCAGGAGCGCCCGCTGCCCCCGGCGCTCGGTGCGAGAGGGGCCGGGGGCGGGGAAAGGTGCCCTGTGGAGGGCGTCCAGGGGGCGTCAGCCGTTCAGTTCCTCGGCCAGTGCACGGAGCGCGAGACGGTAGGAGCCGATGCCGAAGCCGGCGACCGTGCCGCTGGCGACGGCCGCGATGACCGAGTGGTGGCGGAACTCCTCGCGCGCGTACGGGTTCGAGATGTGCACCTCGATCAGCGGGGCGGTGCGCTGGGCGGCCGCGTCCCGCATGGCGTACGAGTAGTGCGTGAAGGCACCCGGGTTGATGACGACCGGGAGCGAGCCGTCGGCGGCCTCGTGCAGCCAGCGGATCATCTCGCCCTCGTCGTTGGTCTCCCGGACCTCGGCCTCGAAGCCCAGCTCCTTGCCGAGCCGGGCGCACTCCTGGACCAGTCCGGCGTAGGAGGTGGCGCCGTAGACCTCGGGCTCACGGGAGCCCAGCCGGCCGAGGTTGGGCCCGTTGAGGACGAGCACCCGCCGGCTCGTCGTGCCGCTCATGCCGCGATCTCCGCGTGTGCGGCGAGCAGCATGGCCGGGTCCGGGCCCTCCAGGACGGTCGGCTTGGCGAGGCCGTCCAGGACGATGAAGCGCAGCCGGTCTCCGCGGGACTTCTTGTCGACCTTCATCGTCTCCAGCAGCTTGGGCCACTGGTCGCCGCGGTAGGTCAGCGGCAGCCCGACGGACTCCAGCACGGAGCGGTGCCGGTCGGCGGTGGCGTCGTCCAGGCGGCCGGCGATCCGGCCGAGCTCGGCGGCGAAGACCATGCCGACGGAGACGGCCGCGCCGTGCCGCCAGTTGTAGCGCTCGTTCTTCTCGATGGCGTGTGCGAGGGTGTGGCCGTAGTTGAGGATTTCGCGCAGGCCGGACTCCTTGAGGTCCGCGGAGACGACCTCGGCCTTGACCCGGATCGCCCGCTCGATCAGCTCGGCGGTGTGCGCACCGTCCGGGCGCTTGGCGGCCTCCGGGTCCGACTCGATCAGTTCGAGGATCGCCGGGTCGGCGATGAAGCCGGCCTTGATGACCTCGGCCAGACCGGAGACGTAGTCGTTGACCGGCAGCGAGTCGAGCGCGGCCAGGTCGCAGAGCACCCCGGCCGGCGGGTGGAAGGCGCCGACGAGGTTCTTGCCCTCGGCGGTGTTGATGCCGGTCTTGCCGCCGACCGCCGCGTCCACCATGCCGAGCACGGTGGTGGGCACCGCGATCCAGCGGACCCCGCGCAGCCAGGTCGCGGCGACGAAGCCGGCCAGGTCGGTGGTGGCGCCGCCGCCGACCCCGACGATCACATCGCTGCGGGTGAAGCCGGACTGGCCGAGCGCCTTCCAGCAGTACGCCGCGACCTCGGCGGTCTTGGACTCCTCGGCGTTCGGCAGCTGGATGGCGATCGCCTCGTAGCCCTGGGAGGCCAGGTCCTCGCGCAGCGCCTCACCGGTGGCGGCCAGCGCCTCCGGGTGCAGCACCGCGACCCTCTTCGCGCTCTCACCGATCAGACCAGCGAGTTCGCCGAGCAGCTGCCGCCCGACAAGCACCTCGTACGGGTCGGTGCCCGCCGTGCCGCCGACCTGGATACGGGTGGCCTGCTCCGTCATGCCTGTTCCTCCCTGTGGGCGGCCCGCGGGCTCCCCGCGGCCGACCGTAGCTCCAAAGCGTCCAGGATCGCCTCGGCGACCTGCTCGGGGGTGCGCTCCCCCGTTTCGATCACGGCGCGCGCGACCTCGGTGTACAGCGGGCGGCGGTGCTCCATCAGCTCGCGCCACTGCTTGCGGGGGTTGACGGCCAGCAGCGGGCGGGGCGCGTCCAGGCCCACCCGCTTGACGGCGTCGGCGAGTTGCACGTCCAGGAAGACCACCGGCAGCCCGGTCAGCAGCGTGCGGGTGCCGTCGTCCAGGATCGCGCCGCCGCCGAGCGAGAGCACCCCGGGGTGGCCCTCCAGCGCCTCGCGCACCGCCGTCCGCTCCAGCTCGCGGAAGTACGGCTCGCCCTCGTCGATGAAGATTTCGGCGATCGGCCGGCCGGCCGTGGCGACGATATCGGCGTCGGTGTCCCGGTAGCCGACGTCCAGCCGCTCGGCCAGCAGCGCGCCCACCGTCGACTTGCCGGCCCCGGGCGGGCCGATCAGCACGACGACCGGCGACGTCATCGGATCGCCAGGTGGTCGAGGTAGGTCTGCACGTTGCGGCGGGTCTCCGGCACGCTGTCGCCGCCGAACTTCTCCACCACCGCGTCCGCCAGGACCAGGGCCACCATCGCCTCGGCGACGATGCCCGCGGCCGGCACGGCGCAGACGTCCGAGCGCTGGTGGTGCGCCTTGGCCGCCTCGCCGGTGCTCACGTCGACGGTCGCCAGCGCCTTCGGCACCGTAGCGATCGGCTTCATCGCGGCCCGCACCCGCAGCAGCTCGCCGGTGGTCAGCCCGCCCTCGGTGCCACCGGAGCGGCCCGAGCTGCGCTTGATGCCGTCGTCGGTCGAGACGATTTCGTCGTGGGCCTTCGAGCCGGGCACCCGGGCCAGGTCGAAGCCGTCGCCGACCTCGACACCCTTGATCGCCTGGATGCCCATGAGGGCGGCGGCCAGGCGGGCGTCCAGGCGCCGGTCCCAGTGGACGTGGGAGCCCAGGCCCACGGGCACGCCGTACGCCAGCACCTCGACCACACCGCCGAGGGTGTCGCCGTCCTTGTGGGCCTGGTCGATCTCGGCGACCATCGCCTTGCTCGCGTCCGCGTCCAGGCAGCGCACCGGGTCGGCATCCAGCCGCTCGACGTCGGAGGGCTTCGGGTAGACGCCGTACGGGGCCTTGGCCGCGGCCAGTTCGACGACGTGCGAGACGATCTCGATACCGGCCGTCTCCTTGAGGAAGGAGCGGGCCACCGCGCCGAGGGCGACCCGGGCGGCGGTCTCGCGGGCGGAGGCGCGCTCCAGGATCGGGCGGGCCTCGTCGAAGCCGTACTTCTGCATACCGGCGAGGTCGGCGTGGCCGGGGCGGGGACGGGTCAGCGGCGCGTTACGGGCGAGTGCGGCCAGTTCCTCCGGGTTCACCGGGTCGGCCGCCATCACCTGCTCCCACTTGGGCCACTCGGTGTTGCCGACCATCACGGCCACCGGCGAGCCCAGCGACAGACCGTGCCGCACCCCGCCCAGGAACGTGACCTCGTCCTGCTCGAACTTCATCCGGGCACCGCGGCCGTAGCCGAGCCGGCGCCGGGCCAGGGCGTCCGCCACCAGCTCCGTGGTGATCGGGACTCCGGCCGGAAGGCCCTCCAGCGTCGCCACGAGTGCGGGGCCGTGCGACTCCCCCGCCGTCAGCCAGCGCAACCTGCTCAACGGTGCTCCTCATGTACTGCTCATCCGCGTACGGTCTTCCCCCCGATCCTCCCACGTCGCGCGCGAGGGGCGGCGCCCCGTCCAGGGGGCGGACCGGGGGCGCGCGGGCAGCGGGGAACCGGAGCGGGCGGGTCAGCGGGCGGCGAGTGCCGCCTCCCCGGCCTTGCGCATCGCGGCCAGGGGCGCCGGGGACCGCCCCGTCATCTGTTCCACCTGCAGTACGGCCTGGTGGACCAGCAGGTCGAGGCCGCCCACCACGGCGCCGCCGCGGGCGGCCCAGGCGGTGGCCAGTGTCGTCGGCCAGGGGTCGTAGAGGACGTCGAAGAGCGTGCCGGGACGGTCGGGGACGGCGGCGGCGAGCGCGTCGGTGGCGCCCGCCGGGGTGGTCGCGATGGTCAGCGGTGCCTCGAAGGCCGCCGCGGCGTCTTCCCAGGCGGCGGTGCGGACCGTGACGCCCAGCCGCTCGCCCCAGCCGCGCATCTCGTCGGCGCGCGCCCGGCTGCGGACATAGGCGGTGACCTCACCGGTGCAGAGACGGGAGAGCGCAGCGAGCGCCGAGGAGGCGGTGGCGCCCGCGCCCAGCACCGACGCCCGCTCGACCTGCCGCACCCCGCGTTCGCGCAGCGCGGCGAGCATGCCGGGGATGTCGGTGTTGTCGCCCAGGCGGCGCCCGTCGGCGGCGAGGACGACGGTGTTCACCGCCTCGACCGAGGACGCCGTGGGGCTGATCTCGTCGAGCAGCGGGATCACCGCCCGCTTGAGCGGCATGGTCAGCGAGAGACCCGCCCAGGTGGCGTCCAGGCGCTCCATGAAGGCGGGCAGCGCCGCTTCGTCGACCTCGTGGCGGTCGTAGGTCCAGTCGCTCAGCCCCAGTTCCCGGTAGGCGGCGCGGTGCAGCACCGGTGAGAGGGAGTGGGCAATCGGGGAGCCGAGGACCGCGGCTCGACGTGTGGCGCTCATTGCTTGTTCTTCTCTTGTTCCTTTTCGTAGATGCGCCGGTTTCGCTCATGCTCTTCGTTCGTCTCGGCGAACAGCGTCTTTTCCGGGTTGATCGAGACGAAGTAGTACCAGTTGCCCTTTGCCGGGGCGATGGCCGACTTCAGCGCCACTTCACCCGGGTTGCCGATCGGGCCCGGCGGCAGTCCCTTGAACTTGTAGGTGTTGTAGGGATCGTTGAAATTGCGCAGGTTGTCGACGGAGCCGGTGTCCAGCGTGCTCTGGGACTTCGCGTAATTCACCGTCGAGTCGAAGTCCAGCAGGCCATACGTTTCGGTGTTGTCCGGCTTGAGCCGGTTGTAGACGACGCGCGCGACCTTGACGAAGTCATGCTTGTACTTGCCTTCGGCCTGCGTGAGGCTGGCGACGGTCAGCAGCTGCATGGGCGAGTCGAGCTTGAGCGCGCGGGCCTTCCCTTCCAGGTCGTACCGCGTGTACACCTGGTTCGCCCGCGCCACCATCTGCTTGAGGACCGCGGCCGGTTTCGCCTTTCCGCCGACGCTGTAGGTCGACGGGTAGAGGAATCCCTCCAGCGGGTCCTTTATCTTCGGCGAGTCGTTGGCCCACGACGGCAGCCCGAGGCTCTTGACGTCGCTCTTCGCCACGCCCTTGGTCGTACCCGCCTTGAGGTGCAGCTTTTTGTCGATGAGTTTGTAGACGTCGCCGGCCCGCAGCCCTTCACGGATCGTGAGGCCGTTACGGCTCTTGGGATTCAGCATCAGGTCGATGGCCGCGGCGCCCGACATCTGCTTGCGCAGCGTGTACGTCCCCGGCTGCATGCTGTTCGCCTTCTGGTTCTCACCGGCCGCTTCGGTGAAGGCGCCGGGGCTCTTGATGACGCCCTCGCGCTGGAGGATCTGGCCCATTTCCGAGAGCGTCGAACCGTCCGGAATGTCCACCTGGACCTCACCGGACCCTTCCCCCTCGTAGTCGGGGGCCGAGCCGAAGTGGGCCATGAAGAAGTCATAGCCGAAGTAACCGACCGCGCCCACGGCTCCCGCGAAGACCAGCGCGACGACCAGGCAGGCGGTGCCACTGCGCCGTTTGTTCTTCTTGTCGCCGTTCTTCTTGCCGCGGCGCTCGCGGTCGCCCCGGCGGGTCTCGCGCGGGTCGTCGTCGTGGTCGTCGTCCCCGCCGCCCGCGAAGAACGCATGCTCCGGCTCCGGCTCGCGGGGCTCCGGCTCGGCCCGCCAGTCGTCACCGGGGCCGTCGCCGTCGTCGTAGTGCGGCTGCGGCTCCGCCTGCTGCGCATACTGCGGGCTCGGCTGCTGCGGATGCGGCGCCTGCTGGTACTGCTGCTGCATCTGCTGCTGTTGCGCCTGCTGCTGCAGATGCTGCGGCTGCGGCGGCGGATAGGCGTCAGGGGTGGCGTAGTAGTCGGGGCTCGTCCCGCTGTACGGGTCGACCGGCGGCTGCTGTTGCCCGTAGGGGTCGTACGGGTCGTACGACAGCTGCCCGCCCTGCGTACCGTCCCAGCCACCGTTGTACTGCTGCCCGGCGTACGGGTCGGCGTGGTGCTGGGGATACCGGGCGGCCTGCTGTCCGTCCCACTGGGGCTGCTGCGCCTGGCCTCTGGAGGCGCCCTGCTCACCGTAGAGCGGGTCCTCGGGATGCCACGGTTCGGAGCCGTAGCCCCGGCCATACTCGGTCATCGATCCCCTAGAGCCGAGAGGCGGTGTGCTCCGGACCGGCAGCGCGCTTGCTGAATCCGACCCGCCTCTACTTGCACGCGCGGCTGTTCGAACGCCGCACATCGCGCGGAACGTTACCGTACCGCGATCAGATGACCACTTCGACGCTCTCGCCCGGAGGCTCCCCGGAGACACGTTCGGCCTCCAGGGCGCTCTGCAGGATCACCACCGCGGCGGCCTGATCGACCACCGAGCGGCCCTTCTTGCTGCGCACACCCGAGGCCCGCAGCCCCTGGGTGGCCGTGACCGTCGACATCCGCTCGTCGACCAGCCGGACCCCTACGGGTGCGATGTTCCGGGCCATCTCCTGGGCGAAGCCCCGGACCTTGGCCGCGGCCGGCCCCTCCCCCCCACTGAGGGAGCGGGGCAGGCCGACCACGACTTCGAGGGGTTCGTACTCCTCGACGATCGCCTTGAGCCGGCGGTGCGCTGACGGGACGTCACGCCCCGGGACGGTCTCGACGGGGGTGGCGAGGACCCCGTCGGGGTCGCACGAGGCGACCCCGATACGGGCGTCCCCGACATCCACGGCGATGCGCCGTCCGCGTCGCATCTCACTCACGCGCGTCAGGCCGCCTCGGCGACAAGGCGCTCGACGGCCTCGATGGCCTCGGGCACCGCGGCGGCGTTCTGCCCGCCGCCCTGGGCGACGTCCGGCTTGCCGCCGCCACCGCCACCGAGCGTCTTGGCGGCCGTGCGCACCAGGTCACCGGCCTTGATGCCGCGCTCGCGGGCGGCCTCATTGGTGGCGATGACCGTCACCGGGCGGCCATTGGCCACTGTGAAGAGCGCCACAACCGCGGCTCGGCCGCCCTGGATGCGCCCGCGCACGTCGAGCACGAGCTTGCGCAGGTCGTCGGCGGAGGTGCCGTCCGGGACCTGACCGGCGGCCAGCGCCACACCGCGGATGTCCTTGGCGCCCTCGGCCAGCCCGGCGGCGGCCTGCAGCACCTTCTCGGCGCGGAACTTCTCGATCTCCTTCTCGGCGTCCTTCAGCTTGGCCAGGACACCGGAGATCTTCTCGGGCAGCTCCTCCGGGCGTCCCTTGACCAGCTCGGTGAGCTGGGAGACGACGGTGTGCTCACGGGCGAGGAACTTGTAGGCGTCCACGCCGACCAGCGCCTCGACACGGCGTACGCCGGAGCCGATGGAGGACTCGCCGAGCAGCTTCACCAGGCCCAGCTGAGCGGTGTTGTGGACGTGGGTGCCGCCGCACAGCTCCTTGGAGAAGTCACCGATGGTGACCACCCGGACGCGGTCGCCGTACTTCTCGCCGAATTCGGCGATGGCGCCCTGCTTCTTGGCGTCGTCCATGCTCATGACCTCGGCATGGACGTCGAGCTCACGGGCGAGCACGTCGTTGATCTTCTGCTCGACGTCGGTGAGGACCGAGCCCGGCACGGCGGCCGGCGAGCCGAAGTCGAAGCGGAAGCGGCCCGGGGAGTTCTCCGAACCGGCCTGGGCGGCCGTCGGGCCGAGGGCGTCGCGCAGCGCCTGGTGGGTGAGGTGGGTGGCGCTGTGGGCGCGGGCGATGGCACGCCGGCGGGTGACGTCGATGGCGGCGTACCCGGCGGAGCCGACCACCACCTCGCCGACCTGGACGACGCCCTTGTGGACCGTGACGCCGGGCACCGGCTGCTGGACGTCGCGGACCTCGACGACGGCGCCGGACTCCAGCTTGATCCGGCCGGTGTCGGCGAGCTGGCCGCCGCCCTCGGCATAGAAGGGGGTGCGGTCCAGGACGACCTCGACCTCGTCGCCCTCGTGGGCGGCGGGCGCCGGGACACCGCCCACCAGCAGGCCGACGACGGTGGACTCGCCCTCGGTGGCGCTGTAGCCGGTGAACTCCGTGGCTCCGGACGTGTCGGCGACCTCGCGGTAGGCGGACAGATTGGCGTGGCCGCTCTTCTTGGCCTGGGCGTCGGCCTTCGCGCGCTCCCGCTGCTCGGTCATCAGGCGGCGGAAGCCCGACTCGTCCACCGAAAGGCCCTGTTCGGCGGCCATTTCGAGGGTGAGGTCGATCGGGAAGCCCCAGGTGTCGTGGAGCAGGAAGGCCTTCTCGCCGGCCAGGACCGTGCCGCCGGCGGCCTTGGTGTCGGTGACGGCGGTGTCGAGGATGTTGGTGCCGGCCTTGAGCGTCTTGACGAAGGCGGCCTCCTCGGCGAGGGCGACCGTCTCGATGCGGCGGCGGTCCTCCAACAGCTCCGGGTACTGCTGGCCCATGGTCTTGATGACCACGTCCAGCAGCTCGCCGATGACCAGTCCACTGGCGCCGAGCAGGCGCATGTTGCGGATGGCGCGGCGCATGATGCGGCGCAGGACGTAGCCGCGGCCCTCGTTGCCGGGGGTGACGCCGTCGCCGATGAGCATCGTGGAGGTGCGGATGTGGTCGGCGACCACGCGCAGCGAGACGTCACTGTCGTGCGCGGCGCCGTAGCGGACGCCGGTCAGCTCGGTGGCCTTGTCGATGACGACGCGCAGGGTGTCGGTCTCGTACATGTTCTGTACGTCCTGCAGGATCATCGCCAGGCGCTCGAGTCCGAGGCCGGTGTCGATGTTCTTGCTGGGCAGGTCGCCGAGGATCTCGAAGTCCTCCTTGCCCGTGCCCTGGCCCCGCTCGTACTGCATGAAGACGAGGTTCCAGATCTCCACGTACCGCTCGTCGTTGACGGCCGGGCCGCCCTCGACGCCGAACTCGGGGCCGCGGTCGTAGTTGATCTCGGAGCACGGGCCGCAGGGGCCCGGGACGCCCATGGACCAGTAGTTCTCCTTCTTGCCCAGCCGCTGGATGCGCTCCTTGGGCACGCCGATGACCTCGTGCCAGATGCGCTCGGCCTCGTCGTCCTCCAGGTAGACGGTGATCCAGAGCTTCTCCGGGTCGAGGCCGTAGCCACCGTCGGCCTGGGAGCCGGTCAGCAGCTCCCAGGCGTACTTGATGGCGCCTTCCTTGAAGTAGTCACCGAAGGAGAAGTTGCCGCACATCTGGAAGAACGTGCCGTGCCGGGTGGTCTTGCCGACCTCTTCGATGTCCGGCGTACGGACGCACTTCTGGACGCTGGTGGCGCGCGGGGCGGGCGGCTTGACCTCGCCGAGGAAGTACGGCTTGAAGGGGACCATGCCCGCGTTGACGAGCAGCAGCGTCGGGTCGTCCGCGATGAGCGACGCCGACGGCACGACGGTGTGCCCGCGCTCCTCGAAGAAGCGCAGCCAGCGGCGGCGGATTTCAGCCGACTCCATCAGTGGTCCTCTTTTCCAGTCGGTCCGGTCAGACCGGTTTGTCCGGTTGTTCTCGTGGTGCGGTACTGCGGTTCGAGCACCGCACGGCGCGGCGCGGGCAACTCGCGCACCTCGCCCGTCCCGCCGAGGCCCAGGGCCTCGTGCAGCTGCTCTTCACGGTCCGCCATTCCGGCCCGTACGTCCAATGCAAATTGGCGCAGCCGGTGTCCGGTCTCGACGGCCCTGTCCGCGGCCTGTGCGGCGAGGCTGTCGGGCTGCAGCTTGCGCAGCTTGCGGTGGACCTTGTTGGTGGCCCAGACGCCGGCGGCGGCGCCGGTGGTGAACCAGAATGCGCGGCGGAACATCGCTGTGATCAGTCCTTGGAGCGACGGTTGCGGCGCCCGCCGCGGCGGGCGCCGGGCAGGGTACGGCCGAGGAGGACGGTGCGCTCGGGTTCCGGCTCACCCTTCTTGCCGATCGCGCGGCGCACGCCGTAGCCGAAGGCCGCGACCTTGACCAACGGGCCGCCGAAGGCGGAGGAGACGGTCGAGGAGAGCGCGGAGGCGTTGGCGGTGACCTCTTGGACGTCGGCGGCAATGGCGTCGACGCGGGCCAGCTGGGTGTGCGCGGAGCGGACGGTCGCGGAGGCGTCGGCCAGCAGCGGGACGGCCTGCTCGGACACCTCGGCCACCATCTTGGTGGTCGCCTTGAGCGTCTGCGCGAGCCTCACCAGCACGAGGGCGAGGAACGACACCAGGATCGCCCAGAAGACGGCCACGAGGATCCCGGCCACCTCTCCACCGGACACGTCGGCACCACACTCCGAATGATTTGGTCGGGGCTCATTCCCGCTCGGCTGTCCCGCTCGAACGGCACCCTTGACCTTATCGCGCCGTGACTGTCCGTCCGTACCCCGTTCCCCCTCGAACGCGGAGCGCGGGCCCGGGATTCCCGGGGGCGTGATTGTACGGTCCGCATCCCGCCGAGTACGCTCCGTGTGCCATGCGACGCCTCACGCGCCCCGGCCCTGCTCCCCGCCCCTCCCCCGCGCGTCGGCGGGAGCCGGCCCGGCCGGGGAATCTGCCCGCGGAGCTGGGCGGCTTCATCGGCCGCCACGACGAACTGGCCGCGCTGGCACGGCAGCTGGAATCCGCCCGGCTGGTGACCCTCACCGGCCTGGGCGGCGTCGGGAAATCGCGGCTTGCCCGCCAGGCGGCAGGGATCTTGCAGGATCGCTTCTGCGATGGGGTGTGGCTGGTCGAACTGGCCGCCCTGCGCGAGCCGCACCTCCTGGAGCACACCGTCGCCGAGGCGCTGGGGGCCACCGACCACAGCGGCCGCCCGATGCGCACCGCGCTGTGCGATCTCCTCGCCGACCGGGACCTGCTGCTCGTCCTGGACGGCCACGAGCACCTGGTCGACGCCTGTGCCGACCTGACCGGAGCGCTGCTGCGCCGTGCCCCCGGGCTGAAGGTGCTGGCCGCGGGCCGGCGGCCGCTCGGGCTGGACGGTGAGCGGACCGTGCCGCTGCCGCCGATGAACACCGCCGACGCGGCCGCCCTCTTCGCCGAGCGGGCCGCCGCCGTCGTCCCCGGGTTCACCGTCGGGCCGGCCGACGAGGCGGCGGTCACCGAGCTCTGCGAACGGCTGGACGGCATTCCGCTCGCGCTGGAACTGGCCGCCGGACGGCTGCGCGCCCTGTCCGTGGACCAGGTGCTGCACCGGCTCGACGACCGTTTCCGGCTGCTGACCGGCATCCGCCCGCGCCGCTCCCCCGAGCTCTCGGACCCGTCCGGGCAGGAGGGGGCCCCGTCCACGCTCCCGGCGCCGCGCGAGCCGGGCGGGCCCCCGTCCCGCCACCGGACGCTGCGTACCGCGATCGGCTGGAGCCATGAGCTGTGCACCCCCGAGGAACGGCTGCTGTGGGCGCGGCTGTCGGTCTTCGCCGGGCAGTTCGACCTGGAGGCGGCCGAATACGTCTGCTCGGGGCCGGAGCTGCCGGCCGGTGAACTCCTCGACGTCCTCACCGAGTTGGTCACCCAGTCGGTGCTGGTGCGCGAGGAGACCGCGGCCGGGGTCCGCTACCGGATGCTGGACACCGTAGGGGCCTACGGGGCGGGCTGGCTGGCGGTGACGCCCGACGGCGATCGGCTGCGGCGGCGGCACCGCGACTGGTACCTGGGGCTGGCCACCTGGTGCGAACTGGACTGGTTCAGCTCCCGGCAGGCCGAGATCGCGGCCCGGATCGAGGCCGACCTGCCCAATGTGCGGGCGGCGCTGGAACAGAGCCTGGAGAGCCCCGCCGATACCCACCTGGGCCAGTACCTGGCGGGCACGCTGTGGTTCTACTGGGTTGGCTGCGGCCGGCTCGCGGAGGGCCGGCACTGGCTGGACCGGGCCCTGGAGCTGGAGAGCACCCACGACGAGGCGCGGATGAAGGCGCTGTGGGTGGCCGGCTATGTCGCGGTGCTCCAGGGGGACACCGTCGGCGCGCTGGGGGCCCTGCAGGAGTGCCGTGACGAGGCCGAGCGGACCGGCAACGCCACCGCGGCCGCGTATGCGCTGCACCGCACCGGCTGTCTGGCCCTGGTCAGCGATGACCTGCCGCGCGCCGAGAAGCTGCTGCGCGCGGCGCTGGAGCGCTACCGGGAGATCGGCGAGCTCAACAGCAATGTGCTGCTGGGGCAGGTCGAGCTGGCGATGGCAGTGGCCTTCCAGGGCGAGCTGGCGGACGCGGTGCGCCTGTGCGAGGACGTCCTGGAGGTGTGCGAGGAGCACGGCGAGCGCTGGACGCTGGCGTACGCCCTCTACGTGCTGGCCTTCGCGGCCTGGTCCGGCGGCGACGGCGGGCGGGCCCGTGCGCTGCTGGAGGAGTGCCTGGCCATCGATCACACGTTCCACGATCTGCTCGGGGCGGTGCTGGCGATCGAGCTGCTGGCCCTGGTGACGGTCGGCGAGGGCGACGCGGAGGAGGCGGCGGTGCTGCAGGGCGCCGCCGGGCGGATCTGGCCGTCGGTGGGGCTGCCGCTGTTCGGCTCGCGGCACTTCAACCAGCCGCACGCACGGTGCGAGGAGCAGGCGCGTGAGCGGCTGGGGGACGAGCGCTACGAGCACTTCCGGCGCGCGGGTGAGCGGCTGGACCTGGACGCGGCGGTGGCCCGGGTCCTGCGGCCCGCCGGCCTGCTGCCCGCACGGCTGCGCCCGGTGCCGGACACGGCACCCGGGCGCCAATGAGCCCGCCGCCTCTCCCGCCGCGAGGGCGGGGAGACGACGGGCCGAGCGCGTGGCGCGCGGTGCCTGCTGCGGTGCTTAGCGGGCGTAGTACTCGACGACGAGCTGCTCGTCGCAGATCACCGGGATCTCCTTGCGGTTCGGGTCCCGGTCGAGACGGAACGCCAGAGCCGGCAGGTTGACCTCGAGGTAGCGCGGGGTCTCACCGTCGGTGTCGTAGCCACCCTCGCGGGCGACCTGGAAGGGGTGCTTCTCGCGGCTGCGCTCGCGGACCATCACGACGTCGCCGGGGCGGACGCGGAAGGACGGCTTGTCGACCTTGCGGTCGTTCACCGAGATGTGGCCGTGGACGACCATCTGACGAGCCTGGTAGATGGTGCGGGCGATGCCCGACCGCAGGACGAGCGCGTCCAGACGGCGCTCAAGCTCGATGATCAGCGCTTCGCCGGTCTTGCCTTCGACCTTCCGAGCGCGGTCGTAGGCACGCGCCATCTGGCGCTCGCTGATGTCGTACTGCGCACGCAGGCGCTGCTTCTCGAGCAGACGGACCTTGTAGTCACTGCTCTGCTTGCGGCCACGGCCGTGCTCGCCGGGCGGGTAGGGACGGGCCTCGAAGTACTTGACGGCCTTCGGCGTCAGCGCGATGCCGAGCGCGCGGGACTTCTTGACCTTGGGACGCGACTGGTTCACGTGGAACGTTCCTCCATGTAAGTTAGGTGAGGCTTACCTTAGCGCGAGGAGAACGCATGTTTCGACCTGGGATCCCCCTGCCCAGTGCACACCGCACCGAGGCGGGTCAGCCGCGTCCCGTGGAAGGCGCCCAGCGGCCCTCTGCCGCCGAGCGCATACGAACCCTCGTCGAATCCCATGGTATGGCGTCCTTGAGCATCCCCGGTGTCGAGGACCCCGACGAAGCCGGCCTCGCGGCTCCTGTCTGCCGGACCGTGACACCCGGTGGAGACGTGCTGTTGCTGGTTCCTGGGGACTCTGCGGCGGCTCGGGCGGCCGCGCACGCACAGGACGACGACCTCACAGCCGTGATGGAGATCACGGACGTCGCCCCGGTTTCGGTGCCTCACCGCATCCGCGGACGGGCCTGGGTGGCCGGCTGGCTGACCCCCGTACGCAATGACCAGCGCGCCGAGGCCGCCATGCTGCTCGCCGAGCGGCACCCGGTGGGCGAGCTGCTGGGCATCGGTGAGGCGCTGCAGCCGGACCCGGCACCGGGCCTGTACGGGCGGACCGCCTGGATGATGCTGCGCCTGGAGGTCGGCGAGGGCGCGGTGGACGACCTGTGGGGCGCCGAGCCCGTCGAGCCCGACGAGTTCGCGGTCGCGGCCCCCGATCCGCTGGCGCCCCACGAGGCGGAGCTGCTGCAGCATCTGCATTCCGCGCACAGCGAGCAGGTGCGCGGGCTGTGTGCCCTGCTGGGCGAGCGCAAGGATGCCTGCGGGGTGGGCGACCGGGCCGTGCCGGTGGGCCTGGACCGCTTCGGCCTGCGGGTCCGCTTCACCGACGCCGAGCAGCGGTCCTTCGACGCGAGGTTCGACTTCCCCGAGCCCGTGCGGGACGTGACGGAGCTGCGGCGGGCGATGCATCTGCTCTTCGAGGCGGCGGCCGGGTAGCCGGGGCGTGCGGAGCGGCCGGCCCTGCTCGGTGGCGGCCGGCCCTGCTCGGTGGCGGCCGGGGCTACTCGGTGGCGGCCTCGCCGGAGGCCGAGCGCAGGCGGGCGCGGACCCGCTCGGCCACATCGGCGTAGCGTGCCTCCGCGCCATGGCGGGTGGGTTCGTAGTAGCGCTTGCCGTGCACCTCGTCCGGTGCGTACTGCTGGGCCGCGATACCGCCCGGCAGGTCGTGCGGGTACTGATAGCCCTGGCCGTGGCCGAGCTTCTGCGCGCCCTTGTAGTGGCTGTCGCGCAGATGCGGCGGTACCGCACCCGCCTGACCCGCCCGGACGTCCGCCAGGGCGGCGTCGATCGCCAGGTACGCGGCGTTGGACTTCGGCGCCAGGGCGAGCGCGATGGTGGCCTGGCTCAGCGTGATCCGCGCCTCCGGGAAGCCGATCACCGCCACGGCCTGGGCGGCGGCCACCGCGGTCTGCAGGGCCGTCGGATCGGCCAGCCCGATGTCCTCGCTCGCCGAGATCATCAGCCGGCGGGCGATGAAGCGCGGGTCCTCCCCCGCCTCGATCATGCGCGCGAGGTAGTGCAGCGCGGCGTCGACGTCCGAGCCCCGGATGGACTTGATCAGCGCGCTGGCGACGTCGTAGTGCTGGTCGCCGTCCCGGTCGTACTTCACCGCCGCCCGGTCGACGGACTCCTCCAGCGTCTGGAGGGTGATCTCCTTCTCCCCCTTGGACAGCGCGGATCCTGCACCGGCCTCCAGCGCCGTCAGCGCCCGCCGGGCATCGCCGCCGGCGATCCGCAGCAGATGCCGCTCGGTGTCCTCGGGGAGGGTGACCGCGCCCGCCAGCCCGCGCGCATCGCTCAGCGCGCGGCGCAGCAGCCCGCGCAGGTCGTCGTCCGTGAGGGGTTCGAGGGTCAGCAGCAGCGAGCGGGACAGCAGCGGCGAGATCACCGAGAAATACGGATTCTCGGTCGTCGCGGCGATCAGGGTGACCCAGCGGTTCTCCACGGCGGGCAGCAGGGAATCCTGCTGGGCCTTGCTGAAACGGTGGATCTCGTCCAGGAAGAGGACGGTCTCCTTGCCGAAGCCGCCCGAGGCGCGCCGGGCGCCGTCGATCACCGCGCGCACCTCCTTGACGCCCGCCGTGATGGCCGAGAGCTCCACGAAGCGCTTGTTCGTCGCCTGGCTGACGACATAGGCGAGGGTCGTCTTGCCGATGCCGGGCGGCCCCCACAGGAACACCGACGACGGCCCCGCGGGCCCGCCGTTCCCCTCGCCCACCAGCCGCCGCAGCGGCGAGCCCGGCTTGAGGAGATGCTGCTGGCCCACGACCTCGTCGAGGGTGCGCGGACGCATCCGCACGGCGAGCGGGGACCCCGCGGGGTCCTTCTCCTGGCGGTCTTCGGCAGCGGCGGTGAACAGGTCGGGCTCCACGATCACGAGCCTAAGCCACCCCACTGACAACGCCCCGGCGCCGTTGACGGCGGCCGGGGCGTGCGGGGGTTCGTGCGGGCGGCCCGGGGGGCGTTTGGCCCTAGGGGTGTCTCCCCTAGATCAGCGTGCTCCAGTACGACCACCACTTGGTGAGGATCAGCATCGCGATCACGCCGTACCAGACCACGGGCACCACCCAGTGGAACTCCACCACCGCGGCGCGCAGCCCCGCGGGAACCGGGATGATGCCGTGCTTGAGGTTGTGGGCGGTGGTGTACCAGAACATCAGGATGGTGACGCACCAGGTCAGCGTGCACCACAGGCACAGCGCGTTGATGCTGTACAGCGACTGGGTCATCAGCCACATACAGAAGACCGCGGCGAGCCCGGTGCCGATGTTCAGCCCGATCCAGTACCAGCGGCGGAAGCGGGCGCCCGCCAGCAGGGCCATCCCGACCGCCATGACCACGCCGAAGCCGACCAGCCCGGCCATCGGGTTCGGGAAGCCGAAGACCTCCGCCTGCTTGCTCTGCATGACGCTGCCGCAGGAGATGATCGGGTTGAGGCTGCAGGCCGGCTTGTAGTTCGGGTCCTTCAGCAGCTCGAACTTGTCCAGGGTGATGACCCAGGCCGCCAGCAGCCCCAGCGCGCTGGTGATCACCAGGAGCAGCGCGAGGCCGCGGCCGGAACCGATGCTGCCCGCGCCGCTCGCGTGGTCGTCGTCGGTGGACACGTCGTCAAGCGCTGTCGTCGTCATATCGCCGTTCCGTCGATCCCTGGGGAGATGGGGCTGAACACACGGGTCCGCGAGCGCGGCACCGCCGTTCATTCTGCCCCAACTCCACCATGACCCACTGTGCGATGAACATAAAGACGAGGCGGCCGCACACAGCGTTCTCTCAGGCTTCGCCCCGCTCCGGCCCACCCGGCCGCCGCACCGGCCCGCCCGGCCGCCGGTCCGGGGCGCGCCCCCGCCGGTGCGGCGGCCCCGGAATCCCTCCGCCGGGATGACAGCCGCGACCGGCGTTGACACCGGACGCCGGCAGCACGAGGGGCCCGGACGGCAGATCGCCGTCGGGCCCCTCACCCGCTCGCCGTGCGGCCTCAGCCCAGCCTGCGCCGGACCTCCCCGGCCACGCCGTCCAGCGCCACCGCGGTCTGCTCGCCGCTCTCCAGGTCCTTGAGCTGGACGACGCCCTCGGCCAGGTCCCGTTCGCCCGCCACCAGCGCCAGCCGCGCGCCGGAGCGGTTGGCGGACTTCATGGCGTTCTTCAGGCCCTTGCCGCCGAACGCGAAGTCGGTGGCGACACCGGTCCGGCGCAGCTCGGTGACCACACCGAACAGCACCCGGCGGGCCTCCTCGCCGAGCGGGACGGCGTACACCGCGGTGGCGGCGGGGATGTCGAGCGTGATGCCCTCCGCCTCCAGCGCCAGGACCGTGCGGTCGACGCCCAGGGCCCAGCCGACGGACGGCAGCGCGGGGCCGCCGATCATCTCGGAGAGGCCGTCGTAGCGGCCGCCGCCGCCCACCGCGGACTGCGAGCCCAGGCCGTCGTGGACGAACTCGAAGGTGGTGCGGGTGTAGTAGTCGAGGCCGCGGACCAGCTTCTCGTCGTCCTCGAAGGCCACGCCCGCCGCGGTCAGCAGCTCGCGCACCTGCTCGTGGTACGCCTTGCATGCCTCGCAGAGGTAGTCGCGGAGCTTGGGCGCCCCGTCGAGCTGCTTCTGCACCGCCTCGCGCTTGTCGTCCAGGACCCGCAGCGGGTTGATGTCGACCCGGCGCCGGGTGTCCTCGTCCAGGTCGAGCCCGCGCAGGAAGTCCTGCAGCGCGGCGCGGTAGACGGGACGGCACTCCTTGTCGCCCAGGGAGTTGAGCAGGATGCGGAAGTTCCGCAGGCCCAGCGCGCGGTAGGCCTGGTCGGCCAGGATGATCAACTCGGCGTCCAGCGCCGGGTCTTCGGCGCCGATGGCCTCGGCACCGACCTGGGAGAAGTGGCGGTAACGGCCCTTCTGCGGACGCTCGTAGCGGTAGTACGAGCCGGAGTACCAGAGCTTGACGGGGAGGTTGCCGGCCTTGTGGAGGTTGGCCTCCAGCGCGGCCCGCAGCACGGATGCGGTGCCCTCGGGGCGCAGCGCCAGCCGGTCGCCGCCCTTGGTCTCGAAGGCGTACATCTCCTTCGTCACGATGTCGGTGGACTCGCCGACCCCGCGCGCGAACAGCTCGACGTTCTCGAAGCCGGGCGTCTCGATGTAGCCGTAGCCGGAGTTCTTCAGCGGCGCGGAGATCGCCTCGCGCACCGCGAGATAGGTGGCGGACTGCGGCGGGATCAGGTCGTAGGTGCCCTTGGGGGCCTTGAAGGTGCTCACGGAAGCTCTCGTCACATTCCTCGTCGTGGAGCCGGACTGAAGCCGTCTCCGAGGCCGGCGGCCACCTCCCGCAGGAAGGGGTTGGTGGTGCGCTCGTGGCCGATGGTGGTCTGGGGGCCATGGCCGGACAGGACGACGGTCGAGTCCTCCAGCGGCAGGCACACACGCGCCAGCGACTGCAGGATCTCGGCGTGGTCGCCGCCCGGCAGGTCGGTGCGTCCGATGGAGCCGGCGAACAGCAGGTCGCCCGAGAAGAAGACCGGCGGGATGTCGGCCTGCTCGGGCATCCGGAAGGTCACCGACCCCTTGGTATGGCCCGGGGCGTGCGCGACGGAGAATTCCATCCCGGCGAGCTGCAGGGTGGCACCGTCGCCCAGCTCCTTGACGTCGTCCGGCTCGCCCACCGTGAGCTCGCCCATGAGCTGCTGACCGATGGAGCGGCCGAGGGCCTTCTCCGGGTCGCTCATCATGTAGCGGTCCTCGGGGTGGATCCAGGCCGGGACGTCGTGCGCGCCGCACACCGGGACGACCGAGGCGACGTGGTCGATATGACCATGCGTGAGAACGACCGCGACGGGCTTGAGCCGATGCTTTGCGACCGCGTCCTCGACTCCTGGGGCCGCCTGGTGGCCCGGGTCGATGATGACGCACTCCTCGCCTGCGGCGGGGGCGACCAAGTAGCAGTTGGTGCCCCAGGCCCCGGCGGGGAACCCGGCAATCAGCACGTTCGTCCTTACGGTCGGTGTGGAGGCCGGCCCGCAAGGCCGCTCCTCCCGGACATCTCGGCAGCTCCAGAGCCTACCGGCGGGACTCCCGGCAGGGCGAACCCGTATACCGTACGGCCACGGCGCACGAGCGCGATCGATGATCGGACAAGGAGACGACCGGTGGTCAGCAAAGATCAGCGGCGGCGGCAGCTCGCCCGCGAGAAGTACGAGCGTCAGCAGCAACGGCGGTCCGCGGCCCAGCGGAAGGCCAAACGCCGCAATGTGATCATCGCGTCCGTCGCGGCCGTGGCGCTGGCCGCCGGCGCCGCGGTCTACGCCTCCGCAGGCCTCGCGGGCGGCAGCGACCAGGAGGACCGGGCCGCGGCCCCGACGCCGTCCAAGGCGCCGGACCCCTGCAACCGGCCCGCGAAGGGCAGCCCGTCGAAGAAGACCTGGCCGAAGGAGCCGGCGATGTCGCTCGACACCTCGGCCTCCTACTCCGCGAAGCTGGCCACGACCTGCGGCACGATCGGCATCAAGCTGGACGCCGGCAAGGCGCCGCACACGGTCAACTCCTTCGCCTTCCTGGCCGGCCAGGGCTACTTCGACCACAGCAAGTGCCACCGCCTGGTGGACGAGGGAATCTTCGTCCTGCAGTGCGGCGACCCGAAGGGCACCGGTCAGGGCACCCCCGGCTACACCATCCCGGACGAGAACCTGAAGGACCCGCGGCTCAAGGGCGGCGTCTATCCGGCGGGCACGGTCGCGATGGCGAACCGCTACGACGGGGCGAGCGAGAAGACCCGCAACTCCGGCGGCAGCCAGTTCTTCCTCGTCTACCAGGACAGCAAGCTGCCGCCGAACTACACACCGTTCGGCACCATCACGGGCGGTATGGACGTCCTGCGCAAGATCGCCAAGGCCGGTGCCACGACCGACCCGCAGACCCACAACAGTGCGCCCAACGCCACCGTCGTGATCGACAAGGCGTCCGTGCAGAAGTCCTGACCGGCCGGACGACCTGGGGCGGCGGGGCCGCGCGGCCCCGTGCGAACCGCGGAATTTCGTCGTGCTGGATGCGGACAGCGGACCGCCGGTCGCCTAGATTGGCGTTGGGTAGGGTGCCTGCTCCGACGGCTGCCACCCTCACCCGCAATTCAGCCCGTCGGACCGGCCAGGGCGCGGCTCTGCCGGACAGAAACTGTGGACGATGCCGGGGGGCCGCGCGCCCCTGTCGGCATCATGTGGAGGAGGCGCTGTGAGCAGCGACCCATGGGGCCGCGTCGACGAGACGGGGACCGTGTACGTGCGTACCGCCGAGGGCGAACAGGTCGTCGGATCGTGGCAGGCAGGAACTCCCGAGGAGGCCCTCGCCTACTTCGAGCGCAAGTATGAGGGCCTGGTCGTCGAGATCGGCCTCCTCGAGCGCCGGGTCAAGACCACCGACCTGTCGGCGAAGGACGCGACGACCGCGATCGATCATCTGCGCACCCAGGTCGACGAACACCACGCGGTGGGCGATCTGGACGCGCTGCGCAAGCGGCTGGACAAGCTCGTCGAGGCCGTCGAGTCGCGCCGCGAGGAGCGCAAGGCGCAGAAGGCCAAGCAGAGCGACGAGGCCCGGCAGGCCAAGGAGAAGCTGGTCACCGAGGCCGAGGAGCTGGCGGCCAGTGAGCAGTGGCGGGCGGCCGGCGAGCGGCTGCGCGCCCTGGTGGACACCTGGAAGGGCCTGCCGCGGCTCGACCGCAAGACGGACGACGAACTGTGGCACCGTTTCTCGCACGCCCGCTCGGCGTTCTCCAAGCGCCGCAAGGCGCACTTCGCATCGCTGGACGCACAGCGTGAGGAGTCCCGTAAGGCGAAGGAGAAGCTGGTCGCCGAGGCCGAGTCGCTGTCGAACTCGACGGACTGGGGGGCCACCGCGGCCCGCTACCGCGAGCTGATGGCCGACTGGAAGGCCGCGGGCCGCGCCCAGCGCGAGCACGAGGACGACCTGTGGAACCGCTTCCGCGGCGCCCAGGACATCTTCTTCCAGGCGCGCGGCGAGGTCTTCGCGGAACGGGACGCCGAGCAGCGGGAGAACCTGACCCGCAAGGAGGAGCTGGCCGTCGAGGCCGAGAAGCTGCTCCCCGTCTCGGACCTGAAGGCCGCGCGGTCGGCGTTCCGCTCGATCAACGAGCGGTGGGAGGCCATCGGCCATGTCCCCCGGGACGCCCGCCCCAAGATCGAGGGCCGGATGCACGCCGTCGAGCGCGCCATTCAGGAGGCCGAGGAGGGCGAGTGGCGGCGGACGAACCCCGAGGCGCGGGCCCGTGCCGCGGGGCTGACCGGCCAGCTCCAGGACGCGGTCGACAAGCTGGAGAAGCAGATCGACACGGCCAGGGCGGCGGGCAACAACGCCAAGGCCGACAAGCTCGGCCGGGAGCTGGAGGGCCGCAAGGCGCTGCTGGACCAGGCGCTCAAGGGCCTGGAGGAGTTCGGCGGTTGATTGCCCTGCTTTGCGCCTGAGCCGGCGCCGCTCTCGCGGAGGTGGTTGCTCGCCGTTGGGGTTCCTCAATTGATGGTTGGGGTGGCTTGACGGGAAAGGGGCCCCGGTACGGATTCCGTACCGGGGCCCCTTCGCGTGCGTGGCCCTGCGGCCGGTGGGTCTACGGCCTGCGGGCCGACGTCACCCGGTAGACGTCGTACACACCCTCCACGCTCCGTACGGCCTTCAGGACGTGCCCCAGGTGCTTGGGGTCGCCCATCTCGAAGGTGAAGCGGGAGGTGGCCACGCGGTCGCGGGAGGTCTGGACGGCGGCCGACAGGATGTTGACGTGCTGGTCGGACAGGATGCGGGTGACGTCCGAGAGCAGACGGGAGCGGTCCAGCGCCTCGACCTGGATGGCTACCAGGAAGACCGAGGACTGGGTGGGCGCCCACTCGACGTCCAGGATCCGCTCCGGCTGCCGGGACAGCGAGTCGACGTTGACGCAGTCGGCGCGGTGCACCGAGACGCCGTTGCCGCGGGTGACGAAGCCGATGATGGGGTCGCCCGGCACCGGCGTACAACAGCGGGCGAGCTTGACCCAGACGTCGTCGACGCCCTTGACGACCACACCGGGGTCGGCGCTGGAACGCCGCTTGGAGCGCGGCCGGATCGGGGTGGACTCGGCGATGTCCTCGGTGGCCTCGTCCTGGCCGCCGAGCGCCTGCACCAGCTTCTGGACGACGCCCTGGGCGGCGACATGGCCCTCGCCGATGGCGGCGTAGAGCGAGGAGATGTCCGGGTAGCGCATCTCGTGCGCCAGGGTCACCAGGGAGTCGCCGGTCAGGATCCGCTGGATCGGCAGGTTCTGCTTGCGCATGGCGCGCGCGATGGCGTCCTTGCCCTGCTCTATGGCCTCGTCGCGGCGCTCCTTGGAGAACCAGCCGCGGATCTTGTTGCGGGCGCGCGGGGACTTGACGAAGCCCAGCCAGTCGCGGGAGGGCCCGGCGCCCGTTGCCTTGGAGGTGAAGACCTCCACCAAGTCGCCGTTGTCCAGGGTGGATTCGAGCGGGACGAGGCGCCCGTTGACCCGCGCTCCTATCGTGCGGTGGCCGACCTCGGTGTGCACCGCGTACGCGAAGTCGACGGGGGTGGCACCGGCCGGCAGCGCTATCACGTCGCCCTTGGGCGTGAAGACGAAGACTTCGTTGCGGGAGAGGTCGAAGCGCAGCGACTCCAGGAACTCGCCCGGGTCCTCGGTCTCCTTCTGCCAGTCCAGCAACTGCCGCAGCCAGGCCATGTCGTTGACGGTGTCCTGGCCCTTGCCGGCGTTCTTCGGCACGTCCGTACGCACCTTGGACGCGCCGGCCACCGCCTCCTGCTTGTACTTCCAGTGGGCGGCGATGCCGTACTCGGCGCGGCGGTGCATGTCGAACGTGCGGATCTGCAGCTCGACGGGCTTGCCGCTGGGGCCGATGACCGTCGTGTGCAGCGACTGGTACATGTTGAACTTGGGCATCGCGATGTAGTCCTTGAACCGGCCGGGGACCGGGTTCCATCGCGCGTGGATGGTGCCGAGGGCGGCGTAGCAGTCGCGGACGGTGTCGACGAGGACCCGGATGCCCACCAGGTCGTAGATCTCGGCGAAGTCGCGGCCGCGGACGATCATCTTCTGGTAGACGCTGTAGTAGTGCTTCGGGCGGCCGGTGACGGTGGCCTTGATGCGGGCGGCGCGCAGATCGGCCTGGACCTCGTCGGTCACTATGGCCAGGTACTCGTCGCGCTTGGGCGCCCGCTCGGCGACCAGCCGGACGATCTCGTCGTACATCTTGGGGTAGAGGATCGCGAAGGCGAGGTCCTCCAGCTCCCACTTGATGGTGTTCATGCCCAGGCGGTGGGCGAGCGGAGCGTAGATCTCCAGCGTCTCGCGGGCCTTCTTCTCCTGCTTCTCCCGCTTGAGGTAGCGCATGGTGCGCATGTTGTGCAGCCGGTCGGCGAGCTTGATGACCAGGACGCGCGGGTCCTTGGCCATCGCGACGACCATCTTGCGCACGGTCTCGGCCTGCGCGGCCTCGCCGAACTTGACCCGGTCGAGCTTGGTGACGCCGTCGACCAGCAGCGCGACCTGGTCGCCGAAGTCGCCCCGCAGGGTGTCCAGGCCGTATTCGGTGTCCTCGACGGTGTCGTGCAGCAGACCGGCCATCAGCGTCGCCGGGTCCATGCCCAGCTCGGCGAGGATCGTCGTCACCGCGAGCGGGTGGGTGATGTACGGGTCACCGCTCTTGCGCTTCTGTCCGCGGTGCCAGCGCTCGGCGACCTGATAGGCCCGCTCGATCTGGCGCAGCGTCCCGGTCTCGATCTTGGGGTCGTTGCCGCGGACGGCCCGCAGCAGCGGCTCCAGGACCGGGTTGTACGGACTGGAGCGCTGGACGCCGAGCCGGGCGAGGCGGGCGCGGACCCGGTTGGGTGAGCCGGAGCGGCCGGCGGGAGCGGGGGCCGGCGGCTTGGGCGGGGCGGGCTGGTCGGCCTTGGCGGGCGGCTTGGCCGCGCGGGACGGCGCCGCCGGCTGGGGCGAGGAGGCCGCCGGGCCCGGCTTGGGCGCCGGGCGGGGCCGCTCGGCGGGGGCCTGGGACGCGGTCGATCCGCCGCCCGTCGGCCGGGGCGCGGTGGTGCCGTCGGACGCGCCCTGCCGCTCGGGCTGGGGCGTCTTCGAGGACGCCTCGGCCGCCGGCTTCGGCTCGTCCGGGCGCGCGGCGTCGGATCCCGCCGGACGCAGTCCGGGGGAGAGCGGCTGGGCCTCGTCTGGCAAGAGCACTCCTCAGGCGGCTGGGACCCCAGGACCTCGAACGGGCCGGGGTGCCATGGTATCGACCTCGGGGCCACTGCTCCCCCGCGGCCGCGGTTCCGTACATGACACAGCAGCAGGGGCACCCGGATTCTTCCGGATGCCCCTGTTTGCGCGATGGTGCGGTGCGAGCCCGCTCAGACGGTGATCAGGGCCTCCAGCGCAGCGCCCTTCAGGCCCGGCTCCAGCCGCTCCCGCCCGGCCAGGAAGCCCAGCTCCAGCAGGACCGCCACGCCCGCGACCTCGGCGCCCGCGCGGCGGATGAGCTGCAGCGAGGCATCGGCGGTGCCGCCGGTGGCCAGGACGTCGTCGATCACCAGCACCCGGTCGCCCGGGGCCAGCGCATCGGCGTGCATCTCGATCTCGGCCGTGCCGTACTCCAGCTCGTAGGCCTGCCCGAGCGTGGTGCCGGGCAGCTTGCCCGCCTTGCGTACGGGGACGAAGCCGATTCCGGCCCGGACCGCGACCGGAGCGGCGAGTATGAACCCGCGCGCCTCCAGGCCCACGATCTTGTCCACGCGGTGGCGTCCGCACAGCTCGGCGAACGCCTCGGTCAGCGCGCCGAAGGCGGCCGGGTCGGCCAGCAGCGGGGTGATGTCCTTGAACATCACGCCCGGCTGGGGATAGTCCGGAACGTCCGCGATCCGGCTGAGCAGCAGCTCACGCAGCTGTGCGGGGGCGCTCACCGGCGCTTGCCCGACGGGCGGCCGCGTCCGCGGTTGCGGGAGGCGGGCTGCCGGCGGGGGCCGACGACCGCGGCGCCGTCACCGTCCTCGGCGTCCGCCACGCCGGCGGTCTCCTCCTGGGCGTCCTCCTGGCCCGCGGCCTTGGCCTCGGCCGCGGCACGCTTCGCCTTGACCCGCTTGGCCAGTGCCTGCATCTGCGGCTCGCGGTTCTTCAGGTCCGCGACCAGCGGGGTCGCGATGAAGATCGAGGAGTACGCACCGGCGGCGAGGCCGACGAAGAGGGCCAGCGAGATGTCGTTGAGCATGCCCGCGCCCAGGACACCGCCGCCGACGAACAGCAGACCGGCGACCGGGAGCAGCGCCACGACGGTGGTGTTGATGGAGCGCACCAGGGTGCCGTTGATGCTGCGGTTGGCGATCTCGGTGTAGGTGAAGCGGGTCTGCTTGGTGATGTCCTTGGAGGCTTCCTTGAGGCTGTCGAAGACGACGACCGTGTCGTAGAGGGAGTAACCGAGGATCGTCAGCAGACCGATGACCGTGCCGGGGGTGACCTCGAAGCCGACCAGGGCGTAGATGCCGACCGTGATCGTCAGGTCGTGGATCAGCGCGATCAGGGCGGCCACCGCCATCCGCCACTCGAAGGCGATGGCCAGATAGAGCACCACGAGGACCATGAAGATCCCCAGGCCCAGCCACGCCTTGTTGGCGATCTGCTCGCCCCAACTCGGGCCGACCAGCTGGGTGTTGACGTCCTTGACCGGGACGTTCAGGTCCTTGGCGAGCTCTTCCTGGACCGGCACCGCCTGCTTGGTGTCCAGACCGCTGATCTGGATGCGCAGGGCGCCGGTGTTGGCGAGCTTCTGCACCACGGCCTGGCGGCCGCCGGCCGCCGACTCGGCGTTGTGCTGGGCCTCGGTGGTGGACACGGAGGTCTTCGGGGTGGTGAACACCGCACCGCCGGAGAACTCGATGCCCATGTTCAGGCCGCGCACCCCGAGGCCGACGATGGCCACGATGGTGATGAGGATCGAGAGGCCGTACCAGATCTTCCGCTTGCCGATGAAGTCGTAGCCGACCTCGCCGCGGTAAAGCCGGGCGCCGATGTTTCCGAGCTTGGACATCTCACGCCTCCTTCGTGGTGGGGGCGGCGCCGCGACGACGGCGCAGCGGCGGCTTGGCGCCCAGGCGCTTGGGGTCGAGGCCGGACCAGGAGTGGCCGTCGGAGAAGAACTTCCGCCGGGCCAGCAGGGTCATCAGGGGCTTGGTGAACAGGAAGACCACGACGACATCGAGGACGGTGGTCAGGCCGAGCGTGAAGGCAAAGCCCTGGACCTTGCCGACGGTGACGATGAACAGCACCGCGGCGGCCAGGAACGACACGAAGTCGGAGACCAGGATCGTGCGCCGGGCGCGCGGCCAGCCGCGCTCGACGGCCGGACGCAGGGTGCGTCCCTCACGGATCTCGTCCCGGATGCGTTCGAAGTAGACGATGAACGAGTCGGCGGTGATACCGATGGCGACGATGGCGCCACAGACCGCCGGGAGGTTCAGCGCGAACCCGATGGCCGGGCCGAGCAAGGTCATGATCGTGTACGTCAGGACCGCCGAGACGCCCAGGCTCGCCAGCGCGACCAGCGCCAGCCCCCGGTAGTAGGCGACCAGGTAGAGGACGACCAGCGCGAGGCCGATGGCACCGGCGATCAGACCGGCGTGCAGCTGCTCGCCGCCGAGCGCCGCGGTGACCGTGGTCTCGTCGTCGATCTTGAAGGAGAGCGGCAGGGCGCCGTAGGAGAGCATGTTGCCCAGGTCCTCGGCGGACTGCTGGGTGAAGCCGCCGGAGATGGTGGCTCCACCGCCCATGATGGCCTTGTCGACCGAGGGAGAGGACACGACCGCACCGTCGAGGACGATCCCGAACTGGTTCTGCGGCGGCGTCTTGGTGGCGAGCTTGCCGGTGATGTCCCCGAACTTCTTGCCGCCCTCGGAGGTGAAGTCCATCTGGACGATCCAGCCCTGGCCCTGCTGGCTGTCGAAGACGGCCTTGGCGCTGCTGACGTCCGTGCCCTCGACGGCGACGGGGCCGAGCGCGTACTTCTGGGCACCGTCCTGCTTGCACGCCACGATCGGGTCGGACGGCTTGGTGTTCGCGGCCTTCTCGCCCGCGGCGGCGCGGCTCGCCTTGGTGGTGCAGTCGAGCGCGTCGAGCTGCTTCTGGAGGGCCGGCGGGATGGCCGCTCCGCCCGGAGGCGTCGGCTGCACCGGGGGCGCGGAGGGCTTGCCGGAGGGAGTGGGCTTGGCGGACGGCGCCTTCTTCAGCGACGCGGTCACCGCGCGGCCCTGCGTCGTCGGCTTCGCGTCCGGCGACTGCGGGGAAGAGGCCTTCTGCCCGCTGCCCGACTGCTTCCGGGCCGGGTCACCGGCGGCCTTGTCCCCCTTGCCCTTGCCGTTCGCACCGCTCTGGGAGGGGCCCGGCTTGGGCTGCTCGGGGGTCTTGGCGCCCGTGGTGGTGGTCAGCACCGGCCGGAAGCCGAGCTGGGCGGTGGTGCCGACCTGCTGGCGCGCCTGCTTCGCGTCCGTCCCCTTGGGGATGTTCACGATGATGTGGTTGCTGCCCTGCGTCTGGACCTCGGACTCGGTCACCCCGAGACCGTTGACCCGTCGCTCCATGATGCCGGCGGCGGTTTTCATATTGGTCTCGTTGATCGCGTTGGGCTTGCCCGGCTGGTTCTGGGCCGCCAGCGTGAAGCTGGTGCCGCCCGCCAGGTCGATGCCCAGCCGCGGCGTCATCGTGCCGGAGTAGAACATGCCTCCGATCAGCCCTGCCATGGCGATCAGGACCAGGATCAGGGTGCGGCCCGGATGCCCCTGGCTCGCGGGCGTCCTGCGGCCCTTCTTCGGTGCTGCCACCTTCTCGTATCTCCCTGTCCAACCCCTCGGCCCGGGATGCCGGCCGAGGAGCCACGAAGTCTTGTGGGGACGTGCCCCCGCCGGAGCCTAGACCGTCCCGGAACCGCGGCGCACGGCACTCGACGCGTGCTCCGCGGTTCCGTGGGGCGGACTACTTCGCTTCGTCGTCGCCGGACTTCTTGTCGTCCTTGGCGGTGTCCGCGTCGGCCTTGACGGTGTCCTTGGCGTCGCCGGCGGCCTTGGTCTCCCCCGCCTCGGCGGCGGGCTTGTCCGCGGCGGCCGCGTCGGCCGGGGTCTCGGCCTTGCCCAGGTCGATCTTGTCGCCCTTGTCACCCTTTTCGGTGGCCTCGGCGGCGGCGGTGCCGGTCAGCGAGGAGGCGTCGTCCGGGACGATCGGCTCGTCGCCGTGGATCGGGTCGGCACCGTCCAGGATGCGGTTGTACTCCTCGTCCGCGAGCACCGCGCCGATGGCGTTCTTGGCGTAGATCGCGTGGACGCCGGGGGCGACCTCCAGGAGGACGGTGTCCTCGTGGATTTCCTTGACGGTGGCGTACATGCCGCCGATCGTCCGGACGCCGGTGCCGGCCTGCATTTCGTTGCGCATCTGCGCGGCCGCCTGCTGCTTCTTCTTGGCAGACCGGGTCATCAGGAACATGGCCCCGATGAGGACGATGAAGGGGAGGAGAGTCACGATACTCACGGGACGGAAATCCTTCGCACGACCGCTGATGCGCGGTCTCTTATACGGGGGTGGGTATGCCGTCCATACGAACGGCATCGGCGGAGTCTAGGCGAGTCCCCACCAGTGGAACAACGCCCAGCATCCCACCGCAGTTCCTGGCCGGGCGAGTCCCCGCGCCGTCACGCCCCGAACAAGCCCTGCTGTCCGCTCCCGCCGGTCTGCTGCTGCGGAGGAACGAGGCCCAGGTGGGCCCAGGCGGCCGGTGTCGCGATCCGGCCCCGAGGGGTCCTGGCCAGCAGTCCTTCCCGTACGAGGAACGGCTCGGCGACCTCCTCGACGGTCTCCCGCTCCTCCCCCACCGCGACCGCGAGGGTGGACAGGCCCACCGGGCCGCCGCCGAACAGCTTGAGCAGGGCCGTGAGCACGGCGCGGTCGAGGCGGTCCAGGCCGCGGGCGTCGACCTCGTAGACCCCGAGGGCCTGAGAGGCGATCTCGCGGGTGATCAGGCCGTCGGCCTTCACCTGGGCGTAGTCGCGCACGCGGCGCAGCAGGCGATTGGCGATACGAGGCGTGCCGCGGGAGCGGCCGGCGATCTCGGCGGCGCCCTCGGGTTCTATGTCGAGGTCCAGCAGCCCGGCCGAGCGGTGGATGACCCGCTCCAGCTCGGCGGGGGCGTAGAACTCCATATGGGCGGTGAAGCCGAAGCGGTCGCGGAGCGGGGGCGGCAGCAGACCGGCCCTGGTCGTGGCCCCGACGAGGGTGAACGGGGGGAGCTCCAGGGGAATGGCGGTGGCTCCCGGTCCCTTGCCGACGATCACGTCGACGCGGAAGTCCTCCATCGCCATGTAGAGCATTTCCTCGGCGGGCCGGGACATCCGGTGGATCTCGTCGAGAAAGAGGACCTCACCCTCCTGCAGGGAGGAGAGGATCGCGGCGAGGTCACCGGCGTGCTGGATGGCGGGCCCGGAGGTGATCCGGATCGGGGCGCCCATCTCGGCCGCGATGATCATGGAGAGGGTCGTCTTGCCGAGGCCCGGCGCCCCGGACAGCAGGACGTGATCGGCGGTGGCACCGCGGGCGCGGGCGGCGCGCAGCACCAGGTCGAGCTGTTCGCGCACCCGCTCCTGGCCGACGAACTCCCCGAGGTCCTTGGGCCGCAGCGCGGCCTCGACGGCGGTGTCCTCGCCGTCCGCGTCGGCTCCGACCAGCCGGTCGGGCGCCCCCGGGTCGGCGTCCTCGGCGGTGTGCGGTGCGGTGTCGTCCCAGTTCACTGCGGATTGCCTCGTGGGGTGGTCGGGGCGGCCGGGCCGCCTGCGTGGTCGTACGGTCGGGGGCGCGAGGCCCGGCCGGCGGCGGTCATCGCGCCCGGTTCAGAGTCTGCAGGGCCGCCTTGAGCAGCTGCGGCACCTGGGGGCTGCCGCCCTCGGCGACGGCCGCCTCGGCCTGCGGGGCGACCGCGGCGACCGCCTCGTCCGCCTCGCGGGTGGCGTAGCCGAGGCCGATCAGGGCGGCGTGCAGCTGGTCGCGCCAGCCTGCCGTGACGGCGCTGCCGACGCCCGCGCGGCCGGTGCCCACCGGCTCGCCGAGCCGGTCCTTGAGCTCCAGGAGCAGCTTCTGTGCCCCCTTCTTGCCGATGCCGGGCACGGCGGTGAGGGTCTTCTCGTCGCCGGTGGAGACGGCGAGGCGCAGGGTGTCCGGGGAGTGCACGGCCAGCATCGCCTGGGCGAGCCGGGGGCCGACGCCGCTGGCGGTCTGCAGCAGCTCGAAGGTCTGCCGCTCGTCGTCGTCGGCGAAGCCGTAGAGGGTGAGCGAGTCCTCGCGGACGACGAGGGAGGTGGCGAGCTTGGCCGGCTGCCCGATACGCAGGGCGGACAGGGTGTTCGGCGTGCACTGGACGGCCATGCCGACGCCGCCGACCTCGACGACGGCGGTGTCCGGGGCGAGGGCCGCGACCGGGCCGGAGACGAAGGCGATCATCGGGTGCCCTTCTGGGGAGCCGTCCGGCGGGTGCCGGAGGACGGAACGGTGGTGGAGGCGGCGCGACGGGCCGCGGCATGCGCCTGCTGGAGGCGGTTGACCGCGGGGGCGCGCCAGATGTGACAGATGGCGAGTGCCAGGGCATCGGCGGCGTCGGCCGGCTTCGGCGGCGCGTCCAGCCGCAACAGACGCGTGACCATCGCCCCGACCTGGGCCTTGTCGGCCCGGCCCGAGCCCGTGACGGCGGCCTTGACCTCGCTGGGGGTGTGCAGCGCGACCGGCAGCCCACGGCGGGCCGCGCACAGCATGGCGACCGCGCTGGCCTGGGCGGTGCCCATGACCGTACGGACGTTGTGCTGGCTGAAGACCCGCTCCACGGCGACGAACTCCGGGCTGTACTCGTCGAGCCAGGCGTCTATGCCGCGCTCGATCTCGACGAGACGCTGCGCGATCTCGGCGTCCGCGGGGGTGCGGACGACGCCGACGCCGACCATGGTCAGCGGGCGCCCCGCGACCCCGTCGACCACGCCGACCCCGCAGCGCGTCAGCCCCGGGTCCACCCCCAGCACCTTCATCGCTCCCCGCCCCTCGCACTTGTCGCCCGGCTGTTCCCGACCGGAGGCGCCCGCCCCCGAAGAGAGCGAATGCCCCCTGATCAGCACAGTAATGGCTGCCACTGACAAACGGACGGGCCGACGGGGTGTGTCCCCGTCGGCCCGTCAGTCGACCGAGCGTGCCACGCCTGTCAGGCGTCGACCTTGGCCATCACATCGTCCGAGACATCGAAGTTGGCGAAGACGTTCTGCACGTCGTCGCTGTCCTCCAGCGCGTCGATCAGCTTGAAGATCTTGCGCGCGCCCTCTTCCTCCAGCTCGACCTGCATGGTCGGGACGAAGTTGGCGTCGGCCGAGTCGTAGTCGATGCCGGACTCCTGGAGGGCACTGCGGACCGCGACCAGGTCGGTGGCCTCGCTGAGCACCTCGAAGGACTCACCGAGGTCGTTGACCTCCTCTGCGCCCGCGTCCAGCACCGCGCCCAGGACGTCGTCCTCGGTCAGTTCACCCTTGGGGACGATCACCACGCCCTTGCGGTTGAACAGGTACGACACCGAACCCGGGTCGGCCATCGAACCACCGTTGCGGGTCATGGCGACGCGGACGTCCGAGGCGGCACGGTTGCGGTTGTCGGTCAGGCACTCGATGAGCACCGCGACACCGTTGGGGCCGTACCCCTCGTACATGATGGTCTCGTAGTCGGCGCCGCCGGCTTCGAGCCCCGCACCGCGCTTGACCGCGGAGTCGATGTTCTTGTTCGGCACCGAGCTCTTCTTGGCCTTCTGGATGGCGTCGAAGAGGGTCGGGTTGCCGTCCGGGTCGGCGCCGCCGGTACGGGCCGCGACCTCGATGTTCTTGATCAGCTTCGCGAAGAGCTTGCCGCGCTTGGCATCGATCACGGCCTTCTTGTGCTTCGTCGTAGCCCATTTAGAGTGGCCGGACATCCGCCTGTCTCCTTCGCGTAACCAACGTCTGAATGAACGCCTCAGATCCTACCGGGGCCGGATCACACGGTGTTACTCCCGCCCGTCACCCGGCCACCACTTGGGACGGCCCGCTAGGCGCGCCGCACCATGTCCACGAACAGGGCGTGGACCCGGTGGTCGCCGGTGAGCTCCGGGTGGAAGGACGTGGCCAGGACGTTACCTTGCCGCACGGCCACGGTGTGCCCGTCATACGTCGCCAGCACCTCGACCGCGCCGCCGACCGACTCGACCCAGGGCGCCCGGATGAAGACGCCCTCGACCGGCCCGCCGGGGATCCCCGCTACGTCGATGGCCGCCTCGAACGACTCGTTCTGCCGCCCGAAGGCATTACGGCGCACGATCATGTCGATGCCGCCGAACGTCTCCTGGTCCTCACGGGCGTCCAGCAGCTTGTCCGCGACCATGATCATGCCGGCGCAGGTGCCGTAGACCGGCTTGCCCGCGCGGATGAAGGCACGCAACGGCTCCAGCACGCCGAAGACGACCGCCAGCTTGGACATGGTGGTCGACTCGCCGCCCGGGATGACCAGGCCGTCGATCCCGTCCAGTTCCTCGGAACGGCGCACCGGCCGGGCCTGGGCACCGGTGTCCGCGAGCGCCTTGAGGTGCTCGCGGACATCGCCCTGCAGGGCCAGCACACCGATAGTGGGGGTGCTCATCTGCCGTCCTACCAGCCGCGGTTGGCGTAGCGCTCGGCCTCGGGGAGGGTGTCGCAGTTGATGCCGACCATGGCCTCGCCCAGGTTGCGGGAGGCGTCCGCGATGACGGCGGGGTCGTCGTAGAAGGTGGTGGCCTTCACGATCGCGGCGGCGCGCTTGGCCGGGTCGCCGGACTTGAAGATGCCGGAGCCGACGAAGACGCCCTCGGCGCCGAGCTGACGCATCAGCGCGGCATCGGCCGGGGTGGCGACACCACCGGCGGAGAACAGCACGACCGGCAGCTTGCCGAGCTCGGCGACCTCCTTGACCAGCTCGTACGGGGCGCGCAGCTCCTTGGCCGCGGCGAACAGCTCGTTGTGGTCACAGCCGCGCAGCTTGGCGATCTCGCCCTTGATCTGGCGCAGGTGGCGGACCGCCTCGACGACGTTGCCGGTGCCGGCCTCGCCCTTGGAACGGATCATGGCGGCGCCCTCGGCGATCCGGCGCAGGGCCTCGCCCAGGTTGGTGGCACCACAGACGAAGGGGGTGGTGAACGCCCACTTGTCGGAGTGGTTGACCTCGTCGGCCGGGGTCAGGACCTCGGACTCGTCGATGTAGTCGACGCCGAGCGACTGCAGGACCTGGGCCTCGACGAAGTGGCCGATCCGGGACTTGGCCATGACCGGGATGGAGACGGCGTTGATGATGCCGTCGATCATGTCGGGGTCCGACATCCGGGCCACGCCGCCGTCCTTGCGGATGTCGGCGGGGACCCGCTCCAGGGCCATGACCGCGACGGCGCCCGCGTCCTCGGCGATCTTCGCCTCTTCCGGCGTGACGACGTCCATGATCACGCCGCCCTTGAGCTGCTCGGCCATCCCGCGCTTGACGCGCGCGGTTCCGGTCTCGGGGTTCTGGGGCGTGGTGGGCGTGCTGGACACGGTTCGACCTCACTCAATCCGGGTGGCTGTACTGCTGCGCCCACACAACCGTTAGTGAGTGGCCCGGGAAAAGGGCCAATTAGAGGTCAGTGGCTCTTCACTACTGGGAGTCGCAGATTCCGGCTCTCCCCGCCCCGGTCCCGCTTCCCGCTTCCCGCTTCCCGCTTCCCGCTTCCCGCTTCCCGCTTCCCGCTCAGCTTCCGGCCGAGCGGTCGTCCAGGACGACCGGCGGCTCGTCGTCCATCTCGAAGGCCAGCGGGAACGGCGCATGACCGGCCAGCCGCAGATAGCGCACCACCCGGTGGCGGCGGACGGCACGCGCGGCCCGTACGGCATCGTTGTGGAACCGTCGGGCCATCGGGACCCGGCGCACGGCGGCGGTGAGTTCGGTGACCGTGCGCTCACCGCCCGGGGCCTCCCGTACGGCCTCCAGCTGGGCCTCCTCGGCGAAAATGGCCCGCAGCGCCTGGCTCAGCTCACTCTCCGCGACCTCGCGATGATCTTCCGCGGCCTGCCGGGCCTCATGCGCGGCCTGGTAGAGCACGATCGAGGCGGCGGGGTCGAGGATCCCCGAGGTCCCCACCTCCTGCGCGACGGACGCCCGCCGCAACAACTGGGCGTCGAGGGCCGCCCTGGCCGCGTCGATACGCGCGTGCAGGCGGTCGAGGCGGCCCGCCGTCCAGCTCAGATAGATACCGATGAGGACGATCGCGGCGGCGATCCAGATGAACGTGGTCACGCCGGGTCACGATACGCGTCCGTCTTTGCCGCCGATCCGCTGCGCTTTGCCGGCGGCGTACGTTTCCGGCTTGCGCGCCGTGGGTTGTTGCTCGCCGTTGCTCCCTCACCTGAAGGGCGTGGGAGGTACCCCCAGCGGCGAGCAACCCGCACGGCGGGAAAGCCAAAAACTTGGGCCACAGGCAAAGCGCAGCGAATCGTCAATCCTTCGCCAGCCACCGCCGGGCCCGCAGCCCCACCCTCTCGTCCGTGGCCACCGACGCCGCCCCGGTGGTCACCGTCTCGTAGACGGCGAGGATGTCGGCCCCGACGGTCGACCAGTCGAACCGCCGCACGTGCCGGGTGCCCCGCTCACGCAGCTCCGCCAGCCGCGCCGGGTCACCGAGCAGTCGTACAGCCGCAGCGGCAAGCGCATCCGCGTCCTCGTTGGTGAAGAGTGCGCCGGCCTCGCCCTGGTCCAGGACCTGGGCGAAGGCGTCGAGGTCGCTGGCCAGTACGGGCGCCCCGGCCGACATCGCCTCGACGAGGATGATGCCGAAGGACTCGCCGCCCGTGTTGGGCGCGACATAGAGATCGACGCTGCGCAGCAGCCGGGCCTTGTCCTCGTCGCTGACCATGCCGAGGAATTCGACCCGGGAGCGCATCTCGGCGGGCAGCGCGGCGACCGCTTCCTCCTCGTCACCGCGTCCGGCGACCAGCAGCCGGGCGTCCGGTACCTCGGCCAGGATCGCGGGCAGCGCCTTCATCAGGACCGGCAGGCCCTTGCGCGGTTCGTCGATCCGGCCGATGAAGCCGATCGTGCGGCCCTGCCATTCGGCCTTGGCCTCGGCCGAGCCGAAGAAGCCGACGTCCACGCCGTTGGGGATGACCACCGCATCGCCGCCGAGGTGTTCGACGAGGGTGCGGCGGGCGTATTCGCTCACCGCGATGCGTGCGCTGATCTTCTCCAGCGCGGGCTGCAGGATCGGATACGCGGCGATCATCGCCCGCGAGCGCGGGTTGGAGGTGTGGAAGGTCGCCACGATCGGGCCCTGTGCCGCCCAGCAGGCGAGCAGGCCGAGCGAGGGCGAGGCCGGTTCATGGATGTGGATCACGTCGAAGGCGCCGTGCTGCAGCCAGCGGCGCACCCGGGCCGCGGAGAGGAAGCCGAAGTTGAGCCGGGCGACCGAACCGTTGTACGGGACGGGGACGGCGCGGCCGGCCGAGACGACGTACGGCGGCAGGGGGGTCTCGTCGTCCGCGGGGGCGAGCACGGAGACCTCGTGGCCCAGGCGGATCAGGTGCTCGGCCAGGTCCCGGATGTGGAACTGCACGCCGCCGGGGACGTCCCAGGCGTACGGGCAGACGATGCCGATCTTCACGCCGTCTCCGTTCCGGACGCCGCGGTGCCGCCCGGGGCGCCGGACTGCTCGCGCGGCTCCAGGTCGGCGAGCCAGAGCCACTGCAACATGTGCCAGTCCTCGGGGTGGTCGGTGATGCCGGAGGCGAAGGCGTCGGCGAGCGCCTGGGTCATCTGGGCGGCCTTCTCGGCGCGGGTGCCGGTCTCCGGGGCCTCGATCTCGGGGTGGACCCGGCCGCGCATGACGGCGGTGTCGTCGTACCAGAGCGTGACGGGCAGCAGCATGGCGCCGGTCTGGAGGGCGAGGACCGCGGGACCGGCCGGCATTTTCGCCGCCTCTCCGAAGAACTTGACCTCTATCCCCGAGGCCGACAGATCGCGGTCGGCGACCAGACAGACCAGGCCGCCGGCCCGCAGCCGCCGGGCGAGGGTGCCGAAGGCGGAGCCGCCGGTGTGCGGCAGCACCTCCATGCCCAGGCCTTCACGGTAGGCGACGAAACGGTCGTAGAGGGATTCCGGCTTGAGGCGCTGGGCGACGGTGGTGAAGGGGACGCCGAGTTTGGTGGTGACCCAGGCACCGGCGAGGTCGTAGTTGCCCATGTGCGGCAGGGCGAGGATGACTCCGCGGTCGCTCTCGAGCCCGTCCACCAGGTGGTGCACGTCCTCAGGGGTGAAGCCGCCCCTTATCCGGTCCTTGCTCCAGGCCGGCAGCCGGAAGGACTCCATCCAGTAGCGCATGTACGAGCGCATCCCGGCCCGGGAGAGCTCGGCGAGCCGCTGCGGGGTGGCGTCCGGGACGACCCGGGCGAGGTTCGCCTCCAGCCGCAGGACGCCCTTGCCGCGGCGCTTCCAGACGGTGTCGGCGATTTGGCGGCCGAGCCGTACGGCCGCGCCCTCGGGCAGCTTCTTGACGGTGCTCCAGCCCAGTGCGTAGAGCGCGTCCGCCAGTTTTTCGGTGTCCAGCCGCGGCCGGCGCATGCGGTGTGGACTCATACGCCCGTTCCCCCTTGAGCCATGGCGTCGGCCTCGGCCGACTCCCGTCGTACCGTCACCACGCGCTGGCCGAGGGTGACGGCGCTGCCGATGCCGACGATCCACAGGGCGATCGGCAGCAGCACCTCGACACCGGGCACCCCGAAGGCGTGCAGACCCGACAGCCCGCAGGCGACCAGCGTGATGACCAGGCGCTCGGCGCGCTCCACCAGTCCGTTGACGTTCACCGGCAGCCCGATGGCCTCACCGCGCGCCTTGGTGTAGGAGACCACCTGGCCGCTGGCCAGGCAGAAGATCGCCATCGCGCAGAGCATCAGGCTGTCGCCGCGCCCCGCGTACCACAGGGCGAGCCCGCCGAAGATCGCCGAATCGGCGACCCGGTCGAGGGTGGAGTCGAGGAAGGCCCCCCACCGGCTGGAGCGCCCCAGTTGCCGTGCCATGTTGCCGTCGACCAGGTCGGAGAAGACGAACAGGGTGATGACGACCGTGCCCCAGAAGAACTCTCCCAGGGGGTAGAAGACCAGGGCGCCGGCCACCACGCCCCCGGTGCCGACGAGAGTGACCGCGTCCGGGCTGACGCCGATACGGATGAGCAGGGCGGCGAACGGCGTGAGAACACGCGTGAAGAACGCACGCGCGTACTTGTTCAGCATGGCCTTCCCGGAGGTCGATATGGGCCGGGCGGTCAAGGGGCCACCGGCTGGCCCATCGTAGCCAGGAGGTCTTGGGCCACCACGAACGCATCGCGGCGCGGAGCGCATCCCACGGCTCGGGGACGCCGCCGCGCGCCCGTGGGCGCGCCCGCGGGCCCCACCGGGCGCCGTTACGGGACCCTTGGGAGCACCGGCGCCGCGTGCCCGCTATGGACGCGACATGGCCTCGGTGGAAAGCTCGAATCACCGCAAAGTGTCGACCTGGAGGCGAGACACATGAGCGAGAAATCGAGTACACACCCGGGAGCCGCCGGCAGGGCATCAACGGCCGACCAGCCCACGGCCCTGCGGAATGTGGTGTTGGTCGGCCACTCCGGATCGGGAAAGACCACCCTGGTCGAAGCCCTCGCGCTGGCGTCCGGCGCGGTCAACCGGGCGGGCCGGGTCGAGAACGGCGGGTGTCTGTCCGACTACGACGAGATCGAACACCGCCAGCAACGCTCCGTACAGCTCTCCCTGGTCCCGGTGGACTGGGGCGGAGTCAAGATCAATATCTTGGACACCCCCGGATACGCCGATTTCGTCGGGGAACTCAGGGCCGGTCTGCGCGCGGCGGACGCGGCCCTTTTCGTTGTCTCGGCGGCGGACGGCGTGGCCGGTGCGACCCGGATGGTGTGGGACGAGTGCGCGGCCGTCGGCATGCCGCGCGCGCTGGTCGTCACGCACCTGGAGGCGTCCCGCTCCGACTTCGACGAGATGACCGAGCTCTGCCGGGCCTCGTTCGGCGGCGAGGACCCGGACGCCGTCGTGCCCCTGTACCTCCCGCTGTACGGGACCCCGGGCGCCGACGGCCACTCCCCCGTGCACGGCCTGATCGGCCTGCTCACCCAGAGGGTCTTCGACTACTCCTCCGGCGAGCGCACCGAGCGCGCGCCCACCGAGGACGAGCTGCCGCGGATCGAGGCGGCCCGCAACCGTCTCATCGAGGCCATCATCGCCGAGAGCGAGGACGAGTCCTTGATGGACCGCTACCTCGGCGGCGAGGAGATCGACGTCAAGACCCTGATCGGGGACCTGGAGACAGCCGTTGCCCGCGGCACCTTCCACCCTGTGCTGGCCGCGGCCCCGGCCGCCGAGGGGGCCAGACAGGGGCTGGGCACCGTGGAGCTGCTGGAGCTGATCAGCGGCGGCTTCCCGACCCCCGCGGAGCGCGAGGCACCCGCCGTGACCAGCCCGGACGGTGCCGTGCGCCCGGCGCTGAGCTGCGACCCCGACGGCCCGCTCGCGGCGGAGGTGGTCAAGACGTCCTCCGACCCGTACGTCGGCCGGATCTCCCTCGTCCGCGTCTTCTCCGGCACCCTGCGCCCGGACGACATGGTGCATGTCTCCGGCCACGGGCTGGAGGACCGGGGGCATGAGGACCATGACGTCGACGAGCGGGTCGGGGCGCTGTCCACCCCGTTCGGCAAGCAGCAGCGCCCGCTGTCCAAGGCCATCGCCGGCGATCTGGCCTGTGTGGCGAAGCTGACCCGAGCCGAGACCGGCGACACCCTGTCCGGCAAGGACGACCCGCTGCTGATGGAGCCCTGGACGATGCCCGACCCGCTGCTGCCGGTCGCCATCCAGGCGCACAGCAAGGCCGACGAGGACAAGCTGTCGCAGGGCCTGGCCCGCCTGGTCGCGGAGGATCCGACGATGCGCCTGGAGCACAATCAGGACACCCACCAGGTGGTCCTGTGGTGCCTGGGCGAGGCCCATGTCGATGTCGCGCTGGAGCGGCTGCGGACCCGCTACGGCGTCCAGGTGGACACGGTCGCGCACAAGGTGTCCCTGCGGGAGACCTTCGGCGCCCCCGCCGCGGGCCGCGGACGCCATGTGAAACAGTCCGGCGGACACGGCCAGTTCGCGATCTGCGAGATCGAGATCGAACCGCTGCCGGGCGGCTCCGGCATCGAGTTCGTGGACAAGGTCGTGGGCGGCGCGGTGCCCCGGCAGTTCATCCCCTCCGTGGAGAAGGGCGTACGCGCCCAGGCCGAGCGCGGGGTCGCCGCCGGGCATCCGCTCGTCGACATCCGCGTCACGCTGCTCGACGGCAAGGCGCACTCCGTCGACTCCTCGGACGCCGCGTTCCAGACGGCGGGCGCGCTGGCGCTGCGCGAGGCGGCCGGTGACGTCCGGATCGATCTCCTCGAACCGGTGTCCGAGGTGAGCGTGATGGTTCCGGACGATTTCGTCGGCCAGGTGATGAGCGATCTGTCGGGGCGCCGGGGCCGGGTCGTGGGCACGGAGCAGTCGGGGGCGGGGCGCACGGTGGTGCGCGCCGAGGTTCCCGAGATCGAGATCGACCGGTACGCCGTCGATCTGCGCTCCCTCTCGCACGGCACCGGCCGGTTCTCGCGCGCTCACCTGCGGCATGAGCCGATGCCGCCACAGCTCGCCGACAAGTGGCGGGAACAAGCCGAGAACGGCGCATAGTTAACGGCGAATCAGCCGTTGGGGCGGTCGCTGTCCGGCTCAACTCCCCTGGGCCGGCCGGCGGCTGTACGCTGAGTTCCTGCCGTTGCCAGGGCCTGTCTTCCCCGTCCCGTCGTTCGCCCGAGGCAGGCGGGACGTGGAAGACAGGCCCTGGGGGGCCGGCGGCAGGATGCGAGGTCACGGGCTCGAACACAGGCCCTCAGCAGGTGTGCCGTCGACGGAAGTCGGGAAGAGCCGCATCATCGGATACGTGGGGTGTGGGGGCGGTAGTGGCAGACGGCTTTGACTTCAGTCCCGGGGCGCAGGTCCCGCTCTCGGGGAGCGCCGGGCAGACGGCGGCGACCCAGGCACTGGCCTCGGCCGCCTACCGGGACAGTCCACTGGCCGAGATCTCCAAGGCCGACTCCGACTCCGGCAAGTCCGCGATCAAGAAGCCCAAGCTGTCGCTGTTCGCGCCGAATCTCGGCGAGGCGTTCTCGCGTGCCGTGCAGGTGCGGATGCTCGGCGGCGGGCGCGCCGCGCTCATCCAGTCCTTCGGGACCGAGCCGCAGACCATCGTCGAGCACTGCCTGTCCGCCACCCGCGTGCGCAAGCAGCGGGACGCCAAGCTGACCCTGCTGATGGTGCTGTTCGGCGTCCTGTTCCTGCCGGGGGTGCTGGTGTGGCTGGGCGTCTTCCAGCTGCGGAAGATGCTCTCCAAGGACGGTGCGGGCAAGGGGCTTTCGCTGCTCGGCGGGCTGCTGCTGACGGTGCTGGCCGGCGTCGGCCTGTTCTTCATGGTCAAGCTGCCGCTCACCGGTTTCTGGCCGCTGTACGCCCGCGCCATGGTCCTCGCCCCGGTGATCGGCTGGTGGTGGGCCAAGCAGATCTGCGAGAAGACCGCGGTGGCCATGCGGGAGTCCTGGAAGGGGCTGCTGGAGGGCGGCGGCGTGGCCGCGAAGATCCCCGAGGCGGTGCCGCAGGACCCGAACCAGACCGCCGCCGAAACCCTCCGCCAGAACCTCGCCAAGATCTCCGCCGAGCAGACCAGCAACGTCGTCTTCTACGCCGGCCCCAAGGGCATACTCGGCATGGGCACCCGCTGGGGCAGCTGGCAGCTCGCCGAGGAGCTGACGCCGGCGCCGGGGAACGCCGAGATCCACCCGTTCCGCAGCTGGGACGTCATCCGGGCGATCCACGACAAGCTGCGGCTGCTGGAGCGCAGTCCGCTGCACACCGGCGGCTTCCCCACACCGTCCGTGCGCCACTGGATCGTCTCGCCGGTAGGGGAGAAGGCCGCCGCCGTCACCCGCCCCGAGGGCACCCACGTGGAGGCGTACCAGATCCGCGGGCACGAGATAGAGCGGATCTGCAACGAGCAGCAGTTCGGCAGCGGCAACCGCCACTACCTCGGCGTCCAGTTCGTGCTGTGGGACGGCCAGCTGGTGATCACCCTGATGATCACGGTCACGGTGCTGCACGAGACCCTGCGCATCGAGGTGACCGGCCACGCCCTCGGCCCGGTCCACGGCCTGTTCACGACCAAGCCCGAGCCCAAGACCAAGGACGTCGCCAAGGTCGTCAAGTTCTGGGAGACCAAGACGCAGCACCTGCCGCTCATCGAGCCGCAGGAGGTGGTCCGGCTCGCCGCGCGCGCCCCGCTGACCTGGTTCCCGCCGGTGCTGGACTTCCTCGGCGGCAAGCTGACCCTCCCCGAGCCGTTCGGCCTGCGGCACGTCTGGGCCGACAAGCCCTGGCGCCACCGCTTCATGGCCGATGACGCGCTGCGCGCCGCGACCCCGGTGCTGCGCACCGTCCACGCCGCCGCGATGAGCGTCCTCAAGGAGAACGGCGTGGACACCGAGCGCTTCACCAACCGTTCCCTGGTGCTCAGCGGCATGATCCAGGGAGTGGAGCCGCAGAAGGCGGACGAGTACAACGCGTAGGCCCGGGGGTGTCTCCCTCTAGCGGAAGATGCCCGTGTGCCCCAAGGAGTACCGCCCCGGCTGCGGGTAGACCGCCAGCCCGTGCGGGCCCTGGCCGACGGGGATCTTGGCCAGGGTGGCGCCGGTACGGGTGTCCAGCGCGTAGACCTCGGAGTTGTAGCGGCCGGACAGCCACAGGACCTTGCCGTCGGTGGACAGACCGCCCATGTCGGGGCTGCCGCCCCCGCGGATGTGCCATTTGCCGATGAGGGCGCCGGTCTTGAAGTCGAGCCGGGAGACGGAGCCTTCGCCGCGGTTGGAGACGTACATGTAGCGCGAGTCGCGGCTGACGTAGAGGCCGTGGGCACCCTTGCCGGTCGGCATGAGCTTGGGCTGTGCGAAGGTGTCGCCGTTGAGGATCCAGATGCCGTCGGCCATCATGTCCGCGATGTACCAGGTCTTGCCGTCCGGGGCGATCTTCACGTCCTGCGGCATCGCCCCCTCGAACGGCAGCTTCTCCTGGCCGATCACCTTCATCTTCTCGGTGTCGACCTTGAGCAGTTCCCCGGAGAACTCGCAGGAGACGATGAAGTACCGCCCGTCGGGCGAGAAGTCGGCGTGGTTGACGCCCCCGCAGTTGACCGGCAGCGTCTTGCGGATCTCCATGGTGTGCGGGTCGCGGAAGACCAACTGCCGGTCCATCGAGGCCATCACGACGGCGTACTTCCCGTTGGGCGTGAAGTAGAGGTTGTACGGGTCGTGGACCTTGACGGGCTTGCCGGCCTTGCCGGTGGCGGGGTCGATGGGGGTCAGGTCGTGCCCCCGGTTGTTGTTGACCCAGAGCGTCTTCAGGTCCCAGGACGGCACGACGTGCTGCGGCTGTACGCCCACCGGAATGGTCTCGATGACCTTGTAGGTCTTCGGGTCGATGACGCTGACCGTGTCGGAGCCGGTGTTGGGGACGTAGATCCGCGAGGGGAAGCCCTTGACCTGCGGCGCCAGCTTGCCCGGCCGGTCCGCCGCATAGAGGTCGTGCTCGTCCAGTAGCGGCGGCATCCCGGGCAGACCGGAGGTGGCGGCCTTGACCGGGGCGCGTTCGACCGGCCGCGGGCTGTGCCCGGCCCGCCCGGTCTCGCCGCCGCCGCAGCCCGCCGCTGTCAGCGCGCAGGCGACGGCGAGCAGTGCGGCCCGGTGACGTGCGCGGGGACGGGGACGGTCGTGGGTACGCTTCCGGTCAGCCATCAGGTCACCAGCTCCGTTGTCGTCACCGCGCGCAGACCGCGCCGGCGGAGGCCGTCGAGGATCAAGGGCAGCGCCGCCACCGTGCCGGCGTGCCCGAGGTGGAGGCTCACGATCGAGCCCGACCCGACCGCGTCCAGGACCGTGCGCCGGACGGCCGGTGCCCCGGGGTCGTCCGCGTCGCGGGAGTCCACGTCGTAGGAGAGGACGTGCGGATAGCCGGCCTTGCGGGCCAGCCCGGTCACCAGGTCCGTGGCCCGCTGGGCCTGTGAGGGGCGGAACCAGCTGCCGATGGTCCCGGTGAGGGCGCGCAGCCGGTCGGCGCACCGGGTGATCTCGGCGTAGGCCTCGGCGGCCGGCAGGGCACAGATATTGCGGTGGTGCATGGTGTGATTGCCCAGCTCATGGCCGCCGTCGAGGATCCGGCGGGCCATCGCGGGCTGCTCGTCGAGCCAGTCGCCGACGGCGAGCACGGTGACCCTGGCCCCGGCCCGCTCGGCCTCGGTGAGCAGGGCGGTTGCCCTCGTGGGGTCGCCCCTGCCGTGGAAGGTCAGCGCGACCGCACGGCCGTTCCGCGGCCCGTGCGCGATCTGTACGGGCAGACCGGGCACCCGGACCGGCGGGCGGGCGGTGCGGGCACGGGCGGGTGGCGCATGACCCGCCCCGGAAGAGCCCGCACCGGAAGGGCTCGGCCCGCCGGACCGTACGGCGCCGGAGTCGTCGTCCCGGTGCGGGTCGCAGCCCGGCACCAGTGCACCGGCGGCCACGGCCGAGGCGGCCGCGCGCAGCACGGAGCGGCGATCTAGGGAAGTCACCACCCCATTAGAGAGGCAACTAATCCGAATTAGGGAGATATGCCCGATTCGCCCGGGCGCGTGTCGCTTCGGATGCCGGCCCCGGGCGAGGCCGGCGGCCTCAGGCGGGCCAGGCGTCCGCGAGCATCGCCCGGGTGTCGGCGAGCAGTTGGGGCAGCACCTTGGTGTGACCGACCACCGGCATGAAGTTGGTGTCACCGCCCCAGCGCGGGACGACATGCTGATGGAGATGGGCCGCGATCCCGGCACCGGCGACGGTGCCCTGGTTCATCCCGATGTTGAAGCCGTGCGCTCCGGAGGCGGTGCGCAGCGCGGTCATCGCCTGCTTCGTCAGCTCAGCCAGCTCCGCGGTCTCCGGGCCGTCCAGCTCCGTGTAGTCGGCGACGTGCCGGAACGGGACGATCATGAGGTGCCCGCCGTTGTACGGGTAGAGGTTCAGCACCGCATAGACATACTCACCGCGCGCGATCACCAGGCCGTCCTCGTCGGACTTCGCCGGGATCGTGCAGAACGGACAGCCGTCGCCCGCCCCCGGGCCGGACGGTTTGTTCTCGCCCTGGATGTAAGCCATCCGGTGGGGCGTCCACAGACGCTGGAAAGCGTCCTGCGTCCCGACTCCGATCTGCTGCTCCGGCTCGCTTGTCATACGGGCCAGCATATGGCTTCGCCCGTTGGCGCCGTGTCGTTGGGGCACACACCGCGGTCCGCTCCGCGATGCTGAGCCGGTGGACAGGGAGCAGCGGCTGTGGACCTGGGAACGAACCGCCCAGCCCTACCTCCTTGCCGCCTCCCTCCTCTTCCTCACCTCCTACGCCGTCCGGGTCCTGGTCCCCGGCCTCTCCCCCGGCTGGCAGACCTGGTGGGAGCTGGTCACCGCCGTCACCTGGGGCGTCTTCGTCGTCGAATATCTGGCGCGGCTGGCGCTCAGCAACGACCGGCGCCGCTTCCTGCGCACCCGCTGGCTGGATCTGATCGTGACCGTGCTCCCCCTGCTGCGGCCGCTGCGGATCGTCGACATGCACGAGCGGATGCAGCGGCGCCGGGACCATCCACGGCTCGCCCTCGAATCGCGGGTGATGGCGTACACCGGGATCACCTCGCTGCTGCTGGGCTTCGCGGCCAGCCTGGCCGTCTACCACGACGAGCGCTCCGCCCCGGGCGCGAACATCCACACCTTCGGGGACGCGGTGTGGTGGGCCTGCTCGACGCTGACGACCACGGGGTACGGCGACGCCACCCCCGTCACCCCGCGCGGCCGGCTGGTCGCGGTGGCGCTGATGTTCGTCGGGGTGGCGCTGATCGGGGCGGTGGTGGGCTCCTTCTCCTCCTGGCTGCTGCGCCGCTTCCGACAGGACGGCGAGACCTGAACCCGGCGACGAGACCTGAATCCGGCGGCGGAACATGACGGGGCCCCGGAGAGCGGGTCGCTCTCCGGGGCCCGGTGCTCAGGCACGCGTCACACCTGGACGCGACGCTCCACGACGTCGAGGATCTCGGCGATCGCCTCCTCGCGCGGGATGCCGTTCTTCTGCGTCCCGTCGCGGTAGCGGAAGGAGACCGCGCCGCCCGCGACGTCCTCGTCACCAGCGATGATCATGAACGGGACCTTGGCCTTCTGCGCGTTCCTGATCTTCTTCTGCATCCGGTCCGACGAGGAGTCCACCTCGATCCGCAGGCCCTTGGCCTTGGCCTGCGCGGCGAAGTCCTGCAGGTACGGGACGTGGGCATCGCCGATCGGGATCCCGGTCGCCTGGACCGGCGCCAGCCACGCCGGGAACGCACCCGCGTAGTGCTCCAGCAGCACCGCGAAGAACCGCTCGATGGAACCGAACAGCGCGCGGTGGATCATCACCGGACGCTGCTTGGTGCCGTCGGCGGCGGTGTACTCCAGGTCGAACCGCTCCGGAAGGTTGAAGTCCAGCTGGACGGTCGACATCTGCCAGGTCCGGCCGATGGCGTCCTTGGTCTGCACGGAGATCTTCGGACCGTAGAACGCGGCGCCGCCCGGGTCCGGGACCAGCGGCAGCCCCTGCTTCTCGGCCACCTTCCGCAGCGTCTCGGTGGCCTCCTCCCACGCCTCGTCCGAGCCGACGAACTTCTCCGGGTCCTTGGTGGACAGCTCCAGGTAGAAGTCGGTCAGACCGTAGTCGCGCAGCAGGTCCAGGACGAAGGTGAGCGTGGCGTCCAGCTCGTCCGCCATCTGCTCCTTGGTGCAGTAGATGTGCGCGTCGTCCTGGGTGAAGCCCCGGGCGCGGGTGAGGCCGTGCACGACGCCCGACTTCTCGTACCGGTACACGGTCCCGAACTCGAAGAGACGCAGCGGCAGTTCACGGTACGAGCGGCCGCGCGCGTCGAAGATCAGGTTGTGCATCGGGCAGTTCATGGGCTTGAGGTAGTAGTCCACGCCCTCGTCGAGCTGCATGGGCGGGTACATGCCGTCGGCGTACCAGTCCAGGTGGCCGGACTTCTCGAAGAGCTTCCCCTTGGTGGCGTGCGGGGTGTAGACGAACTCGTACCCCGACTCCTCGTGCCGCCGGCGGGAGTAGTCCTCCATGACCCGGCGGATGATGCCGCCCTTGGGGTGGAAGACCGCCAGGCCCGAGCCGATGTCCTCGGGAACGGAGAACAGGTCGAGCTCGGCACCGAGCTTGCGGTGGTCGCGCTTCTCGGCCTCGGCCAGGAACTCCAGGTGCGCCTTGAGCTCGTCCTTGGTCGGCCAGGCGGTGCCGTAGATCCGCTGCAGCTGCTTGTTCTTCTCGCTGCCGCGCCAGTAGGCGGCGGCCGAGCGCATCAGCTTGAACGCCGGGATGGCGCGGGTGCTGGGGAGGTGCGGACCGCGGCACAGGTCCTTCCAGCACAGCTCGCCGGTCTTGGCGTCGAGGTTGTCGTAGATGGTGAGCTCGCCTGCGCCCACCTCGGCGGAGGCCCCCTCGGCGGCCTCGGCGGCCGAGCCCTTGATCCCGATCAGCTCGAGCTTGTACGGCTCGTCGGCCAGCTCCTCGCGCGCGGCGTCATCGCTGACCGCCCGGCGCGCGAACTTCTGCCCGCGCTTCTGGATCTCCTGCATCTTCTTCTCGATGCGCTTGAGATCGTCGGGGTGGAACGGGGTCTCGACGTCGAAGTCGTAGTAGAAGCCGTCCTTGATCGGCGGGCCGATGCCGAGCTTCGCCTCCGGGAACAGCTCCTGCACGGCCTGCGCCATCACATGCGCGGTGGAGTGCCGCAGGATGTTCAGACCGTCCTCGGAGGAGATCTCCACGGGCTCGACCGCGTCACCGTCGGCGACCTCGTACGCGAGGTCCTTCAGCTCTCCGGCGACCCGTGCGGCCACGACGCTGCGCTCACCCTGGAAGAGGTCGGCGGCCGTAGTGCCCGTGGTCACCACGCGTTCATCCCGCTCGGAATCGCGTTGGATGGTCACACGGACGTCTGACACCGGTCTCTCCTGACTCATGTCTCTTGCGCGACAGCGATTGCTGCGCAGCCGAATCGTACCGAGCCACCGGACCCGACCGCGAAACGGTTTCACCACCCCCGGCCCGAAAACCGCTCCTGCGCCGCTATTCCTCGGCGCCGCACGCCTCCTCGAAGAAGTCGAGGTTTTCCTGGAGCGACTTCAGCAGCCGGTCCCGCTCCGCCTCGTCGACCTGTACGGGCGTGACATCGCGGCCGCCGGTGATCCGGCGGAAGCCGCCCCGGCTCTCCAGCCGGCCGCTCACCCGGATGGGCAGTCCCACCAGGTGCGCGTGCCCGGCGATGCGGTAGTCCTCCTCCCCCAGCGCGACCCGCACCTGCACCACATCCGCCCCGGTGATCACCCGCAGCCGCACCGTGCCGGGCCCGCCGGGCCGCTCCCTGCGCAGCCGTATCACCGCGCCGGTCACCCGCACCGGCAGCGACGGCTCGTCGCGTACGTAGCGCTGGGCCGCCTGCTGCAGCGCGGGCAGATCGCCGGGCGAGAACTCCACCGGTTCGGGGCGGGCCGGGCAGCCGGCCGGGGCGCCGGCCCCCGGCGACCACGCGACCGCGATCCGCACCCCCTCCGCGTCCCGCACCAGCGCGATCAGGGCCTGGACCAGCTCATGGCAGACCCCCAGCTCGACAGCCGCGTCGAAGGCCTCCATCCCGCCGGTGGCCCGCTGGTAGTCGGTGGCGTCGCGGGCCGCGTGCAGCGCCCGCTGCAGCACGGCGACCGCGCCGCGCCCACCGCGCACCGGGACGAACGCGGTCAGCCGGCGCCCGGCCGCCGCCGGACCGACCAGCACCTCGCCCAGGAACCCCTCGGCCTGCCGTTTGTGCCGCGCGCCGTAGTAGCCGGCCCGGCCGCACGTCCCCAGCGCCCCGGCGATCAGCATCGCGCGGGCCGCACCGCGCAGCTGCTCCTGGGCGACCCAGTACGCGGCCCCCGAGCCGCCGTCGGGCACCTCGCGCACCCAGCGCACCTCGTCGCTGGGCACCGCGAGCCCCACCAGCACCTCGCGGGCGGAGGGCGCGGAGCTCTGCGCCAGCGCCGCCAGCGCCTCCGCGAGCAGTTCCCCGCTGTCGGGGAAGCGGCGGTCGTGCGGCACCAGCAGGCTGGTGCCGCCCGCGCTGCCGGGCGGTGTCCACCGGGCGTAGTGGCCCGCGGCCCCGCCCCGGCGCCGCCAGCCGTGCCGGGCCAGCAGCGCGCCGAGCACCGCCGGATCGAGCTGGGCGGGATCCAGGAGTCGCGCGTCGTATTCGTCGGTCGGCCGGTACATCAGGGTCTCCCTCCCGCCCCGACCCGCGTCATGATCTCGCAGAGCGCTCGGTCGTCGAAGATCCGCGCGGTCGGGATCCGCACGGTGGTCCTGCGCCGGCCGGTCACCGGATGGCCGGCCAGGTTGATCCAGTAGCAGCAGTGCCGCAGCGCGAGACGGTCGTGGGAGGCCCGCAGCCAGTCCTCCCGGGTCCGCGGGACCAGCATCACGACCAAGATCTTGTGCACCGATACGGGCGTACGGGCCAGCTTCACCAGATGGTCGTTGTCGAGCGTGAAGGCGAACGTCGGCCCCGGCGGGCGGGGGGCGGTCTGGTAGGTGCACTTGAGCTGCACCTTGATCGTGACTTCGTCGTCGACGGTGTGGCCGGGCGCGCCATGGCTGACGTGCCAGTCGATTCCGTTGTCCGGGAAGGGCTGCGCCAGCGAACATCCCGAGGCGGCGGCGACCGCGTGCAGATAGCCCACCTGAAGGGTCTCCATGCACGCAGTGGTGGCGATTGAGCCGCGCTGCGGTGTGGACAGCTGGGGCAGCAGCCCGCCCGGTTCGGGCTGCGCGAGCGTCATCGCGGGGGAGCCTTCCGGGCTGTGCCGATCGGTGCGGGTGGATGACGGGGAGAAGGCGGAACCCGCCGGCCCGTCACTCTGGTTGTCTCCGCGTCAAGTGGTCCGCAAACAAAGACGGTTCGAGCGCCGGGCGGCTCGGGTATCACCAGCTCGGGTGGCGTGCATGTCATCCCCTGTACGAGTGCGAGGAGTTGGGATGATGCCGTGCTGGTATGACGGACCGCTTGCCGCCTTCGACACCGAGACCACGGGCATCGACGTCGAGCGCGACCGCATCGTCTCCGCCGCCCTGGTGGTCCAGGAGACACCGCGTTCCGCGCCCCGGATCACCCGTTGGCTGATCAACCCGGGCGTCGACATACCCGAGGCCGCCACGGCGGTGCACGGCCTGACCGGCGACCATCTCGCGCTGCACGGCCGCTGGCCCGCGCCGGTGCTGGAAGAGGTGGCGCGTGCCCTGGCCGCCCAGTCGGTGGCCGGCCGCCCGCTGGTCGTGATGAACGCCCCGTTCGACCTCACTCTCCTGGAGCGCGAGTTGAAACGGCACCGCGCCAGCTCGCTCGACGCCTACCTGGGCGGCCATCCGCTGCGCATCCTCGACCCCCGCGTCCTCGACAAGCACCTGGACCGCTACCGCAAGGGACGCCGCACGCTCACCGATCTGTGCGCCCACTACGAGGTCGAGCTGACGGACGCCCACGAGGCGGCCGCCGACGCACTCGCCGCGCTGCGCGTCGTCCGGGCCCTGGGCCATCGCTACGCGGACCGCCTGGAGAAGCTGCACCCGGCGGAGCTGCACACCCGCCAGGCCGTCTGGTACGCCGCCCAGGCACGTGGCCTGCAGGCGTGGTTCGAGCGCAGCGGCAACCCCGAAACCGTCGATCCGCACTGGCCGCTGCGCCCCGAACTCCCCGCCGCGGCCTGATCCCTCATCAGCAATTCCGGCCCGGCCGGCAAAGGCGCCGGCCGGAATTCCCGGTGCGATGTTCTCCCCGCGCGGCGCCGCCTTCTCCCAACAAAAAGAACCGGGCCGCTTTTTGCGGCCCGGTTCTTGATCCCGGTGGGCGATACTGGGTTCGAACCAGTGACCTCTTCGGTGTGAACGAAGCGCTCTCCCACTGAGCTAATCGCCCGGGTGTCGGCGGGGTTTCCCTCGCGAACGAGCAGAACAATACAGGCCGCGCGGGGCTTCCATCAAATTCCTGTTCCGCCGGCGCCCGGGGCGGCCCCGCCGGGGCATGCGGGGCGCCTCATCCGCGGGCCAGCCAGGCGGCGAGCCCCCGGCGCCCGGACCGCATCATCAGCGCATGATTGGCGAGGAAGACCGGCCGCCCCAGCAGCGCGAAGCGCCGCAGCAGCGGCTTGCAGACCTCGACGTCCTGCTCGAAGACCGCGCGGGTGCCGCCGGCGCCGGGCACCACCGTCCAGCGCGCCCAGCCGGCCAGGTCACCGCTCATCCCTATCTCCAGCACCCCCGCGCCCGGGTCCCGTACGCGCTCGCTCGCCACGACCGTGAGGTCGTACGGCAGCACCGAACGGAAGCGGGCGACGCCGCTGCGGTCGTCGAGCGCCTTCACCTCGCGGACCTGCGGCCACCACCGGGGGTAGGCCTCGGCGCGTTCGAGGACGGCGTAGACGACGGTCGGCGGGGCGTTGAGCAGCCAGACGGTGCAAAAGCGGTAGCGGTGCAGTCGGCGTGACCGGACGGGCATGGTCCCAGTGTGCGCCCCGCGGCGGCGCAGGTGCGCAACAACTGCGACGGCCCGGAGACTTGAAGTCTCCGGGCCGTCGTCCGGGGTGGGCGATACTGGGTTCGAACCAGTGACCTCTTCGGTGTGAACGAAGCGCTCTCCCACTGAGCTAATCGCCCGGGCGCACCGCCAACATTACCCCACGTCGGCGGGCACTTCTGACCACGGCGACGTCACTCGGAGACGTTCCACGGCATCGCGAGGCCGAACTTCCAGACATAGACCGCGAGCACCGCGGCGATGATCACGAGGCCGACGGCGGTCAGGATGATGTTGCGCCGCCGCACCTTGGGGTCGAGCGCCTTCTGGGCCGCTTCCGTGACCTTCCGCTTGGTCCAGCGCAGCACCAGCTGGGCCCAGACGAATTCCGTCGCCCAGATCGCCATACCGGCGAAGATCACCAGCCAGCCCGGCCCCGGCAGCGGCAGCATGATCACGCCGCCCACCACGACCGCGAGGCCGACGACGAAGACCCCGACCTGCCAGCTCACGTGCAGCGGCCGGGAGCGCTTGATGAAGTGCGGCGCTCTCGAACCGAGCGGCTGCCCGGCCGGAGCGGCGTCCTCCTCCACCGTTCCCAACCCCCCGTTACTCTGCGTATTCATACCCGCAAACTTACCGGACGGGGTGGGTCCGGCGGAATTACCGCCGAGGACGATCCCGCAATCCGCCGGAAGAGGTACCTGAAGCCACACAAAACCGTCAGAGGGGTTTACAACGGCACCGTAGGTGGCATGTCGATTTCGCCGACGTGCGAATCCCCGAGCGCACACTGAGCGAAAGGCCCTGGCGCTTATGAACACCACGGTCAGCTGCGAGCTGCACCTGCGCCTCGTTGTGTCGAGCGAGTCCTCACTGCCTGTACCCGCGGGCCTGCGGTATGACACGGCCGATCCTTATGCCGTGCATGCCACCTTCCATACCGGAGCCGAGGAGACCGTGGAGTGGGTTTTCGCCCGCGACCTCCTCGCCGAGGGCCTGCACCGGCCCACGGGCACCGGAGACGTCCGAGTATGGCCGTCCCGGAGCCACGGACAGGGCGTGGTCTGCATCGCCCTGAGCTCCCCGGAGGGCGAGGCCCTGCTCGAGGCGCCCGCACGGGCCCTCGAGTCGTTCCTCAAAAGGACCGATGCCGCCGTACCGCCCGGTACGGAGCACCGGCATTTCGATCTCGACACCGAGCTCTCCCACATCCTTGCGGAGAGCTGAGACGCAGCACGGTTACCGAAAGCACCCACCCGCTCACACTTGCGTCCGTCCGACTCGGGGAGACGGCGCAGGACCGACAAGTTCATACGGCACACTTCGGCGTCGTCGCCGCGGACCCACCGCGGAGTCGGCGCTGAAGCTTGTTCCGGGCGCGGGATTCGGCGACCATGCGGCAACCACACCGGGGGCGGTACTCGTCCGGCCCCACCCTGCCAGGGAGCGGAACCGTGATGATCAGCCATGACACCCGGTGCGCACTGGATGCGGTCGTCGACCTGCTGAACACCGCTCCGGAGGGCGACTCGCCCGCAGCGCCGGACAGCCTGACCGGCCTCGCGGCCCTCGAGGACTTCGTCCGGCGCCATGACGTCAGCGACGTGGGGGCGCTCGGTGCGGGCGATCTGGCGGCCGTACGGTCCGTCCGCGCGCGGTTCGCGCGGATCTTCGCGGCCGACGACGACCGCGCCGCGGCCGAACAGCTGAACGCGCTGGTCGCCTCGGCGGGCACCACACCGCAGCTGACCGATCACGACGGGTACGACTGGCACGTCCACTACTTCGCGCCGGGCGCGTCGGTCGCCGAGCACCTGGCCGCGGACGGCGGGATGGCGCTGGCCTTCCTCCTCGTCGCCGGAGAGCGCGAGCGGCTGCGGCGCTGCGAGGCGCCGGACTGCCGGCATGCCTTCGTCGACCTCTCGCGCAACCGCTCCCGGCGCTACTGCGACAGCCGCACCTGCGGAAACCGGCTGCATGTCGCGGCCTACCGGGCGCGGCGGCGGGAGGCCGCGGCGGGCTGAGCGCCGGTCGCGGCACCCCCACGGGGTGGACGGCGGCGGGGTGTACAGCGGCGGTGCATGGCCGCTTCACAGCAGGAAGAGGTCGTGCACCGCCCCGAGAAGGAGCAGAAAGCCGATGACGGCGAGGAAGAGCATCAGCGGCGGCTGGGACAGCGCGAACAGGCAGCCGCGCGGTTCGGGGGACGGGGCGTCGTCTTGGGCGAGGGCGCACTCATCGTTCATCTCGCGCGCATCATGACGCAGATGATCGTGCCAATGCGCCCGATATGCGCCTCAGCAGCGGTAGTTCATCAGATCCCGTGCTTTTTCAGGATCGCTTCGATGTCCGAGAAGTCATCCCTGGGTGCGCCGTCCTTGCCCTGGGCGGCCTTCCCCTTGGATGCCGGCTGCGCGGCGCCCCGGGCGGCGCCGAGGGAGGGCACGGAGGCGGCCGGGGCCACCGCGTCGGACCGGTCGGCCGCCGCGGCCTTGCGCTCCTTGCGGCTGCCGATCCCGCCCCTGCGGCGCTCCACTCCCCTGCTGATCATGAACAGCACGGCGGAGAGTGCGAGCACACCGAAGCCGGCCCAGACCGTGGGCTTGAAGACGATGTTGGTGACCCAGTCGATGACGCCCGTCATCACCAGGCCGATGGGAACCAAGGAAAAAGCGGCGATGCGGGTCGCGGCCAGGAACCGCTTGCGGTATGCCGTCAGCGCGGCGATGCCCAGGCCCACTGCCGACACCGCGGCGCAGACGGTCGAGGTCAGCATCCGGTCCTCCTGCTGCTGAAAGGGCGAGCAGGCACTCTGCTCCCTTCCATCCTGCCTTGTCCGGCCGGGCGCGGGCCATGTTCCGGGACGGGCTCAGGGACATCTCGGGGTTGCGCTCCTCCGCAGGTGCCGGTTCCGTCACCGGGGCGGGGTACCAGCGGGTGTCGGCCGGGGGCGGGCTGGAAGACTGGCCCCATGAACGACGCCACCACCTCCGCCGCCCGCCCCGACCGCCCCGTTCTGGACGTGTGGTGCGAATTGCAGTGCCCGGACTGCCGTACCGCCCTGGAGGACCTGCGGGCGCTGCGGGCGCGCTACGGCGACCGGCTGGACGTCCGGCTGCGCCACTTCCCCCTCCCCAAGCACAAGCACGCCTACGTGGCCGCGCAGGCCGCCGAGGAGGCCATCGAGCAGGGCCAGGGCTGGCCGTACATCGAGGCGGTGCTGGCGCGCAGCGAAGAGCTCGGCGCGCGCGGCGAGAAGCTGCTGCTGGAGGTCGCCGGGGAGCTGGGGCTGGACGCCGAGGAGCTGGACACCGCGCTGATCGACGGGCGGCATCTGCTGATCGTCGACGCGGACCAGGCCGAGGGCAAGGCGATCGGGGTGACCGGGACCCCCACCTATGTGATCGGCGGCGAGCGGCTGGACGGCGGCACGAGCCAGGAGGGGCTGCGCGCCCGCATCGAGGAGATCGCCGACCGGCTGCTGGCCGGACAGGACTGAGCCGGGCCGCACGGGCACCGGCGGGCCGCACGGGCTTCGGGCCGGTCTCACGGGCGCCGCCCGGACCGCCTCACAGGATCGGCTTCCACAACAGGTACCCGGTGGGCCGGTAGCCCAGCGAGGTGTAGAGGCCGAGCGCCGGCGCGTTGTCCGCGTAGACGTTCAGGCCGAGGGTGGTGTGGCCGGCGGCCAGGCTCTCGCGCTCGGCGACCAGCATCAGGGTGCGGCCGTGGCCGTGCCCGCGGTGTGCGGGATCGACCCGTACGTCGACGACATAGCCGCCCGGCTGGCCCGGCATCCGCAGGGCGACCCAGATGCTGCCGACGTCCGCGCCGCGGTGGGCCAGGACGCGCAGCGCGTGGTCGGGCGTGTCCACACCGTCCGGCAGCAGGGCGCGATGGCTCGCGGCCGCGACCTCCTCGGCGCGTGCGCGGGGCATCCCCTGGCCCCGCTGCGTCCGGACGTACTCGGCGAGCGCGGCGTCCCGCCAGGCCGGGTACTCCACTTCGCTGAGCGCACGGTCGCTGCTGTTCCCGGGGAGCCGGGGCGGGCCGTCGAGGGTTTTGCTCATCGTGCGGCTGCGCTCGGTGTAGCCCAGCGCCGCGGCGAGCCGGGCGGCGGCCTCGGCGCCGGCGGGGACGGTCACCTCGATCTGCCGGCAGCCCCAGCCGCGCAGGACCTCCTCGGCGGCGAGCGCGGCGACCGTGGCGCGGCCGCGGTGCCGGTCCGGCTCCTCGACGGTCAGCTCCGCGATCCGGCCCGCCGTCGGGCCGAACCGGGCATCCGTCGTCAGCCGGATCCCCCCGACCCTGCGGCTGTTGACACAGATGTCGTACGGACGGGCCCGGCGCCCGTCGTCGGGTCGCTCTTCGGGTCCCGCGGGGCGCAGCGTTGTGGTCACGAGGACTTTCTACTCGCCCCTGCGCGGGCCCGTCATCACCGCGGATCGAAGTCGGCGGCGGACTGCTCGTCGAAGATCCGCATGGCTTCCGCGGTCACCGGGCCCGGGGCGTCGGCGAGTTGACGGTCGTCGATGCGGGTCACGGCCTGGACGTCGCGCAGGGTGGAGGTCAGGAAGATCTCCTCGGCCCGCTCCAGTGCGTCCAGCGGCAGGTCGGTCTCCTTGGCGCCGGCCCAGCTGATGGTCAGGGCGCGGGTGATGCCCGCCAGGCAGCCGGAGTGCAGCGGCGGCGTGTGCAGTTCGCCGTCCAGCACGACGAAGACGTTGGAGCCGGTGCCCTCGCAGAGCGCGCCGACCGTGTTGGCGAACAGGGCCTCGGAGGCGTCCCGTTCACGGGCGCGGGCCAGGGCGACGACGTTCTCGCCGTACGACGTGGTCTTCAGGCCGGTGAGCGCCCCGCGCTCGTTACGGGTCCACGGGACCGTGACGGCGGCCGTGGTGTCGGGGCGGCGCGTGGTCTCGGAGAGCGCGATGACCAGCGTGGGGCCGGCGTCGCCGCGGTCCGAGCCGAGCGGTGAGACGCCGCCGGTGTAGGTGAGCCGCAGCCGGCCCAGGGCCATCGGGTTGGCGTCGAGGACCGCCGCGCAGCCGCGCCGCACCTCGTCGAGATCGGGATCGGGCAGGCCCAGTCCGCGGGCCGAGGTGGTCAGGCGCTCCAGGTGGCGGGTGAGGGCGAAGGCACGGCCGCGCTCGGCCTTGATGGTCTCGAAGACTCCGTCGCCGACCGTCAGCCCGTGGTCGAAGACCGAGACCCGGGCGCCCTCGGCGTCCTGCAGCGTGCCGTTGAGCCAGATCTTCATCGCTTTCCTCCACTCGCCTCGTGCAGGCCCGACGCTACCGCGAGCAGCCTGCGCGCCTTCAACTCGGTCTCGGCCCACTCCCGCTCCGGATCGGAGTCCCAGATGATCCCGGCGCCGGCGCCGAAGCGGAGCACTGGGCCGCCGGGCGGGGTGCGGTCGATCCAGAACGTACGGATGCCCACCGCGAGCTCGCCGGTGCGGCGGTCCGCGTCGACCCAGCCGATGCCTCCGCAGTAGGGGCCGCGGGGTGCGGTCTCCAGCTCGTCGATGATCCGCAGCGCGCTGGATTTGGGGGCGCCGGTGACCGACCCGGGCGGGAAGGTGGCGTCCAGCAGATCCGCCCAGGCGGTTTTCTCGTTCGCCCCGTCCAGTTCGCCGCACACGGTGGAGACGAGATGGACCAGGCCGGGGTGCTCTTCGACGGCGCACAGTGCCGGGACGGTCACGGAGCCGGTGGCGCAGACCCGGCCGAGATCGTTGCGGACCAGGTCCACGATCATCACGTTCTCCGCCCGGTCCTTCGCCGAGAGGTCCGCCGCGGTCCGCCCGGTGCCCTTGATGGGGCCGGAGGCGACGGTGCGGTCCTCGCGCCGCAGATACAGCTCCGGGGAGGCGCTGGCGATCTCGACGCCATGGCCGGGCAGCCGGATCGTGCCCGCGTGCGGCGCCGGGTTGCCGCGGGCCAGCACCGCGGACAGCGCGTCCACGTCGGCACGGCCGGGGTCGGGCAGCGGCGCGGTCAGCACCCGGCAGAGGTTCACCTGGTAGACGTCGCCGGCCGCGATGTGTTCACGGATGCGCCGCACACCGCCTGTATAGGCGTCGCGGTCCAGGGAGCTGGTCCAGGCACCGGGGGCGGGGCCGCGCCAGCCGTCGGGGTCCGGACCGTCCGCCGCGGTGGCCGGGCGTACGTCGCCGAAGCGGGCGCAGACCACCGCGCCCTCGAAATCGGCGGCCACGGCCCACCAGCCCGTGGAGTCCAGAGCCGCGGGATCGCTGGTCACATCCAGCAGGTCGGTGGCTATCAGGCCGCCGAAGCGTGCCATCGGAGCGAAGTCGTGCACGTCAGCGAGTCTATGGCGGCGGCCCCGAGGCTGCCTGTGCCGAGCGAGCAGCGCAGCACGCTGCACAAACGCGTTTTTGTACTGGCCCCGGAATCCGCTAGAGTTCAACACGTCGCCGGGACGCGCAAGCGCCCCGGAGGACACGTAGCTCCCGGACGTAGTCTGGGAGAGACACCTGCGGACGTAGCTCAGTTGGTAGAGCACCACCTTGCCAAGGTGGATGTCGCGAGTTCGAGTCTCGTCGTCCGCTCGATGTGGGGGATCTTCCCGAACCCCCTCACTCCTGGTGGAGTGGCCGAGAGGCGAGGCAACGGCCTGCAAAGCCGTCTACACGGGTTCAAATCCCGTCTCCACCTCCAAGGACGATTAGCTCAGCGGGAGAGCGCTTCCCTGACACGGAAGAGGTCACTGGTTCAATCCCAGTATCGTCCACTGGATCCCCGAACGTGCTTGACCGGGGTTTCCATCCCGCGCGATTAGCTCAGCGGGAGAGCGCTTCCCTGACACGGAAGAGGTCACTGGTTCAATCCCAGTATCGCGCACGCAGCTGCGGATCTTCGTGATTCGCGGTCCCGCGGACGATTAGCTCAGCGGGAGAGCGCTTCCCTGACACGGAAGAGGTCACTGGTTCAATCCCAGTATCGTCCACACCTGATCCCGAGGGCCGGAGCAATTCGCTCCGGCCCTCGGTCGTTGTCCGGCAGGGACCGGTCAGGACGAGAAGAGCATGTGGCCGAAGCCTCGGTGGTGGCCGTGATGACCGTGGTGTCCATGGTGGCCGTGGTGGCCCTGGTGCGGGGCGCCCCAGGCGGGCGCTGCGGGGTAGGCCTGCGGGGCGGGCGGCGGCGGAGGCTGCTGGGACCACTGTGACTCGAGGCGGGTCAGCGCTTCCAGCTCCCCGTAGTCCAGGAAGATCCCCCGGCAGCCGGCGCACTGTTCTATCTGCACGCCATTGCGGTGGTATGTCTGCATCGGCGCATGGCACTTGGGGCACTGCATCGTCGGCTCCACTCCTGTCATCCGGCACTGGTCACTGCCGCGCCGCCGGAACGGCGGCCCGGCGGCGGGGTGTTCACCTTACGTCCGGGCCGCCGGGCGCCAACCGGTCCGGCAGGGAGGCCATCCGGGCACAGGCCGCGACGACCGCCGCCTCGGACTCGTCCAGAGGGCGGGCGGCGGTGAGGGCCTTGGCGAGGGCGAGCGCGGCGGTCTGCACGGTCAGGGCACGGGCCGGAACCTCCAGGTCGGGCCAGGGATCGCCGGACGGCCGGACGGCGGGGCCGCCGGCGGCGCGGTAGGCGGCGAGGAAACGCGTCCAGAGGTCCGGTGCGAGCAGGCCGGTGGCGAACCACGCGGCGGGGCGGGCCAGGTCCCAGGTGCCGTCGCCCGTGCCGAGGTCGTCGATGTCGATGAGGAGCCAGGGGCCGCCGGTGGCCGGGTGGCGGACGAGCTGGCCCAGGTGCAGATCGCCGTGGCAGAGGGTGCCGGCGCGTGGCGGCGGGGCGGCGCCTTTGGCCCACGGCGGCAGCAGGGCCCAGGCCCGCTCGACGGCCGCGGCGGCCGCGGGCAGCGGCCCCGGGCCGGGCCGGAGGGCGAGCGGCGGGCCGTCGGCAGCGGCCAGGGCGGTGCGCAGCCGGGCCAGGGCGCGGGCGGCCTTGGCGGGGCCGCGCATCGGCGGTACGGGGCCGGGCAGTTGGCGGGGGTCGACGGTGTGCAGACGGGCCAGCAGGCGGGCGGCGTCCTCCCAGGGCGCGGCGCCCGGGTCGTCGGGCCGCACCGGGCTGCCGTACGGCCAGCGGGTGAGGGCGCGGCCCTCCTCGGTGAAGGTGAGGAAGCCGCCGGGGGCGGTGACCGGGAGCGGGGGCAGCAGGATGCCGTGCAGAAGGGGGTGGGCGGCGATCCGCAGCCGGGTGGCCAGGTCGTGCGGGTCGCCGTCGGGGGCGTGCGCCTTGGCGACCGTGGGGCCGCTGCGGACGACCGTGCCGTCGGGGCGGTCGGCAAGCACCTCGGGGGCGGGGGTGGCGGTGGAGGCCGGAGCGCCGGGCCGGGCCGTCGTCGCGGACAGGGCGGCGAGGCGGTCGAGCAGTGAGGTGGCCATCGTTCCCCCTGGTCCTGCGCGCGCCGGACGGCGTCGTGGGCGGCGGGCCGTGCAGGGTGCGCCGTGGGTGGTGGTGCGGGCTGTGGGCGGCCCGGAGGGGGATCGTACGCGTGGTCCGTGGGGCCGGGCAGGACGGCGGCCGGGAAAACCCGACGGCCGGGCATCTCCCCAGATGCCCGGCCGTCGTGCCGTCCGCCGCACCCCCGTCCCCACGGGGCTTTCAGCCGGAGGTCCCCGTCCCGGGCCGCTCTCCCGGGACCGGGGCGCCGCTCAGCGCCCCAACATTCCGACCACGGACGACGCCTGTGTCATCACGGCCTCCCAGCCGCCGAAGACCACGACGAGAACGCAGGCCAGCGGCAGCACCATGGCCACCGCGACGAGGGGATGGCGCGTGCCGGAGGGCTGCCGGCCGCCGGGCACAGTGGCTCGCCGCCCCTGCGCCCGAAGGGCCGTCCGCCCTGAGCTCCGCACCATCGTCCCGCTCCCGTCGTGTCTGGGGCGGCGGGCGTCTGACCTCGGGGGACGAGTGCGGCGCCCGCCGCTTGAAGACAACAGTAGGCACGTGGCCGGCGACGGGCGTCATGCCGTCGTACCGATTGGTCGGCCTCCGGGAGGATGACGGCCCGGCGCCCCGTGTACTCCCCTGGGTGGAGAGACGGCGCCAGGCCTTGGGGGTCTCCCCCAAGGGGGACCGCTGCGCCGCCTTGGCCCGCGCACTCCTGAGGGTGACCTCGCTCACGTCGTCCGCTCCCCCGCGCACCACGGCCCCGCGCCTGCGGACCGCCGCGCGCACCCCCGCTTACCGCCTCTTGGCCGCATCCCCGGCATCCCCGGCCAACCACACCTGATCCCCTTTCATCCCGCCAAATTCCCTTCCACGGCGGATCATTGGGATTGCTCACGGTGCGCGGGGACGCCCGGCGGCCGGTTTTCCCCGCCCGCCGCGGGAATCGCACCCGCCACCGGCAATCCGGCCGCCGACGCATGCGCGGCCTCTCAGCACAGCGAGCCGTCAATCCGTAAGCTGTGCCACGTCAGACGGTTGGCAGCGGAGGGGGCTCCCCACCGCAGGTAGGGGACGGACATGGCGATGATGCGGCTCCGACGCGAGGACCCGCGTGTCGTCGGGACGTTCCGGCTGCACCGCCGGCTCGGCGCGGGCGGGATGGGCGTCGTCTATCTCGGCTCGGACAAGCGCGGGCAGCGGGTGGCGCTCAAGGTGATCCGGCCGGACCTGGCGGAGGATCAGGAATTCCGCTCGCGGTTCGCGCGGGAGGTCTCGGCCGCCCGGCGGATCCGCGGCGGCTGTACGGCCCGGCTGGTCGCGGCCGATCTCGACGCGGACCGCCCCTGGTTCGCCACCCAGTACGTCCCCGGCCCCTCGCTGCACGACAAGGTCAACGAGGGCGGTCCGCTGTCCCCGGCACAGGTCGCCGCCATCGGCGCCGCGCTGTCCGAGGGGCTGTTGGCCGTCCATGACGCGGGCGTGGTGCACCGTGACCTCAAGCCGTCCAACATTCTGCTGTCGCCCAAGGGCCCGCGGATCATCGACTTCGGCATCGCCTGGGCGACCGGCGCCAGCACGCTGACCCATGTGGGTACGGCCGTCGGCTCGCCGGGGTTCCTGGCGCCGGAGCAGGTGCGCGGGGCCGCGGTCACGCCGGCGACGGACATCTTCGCGCTGGGCGCCACCCTCGCGTACGCCTGTACCGCGGACTCCCCCTTCGGGCAGGGAAGTTCGGAGGTCATGCTCTACCGCGTGGTCCACGAGGAGGCACAGCTCGCCGGGGTGCCGGACGCCCTGGCGCCACTGCTCGCCTCGTGCCTGGCCAAGGATCCGGCGGACCGTCCCAGCACGTTGTCGCTGTCGCTGCGCCTCAAGGAGATCGCGGCCCGTGAGGCGCACGGTCCGTCGGGCGGACCGCTGGAGAACGGCGCGGGCGCGGGCGCCGCTTGGCAGCGCGCGGAGCGCCGTCCTCCGGACCGGCCGACCGGGCAGCGTGCCGAGGAATACGCCCGTCAGCGCACCGAGCGGCGGACGGCCGGCAACTCCTCGCCACGTCCGCACCCGTCCCGCCCCCCGGCTTCGCAGGACGCGGCCTCCCGGCCGTCCGGCCCGGCCTCGGCCGCGGGGAGGAATCCGCGGAGGACCGGCGGACGCACGGTGCGCCGTGTCCCGGCCGCCCGGCCCGCGGGGGCGGGCGGTAAGCGCGCCCCGGTGCGTACGACGTCGGGCGGTCGGCGGCCCGGCCCCGACCGCCGGCTGCTGCGCCAGCGTGTCATCGTGTTCGTGGTGGTGACCCTGCTGGTGGCGCTCGGTATCGCGGCGGCCCAGGGGTGCCAGGGGCCGGCCCACGGTCTGGGGGTGGAGCGGCCGGCGCCGGTCGCCCCGGCCTGGGGTGCGGACGGGCCTTACGGGGTGGGGGAACAGAACCCCTAAGGGGGGCGGAGCCCCCCTGCGGGCCTCAACGCGGCGGGGCCGGGGCGGCATTCCCGTGGGGATCGGGAATGGCGTGCCCGTGAAGTCCGGGGCGGTGCTCCCATGGGGCCGGGGCGGTGCTCCCGTGGGGCCGGGACGGCGTGCCCGTGGAGTCCGGGACGGGGCTCCCATGGGGGCCAGGGCCGCATTCCCTTGGCGTCCAGGGCGGCATTCCCGTGGGCTACGCGCCGGTTCCCGTGGGCTACGCGGCGGTGTTCCCGTGATGGAGGGGCCTGCCCGGGCAGGTCACGCGGGCGGTCCGCTTGAGGGACGGGGCGGCGGACACGCCCTGACGGGGCGCAGGACGGGGCGCAGGACGGGGCGCAGGACGGGGCGCAGGACGAGGCGCAGGCGCGCCCCTTAAGCGGGCCGCCCCGTCGTCACCGCGTAGAACGCCACCGCGGCGGCCGCTCCGACGTTGAGCGAGTCCACGCCGTGCGCCATCGGGATGCGGACCCATTCGTCGGCGGCCCGCAGTGCACCGGTGCTCAGACCGCCGCCCTCCGCGCCCAGCATCAGGGCGGCGCGCTCCAGGGTGTGCGGAGCGACTTCGTCAATGCCGGTGGCCTTCTCGGCCGGGGTGAGGGCGAGCAGGGTGAAGCCCGCTTCCCGTACAGCGGCCAGGTCCCGGGGCCAGCCCTCCAGGCGGGCGTACGGCACGGAGAACACCGCGCCCATGGAGACCTTGACCGAGCGGCGGTAGAGCGGGTCGGCGCAGTCCGGGGAGAGCAGCACGGCGTCCATGCCGAGGGCCGCCGCGCTGCGGAAGATCGCGCCGATGTTGGTGTGGTCGTTGACCGCTTCCATGACCACGATGCGCCGGGCCCCGGCGAGGAGTTCGGTGGCGTCCGGCAGCTGCTTGCGCTGCATGGAGGCCAGCGCCCCACGGTGGACGTGGTACCCCGTCACCCGCTCGGCGAGGTCCGGGCTGACGGCGTAGACCGGCGCCGGGACCTCGTCGATCACATCGCGCATCACGTCGACCCACTTGGCCGAGAGCAGCATGGACCGCATCTCGTAACCGGCCTGCCGGGCGCGCCGGATGACCTTCTCGCCCTCGGCGATGAAGAGCCCTTCGGCGGGCTCGCGCCGGCGCCGCAGCTCGACGTCGGTCAGGCCGGTGTAGTCGGCCAGCCGGGGGTCGTCCGGATCGTCGACGGTGATGATTTCTGCCACGGGAAGAGAGTGCCTTGTCGGTGTCGGGGTGCCAATGCCGCGTCGGGATCGGCTACCTGGGGGCAGGTGCGGGGGCGACGGTGACGACGTCGCCGACGACGATGACCGCCGGAGGACGGATGCCCTCGGCCCGTACGGTGTCGCCGAGCGTGGCGAGCGTGGCGTCGACCCGGCGCTGGGCGGCGGTGGTGCCCTCCTGAATGACGGCGGCCGGGGTGTCGGCGGGCCGGCCGTGCTCGATCAGCTTGGCGGCGATGGCGCCGCTGTTCTCCACGCCCATCAGGACCACGAGGGTGCCGCGCAGCTTGGCGAGCGACGGCCAGTCCACGAGCGAGCGCTCGTCGTCGGGGGCGACATGGCCGCTGACGACGGTGAATTCGTGGGCGACTCCGCGGTGGGTGACCGGGATGCCGGCCGCGCCGGGCACCGAGATGGTGCTGGAGATACCGGGGACGACCGTGCAGGGGATGCCGGCCTCGGCGAGCGCCTGGGCCTCTTCCATGCCGCGGCCGAAGACGAACGGGTCGCCACCCTTGAGCCGGACCACGGCCTTGCCGGCCTTGGCGTGCTCGATCAGCGCGTTGTTGATGGCCTCCTGGGCCATGAACCGGCCGTAGGGGATCTTCGCCGCGTCGATGACCTCGACGTGCGGCGGGAGTTCGGCGAGCAGATCGCGGGGGCCGAGCCGGTCGGCGATCACGACATCGGCCTCGGCGAGCAGCCGGCGGCCGCGGACGGTGATCAGGTCGGGGTCGCCGGGGCCGCCGCCGACCAGCGCCACGCCCGGGGTGTGCGGGCGGCGGTGGTGCGGGGCGGCGAGGCTGCCGTCGCGCAGGCCCTCGACGATCGCGTCGCGTACGGCGGCGGAGCGGCGCGGGTCGCGGCCGGTGAGCACGGCGACGGTGACGCCCTCGCTGCGGCCGGTGGCCGGGGTCCAGGCGGTGGCCGCCTCGGCGTCGTCGGAGCGTACGCACCACACCCGGCGGTCCTCGGCCTCCTGGGACGCGGCGGCGTTGGCCTGCGGGTCGTCGGTGGAGATCAGCGCGTACCAGGCGCCGTCGAGGTCGCCGTCCCGGTAGCGGCGGCGCTCCCAGCGGACCTCACCGGCATCGGCCATCGCCTCGACGGAGGGGGTCGCGGACGGGGAGATCAGCAGAACCTCGGCGCCCGCGGCGACGAGGGACGGGAGCCGGCGCTGGGCGACCTGTCCGGCACCCAGGACGACCACCCGGCGGCCGGACAGCCGCAGTCCGACGGGGTAGGCGGCGTGATCGGCGGCGTGATCGGCCATGGCGGTACGGCTCCTTGTGCGGATGCTGCGGGGTTCGGCGACCGGCTCAGCCGCTGCGGCTCTGGAGCGGCTGGTGAGGGGACGGCCCGGGGCGGCGGTACGGCCCCGGCCCACAGCCTATGGGGCTGCGGGCCGGGGGTCATGCGGAGGTCGGGCCTGATCAGGTCTTCTCGGTCACTCCGGCCGAGTCGAAGGTGGCGACCTCGTGCATGGCACGGGCGGCGCTCTGCACCACGGGCAGCGCGAGCAGGGCGCCGGTGCCCTCGCCGAGGCGCAGATCGAGGTCGACCAGCGGGCGCAGGCCCAGCTTGTTGAGGGCCGCGACATGGCCCGGCTCGGCGCTGCGGTGTCCGGCGATGCAGGCGGCCAGCGCCTCGGGGGCGATGGCGCGGGCGACCAGGGCGGCGGCGCCGGCGCTGACCCCGTCGAGGATCACCGGCGTGCGCAGCGAGGCGCCGCCGAGGATCAGGCCGACGAGGGCGGCGTGCTCCAGGCCGCCGACCGCGGCGAGGACACCGATGGGGTCGGCCGGATCGGGCTGGTGCAGCTCCAGGGCGCGGCGGACGACCTCGACCTTGCGGGCGTGCGTCTCGTCGTTGATGCCGGTGCCGCGGCCGGTGACCTCGCCCGGGTCGACGCCGGTGTAGACGGAGATCAGCGCGGCGGAGGTGGTGGTGTTGGCGATGCCCATCTCGCCGGTGAGCAGCGCCTTGTTGCCGGCCGCGACCAGGTCGCGGGCGGTGTCGATACCGACCTCGATGGCCTTGAGCACGTCCTCCTGGGTCATCGCCGGGCCGGCCGTGAAGTCGGCGGTGCCGGCGCGGACCTTGCGGGGCAGCAGACCCGGGGTGGCGGGCAGGTCGCTCGCGACACCGACGTCCACGACGCAGACCTCGGCGCCGACCTGGTTGGCGAAGGCGTTGCAGACCGCGCCGCCGCCCAGGAAGTTGGCGACCATCTGGCCGGTGACCTCCTGGGGCCAGGGGGTCACGCCCTGGGCGTGGACACCGTGGTCACCGGCGAAGATCGCTACGGCGGCCGGCTCCGGGATGGGCGGCGGGCACTTGCGGGACAGTCCGGACAGCTGCGCGGAGATGATCTCCAGCATGCCCAGCGCCCCGGCCGGCTTGGTCATCCGCTTCTGCCGCTCCCAGGCCTCGCCGAGCGCCTTGGCGTCCAGCGGGCGGATGCCCTGCAGGGTCTCCTGGAGGAGGTCGTGCGGGCTCTCGCCGGGCAGCGCGCGGCGGCCGTAGGTCTCCTCGTGGACGACCCAGGACAGCGGGCGCCGCTTGGACCAGCCGGCCTGCAGCAGCTCGGGCTCCTCCGGGAACTCGTCGACGTAACCGATGCACAGGTAGGCGACGACTTCGAGGTGCTCGGGCAGGCCCAGTTCGCGGACCATCTCGCGCTCGTCGAAGAAGCTCACCCAGCCGACGCCCAGGCCCTCGGCGCGGGCGGCGAGCCAGAGGTTCTCGACGGCGAGCGCGGAGGAGTACGGGGCCATCTGCGGCTGGGTGTGCCGGCCGAGGGTGTGCCGGCCGCCGCGGGTGGAGTCGGCGGTGACGACGATGTTCACCGGCGTTTCGAGGATGGCCTCGATCTTCAGCTCGCGGAACTGCTTGGCGCGCGCCTTGGGCAGCGACTTGGCGTACGCCTCACGCTGCCGCATGGCGAGCTGGTGCATCTTCTCGCGGGTCTCCTCCGAGCGGATGACCACGAAGTCCCAGGGCTGGGAGTGGCCGACGCTGGGGGCGGTGTGGGCCGCCTCCAGGACGCGCAGCAGCACCTCGTTGGGGATCGGGTCGCCGCGGAAGCCGTTGCGGATGTCGCGGCGTTCGCGCATCACGCGGTGCACGGCGGCCCGCTCGTCGTCGTCGTACCCGGCGGCCGGGGACGGCACCTCGGCCGCGTCGGACACTGCGGGGTCGCCGCCGTCGGGCTGCTCACCGGCCGGCTGCGGCTGGTCGTCGCCGAGCTGGACGAGTTCGGCGACGTCCTGCTGGTGGGGCGCCTCGTCGGCGGGAGCGTCGGGCGTGGGCCCGGCCGTCGAGGGCTCGGCGGCCGCGGCGCGCGGGGCCGGGCCGTCCACGGGGGACGGCTCGCCGGAGGCCTGGGACGGAATGTGGACGGCCACCGGCGGGGTGTCGTCGGGCAGGGCCTCGGGGGTCTCGGGGGCGGCGGGGGGCTCGGGGGCGGTGGGCTCCGCGGTTTCCGCGGTCGTGCCGGGCTCCGCGGGTTCATCGGCCGCCGGCTCCACGGCGGGCGCGGTGTCCGGGGTCGCCTCGGCCAGCGGGGCTTCCGGCAGGCCGGGGGCCTCCGGGCCGTCCGCTGCGGGCCGCTCCTCGACGGCGGCTTCCGCATCCTGCGGCGCGGCCGCCGCTGCGGGCGCCTGCGCGGTCTGCTGCCCGGCGGCATCCGCGGGGGCATCGGACTGCGGCTGCCCGGCGGCCGGTTCCTGCGCCTCGGGCGGCTCTATGACGGTCTGATCCGTGTCGGTCTGCTCCGTGTCCGCCTGGTCCACGGGCGCGCCGGTCTCGTCGGCGGTCGGCGCGACGGGCCCCTGGGGGGCAGCGACGGGCGCCGGGGCGGCGGCGGGCTCGGCCACGGGGGCGTCCGTACCGGCCTCGGCGGGGGCGGCCTCGGGCTCGGCGGCCTCAGGAGCGGACTCAGGCGCTGCGGCCTCGGGAGTTACCGCCTCGGGCGCTGCGGCCTCGGGCTGCGGCTGGGCCTCGTCGGTGGCAGGGGCCGGGTCGGCGCCCTGTCCCTGGTCGGCGGGCTGCTCGCCCTGCGCGGCCGGGGCCGGATCGGCGGGAGCGTCGGCCGGCTGGGCGGTGGCGGGCTCCTCGGCCGGGACGACGGCTTCGGGCGCGACGGGGGCCGGGGTGGCGGCGGGCTGCGCCTGCGCCTCCGGGTCGGCCACGGCTCCGGCTCCGGCTCCGGCTTCGACTCCAGCTTCGGCTTCGGTGGGCAGGCCCTGTTCCACGGGCTGCTGCGGGTCCTCGGCGGCGGGCGCCTCCGGCACGGCAGCTTCCGCCACCGGGGCCTCCGGCACAACTGCTTCCGCCTCGGCCGCCTCAACAGGCTCGGCCGTCTCGACAAGCTCGGCCGCCTCGACAGACACGGCCGTCTCGACAAGCTCGGCCGTCTCCACAGACACGGCCGTCTCCACAGCCTCGGCCACGCCGTCCTGACCGGCCACGGCGGCATCGGGCAGGACGTCCGCAGCCCTCTCCTGCGGCTGCTCCGGCGCCGCTCCCCCGGCCGGCGCGTCCTGGCCGGCCTCGGGGACTCCCGCGACGGCCGCGACGTCACCGGCCTCCGCCACGCCCTCGGGCGCCGACGGCATCGGCTGGGGCTGCTCAACGGGCAGCGCTTCGGCGGGCTGGGCCGTGTCCGCCAGGCCAGGCGCCGCCTCGGCGGCAGGGGCGGCCGGCGCCTCGGGGGCGACCGTTTCTGCAAGCGGGGCCGAGGCCGCGGCCTGGGCGGCGGCCTCCTCCCACGACGGCACCTGCGACGGGATCTCGCCGAGCTGCGGGCCGGGCAACGGGCCCTGGCCCGCGGCCCCATAGGTCTGCTCGGCGGACAACTGCCCACCGTAGGACTGCCCGCCATAGGGCTGCCCGCCGTACGGCTGCCCGGCGTAGGACGACGCCGCAACGCCCTGCTCCGTCGCGGCCGCCTCCTCCAAGGGCTGCTCGGCGTACGGCAGGCCCGCCTCGGCCGGTGGCGCTTCGCCCACCACGGCCTCGGGCGCCCCGGCCGGAACGTCGAAGTATTCGGGACCGCCGGTGGGCGGTCCGGCGTGCCGGGCGGCGGGCTGCGCGGGCGCGTCGGCCGGTCCGCGGTCGGCGAGCGAACGGACCACTCCGCCGGTCGCGTCGGGGACGGGCGGGCCCATGTGCAGCGGGCGGCGCGGGGGCGTGGCGGGCGCCGCGGCGCGGGGCTGCTGCGGTGCCGCGGGCTGCGGGATACGGACGGCGCCGAGGTCGACCGAACCGGAGTCCCGGCCGCCGCTCTCGTGGTCACCGGCCGGGGCGGGCATCGGCTCGAAGCCGGTGGCCCCCTGAGCGGCCGGGTCGTACGACGCGCCCTGTGGCCCCTGGTGGGTCTCCTGCGGCTGCGGGAGCGGCTGGGCCGCCGACTGTTCGCTCCAGGCGCCCTGGGCACCCGGCATCAGCAGCAGATCGTCGTCCTCGGCGACGCCGTCGGCCTGCTCGGCATAGGGGTAGACGCCGGGAGGGGGCACCATGCCCGGCAGCTCCGTCGGTCCGGCGTCGGCAGGGGAGGGAGCGGCCGCCGGCTGCGGCTGCCCGGGATGTCCGCCTGCGTTCTCCGGCTGTCCCTCGCCCGGGACCTGGCCGGTGTCGGTCATGCGTACCCCTCGCCCATTGGTAGTGCTCCTTCCAACCGCTCGTGCGACGCGCTCGACCGGGGCGCGCCGACGCCCCGATAGCTAGAACGAGCGAGCACGCCTCGCGGCACGTCCGCTCTCCAGAGCTTCATATTCGGCCAAAACCACGGCATTTTCCGGATATTGGTGTACGAAGCCGAATGCGGAACGGCGGCGCAACGATCCGCCAGCCTACCTCGCGCGGGTTGCCGTGCTGGTCACGGGTGAGGAACGCGATAGCCGCTGAGCAAAAACACCACGGACCGCTCGCGTTCGACCCAGACGGAGGTGTCCAGGTCCACGGACTGCAGCAGCGCGCACTCGACTTCGTAGCCGCCGTCGGCCAGCGCCCGGCCCAGCGCTTCGGCCTCGTCGCGGGTGGCGGCGTGGGTGACGATCCGTTCGGGACGGCGGGCCGCGCAGGCGGTGACGACCTCCGCTCCCCCGCCGCCGACCCGGATCACATCGGGCTCGGGCAGGTCCTCCAGGACCTGCGGCGCCCGCCCGTGCACGACCTGGAGTTGGACGCCGTGGCGGCGGGCGAGGGCGGCGGTGCGTCCGCAGGCGTCGGGGTCGGCGTCCACCGCGATGACGGCGGCGCCGAAGCGCCCGGCCTCCACCGCGGCGGCTCCGCTGCCCGCGCCGATGTCCCAGACGAGGTCGCCCACCTGCGGCCCGAGGCGGGCGAGTTGTGCGGTGCGCAGCTGGACGGACTCGCCCTCGCCCAGGGCACCGCCGTAGGCGCCGGCCGGAAGTCCCCAGCCGCGCGCACCCGTCGGATGGCCTACCTCGCGTCCGGCGATCCAGCCGGTGCCCTGGGCTGCGGCGCCGCCGGGCGAACCCCCCACGACAATGACGACATTGGGGTCACGCCAGACATGGTCGGCGGCCTTGTCCGATGTGAGTACCGTCACCCGCTCCCGGTCGGTGCCCAGGTCCTCGCAGATGACGAAGGTGCGGTGGACGCCGCCGAGCAGCAGGGCGAGTTCGGCGGGCCCGGCGCCGGGCGAGGTGAGCACCGCGACCTTGGTGTGGGCCCGGCAGACGTTCACCGCGCGGCGCAGATCGCGGCTGTGGGCGACGACGACCTGGGCGTCGTCCCAGGGCATGCCGGCCCGGGCGAAGGCGGCGGCGACGGAGGAGACGGCCGGTACCACTTCGACTTCCAGGCCGTGCTCGGGTGCCCGCAGGGTGCGTACGACGCCGAAGAAGCCTGGGTCGCCGTCGGCGAGCACGACGGCGGTGCCGCGGTGCTGGGCGATGCGGCGGGCGGCCAGGGTCACACTGCCGAGCCGGATCCGCTCGGCGTTCGGCGGGACTTCGGGCAGTGCGAGGTGGTGCGCGGCGCCGGCCACCAGGGTGGCGGCGCCGAGGGCGGAGCGGGCGGCGGCGGTCAGCGCGGAGCCGTCCCATCCGATCACCGTGACCCGGTCGGCCATGCTCGTCAGTCTCCTGGGGCTGCTGTGGTTGCGCGCGCGGGGGCGGCAGGCGGGCCGGCTGCGGGCGGCCGCAGGCCGGTGAGGTGCCGCTGGGGCGCTGGTCGCGCAGGTGCGCGGCAGGCCGAGGGTACCCCGAGAGGTACGGACCGGAGCGCGGGTGTGGGGTCAGTTCCACTCGGGGTAGGGAAATGCGTCCGCCTCTCCCGGCCGGCCCGGGAGCCCGTCCAGGTCCTCGGGCAGCAGGCTCCACACGATCAGATCGGTGCGGATGTCCGTCCAGCCGCCGTCCTCGGTGCGGCTGCGGACGATGAAGGCGTTGCGCAGCACGCCCTCGCTGATACAGCCGATCTTCTGGGCGACCTGCTGGGAGGCGGTGTTGCCGGCGGCGGTGCGCAGCTCGATGCGTTCGAACTTCTGGTCGTGGAAGAGCCAGTGGGCGACGGCGAGCGAGGCCTCGGAGGCGTACCCCTCACCGCGGGCCCAGGAGGCGACGACGTAGCTGATCTCGCTGGAGCGGATCCGCCAGTCGGTGTGACGCAGCTGGATCACGCCGACCAGGCGCTGGGTCAGGAACTCGGTGACCGCGAAGTCGATGCCGTGGCCCGACGCCCGTTCGGCGGGGGCGTTCTCGGTGGTCCAGGTACGCGCGGCGTCCTCGGTGTACGGCTGGGGTATCGCGGTCCAGGCGGCGACCAGCTCGTCGTTCATCATGGCGGTGAGGGAGGGCACGTCGGCCTCTTCGAACGGGCGCAGCACCAACCGGTCCGTGCTGATGGAGATGTCCGGAAAGGTGGATGTCATGCCGCTGCTCCCACGCCGTTGACTGTGGTGTTCCGGAACGTCGCGGACTGTGAGACCGCGAGGTCACGGGCCGTCTTGACCGTCTTGAATGCACCAGCATGCAGCATCGGCCCGCGGGTGTGCACGCGTATGGGCCCCGGCCGCGCGCGTGCACGGATCCGGGGCCCGGTGGCCGCGCCTGCGGACGGCCACCTTCCGGTGACCTGCGCGGGGGCGAGGGCACGTCCACACCCGCCCACCCCCGAAGGGGGGTGGGCGGCGGGGAAAACGTTCAGGACAGCAGCGGCGGCATCAGCTCTTGGCGGGACCGAAGGCCGGGATGACCGAGCCGTCCTTGTACTTGTCCTCGATGAACTTCTTGACCTCGGGGGAGTTCAGGAGCTTGGCCAGCTTCTTGATCCGCGGGTCGTTCTCGTTGCCCTTCTTGACGGCGAGGAAGTTGGCGTAGGGGTTGTCCTTCGCCTTCTCCAGGGCCAGCGCGTCCTTGGAGGGCTTGAGGTGGGCGCCGATGGCGAAGTTGCCGTTGATGATCGCGGCGTCGACGTCGTCGATGCGCGGCGCGGTCTGGGCGGCCTCCAGCTCGGTGATCTTGATGCCCTTGTCGTCCTTGACGTCGGTCAGCTTGGCGTCGGAGCCGACACCGGGCTTGAGGGTGATCACGCCGTTGTCGGCGAGCAGCTTGAGCGCCCGGCCCTCGTTGGAGGGGTCGTTGGGGACCGAGACGGTGCTGCCGGACTTGAGCTGGGACAGCTTGTCGATCTTCTTGGAGTAGACGCCCAGCGGCTCGATGAGCACGTTCTGGACGGGCACGATGTGCGTGCCGTTCTCCTTGTTGAAGACGTCGAGGAACGGCTTGTGCTGGAAGAAGTTGGCGTCGACCTGGCCGTCGTCGGTGACCTTGTTGGGGATCTTGTAGTCGTTGAACGGCTTGACGACCAGCTTGAGGCCCGCCTTCGCCGCCAGCTTGTTCTTGACGAAGTCGAGGATGGCGCCGTGCGGGGTGGGGCTCGCGGCGACGACGAGGGGGGCGTTCTTGTCGTTCTTGTCGGTGCTGGCGGTGGTGTCGGAGGGGGCGCTGCAGGCGCTCGCGCCGAGGGCGACGGCGGAGGCGGCGACTACGGCGACGGAGATCTTGACGGTGTTGCGCACGAAGAGTGCCTCTTTCTTGTTCCCACGCGCGCGTTCACGCGTGATGTCCGCCCGGCAAAGGGTCCGGGCTGCGGGGTGGTGCGGTGGTTCGGGTCAGGCGGCCTCGGTGACCGCGGCCGGTTCCTCGGCGCGGGCACGGCGCAGGCCGACCCGCAGCGAGGAGGTACGGGTGCCGCGCTCGGCGAGACGGCGGACGACGTAGTCCCCGAGGTACTGGACGACGGTGACGATGATGACCAGCTCAATGACCGTGACGACCATCAGCCTGCTCTCGTACTGCTGGTAGCCGTAGGTGTAGGCCAGGTTGCCGAGGCCTCCGCCGCCGACCGTGCCGGCGATCGCGGAGTAGCCGATCAACTGGATGACGAGCGTGGTGACGCCCGCGATCAGTGCGGGCAGCGCCTGCGGGAGGAGCACCTTGAAGATGACGGTCCAGGTGCCGCCGCCCATGGCGTGGGCGGCCTCGACCAGGCCGCTGTCCACCTCGCGCAGTGCCGACTCCACCAGCCGGGCGAAGAACGGGATGGCGGCGATGGTGAGCGGGACGACCGCCCCGGTCGGGCCGATGGAGACCCCGACGAGGAACCGGGTGAAGGGGATCAGCCAGACGATCAGGATCAGGAACGGGAAGGACCGTCCGATGTTCACGATCGCGCCTAGGACCTTGTTCACCGTGAGGTTCCGCAGGACGGCGCCGCGGTCGGTCAGGTGCAGCAGCACACCGACCGGGATGCCGAAGAGCACCGCGTAGAACGTCGACCACCACACCATGAACAGGGTGTCGAGGGTGTTGTCATACAGCAGCGGCTGCATCTCGGACCAGGTCACTTGGCACCTTCCTTCTCCAGCGGGGCGCCGGCCGCGACGACGCTCAGCGCGTCGTCGACGGTCTGGCCCGCTACATCCGCCACGTCCACCTGGAGCCCCTGCTCGCGCAGGAAGCCGATGGGCACGACGTTCTCCTCGAAGCGGCCGGGCAGCTCGATGCGCATCCGGCCGACCTGATTGCCGCCGACCGTGTCCATGGCGGCGCCGAGGATCGAGATGTCGACGTTGTAGGTGCGCGACAGCTCGGAGATCACCGGGCGGGTGGCGGCCGAGCCGTGGAAGGTGACGTCGACGACGGTGCGGTCGTCGGCCGATGGTTCGCCGCCGACCGGGAACAGCTCCCGGGCCAGCTCGGAGCCGGGGGTGGCCAGCAGCTCGGCGACGGTGCCCTGCTCGACCACCCGGCCGTTCTTCATCAGCGCGGCCGAGTCGCAGATCGTCTTGACGACGTCCATCTCGTGCGTGATGAGCACGATGGTCAGGCCCAGCTTGCGGTTGAGGTCGCGCAGCAGCTGGAGGATGGAGCGGGTGGTCTCCGGGTCCAGGGCACTGGTGGCCTCGTCGGAGAGCAGCACCTTGGGGTCGCCGGCCAGCGCGCGGGCGATGCCCACGCGCTGCTTCTGTCCGCCGGAGAGCTGCGCGGGGTAGGCCTTGGCCTTGTCGGCGAGGCCGACCAGGTCCAGCAGCTCCAGCGCCTTGCGGGAGCGCTCACGGCGGTCGACCTTGAGGATCTCCAGCGGCAGTTCCACGTTGTCCTGGACGGTGCGCGAGGACAGCAGGTTGAAGTGCTGGAAGACCATGCCGATGTGGCTGCGGGCGGCGCGCAGCTGGGCACTGGCGCGCTTGCCGCGCCCGGCGATGGACGTCAGCTCCTGGCCGGCGACGGTGACCGTGCCGGAGGTGGGGCGCTCCAGGAGGTTGAGGCAGCGGATGAGGGTGGATTTTCCGGCGCCGCTCTGGCCGATGACGCCGTACACCTCGCCCTCGCGGACGTGCAGATCGACGCCGTCCAGGGCGGTGACTTCGCGGTCTCCTGAACGGTAGACCTTGGTCAGGCCCGTTGTGGTGATCACTAGGGAATTCCGTCACTGTCGAGTGCTCGGCGGCTCGCCCGCCGGGCACGGGGCATTCTTGCGAGTGCGGCAGAGGGGAACAGGGAGCGGCGGCGGGCGCGGGGCCCGGCTCCGGGTTCCGGTGACGCGGGGCGGCCGGGGGCGTCGGGAGGAGGCCGACGTACGGCTCATGACAGGGTCTCGCTTCGGGGCGCGAGGCTCAGGCGGGGGCCCTCAGCGGTCACACATTCGACACATGCAACGAGCACCGGGCGTCAGGTACGCCTCGGTCGCAGGGGTGCGGTTGCTCGTCGTGGTCATGGCGGCAAGTAAACCAGACAGCGGGACGGCCCCATCAAGCCAGTCCGGATGGCGGACATGCCTGACCATTCCGTGGACAGCGCCGCCCGGCGCGCGAGTACCCTCCACCGGTCCGCCCGTGGCCTGCGCGGATGCCGCCGGAAGCAGGGTGACGACGGCGCCCCGGTGCAGTACTTCCGCCCGGTGGGCTGTGGCCAACGCCACGGTCACCCTCCCGACGGTCATCGTCCCGGTGGTTTCCGCCGCCGGGCGGCGGGCCACGGCGGGGCCGGAGACGGCCACCCGTCCGCCGCCGATTAGCATCGCCCCATGCCCCACAACCCCACGGCGCGCAGCCACGTGGCCCGGAGGTCCCGGTGATCGACGCGCTGACGATCGCGGTCGCGGTGACCGCTCTCGCCCTCGCCGCCTGGTGCGGCTTCGCCGCCTTCCGCGACCAGCCGACCAAGGACTGGCACTTCATCGGCATGGCCCTGGTGTCGGTTCTCGGCCTGGTCCAACTGGTCGTCGCCGGCGTGCAGCTGGCGGGCGGAGCGGCGCCGGACAAGGGCACCGCGCTCTTTGTCTCGTATCTGCTCGGGGCGGCCGCCTGTGTCCCGGCGACCGGGTTCATGTCGCTCTCGGAGCGCACCCGCTGGGGTTCGGCCACCGTCGCGGCGGGCGCCGTGGTGCTGGCGGTTCTGGAAGTGCGGCTGTTCGACATCTGGGGAGGCGGCAGTGCCTGAGACCACGGCAACCACGGCGGCGGACGGCACCACGGCCACCGCCCCGGCGAGGCGTTCCCTGGGCACCGGTCCCGGACGCCTGCTGGTCACGCTCTACGGCATCTTCACCGTCGCGGCCGCCTCCCGCTCGCTCTACCAGCTGATCGCCCAGTTCGACCGGGCTCCGCTGGCCTACAGCCTCTCGGCGCTCTCCGCGGTCGTCTACGGGTTCATCACCTTCTCGCTGGTGCGCGGCGGTGAGGGCGCCCGCCGGGCCGCGATCGCCTGCTGTGCGCTGGAACTGCTCGGGGTGCTCGGCATCGGCACCTGGACGCTGCTCGACCGGTCCGCCTTCCCCGACGCCACGGTCTGGTCGGACTACGGCATGGGCTACCTCTTCATCCCGGTCATCCTGCCCGTCACGGGGCTGCTGTGGCTGCGCCGGGCCCGTACGGAGCAGCCTGCCGCCTGAGGGGCGTCTTCGCCCAAGGGCCGTCTTCCCGGAAGGGGGGTGCGGGTCCCGGCCGCGCGGCCGGGACCCGCACCCCCCTTTTTTCTCATGCGGGTTTTCTCCCGCCGGACGGCTTCACGCCTGGGCGGCGAACTCGCCCTGGCTCGGTTCGGCGGGCGTTGCCACGGCGGCGGCCTCCGTCCGGAGCTCCTTCTCCAGCGTCACCACGCTCAGCCGGGGAGTGCGCTGCTCGGTGCCCACGGGCACATAGCCGCGGCTGCGGTAGAGCCGCAGATTGCCCTCGCTGCGGTGGCCGGTGAACAGGCGGTAGCGGGTGGCCGACCGCTCGGCCGCCAGCCGCTGCTCGATGGCGTCGAGCAGCCGTCCGCCCAGGCCGTGGCGCTGCATCCGCGGGTGCACGATGAGCTTGGCTATCCGCGCGGTGCCGTCCTCGTCGACCGTGCCGCGCACGGACCCGACCACCTCCTCGCCGAGCCTGGCCACCATGACGCAGCCCTCGCCCAGTTCGGCGCGCAGCGCCTGCAGCGTCTGGGTGAGCGGTTCGATGCCGTAGTCGTCGTACAGCGCGGCTTCCTGCTGGTAGCAGAGGTACTGGAGTTTGAGGATCTGCTCGGCGTCCTGGTCGGTCGCCGCAGAGATGGTCACGCTCGTGCCCATGCGCGTATGCCTCCCCTATTCGGTTCGTTGGTCCGGGCGCTCGAGGGTGAGAGGGGTGCGCCCGGAACGATGTGCCCTGACGGACGGCGCCGTGGGGTACCCGTCGCCGCCATGGCGTGACTGACACTGCTCCTTCCGGGTTCCCCGGTATGTGGCAGCGGCAATCTCCGCCGCGAGCATTCTGCGCAGGCAATTGGGGCAGACGGAACGGACCGGCACCGGGCTCTCCTGTGACATTCCCAACTCAGATGAGAGTGCGGGGAAGTCGGAGGAGGGCGCAGGGGAGGTGGTGCCGGTCCGGTCTCCGTCACGGCGGCGGTTCGCCGCGAAAGGCCCGCGAAGGTGACATGAAGAGGCCGCGGAGGGCCCCACGGGGTCAGCGCTTGCGGAACTCCGCGGCCGCCAGCAGCGCGGTGTCGGGGTTGTCGGAGAACAGGCCGTCGATACCGGTACCCAGGAGCGCCTTGAAGAAGCGGAGGGAGTCGCCGTAGGCGTTCGGGTCGGTGCCGCGGCGCATGTCGGTCGGCAGGAAGGTGTTCTCGTTGCGGACCGTGTAGGGGTGCAGCACCAGCCCGGCGGCGTGGGCGTCCTTGACCACGGAGCTGGGCTCGCCGAGCTTGCCGTCGGCGTCCCGCGGGATGATCACGGTCAGGTCCGGGCCGATGCCCTGGGCGAACCCGGCGAGCCACTTCAGGCCCTCGGGCTTGACCAGGTCGGCCACGGTGCGCGGATCACCGGACGCCGTGAAGTCCCAGGGGCGGTCCTTGAGCGTGCCCAGCAGGACGACCTTGGGGCAGTCGACCAGCTTGTCCAGGCGCTGGATGCTGCTCGGCTCGAAGGACTGCAGGAAGTTCGGGGAGTTCTTCCGGTGCCGGCCGTGCGCCCGCAGCGCCTTGGCCAGCCGCTCCTCCAGGCCGAGGCCGAGCTTGCGGAAGTAGGTGGGGTGCTTGGTCTCGATGTGCAGCCAGACACGGCGGCCCCGCTTGCGGCCCTCGCGCTCGGCCCACTGCAGGACCTCCTCGAAGGTCGGCACCTCCCACACCCCGTCGTAGAGGGTGTTGTGCTGGCGGGTGCCCGGTATGCGCTCCTTGGCGCGCAGGGTCTTGAGCTCCGCGAGCGTGAAGTCCTCGGTGAACCAGCCGGTCAGCTTGGCGCCGTCGACGGTCTTGGTGGTCTTGCGGTCCGCGAACTCGGGGTGCGCGGAGACATCGGTGGTGGCGGTGATGTCGTTCTCGTGACGGCAGACCAGATGCCCGTCCTTGGTGGGGACGAGGTCCTGCTCGATGACGTCCGCGCCCATGTCGAGGGCGAGTTGGTAGGAGCCGAAGGTGTGCTCGGGGCGGTAGCCGCTGGCGCCGCGGTGGCCGACGATCAGCGGCACCGGCAGCTCCTGGGGCGCGCCCTCGCGAGCACGGGCGCTCGCCTGGCCGGCTGTGCCGAATACCGCCGCTCCCGCGCCGAGGGCCGCGGCCCCCAGCACCGTCCGTCGTCCCGGCTGCTGCCACTTGTGCATGCCCACGCTCCTTGTCCGAGGTGTTTTCGTCTGTTCCAGGTGCTTCCGGGTGTTTTCCGGCGTGCGGTGAGGCGTGTTGCACACCGGCCCACGGAACCGGGCCGATCGTAAGCACGGACGGGTCACGCCGGGGAGACGCCCACCAACACAGGGGGGAACATGGAGGTAACACACGTCAACCGTGGGTCAACTGTGCGTATCGACCTCGTGAACCCGATGTGCGAGCCGGAGTGACCCGCGAGTATTGTCCTGGGCTGCAGAGATCTGCGCCCGCTTGACGTTGACCAGTCGCGACCCGGAGGGCCCGTTGTCCCGCATTGTGCTGAAGGCGATTCTCGGATTCGTCATGCGTGTCCTGTACCGCCCGAAGGTCGAGGGCATGGAGCGCATTCCGGCGACCGGACCGGTGATCCTGGCCGGCAATCACGTCACCTTCATCGACTCGCTGTTTCTGAGCCTGGTGGTCAAGCGCCCGGTGTACTTCATCGGCAAGGACGAGTACGTCACCGGCAAGGGCGTCAAGGGCCGGCTGATGGCCTGGTTCTTCACCAGCGCCGGCATGATCCCGGTGGACCGCGACGGCGGGCACGGCGGGGTCGCGGCGCTGATGACCGGCCGCCGGGTGCTGGAGGAGGGCAGCGTCTTCGGCATCTACCCCGAAGGCACCCGCTCCCCCGACGGCCGTCTCTACCGCGGCCGTACGGGTATCGCCCGACTCACCCTGATGACCGGCGCGCCCGTCGTCCCGTTCGCGATGATCGGCACGGACAAGGTGCAGCCCGGCGGCAAGGGCCGCCCGCACCTCGCTCCGGTGACGGTGCGCTTCGGCGAGCCGCTGGACTTCTCCCGCTATGACGGCATGGACCGTGACCGCTATGTGCTGCGGGCGGTCACCGACGAGGTGATGAGCGACGTGATGGAGCTGTCCGGCCAGGAGTACGTCGACATCTACGCCACCAAGGCCAGGGCCGCCTGACCCGTCCTCGACCCGTTACGCCGGGCCCCGTCCGATTCCTGGACGGGGCCCGTGGTGCGTGTGGTGCCTCCGCTCCGGGGCAGCGGGCACCCGGCCCGCCCCGGGTCAGCAGGGCACCCGGAAGCCGCCGGGGGCTCGCTGGCCCTCGGCTCCGCCGGTCAGTGCCGTGCGCAGCGCCGCCTCGGGCCTCGGTACCACGCTGCCGTCGGCCTGCAGGAGTTGCTGGCGCTGGGTGATGGTGCCGGTGCGGGCGCCGGGCACCTCCGCGTTCTTGACCCGCACCCGGTTCAGCGGTGCGGGCGTGAGCTGCTTCTTGGTACGGACGAAGGAGATGAAGCTCTCGTAGTCGCGGGTGTGGCGGACCGGTGCGGTGAAGCCGGTGAAAGCGCTGAAGCCGTCCTGGTTGATGAGGGTGTACGAGGGGGCGGCGAGGCGGTAGCGGCGGCCGGTGTCGAGTGCGGTGCCGTTGATGAAGACGTCGGCGGGGTCGATCCGCCGGCCGACCGGCCCCGCGGCGTCGAAGGTGTAGCGGACGTTCCCGGAGACCGCGAGCGGTGAGAAGCCGAGGCCGCCGCCGGCGGTCGGCGCCCACTGCTCCTCCAGCGCGTCATGGATCTGCCGGCCGGTGACGGTGACGGTCAGGATCGGGTCGCCGAAGCCCACGGAGTTCCAGGCCTGCGCAAAGGTGAGGGCGCCGTCGGTCTCCTGGTCGCGGATCAGATCGCCGGCGATCACCGCCTGGCCGACGCGCGGGGCGACCGCGATCACGGCGAGGTCGGCGGGGGTGTTGGGGTGGTCGGCGGGGTCGTCCATCGGGCCGTGCGGCTGACGGCCCGCCCACAGCGCCCAGTCGGCGACGAGGTTGCCCATGGTGGACTCCCCCAGCGCGTTGCGGCGGCGGGTGAAGGAGGCGGTCTGGGTGCCGATCTTGGTGCGGGCGCGGCGGGAGGCGTAGTCCGCCCAATAGCCGGCGATCGAGCGCAGCTCGGGGTCCGGCGTCACATCGCGGGTGTTGGGGTGGTTGGTGGAGGTGGTCAGCTCCCGGATGACCGCTCCGGTGTCCGGGTCGAGGCGGAGGTTGATCTCGTTGATGATCTGCCCGTAGCAGCCGGCCTCGACGAAGGGGCGGGGGTCGCCGTTGGGGTCGGGCAGCATCATGGTGAAGGCGCAGTGCCAGTGGCCGGTGACGATGGCATCGATGTCGGGCGAGACGCGCAGCGCCAGTTCGTAGGCGGGTCCCGAGGGGTTCTTGCCGCTGGAGAAGTCGCTGCCGGCCACCGCGCCGTCGTGCATGCTGAGCACGATCGCATGGACGCCGCGTTTCTTGAGCTCCGCGGCACAGCGGTTGGCGGTCTCCAGTTCGTCCAGGGTGCGCAGTCCCGGCTGGTAGGAGCCGGGGAACGACTCGGTGCCGATGGCGGTCAGATGGATGAAGCCGATCGCCAGCCGGCGGCCCCGGCCGGCGTCCACGTACTCGATGTTGTAGGGCGCCAGTACGGTTTCGCCGGTCGCGTTCCAGACCATGTTGGCGCTGTAGTAGGGGAACTGCGCGCCCTCGAAGCGGCGCCCGGTGGAGTCCTTGAAGTCGTCGTCCCGTCCGACGACCGGGAAGTCGTCGCCGTCACCCATGTGCGAGGTCAGGAAGGCCGCCGACTTGTCGAACTCGTGGTTGCCGGCCGAGGCGAAGTCGAGGCCCATGGCGTTGAGCGCCTCGATGGTGGGCTCGTCGGCGAAGGAGGAGGCGTCGAACTCCCAGCCGGAGAAGAGGTCGCCGGGGGCGAAGAAGAGCGAGTTGTCGCGGCCGTCTCTCAGCCGCTCCAGGTGGGCGGCCATATAGGCCACGCCACCCACCGTGTACGTCTTTCCGCCGGCACCGGTGATGAGGGAGTTGGCGCCCGGGGCGCCCTGCAGATAGCCGTGCAGGTCGGTGATGTTGAGGAGCTGGACGTCGACGTATTCGTCAGCGCTGGCCGCGTCGCGGGCGTGGTCGGTGGCGTAGGCGTTGCTGCCGATGGCGCTCGCGGTGGCCAGGGCCCCCGCGGCGGTGATGAAGGAGCGTCGTCCGATGTCGCGCACTGCGTCACTCTCCTGAACGAGCCGTCCGTAGGGGGACGACGGGAGAGTCAAGCGAGCCGCGCCGGACGGCCGGTCACCAGCACACGTACCGGGCGTGAACAGGCGAGGGACAGTCGCCCCCAGGGCGTGTCCCGTGGATCATGGCCGGTGCACGGCACCGTGATCCACAGGACACGCCCTGAGGCGCGGTGGGTGCCCGCCGTCCGGCGGATCGGCCCGGGATGTTCCCCCGGCCTCGCAGGCCTGCGGAGGGCGGGAGACACCCCTAGCTGTTGGCCAGCTCCTGGCCGCGGAGCAGGAACCACGCGGCCACCGCGGCGGACAGCAGGACCGCCGCACCCACCGCGGCCGCGGCGTCCACCCCGGCGACGAAGGAGTGCTGTGCGGCCTTGACCAGTGCCGCGGCCTGGTCGGCGGGGAGGTGGCGGGCCGCCTCGAAGGCGCCGCCGAGCGATTCGCGGGCGGCGTTAGTGGCCGGCGCCGGGACCCCGGGCGGGGCGGCGAAGCCCCGGTAGTTGGCGGTCACGATGGACCCCAGCAGCGCGATGCCGAGGGCGGCGCCCAGTTCGTACGCCGTCTCGGAGACCGCGGAGGCGGCTCCCGCCTCCTCCTTGGGGACGCTGGAGAGGATCACATCGGCGGTGACGGTGAACGAGAAGCCGGCGCCGATGCCGACGACGAAGAGGATCAGGCACAGGGCGGCGGTGCCGGTGTCGCCGTGCAGGGTGGTGCAGCCGACGAGCGAGAGGCCGACCACGGCGAGGCCGCCGGCCACCACGATCCGTACGGACAGCCGGCGGGCGACCCAGCCGGCGGCCAGACCGGCGCCCACCGCACCGATCGCGGCCGGGAGTTCGGTGAGCCCGGCATTGAGCGGCGAGCGCAGCTGCACCATCTGGAGGAACTGGGAGAGGAAGAAGACCAGGCCGGAGAGTCCGAGGATGGTCAGCAGGTCGGCCAGCACCGCCCCGGAGAAGCCGCGGTGGTGAAAGAGCTTCATGTTCAGCAGCGGCGAGGCGAGGGTGAGCTGCCGCCGGACGAACACGAGCAGGGCGAGCACGCCGAGGACGGCGGCCAGTGCGATGTCCCAGCGGTAGCCCTCCACCGCCGCTTCCTTGATGGCGTAGACGACGGCGACGATGCCCACCAGGGCCAGCAGCACGCTGGGGATGTCCCACGGACCGGGATCCGGGTTACGTGACTCCGGGATGACCCGGGCGCCGACGGCCACCAGCAGCGCCATCACCGGCAGGTTGATCAGGAAGACCGAACCCCACCAGAAGTGCCCCAGCAGAAAGCCGCCGAGGACCGGCCCCACCGCCATACCGGCCGAGGCCATCGCGCCCCAGATGCCGATGGCCAGGCTGCGTTCTTTGGGGTCGTGGAAGAGGTTGCGGATGAGCGCCAGGGTGGCCGGCATCAGCGTGGCGCCGGCCACGCCCTGCAGCGCACGGGCGGCGATCATCATCTCCGGGGTGGCGGCGTACGCGGCGAGCACCGACATGGCGCCGAAGCCGACCGAGCCGATCAGCAGCAGCTTCTTCCGGCCGATGCGGTCGCCGAGGCTGCCCATGGAGACCAGCAGGCCGGCGATGACGAAGGAGTAGATGTCGCCGATCCACAGCAGCTGCGTGCCGGACGGCCGGAGGTCTTCGCTGAGGAAGGGGGTGGCGAGGCCGAGGACCGTGGCGTCGACGCCGACCAGCAGGACGGCGAGGACGAGGACGGCGAGTGCGAGCCAGCGTCCCGGCCGGGGCTGGTCGTCCACATGAGCCGAGCCGGCCGGTTCTGACGCTATGGTCTCGGTCATTTCTCCATGCTCCGTCGGATGCCGCCGAGCAGCAGCTCGGCGATCGAGTGGTTGAGGTCATTGCGGGCGACCCGTCCTTCGTGGACGGCCCAGGCCCCGGCGCCGATCAGGCCGTAGAAGGCCTCGGTGAGCCAGGCGGCGCTCAGCTCGATGCGGAAGTCGCCCTCTTCCTGGCCGCGGCGGAAGAGGGCGGAGATACGGGCGTCCAGTTCCGCCCAGCCGGCGTTGATCTCGCCGTCCTCGAAGAGCTGGTTCTCGGTGAAGAGGAAGGCCAGGACGGCGGCGACCGGTTCGGCCTCGGCGATCAGCCGGCGCAGTGCCTCGGTCGCGTCCCCTTCCTCCAGCCGCGCCGCGTCCATCGCCTGCACGAACTGCGCGATGCCGTGCTCCTCCAGCGCCCTGATCAGTGCGTCCCGGCCGGCGAAGTGCCGGTGGAGCGTCGCGCGGCTGATCCCCGCGGCGCGGGCGATCTCGTCCATCGGCGTCGATGCCCGGCGCGTGAGCAACGCGGCGGCTTCCTTGAGTACCCGTTCACGGTCCACAGCCATGAGACACACAATAGCTGAATGAGACGTTGATGTCTCACATGACCCTCGTCACACGCACGACGGCGGCCCGCCCCCGGGTCTTTCCCGGGGGCGGGCCGCCGTCACTCACTCCTGTGACCAGAGGGCTCCCGCTAGGCCAGTTCGGTGGCCTCCTTGGCCGCCGCCCACTCCTGCTGCTTCACCAGATCGGCCCGCACCTCGGCGAGCTGGACCGCCACCGCGGAGGGCGCGGTGCCGCCCCGGCCGCCGCGCGAGGCGAGCGCGCCCGGGACGTTGAGGACCCCGCGGACCTCGGGGGTCAGATGCGGGGAGATCTTGGCGAACTGCTCGTCGGTGAGCTGGTCCAGCTCGATGCCGTGCGCCTCGCACTCCTTGACGCACTCACCGGCGACCTCGTGCGCCACCCGGAACGGCACACCCTGCTTGACCAGCCACTCCGCGATGTCGGTGGCCAGCGAGAACCCGGCCGGGGCCAGCTCCTCCATCCGCTCACGGTTGACGGTCAGCGTGGCCATCATGCCGGTGAACGCCGGGAGCAGCACCTCCAGTTGGTCACAGGAGTCAAAGACCGGCTCCTTGTCCTCCTGGAGGTCACGGTTGTAGGCGAGCGGCAGCGCCTTGAGCGTCGCCAGCAGACCGGTCAGGTTGCCGATGAGACGCCCCGACTTGCCCCGCGCCAGCTCCGCGATGTCCGGGTTCTTCTTCTGCGGCATGATCGAGGAGCCGGTCGAGAAGGCGTCGTGGAGCGTGACGAAGGAGAACTCCTTCGTGTTCCAGAGGATGATTTCCTCGGCGATCCGGGAGAGGTTCACCCCGATCATCGCCGTGATGAAGGCGAATTCCGCGACGAAGTCACGGGAGGCCGTGCCGTCGATGGAGTTGCCGGCCGAACCGTGCTCGAAGCCGAGGTCGGCCGCGACCGCCTCCGGGTCGAGGCCGAGCGAGGAGCCGGCCAGCGCGCCCGAGCCGTACGGGGAGACGGCGGTGCGGTCGTCCCACTGCCGCAGCCGTTCCGCGTCCCGGGACAGCGACTGCACATGCGCCAGCACATGGTGGGCGAAGAGCACCGGCTGGGCGTGCTGGAGGTGGGTGCGGCCCGGCATCGCGACGTCCGGGTGGGTCTCGGCGAGGGAGACCAGCGCCTCCTGGAGGCCGGCGATCAGCCCGCCGATGATCCGGGCGTGGTCGCGCAGGTACATCCGGAAGAGCGTGGCGACCTGGTCGTTGCGCGACCGGCCGGCCCGCAGCTTGCCACCCAGGTCCGGGCCCAGCCGCTCCAGCAGCCCGCGCTCCAGGGCGGTGTGGACGTCCTCGTCGGCGATGGTGCCGGTGAACGAGCCGTCGGCGACGTCCGCGGCGAGCCGGTCGAGGCCGGCGAGCATGCGGGTCAGCTCGTCCTCGGTGAGCAGCCCGGCCTTGTGGAGCACCCGGGCGTGCGCACGGGAACCGGCGATGTCGTAGGGGGCCAGCCGCCAGTCGAAGTGGACGGACGCCGACAGTTGGGCCAGCGCCTCGGCCGGTCCATCGGCGAAACGGCCGCCCCAGAGCCGGACGTCACCGCTGTTGCTGCTCACTGCTGCTCCTCAAGGCTGCTTCGGATACGCGACCTCCCCCTGGGTCCCGGGGACCAGGGGGTACCCCCGCCACGAGGGCGGGGACGCGGGCCGTCGTACGGAGATAACGAGACGGGCTCAGGCCAGGTCGCGCTTGGCCGCGATCTTGCTCGACATCCCGAAGAGTTCGATGAAGCCCTTCGAGAGCGACTGGTCGAAGGTGTCGCCGGTGTCGTACGTCGCGAGGTTGAAGTCGTAGAGCGACTGGTCGGACTTCCGGCCGGTGACCACCGCGCGGCCGCCGTGCAGGGTCATCCGGATGTCGCCGCTGACCTGCTGGTTGGCCTCGTTGATGAAGCCTTCCAGGGCGCGCTTGAGCGGCGAGAACCACAGGCCGTCGTAGACCAGCTCGCCCCAGCGCTGCTCGACCTGCCGCTTGTAGCGGGCCAGTTCGCGCTCGACGGTGACGTTCTCCAGCTCCTGGTGCGCGGTGATCAGCGCGATGGCGCCGGGCGCCTCGTACACCTCGCGGGACTTGATGCCGACCAGCCGGTCCTCGACCATGTCGATCCGGCCGATGCCCTGGGCGCCGGCCCGCTCGTTGAGCTGCTGGATGGCCTGCAGGACGGTGACGGGCTTGCCGTCGAGGGCGACCGGGACGCCCTCCTTGAAGGTGATGACGACCTCGTCGGCCTCCCGCTGGACGGCCGGGTTCTCGGTGTACTCGTACACGTCCTCGATCGGCGCGTTCCAGATGTCCTCCAGGAAGCCGGTCTCCACGGCCCGCCCGAAGACGTTCTGGTCGATGGAGTACGGCGACTTCTTGGTGGTCGCGATCGGGAGGTTCTTCTCCTCGCAGAACGCGATCGCCTTGTCCCGGGTCATCGCGTAGTCGCGGACCGGGGCGATGCACTTCAGGTCGGGGGCGAGGGAGGAGATGCCGGCCTCGAAACGGACCTGGTCGTTGCCCTTGCCGGTGCAGCCGTGGGCGACGGTGGTGGCACCGTGCTTCCTGGCGGCGGCCACCAGGTGCTTGACGATGGTCGGCCGCGAGAGCGCGGAGACCAGCGGGTAGCGGTCCATGTACAGGGCATTGGCCTTGATCGCCGGGAGGCAGTACTCGTCGGCGAACTCGTCCTTGGCGTCCGCGACCTCGGCCTCGACCGCACCGCAGTCGAGCGCACGCTTGCGGATGACGTCCAGGTCCTCGCCGCCCTGGCCGACGTCCACGGCAACGGCGATGACCTCGGCGCCCGTCTCCTCGGCGATCCAGCCGATGCAGACAGAGGTGTCCAGGCCGCCCGAGTAGGCGAGTACGACGCGCTCGGTCACGGGTTTCTCCTTACGGTGCATACGCTGATGGGTATAAGTATGCACTCCACCGTATGTTTCGTCAACGAGAGGATGAACACGCAGGTCACGAGGCGGGTCGTCGATGCAGCGAGAGCCTCAGGACCCCTCCTGCAGCACCTCGACCAGGACGTTCACATGGCTCACCGATACGTCTTTCGTGGCCGTCAGCAGTGTCAGCGGCCCCTGCCCGGCCCGCTCCCGCAGCCCCTCCAGCGCCGGCCGCACCGCCTCTTGCGCCAGCTCCTCGCGGTACCGCTCGGCGAACTGCGCGAACCGCGGTTCCTCGTGATGGAACCAGCGGCGCAGCTCCGACGAGGGCGCCACGTCCTTGCACCACTCGGTGAGCTGCGCATCTGCCTTGGACAGCCCGCGCGGCCACAGCCGGTCGACCAGCACCCGCGCCCCGTCCGCCGGCTCCGGCGCCTCATAGACGCGGCGCACCCGTAGGGCATCCGCGGGGAATTTTTCGCCCATACCCCATCGAAACATGACCACGGGAGTCCCGCCGGGTGACCGGGAAGCACCCCCTGCGGGTCCCGCTTTGGATTCATGGCCCCGGACAGGGTATTTTTCTTCTGCACGCCTCGGCCGGGATTCCTCCGGCCGGCACGAGCACCGGGACGTGGCGCAGCTTGGTAGCGCACTTGACTGGGGGTCAAGGGGTCGCAGGTTCAAATCCTGTCGTCCCGACGGTGCAGTAAGGGCTTACAGCCCAGGTCAGGGCCTTGTTTCCGCTTCGGCGGAAACAAGGCCCTTGATCGTTTTCGGCGGTGCCTCACGTGCGGGGCAGGTGCCTTACGCGCGGGGATCGGCGTAGTAGTCGGCCAGCATCTCCGAGGGCCAGGCGGGCTCGCGCACCTCGCCCTGCGGTCCCATCACGCCGAACCACGGCTTGATGTCCAGCACCGGTGTGCCGTCCACGGCGTCCAGCGCCTCCACCTGCAGATCCAGGCCGTCGACCGCGACCAGGCGGCACCGCGAGACGCCCAGCCAGTTCACCCGGCGCATATTGCGATGGGCGAAGGAGCCACCGGCCGGCCAGTCGGGGTTGCCGCGGGGGTGCCGGGATTCCGGGGGCAGATCGGTGGGGTCGGTCAGATGGAAGCGGAAGACGACCTCCAGGTGGGAGAAGGCCTCCAGGCCGACGACCGACTCCTCGGTGAACCGGTCCGGGTCGATCCGGATGACGGAGCGGGTGCCGCCCCAGTAGTCATCCGTCGGCTCGACCCGCCCGCCCACCACATGGGCGACGGGCACGACCTTGAACTCTTCTGTCATGGGGCGGAACTCCTCGGGGAGGGGGCCGGAAATGTACGGGAAGCAGGCGGGCGGGCGACCCTCCACGGCCGCCGGCGGGTCACGGGAGCGGCAGTCCCACCACCATCAGCGCAAACACCGGGGAGTCGGGGAAGGGCTGGCGCTCGCCCACCTTTTGATACCCCCAGGACTCATACAGGGTCTGGACCTTGGGATGCGTCACGTCCACCAGCAGCGCCGCGAGGTCCGCTTCCTCGGCGTCCGTCAACGCCCGGTGCAGCCGCTCGGACGTGCCCGTCTTCCGCCACCGCTCGCGCACCATCAGTTCCGAGAAATGGAACGTGCGGCTCTGCTCCGGCGCCGGGTCCAGGTGCTCACGCCACCATTCGCGGCCCTCGGCTCCGGGGGCTCCGTAGGCGAAGCCCACCACCTCGTCACCGTCGTACCCGATCACGCAGGAGAACTCGGGGTGTCCGCCCCAGTGGTCGACGAACCAGGGGAACTTCTGCCGGAACTCGTGGCGCAGGCCTGCTCCTCGTCCCGTTGGTGAAGCTGTGTCAGGGCGAGCTGGAGGGTAGTCAGCGCCCGGTTCCGGCGGAACCGCTGCGGGATGGCCGCCAGGGCACGGTGTGACGCCGCCTCGGCGCCCGCCGCGTCCCCGATGCCGTCCCGGACGATGGAAGTGATGGCCATCAACTCGGCCGGGCCGTAGAAGGCCACCCAGGAGGGCCGGGGCTCGTCCGTGGACGCTTTCGCCAGCGCTTCCTCCGCGTACCCCAAAGACCGCAGGGCGCCCCGCCGATCCCCGACGCTCGAGTGCCCGATCGCCGTGCGCGCGTGGGCCAGGGACGCGAACAGCGGGTCGCGGCGCGTGACGGCAGTCGCCTGCGCAGCCTGCCCTGCGTCCACGGCCTGCGAGAAGTCCCCGCGCTGGCTCGCGAGCATGGCATGTGAGTTCCACACCCGGAGCTCCGCCACGGGGTCTTTCCCCATGCCCGCCAGGTACAGCGCCCGGTTGAGATGAGCTTGCGCACGGTCGCTCTGACGAGCGTCCACGGCCGACCACGCCGCCGACGCGGTGTAGTTCGCGGCCACGCTGAAGAGCCGCTGGCGGATGCGCTGGGACGCCGCCCGCTTCTGCAACTCCAGCGCTTCCGCAGCACCCGCCAAGGCGGCCCGCTCCAGGGCCTCGTGCCCGCCGTTGGAGGCGTCCAGGGCGGTCAGGGCGTCCAGGCCGCTGCGGAGGCGGATCCCGTCGGAAGTGCCGACCGCGTACGGCCGGGCGACGGCCAGGGGGGTGACCGTGGCGGCCGTCGTGCCGGCGGCGGTGAGGAAGTTCCTGCGGCGCACGGGATCCTCCGTCCTGTGGGGACATGTCTGCCCGCCGGAGGGGCGAAGCCCAGTTCATCGGCGGTACGTCCGAATACTGCTTCCAAGGCTTCCCGCTGCCGAGGGTGCGGCCACCGGGTCTTTCCGGTCAGCCAGTGGCGCACGGTGCGGTCGCTGACGGTGCCCGCCCGGCCGAGCGAGCGCAGGTAATCGTTCACCGCCTCGGCCAACTCGGCCTGGGTTAAGCCCGCTTCCCCGAGGGCGTCGGCAAGACGCTCGTTCGCCTGGTGCGGACCGCGCTGGCGGCCTGGGACATGGAGGAACTGGCCGACGACGCGGCCGTGGTGTTCTCCGAGTTGGTGACCAACGCCGTGCAGCATGCACGGAGCGAGGTGATCCGGCTGGTCGTCAGCCGCCCCGGCCCGGCGACGGTACGGATCGGAGTCGTGGACAAGTCGAAGGCCCCTCCCCGGCACCGCGCGTCGGGGAACGAGGACGACAGCGGGCGGGGGCTCGTGCTGGTGGCCGGACTGACGGCCGCCTGGGGTAGCGACCGGCTCCGCTGGGGCAAGCGGGTCTGGGGCGAACTGCACAGGAAGGACGGCCGGTGACCGATGCGGAAAAGCCCTGGGTGGGTGATCTGGTGCGTGACGAGGGCGCCGGCCGGACCGGCATCGTCAGCGATGTACGCGGGGGCATCTATGTGCTGCGGCCGACCAACGGGCCGGGCCACTGGCTCTGCGAGGTCCCCGGCCGGACGGTGCTGGTGGCGCGCGAGGAGCGGCGTGACGGCTGAGGTGAGGTGAGGCGATGGTGCGACGCCGTGCCGCCCCGGCGGGGAAGACCCGCGCGGGGCGGCCGGAATGCGCGGCCGGGTTCTGGGCCGATTCGCGGCCGGTTCGCGGCCGGTTCGCGGCCGGAATGCGGCCGGAATGCGGCCGTTTCGCGGCCGGAATGCGCGCCCGGGACTACGGCACCGGCGGGACCGGGCCCGACAGGTCGCGCCGGTCCGAGAGATCGCGCTGGTCCGACAGGTCCCGCTGGTGCGGTATCGCGATCTCGTCCGGCTTCTGGAGGGCCACGGTCCGGGCCGGGGAGGGGATGCGGATGCCCTCGGCCCGGTAGCGCTGGTGCAGGCGCTTGATGAACTCGTGCTTGATCCGGTACTGGTCGCTGAATTCGCCGACGCCCAGGATCACCGTGAAGCTGATCCTGGAGTCGCCGAAGGTGTGGAAGCGGACGGCCGGTTCGTGGTCGGGGTCGCCGCCGTCGACGTCCTTCATCACGCTCTCGACGACCTCGGTGGTCACCCGCTCGACATGGTCGAGGTCGCTGTCGTAGCCGACGCCCACCTGCACCAGGATCGTCAGCTTCTGTTCCGGGCGGGTGAAGTTGGTCATGTTGGTGCCGGCCAACTGGGCGTTGGAGATGATCACCAGGTTGTTGGAGAGCTGGCGCACCACGGTGTTCCGCCAGTTGACGTCGACGACGTAGCCCTCCTCGCCGCTGCTGAGCCGGATGTAGTCACCGGGCTGCACCGTCTTGGAGGCGAGGATGTGCACGCCCGCGAAGAGGTTGGCGAGGGTGTCCTGAAGGGCCAGTGCGACGGCGAGGCCGCCCACGCCCAGGGCGGTGAGCAGCGGGGCGATGGAGATGCCCAGGGTCTGCAGGACGACCAGGAAACCCATCGCCAGGACGATGATGCGGGTGATGTTGGCGAAGATGGTCGCCGATCCGGCCACCCCGGACCGGGACTGGGCGAAGGACTTCACCCCTCCGGTGATCACCCGGGCCGCGGTGAGCGTGACGACCAGGATGAGCAGCACCATCAGCGTCCGGTTGACGGTGCGTTGGACCGTCTCCGTCAGCGGCAGCGCCGCGGCCGCCGCCGCCAGGCCGCCAGTGACCGCCGCCCAGGGCACCACCGCCCGCAGCGCGTCTACGAGGATGTCGTCCCCGCTCCACCGGGTTTTGAGGGCGTGTTTGCCCAGCCAGCGCAGGGTCACCCGCAGCAGAACGGCGGCCACGATGCCGGCCGCCAGCGCGGCGCCGGCCACGATCAGATCGTGCAGTGTCACAGCGCGGTTCACCGGCCGGCTCCCCCCGCGGCCGGAAGGAGCGGCCTCGCTATCAGCCGGATGTGATGTCTCGTCACCATGCCACCTGCTCGTCTCTAGGGCTGTGAAGGCGCCGGGACATCCGCGGACGTCCCGGCGCGAACTGCCATCCTGCCGTATGGGGTTCGGCAGGCAGCGGGTGGCTCGGGTGGAATGGTGCGCGCGGCCGCCGCCGGGGGCGGGGCGGTTCGCTCCCCGGGGTGTCGAGAGGCGCGGGGAGCGGCGTCAGTGCGCCTTTTGCGCCAGGCGCAGCAGATGGTCGGCGAGGGCCTGGCCGCCTGCGGGGTCGCGGCTGATGAGCATCAGGGTGTCGTCGCCCGCGATGGTGCCGAGGATGTCGTGGAGTTCGGCCTGGTCGATGGCCGAGGCCAGGAACTGGGCGGCGCCCGGCGGGGTACGCAGGACCACGAGGTTGGCGGAGGCCTCGGCGGAGATGAGGAGTTCGCCGGAGAGGCGGCGCATCCGCTCCTCCTTGGCCGACTCCCCCAGCGGCGCCCGCGGCTTGCGGTCGCCGCCCTCGCTGGGCACCGCGTAGATCAGCTCGCCGCCGGTGTTGCGGATCTTCACCGCGCCCAGCTCGTCCAGATCGCGCGAGAGCGTCGCCTGGGTGACGGACAGGCCGTCGTCGGCGAGCAGCTTGGCGAGCTGGCTCTGGGAGCGGACCGGCAGCCGGTTGAGGATGTCCACGATCCGGCGGTGGCGGGCGGTACGGGTCTGCGGTACGGCCTGGCCGCCGTTCTGCGCCTCGTTGTCCTGCGGCTCGTTGTCCTGCGGCTCGCTCATCGTTGTCGTCAGTCTCCGGCTCGTCGTTCCCCGTCGGCCCCTTGGCGGGCCGTGTCCAGGACGCCGGGAAGCTTGTGGAGGAACACTTCCGCTTCGTCGTCGGAGACGATCAGCGGCGGGGCGAGCCGGATGACGTCCGGCGCGACCGCGTTCACCAGCAGGCCCGCGTCCTGAGCCGCCTGCTGTACCTGTGGCGCGAGCGGCTCCGTCAAGACGATACCCAGGAGGAGGCCCGCACCGCGGACCTGGCCGAGCAAGGGGTGGCCCAGGGCCTCGGTTCCGCTCCTCAGCCGCTCGCCGACCCGCTTGACGTTCTCCAGGACGCCGTCGGCCTCGATGGTGTCCAGGACGGCGAGGGCGCCGGCGCAGACGACGGGGTTGCCGCTGAAGGTCGAGCCGTGCGAACCGGGCGTGAGCAGGCCGGCGGCCGGGCCGAAGGCCAGCGTGGCGCCGATCGGCAGACCGCCGCCCAGGCCCTTGGCGAGGGTGACGATGTCGGCCTCGATGCCCTGTGCCTGGGATTCCAGCCAGTGTCCGGTCCGGCCGATGCCGGTCTGGATCTCGTCCAGGACCAGCAGGGTGCCGGTGGCGGCGGTGATCTCGCGGGCGGCCCGGAGGTAGCCGGGGGGCGGGACGATGACGCCGTTCTCGCCCTGGACGGGCTCCAGGATGACGAAGGCGGTGTCGGTGGTGACGGCGGCCCGGAGCGCTTCGACGTCGCCGTACGGGACGTAGTCGACGTCACCGGGCAGCGGCGCGAACGGCGCCTGCTTGGCGGGCTGGCCGGTGAGGGCGAGGGCGCCCATGGTGCGGCCGTGGAAACCGCCGGCCGTGGAGACCATATGGCGGCGCCCGGTCAGCCGGCCGATCTTGAAGGCGGCCTCGTTGGCCTCGGCTCCGGAGTTGGAGAAGTAGACCCGGCCGGGGCGTCCGGCCAGCGCGAGCAGGCGCTCGGCGAGGGCCACGGTGGGCTCGGTGACGAAGAAGTTCGAGACGTGGCCGAGGGTGGCGACCTGGTCGGAGACGGCGCGGACCACCGCGGGGTGGGCGTGGCCGAGGGCGTTGACCGCGATGCCGCCGAGGAAGTCCAGGTACTCCTTGCCGTCGGCGTCCCACACCTTGGCGCCCTCGCCCCGGACGAGCGGGATGCGGGGAGTGCCGAAGTTGTCCATCATGGCGCCCTGCCAGCGGCCGGTGAGGCCCGCGTTGGTCACCGGGCCGTGGCCGTGTGCCGCGTCGCTCATGTCGCCCCCTCGATCGTGTTCGCGTCCGGCACGACCATCGTGCCGATTCCTTCGTCGGTGAAGATCTCCAGCAGGATCGAGTGCTGGACCCGCCCGTCGATGACCCGGGCGGTGTGGACGCCGTTGCGGACGGCGTGCAGACAGCCCCGCATCTTGGGCACCATGCCGCTGGCCAGGTCGGGCAGCAGCTTCTCCAGTTCGGTGGCGGTGAGGCGGGAGATCACCTCGTCGCTCTGGGGCCAGTCCTCGTACAGCCCCTCGACGTCGGTGAGCACCATCAGCGTCTCGGCGCCGAGGGCCGCGGCCAGCGCGGCCGCGGCGGTGTCGGCGTTGACGTTGAAGACACCGCCGGCATCCTCCTCGTCGCTACTGCGGGCGATCGAGGAGATGACCGGGATCCGGCCGTCGTCCAGGAGGGCGTGGACGGCCCCGGGGTCGATGCCGGTGATCTCGCCGACCCGGCCGATGTCCACCTGCTCGCCGCCGATGTCGGCGAAGTGCTTGGTCGCGGTCATCAGGTGCGCGTCCTCGCCGGTCATGCCGACGGCGAGCGGGCCGTGCTCGTTGAGCAGCCCCACCAGCTCACGCTGCACCTGGCCGGCCAGCACCATCCGGACGACGTTCATCGCCTCGGGCGTGGTGACCCGCAGGCCGCCCTTGAACTCGGACTCCAGGCCGAGCAGGTCCAGCTGGGCGCTGATCTGCGGGCCGCCGCCGTGCACGACGACGGGGCGCAGTCCGGCGTGCCGCAGGAAGACCACGTCCTGGGCGAAGGCGCGCTTGAGCTCTTCGTCGACCATGGCGTTGCCGCCGAACTTGATGACGACGGTCTTGCCGTGGTGCCGGGTCAGCCAGGGCAGCGCCTCGATGAGGGTCCGGGCCTTGGGGAGCGCGGTGTGCTTGCGGGTACTCATGCTGCGGCCTCGCTTCTGGGTGCGTGCCGGGAGCCCGGCACGCACCGGTGATGGATGCGCTCGCTCATGAGGAGTACGCGCTGTTCTCGTGGACGTAGTCGGCGGTCAGGTCGTTGGCCCAGATGACCGCGGACTCGGTGCCGGCCGCGAGGTCGGCGGTGATGCGTACCTCCCGGTAGCGCATGTCGACCAGGTCGCGGTCCTCGCCCACCGAGCCGTTCTTGCAGACCCAGACGTCGTTGATGGCGACATTGAGCTGGTCGGGCTCGAAGACGGCGGAGGTGGTGCCGATGGCGGAGAGCACCCGGCCCCAGTTGGGGTCCTCGCCGTGGATGGCGCACTTGAGGAGGTTGTTGCGGGCGATGGAGCGGCCGACCTCGACCGCGTCGTCCTCGCTGGCCGCGCCCACGACCTCGATCCGGATGTCCTTGCTGGCGCCCTCGGCGTCCCCGATCAGCTGCCGGGCCAGGTCGGCGCAGACCGTGCGCACCGCCTCGGCGAACTCCGCGGTGTCCGGTACGACGCCGGAGGCGCCCGAGGCGAGCAGCAGCACCGTGTCGTTGGTCGACATACAGCCGTCGGAGTCGACCCGGTCGAAGGTGGTGCGGGTCGCGTCGCGCAGTGCCGTGTCGAGGGCGGCGGCCGGCAGATCGGCGTCGGTGGTCAGCACGACGAGCATGGTGGCCAGGCCCGGGGCGAGCATGCCGGCGCCCTTGGCCATCCCGCCGACGGTCCAGCCTCCACCGGCCTCCGGCCCGGTGGTGCCCCCCACCGTGACCTGGGCGGTCTTGTGCACGCTGTCGGTGGTCTTGATGGCGATGGCGGCCTTCTCGCCGCCGTGCCCGGTCAGCTCCGCCGCGGCGCGCTCGACTCCGGGCAGCAGCTTGTCCATCGGAAGCCGCAGGCCGATCAGTCCGGTGGAGGCGATCGCCACCTCGCCGGCGTTGTGCCCCAGCACCTCGGCGGCCTTCTCCGCGGTGGCGTGGGTGTCCTGGAAGCCGAGCGGGCCCGTACAGGCGTTGGCGCCACCGGAGTTGAGGACGACGGCGGAGACCGTGCCGCCCTTGAGGACCTGCTCGGACCAGACGACCGGTGCGGCCTTGACGCGGTTGGAGGTGAAGACACCTGCGGCGGCCAGTCGCGGCCCGTTGTTCACCACGAGGGCGAGGTCCGGGTTGCCGTTCTCCTTGATCCCGGCGGCGATGCCCGCCGCCGTGAACCCTTGTGCTGCCGTGACGCTCACTGCTTCTTCTCCTCCGTCGCTTCGCCGGCCGCCCCGCCGGTCACGCTGTGCTGCCCCGGGTCCGTCCGTGTCACGGAGCCACCCCGACCTTCGAAAGTCCCGTCTCCTCGGGGAGGCCGAGGGCGATGTTCATGCTCTGCACCGCGCCGCCCGCGGTCCCCTTGGTGAGGTTGTCGAGGGCGCTGATCGCGATGATCCGGCCGGCCGCGGCGTCCAGCGTCACCTGGACCTGGGCGGTGTTGGACCCGTACACGGCGGCGGTCGACGGCCACTGGCCCTCGGGCAGCAGCCGCAGGAACGGCTCGTCGGCCAGCGCCTTCTCGTACGCGGCGCGGACGGCGGCGGCGTCCACGCCGGGCTTCGCCTTCGCCGAGCAGGTGGCGAGGATGCCGCGCGACATGGGGGCCAGGGTCGGGGTGAAGGAGACGCTGATCCGCTCGCCGGCCACCGCGCTCAGGTTCTGGATCATCTCGGGGGTGTGCCGGTGTCCGCCGCCGACGCCGTACGGGCTCATCGAGCCCATGACCTCGGAGCCCAGCAGCTGCGGCTTGAGGGCCTTGCCGGCGCCGGAGGTGCCGGTGGCCGCGACGATCACGGCCTCGGGCTCGGCGAGCCGGTCCGCGTAGGCGGGGAACAGGGCGAGCGAGACGGCGGTGGGGTAGCAGCCCGGGACCGCGATGCGCCGGGTCCCCTGGAGCGCGGCGCGCCCCCCGGGCAGCTCCGGGAGGCCGTACGGCCAGGTGCCGGCGTGGGCCGAGCCGTAGAAGGCCTCCCAGTCGGCGGAGTCGCTGAGCCGGAAGTCGGCGCCGCAGTCCACGACCAGCACATCCGGCCCCAGCTCCTCGGCGACCGCGGCGGACTGGCCGTGCGGCAGCGCGAGAAAGGCGACGTCGTGCCCGGCCAGCACCTCGGCGGAGGTCGGCTGGAGCTCCCGGTCGGCCAGCGGGCCCAGATGCGGCTGCAGCCCGCCCAGGCGCTGCCCGGCGTTGGAGTGCCCGGTCAGCGCCCCGATCTCTACCTCCGGGTGCCCCAGAAGCAGGCGCAGCACTTCACCGCCCGCATACCCGCTCGCCCCGGCCACTGCTGCTCGTACCGTCATGGACCTCTCCTCCCTGATGGCATGACTATACGGATAGTGGCAGTTTTATGCAATGGCCCGAGGGGACGGCCGCGCCGCCCTTCTCGCCTCGCGTCATGGCTGCGACACCGACCGCACTCAAGGTCGACCACCATGCCGACCCATTCCTTTCAGCCACTTCCACCGCGTCGGACCGCCTCGCCACCACACTCACGCACAGTGGCCGCCGGCCGGCGGCGAGGGCCTGCCGGCGGACGCGGACGACGGTGGAGCCGACCACCACGGCCCACCACTCGATGATCTTTAAAGACGGACCCTGGCGGAAATCCAGGACACCTCCCACCATATGCGCCACTTCAGTGACTTGAGTGTGGAACCTCGTCGCAGCGCGAGTCCTCTTATATGGGGCGCAAGGGTGCGCATGTGTGCATCTGCATGCGCACTCCCGCACAGCATGAGTCATGCACGGCCTGAACATGCCGCACGTCAACCTGTGCCGCCCAGGCGGCACGTGGGATACGAGAGGTCTGCTGAATGAAGATTCGCCGCGCCCTGACGGCCGCCGCAGCGGCTGCCGTATTAGCGCCCGTTGCCGTACTGACCGCGCCCGCCGCCGCGTTCGCAACGGAGCCGGTGTCCGGGACCGGTCCCCGCACGCCTGCTTCTCCCGACTCCCCCGGTGCCGCAACACCGGCGGACCAGCCGGCGGCCTCCGCCACGAACGACGGCGGAACGGGGCACGCCCCGGGGAAGCTGCCGAAAGCCGCCGGGACCGCCGAAGGGCCCCATAAGGCGACCACCGGCGCTAAAGGTGCCACCGATGGAGGCAAGGACGCCGGTGACTCCGACGGTGCGGGTCAGTCCTGCGCGTTCGAGTCCGACCAGTTGCAGGCGGCAGTGCACGGGCTGCCGCGCCAGCTGACTGCGGGCGGCGCCTGGACCCCCTTCACCATGACGCTCACCAACACCACCGGCAAGTCCCTGGAGGAGGTCCAGCCCTCTCTGCTCGTGTCCTCCGCCCAAGATGTCGACCGGCCGTACTGGGAGCTGGAGACCGAGTACCGGGACGCCAAGACAGGGAAGTGGAAGACCTTCCACGACGCCCTGCCCGAGGACCTGTTCGGCTTCTTCGCCATCGGTCCGCACAGCAGCATCACGCTGCAGCTGCGCACCCACGCGGTCAAGGACGCCAAGCCCGGCGCCGGATACGCGCTCGCCGCCGGCGACTACCGCAACCGCGACGGTTCCTGTGGCTCGGCCAAGGAAGCCTGGTACGACTTCACCATCCTGCGCGCGGGCGCGAAGCCGACACAGCCCCCGGCCGACAAGCCGGGCGAGCCGGGTGGCACGGCCGCGCCCGGACAGAGCGCCGCGTCCGGCGGCGGTACGGGTTGTTCCGGTTCCACCGGTGGCCTCAGCCCGCAGGGCGGCGGCGAGCTCGCCGCGACCGGCTCCTCGTCGGCGCTCCCGCCGATCGCTCTCGCCGGCGGAGCCGCGATGGTGATCGGCGCGGGTGCGGTCATCGGCGTACGCCGCCGGAAGGGCCTCGCCGGTCCGGGCGCCACGGACGTCACCGCGTAAGCCCCCACCACTTCTCCGAGAACCTGTTACCCCAAGAACTCACGGCCTTGGCACCCGATGACACGGGAAACGAAGGCTCCAGGGGTCCGACGAACCAGGAAAGAGATCTTCATGAAACTGCGCCGCGCCCTGTCGGTCTCGGCCGCGACGGTCGCCCTGCTCCCCGTGGCGATGGCCGCCGCGCCCGCCGCCCAGGCGGCCCCTGCCGCGAAGCTCCCGAAGTGCTCCGACCTCGACACCGGGCAGCAGCACAACACCTTAGTCGGCCGCTCGTTCGGCATACCCAAGTCGATCGCTCTCGGCACTCAGTGGACGACCTACACCGCCACACTCACCAATGCCTCGGCGAAGGAGCTGAAGTCGTTCGAACTCAGCGCCAAGCTGGGCAGCTACATCTACAACGAGGGCGAGCGCGACCTGAGCCCGTACGGCGATCTGCAGTACTGGGACACCACGCAGCACGCCTGGAAGACGCTGCGCCAGGCCGATGGAAAGGCCCGCGGCACCCTCCCCGGCCCGAAGACGCTGAAGCCCCGCGAGTCCGTCCACGCGCAGCTGCGGTTCAGGGTGAGCAAGGACCTGCCCCTGGACCAGGCGTACGACGCGTTCACCGGCATCACCGGCGCCTTCACCGACCGCTACCGTGACACGGACTGCACGGCCGAGGTCGACGAGGTCGGCGCTTTCTATCCCCGCAAGGGCTGAAACCCACGGGGGGGGGTGCCGCCGTCGCGCCCCGACGGCGGCGGCCTCCTGTAGGCCTCTCAAGATCCGCCACCAAAGCTCCGACAGGTAGACCTTCGGCTGGGGCACCCCAGCCGAACGCTTCGCCGACCAGCTGAAGAACGACTTCACCAAACCCCGCATTGCGATGATCGTTGAATCGCCATCGCGGGCCGGTGCTCAGTCGGAGGTGCTCAGCAGGGAGCGGTGACGTTGCCGCAGTAGACCCAGCCGTAGAAGTCGTGGGGGGTACCGTTGCCGGCCGTGTACCTGACGTAGTACCAGCGGTTGCCGGAACTGTTGTATGCGTAGTGACTCCAGTACACCCAGGAGCCAGGGTCCGTCCGTATCACCACGTCACACGAGGACGCGTAACACTCTCTGATCGGGGCAGAGCTCGGTGTGGTGGTCCGGGTCCACGCAGCAGCGACCTCGCCAGCGGGACGGGGGTTGCTCTTGTGGACTACTGCGGACGCGGCAGGGACCGCAGCGGTGAAGAAGCCCATGGTCAGTGCGGACACACTCATGGCAGCCGCAGTGATCTTTGCGTGGAATCTCATGATTTCTCCCCCTCGCAGGAAGCAGGCATGCACGCGGCCATGGTTGGGGGCGGGGGTCCACTTCGGTAAGACCCCGCGAGGAAGAGTGTCCGATATTTCCTCGATACTTGGCCTGTTCCACATGCCGCATTTGACCCCCTGGCGTTCGATGTCGCGCCGCCCGGTGAGCATGGTGCGCAGAGGAGCGGCACCGTTGTTCCAAGGCTGGGGCGGCCGGCACCGATCCAGTGGCGGCGGTGGTGTTCCTGGTGCTGATGGGCGGTGCGCTCGGGCCGGTGTTCATGGCTACCAGCACGCGATGCTGCGCTGCGCACCGGGCCGCACGGATCTCGCACTTGCGGCGAACTCCGGTTCCTACAACGCCGGTATCGCGGCGGGCGCCGCGCTCGGGGGGCTGATCCTGCCGTCGGCCGATGTGCAGGGCACCTTTCTCGCCGGCGGGCTGCTGACGTGCGGGGCCTGCGCGGTGCTCGTCGGTGGGCGAGTGTCCGCCCGGCGGCGGTGAGAACGCCCGTACCGCTGCACCGAAAACGGGAGCACCAGCTCGGGAGGCCCGGGAAGCCCGGGAGGCCCGGGAGGCCCGCCACCCCAGCGGGCGGACCTCAGCTCTTGGCGGCCTCCGCGATCTGCAGGGCGGCCTGGGCGGGCGTGCGGTGCGTGGTGTCGACGACCTCGGCCACCGTTCACGGCCGGCACCGGCAACAAATAGCGAAGGCAAGGAGGTTACGCACTCCTTGCCACTCTCAAGCTATAGCGCACCGGGGGGCTTGCGGCAAGGGCCGGGAGGTGCCGCAGAATGTTCGGCCAAGGCCAGGACCTGCGCATATCGCAGATGTGCGAGGTACGTGGGCTGTTGCCGGCGTTTGTCGATGTCGATGCATGTCGACACATGCCGCTGCGTGCCGACGCATGCCGACGCATGGGTTGTGTGGGGGCCGTCCGGCCGCCGGACGGCGCGGGGCGGCCGGCCGACATCACCTCTCATGGAACGGGGCGTATTGATGATTGACGTGATCGTGGTCGGCGGCGGGCCGACCGGGTTGATGCTGGCCTGTGAGCTGCGGCTGCACGGCGTGCGGGTGGTCGTGCTGGAGAAGCTGGCCGGGCCGACCGGGGAGTCCCGCGGGCAGGGGCTCCACGCGCGCAGCGTCGAGCTGATGGACCAACGCGGCCTGCTGGACCGGTTCCTCGCGGTCAGTGAGAAGTTCCGGGCCGGCGGGCTTTTCGGCGGCATCATGAAGGCGTGGCCGGACCGGCTGGACACGGCTCACCCGTACGCCCTCGCCGTCCCGCAGCCGGTCACCGAGCGGCTGCTCAACGAGCGTGCCGTCGAACTCGGTACCGAGATCCGGCGCGGCTGCGAAGTGGTCGGGCTGAGCCAGGACGAGGACGGGGTGACCGTCGAGCCGGCGAGTGGGGGCCACGGCACGCACCTGCGTGCGCGTTACGTCGTCGGGTGCGACGGCGGTCGCAGTGCGGTGCGCAAGCTGCTCGGGGTCGGTTTCCCCGGTGAGCCCGCCACCGTCGAGACGCTGCTGGGTGAGATGGAGGTGGCCGAGGATCCGGCGACGATCGCCGCCGTCGTCGAGGACGTACGCAAGACCCAGCTGCGGTTCGGCGTCGCCCCCACGGAGGACGGGGTGTGCCGCGTCATCGTGCCCGCCGACGGGGTGGCCGAGGACCGGGCGACCGCGCCGACCCTGGAGGAGTTCAAGCAGCAGTTGCGGGCGACCGCGGGCACCGATTTCGGGGTGCACTCGCCGCGCTGGCTGTCCCGGTTCGGCGACGCCACCCGGCAGGCGGAGCGGTATCGGGTGGGCCGGGTCCTGCTGGCCGGCGACGCGGCGCACATCCACCCGCCGACCGGCGGGCAGGGGCTCAACCTCGGCGTGCAGGACGCCTTCAACCTCGGCTGGAAGCTGGCGGCCGAGATCGGTGGCTGGGCGCCGGAGGGGCTGCTGGACAGCTACCACGCCGAACGGCACCCGGTGGGCGCCGCCGTACTGGACAGCACCCGCGCGCAGATGACGCTGCTGGGGACCGATCCGGGGGCGACCGCACTGCGGGGACTGTTCTCGAAGCTGATGGACTTCGAGGAGGTGAACCGGTACGTGACCGGGATGATCACCGCGGTCGGGGTCCGCTACGACGTCGGCGAGGGCCACGAACTGCTCGGCCGGCGGCTGCGGGACGTCCAGCTGAAGCAGGGGCGCCTCTACGAGCTGATGCACGGCGGCCGCGGACTGCTGCTCGACCGGACCGGTCGGCTCTCGGTGGCGGGCTGGGCGGACCGGGTCGACCACGTCATCGATGCCAGTGAGGAACTGGACGTGCCCGCGGTGCTGCTGCGGCCGGACGGCCATGTGGCGTGGGTGGGTGACGAGCAGCAGGATCTGCTCCGCCGGCTGCCCCGGTGGTTCGGCGCTGCGGCCGGCTGAGCAAGGCGGTGAGCCGAGAGGGTCTTGGGGCCGGTGGCGGGGAGGGGGCCGTGGTAGCGGTGGTTGACTCCGTCGAGGCGCAGGAGGTGATCGCCCTGCTCGTACTGGCGGTACACCTCAAGCCCCAGTTCCCGGCAGAGCTGGAACATCCGGTCCTGCCCCTTGCCCAGCCAGGTCCCGCCGGCCGACACCACGGTCCCGTCGGGAAGTTTACGGTTCCACACCCGCCCGCCCGGCACGTCAGCAATGCGGCGGTGGGGCTCCCGGGTCAGTGCTCACAAACGCTCGCCTGACGGGCGGTGGAGTACCTGACCGGGCGGTGGGGGTGCCTGCCTATCGGACGGTGGTGCGCCCGGCGCGGAGCACATGGCCGCTGAACGCATCGGCGTCGGCACCGGCGCCGGGAGCGGGTTCGCCCAAGTATCGCGCGAGCAGTTCCGGCCCCGTGAAGTCCTCGATGTCGTCCAGCTTCATCGCGCGCAGCTCATCGGCGAGGCCGTCCGGGGTGAAGTGGCTGAGCCAGGGTTCGCCGAACTCCGCCACCCGCCGTGTGGCGGCCTCGTACGCGGCGCGGAGCTCCGGCGACATCGAGGGCGACGGTTCGAGGTAGTAGTCGAAGACCACTTCGACGGGCGCGGTGTGCTCGGCCACGCAGCGCAGTGTGGCGAGGACGGCGTCCCGTGTCAGGTAGGGCGTGACCCCGAGCCAGATGAAGAACGCCGGTCGGTGGCGGTCCAGCCCGGCCGCGTCCAAGGCCTCGGCGAGCGTGTCGCGTTCGAAGTCGATCGGGGCGAAAACCAACGACGGCGGGAGGGCGATCCCGGCCGCGGCCAGCTGCTGCCGCTTCCACTCCTGGGTGTCCGGATGATCGACCTCGAACACCGTCAGGCCGGCGTGCGGGTTGCGGCAGGCGAAGGTGTCCAGGCCGGCGCCGAGTACGACGACCTGCCGGGTGCCGGCGGCCACCGCGGAGGCGAGCGAGTCCTCGGCGAAGCGGCTGCGCGCGGCGACGAACCGGATGTTGTGCCGGGCGATCGGGTCGTCGGAGGGCGGCAGCAACGCGTCGGGGTCGAGGGGGAGGTGGAGGATCTTCGACGCCAGCGGGTCGGTGAAGAACCGCTGGGGATCGGCCTGGTGGCGCGCACGGGCGTGCGCTGTCCGCATCGCGGTACGGCTCGGCTGACCGGCTTCCATGTGTTCCCCCAGTAACTTCCGGCTCAAGGGCCTCAGGTATTTCGTGTGGGACACCGGAGTATTCCGTGTGTGACGCCGGTCCGTGCGGGATTCCCGGTCTTCTCGCCCCGCCAGGAGCTGGTCAGCCCTGGTCAGCCTCGGTCAGCCCTGGTCACTGCCCGGGGTGGGTGGCCGCCCAGCCGTGTTCGAGCAGGGCGAAGGCTGCTTCGGTGGCACGGCGCGGGTCGGTGTGCCGCTGGAGCAGCCCACGGGTCTCCAGCGCGAAACGGGCGAGGGCGGCGCAGGTGACGTCGCCCTCGGGGGCGCCGGTCTCCTCGGCGATGGCCCGCGCCACGGCCGTTTCGTGGCGCATCCACATGCGGTGGGAGTAGTCCCGCAGCGCCGGGGTGCCCTCCACCATGCGCAGGAACGGGGCGAACCGCGGATCCTTGGCGAGGTCCTGGGTCCGCAGGATGTGCTCGTGCAGCGCTTGCGGGATCGACTGCCCGGGGGCGCGTTCCCGCACGGCGGCGACGAGCCCCGCCTCGATGTCGTCCTCCTCGTCGAAAACCAGCGCCTCCTTGCTGGGGAAGTGCTTGAACAGGGTGGTCACCGACACGTCGGCGGCGTCGGCGACGTCCTTGACGGAGACCTGGTCGTAGCCCCGGTCGAGGAAGAGCTCCAGCGCGGCGTCGGCCAGCGACTTGCGGGTTTGGGCCTTCTTGCGCTCACGGCGCCCGGTCGGTTCGGTCACCGTCGCAGCGTATCCCGAAGGGCATCACGGAGCACACTCACTGCGAAAGTTAACTCATTGCACTTATTTAGTGAGTGTGCTTTCTTAGTCGTGCCGGATCTCCCGGCGATCACTCACTTCCGAGGGGACCAGCCCCATGAACTCCACGCGTGACCCCCGCATCGCCGTCGTCGGCGCCGGCCTTGGAGGCCTTGTCTGCGCCCGTGTCCTGCAGCGCCACGGTCGCTCCGTCACCATCTGGGAACGGGAGGCCTCCGCCGGAGCCCGTGCGCAGGGCGGCTCTCTCGACATGCACGCCGGGACCGGTCAGGCAGCCCTGCGCGCGGCGGGACTGCTCGACCGCTTCCGCGCCCTCGCCCGGCCCGAAGGCCAGGAGTGGCGCAATCTCGATCCCGCCACCGCCGCCGTCCTGCCCGCGCAGGGCCCGCCGGACGACCACGGCGAGGAGGACCGGCCGGAGATCGACCGCGGTCAGCTGCGGGGTCTGCTCCTGGATTCCCTCACCGCGGGCAGCGTGCGGTGGGACCGTGCCGTCAGCTCGGTCACCCCGCTCGGGGACGGCACCGGCCGCCTGCTCTTCGGCGACGGCACCACCGAGGACTTCGACCTGGTGATCGGTGCCGACGGCGCCTGGTCACGGGTGCGCCCGGCCCTGTCGGACGCCGTACCCGGCTATACCGGCGTCACCTTCGTCGAGGCCGGCTTCGACGACTGCGACACCCGTCATCCCGGTCTGGCACGGATGGTCGGCGCCGGCACCATGGTGGCCATGGCCGACAGCAAGGTGCTGTTCGCCCAGCGCAACAGCAACGGCCGCATCCGCGTCTACATAGGCTTCCGCGGACCGGAGGACTGGCAGGTGGCCGCGGGTGTGGAGCCCGGTGACACGGCGGCCGTGCGGGCGCACCTGCTGACGATGTTCGACGGCTGGGACGAGCGCCTGCTCGCTGTGCTGCGGGACAACGACGGCGCCTTCGTCCAGCGGCCCGTCTTCGCGCTGCCCGTCCCGCACACCTGGGAGCACGTCCCCGGCGTCACCCTGCTGGGCGACGCCGCGCACCTGATGCCACCGCTCGGGCTGGGGGCCAATCTCGCCATGCTGGACGGCGCCGAACTCGCCCAGGCCCTCGTCGCCGAACCCTGCGTCGACGACGCCGTCCGTGCGTACGAGAGCGTCATGCTGCCGCGCTCGGCCGAGGCCGCCAAGGACTGTGCGGAGGGGCTGGCGCATCTCCTCCCCCCGACGGGCGCCTGAGCACGCCCCGCCGCCCCCGCGGGTACGGGGCCGGGGCGGCCCGGCGGGGAAGGAGGGGGATCAGCGGCGGTTCAGGAACGCGGCCCGCCGGGCTGCTCGTCCCGGGCCGCGTTCTTCTCCTTGATCCGGGCCGCTTCCTTGCGGACCTCGGCCTGGGTGGCGCGCTCCTTCTGCAGCCACTCGGGGCTGTCCTTCTTCAGCGCGTCGATCTGCTCCGTGGTGAGGGGTTCGGTGACACCGCCCCGCGCGAGGCCGGAGATGGAGATGCCCAGCTTGGCCGCGACCACCGGCCGGGGGTGCGGGCCGTTGCGCCGCAGGTCCTGCAGCCACTGGGGCGGATCGGCCTGCAGGGCGTTCAACTCGGTGCGCGAGACGACACCCTCCTGGAACTCGGCGGGGGTGGCCTCGAGGTACACACCCAGCTTCTTCGCCGCGGTTGCGGGCTTCATCGTCTGGGTGGTCTGGTGCGACGTCATGGTGTCCAGGGTATCGATCGTGTGCGCTACCTCCGACCACGACCGGTAGCCTGTGCACGTGACTGGCTCGGAAGTATCCCCTTCGTTCCGTCTCGCGTATGTCCCGGGGGTGACGCCCACGAAGTGGGTGCGGATCTGGAACGAGCGGCTTCCCGGCGTTCCCCTGACCCTCGTCCCGGTGTCCGCCGCGGAGGCGTGCGACGTCCTGCGGGGCGGCGACGCCGACGCGGGTTTCGTGCGGCTGCCGGTGGACCGGGCGGACCTCAGCGCGATCCCCCTCTACACCGAGACGACCGTCGTCGTGGTCCCGAAGGACCACCTCGTGACGGCCGCCGACGAGGTGTCCGCCGAGGACCTGGCCGACGAGATCGTGCTGCACCCCCTCGACGACACCCTCGACTGGGAGCAGCGGCCGGGGCGGCCCGCGAACGACCGCCCCGCCACGACCGCGGACGCCGTGGAGCTGGTGGCGGCAGGGGTGGGGGTCCTCGTCGTCCCGCAGTCCCTCGCCCGTCTGCACCACCGCAGGGACCTCACCTACCGGCCGGTGTCGGACGCCCCGGCGTCACGGGTCGCGCTGTCGTGGCCGCAGGACGCGACCACCGACCTGGTGGAGGACTTCATCGGGATCGTCCGCGGGCGGACCGTCAACAGCTCTCGCGGGCGCCGCCCGGACCCGGACCCGGCGCAGCCGAAGGGCAAGCGCGGCGAGACCGGCAGCGCGCGGCGGAAGCCCGCGGCCGGGAAGACGGCAGGGAAGACGGGCGGAAAACCGGCGGGGAAATCGGCCGGGAAGCCGTCCGGCAAGAGTCCGCGGGGTGCTTCCGGCGGTTCCGGCGGTGCGAGGGGCGCCAAGCGCGGCAGGCCCCGGCGTCGGTCGTAGCCCGCGGGGGCCGCCCACGGCACCCGCGCATCCGGACAGGGCGAGGCGGCCGTCCCGCCGCGGGGACGGCGTGCCGCTGCCGCGCCGCGGACCTCCACGGCTCCCGCGCGCGAGCTGTGCCCAGGCGTGCTCAGGCCTGCTCAGGCCTGCTCAGGCGTGCTGCGGAACCTCGTCCTTCATGGCCGTCCTGATCTGTTCCCGCAGTTCCGGGCTGTCCTGGTGTCCGTGGACGGATACCGCGTGCTCGGTGGCTGCGCGGAGCACTTCTTCCTCCTCGCCGGCGATGACGAGGGTGCAGTTCATCTCGCTGGGCTGATCCCGGCAGTCGATCTTCTTGCGCATGGTGCACCTCCTGTCCCCTCCTCTCCTCCAGTGTCGGCCCGGGTGTCGTCGGGGGTCACCACCCGCCGCATACGGCGAATCCCGTATGGCGCGCGGGGTGGCCGTCCTGCTGCAGTGAGAGGAGGACGAGAGTGAGATGCGGACGAGGAGGTGGAGGTGAGAGACATGACGGCCTCCGCCGATGTCGCCCCCGGCGCCGCGGTGGATGAGGACCGGGTGCAGGAATTCCTGGAAAGGGTGATCGCCGACAGCGGCGCCGCGGTCGCCGGCCTGTGCACCTCGCTCGGTGACCGGCTCGGCCTGTACCGGGCCATGGCGGGCGCCGGCCCCCTCACGTCCGTACAACTCGCCGCCCGTACAGGGCTGGTCGAGCGCTACGTCCGCGAATGGCTGACGTCCCAGGTCGCCGGCGAATACGTCAGCTACGCGCCCGGCACCGACACCTACCTGCTGCCCGACGAGCACGCCGCCGTCCTGGCGGACCCGGACCTGCCGACGTACGCGGCGGGGTTCTCCACCGTGCTGCAGGCGATCTACGCCACCGAGGACGTCCTCGTGGAGGCCTTCCGCACCGGTGAGGGCGTCGGCTGGGAGGAACACGGAAACGCGCTGTTCGCCGGCACCGCGCAGTTCTTCCGCCCCGGGTACGCGGCCGCGCTGGTGCCGGAGTGGCTGACCGCGCTGGACGGTGTGGTGGAGAAGCTGGAGCGCGGCGCCCGCGTCGCCGACGTCGGATGCGGCTACGGCTACTCCACGACGCTCATGGCCCAGGCCTTCCCCCGGTCGCGCTTCGAGGGCTTCGACTTCCACCGTCCGTCCATCGAAGCGGCCCGCGGCATCGCGGCCGAGCGGGGACTGGACGACCGGGTCAGCTTCCAGGTCGCCACCGCCCAGGACTTCCCGGGCGAGGACTTCGACCTGATCACGTTCTTCGACTGCCTGCACGACACCGGCGACCCGGGCGGCGCACTGCACCACGCCGAGCAGGCCCTGGCCGACGGCGGCACCTGCATGGTCGTCGAGCCGAACGCCTCTGCCAACGCCCAGGAGAACGTCAACCCCGTCGGACGGGCGCTGACCGCAAGCTCGGTTGCCATCTGTCTGCCGTCCGCGCTGGCCCAGCACGGTCCGCAGGCACTGGGAAACCACGCGGGTGAGGAGGTGCTGCGGCAGCTCGCCGACGAGGCCGGACTCCATCACTGGCGACTCGCCGCACAGAGCCTCGTCAACCGCGTCTATGCCGTCGGGCGCTGAGCCGCCTGACGCGCCCGGCCGGTCTTCCCCCGGCCGGCCGGGTGGGCCTCATGTGAGCGGCCTGTGCCCCGCGCGGCACAGGTCCGACGTGCCGGTGCACCGCGCGGGCGCGTTCGGCTGCTTCTGCGTTTGGTTGCCGCTGCCCACTCGGCACGCGTTTGACTGGCCTGTGCCCCCTCGGCACGCTGGAGGTATGAGCGCGGCCGCGGAGGCCGGCCTGCGGCGCATTCTCGCCGTCGTGGACCTCCTGATCGATGCCGTCGACGAGGACACCCTTGTTCCGGCGCTGCTTCCGCTGCTGCTCGGTGCCGTTCCCGGCGACAGCATCATCTGGTCGCCCCGCGCCGGCTCTGCCGACCGGCCGCTCACCCTGCCCGCCGGTCTGTTGACCCCGGACATACGGGAGGCGTTCGCGCGCGAATCGGCGGCCGATTCCCTCGTCACCCACACCACCCTCGGCCCCGGCACCGCGATGCGCCGCTCCACCCTGCAGACCCGCAGCGCCTTCCACGCCCTCGCCGCCTATGCCGACGTCTACCGGCCGCTGGGCGCCGAGCAGCAGCTCGCGATGTCGTTCCCCGCGGGCTACGCGGCCGGTGTGCCGCGGAAGGTGTGCGTGGCGATCAGCCGCAACGGCAGCGACTTCTCCGACGACGATGTGGCGGCCGCGGCCCTGCTGCGCACCCGGCTCAGCCACGTCCTCAGCCGGCTCGCCCCGCCCGCACCTGCGCCGTCCCCCGTCACCCGCCGCGAGTCGGCCGTACTCACCCTGCTCGCCCGCGGCCTGACGAACCAGCAGATCGCCCGCCGGCTGGCGATCAGTCCGCGCACGGTCGACAAACATCTGGAACACGCCTACGCAAAGCTGCAGGTGGGCGGCCGGGTCGAGGCGGCGAACGCCTGGCTGACCCGGGGGCCGGCGGCACTGCGGCTCGCGCCGTAGGTGGGCCGGCGCGCGAGGCACCGCGCAGTGCGGCGGGCACCGCTCACGGCGGCCGGGGCCGCTCACCGCGGCACGGCGTGGCGCCGGTAGGTGACCTTGTTGTGGCGGACCTGGGTGACCTCGACGCTGAGGTGCCGGTCCAGGCCGAGGGGGAAGTGGGCCGTACAGCGCACCTCGTCGTACGGCACGGGCCGGAGATCGCCGGAGCAGTGCACCGCGTCGGGCCCGTTGCGGAAGGGCAGGGTGAGCTGGCCGCTGAGCGTTCTGGCGATCTCGGTGCGCGGCACCGTGTGGGTACCGTCGTCGACCTCGCTGGTGGCGTCGCGGGCGCGGAGGTGGACGACGGTGAGCGTGCACACGCCCGCGAGGGTGAGGGCCGTGATGAGGGCGGTGACGAGGCCGCGCCGTGGTGGATCCGCGGTCACCGCCGTCAGCTCCCGGTGCCGCGGGGGTGCCGCCGGCGGGCGCGGGCTCCCCAGCCGGCCGCGGCCAGCAGCAGCAGTCCGCCCGCGGTCGTGGCCGCCCGGCCGGTGCCGGCCGCGCCGCCGAGGCCGGTGTCCGCGCCGCCCCGGGGCACGACCTCGTCGGCACCACCGGAGACGGTCATGGTGCCGGTGAGGGTTTTCCGGCCGTCGCCGGCTTGCTCCCCGTACTCCTCGCCGCGTCCGCTGCCGTGGCGTTCGCCGTCCTCCCCGCCGCGCACCGTGCCGTCTTCCTCGTCGCCCGTCCGGCCGGTGTCCAGGGCGCTCTGCCGGGCCCGGGAGGTACCGCCGCAGGTGAGGGTGACCCGGTAGGAGCCGGGCGCGGTGTTCTCCGGCAGGATCGCGGTGCCGCCGAGCCGCCCGCTCCGCTCGGCGAGCTCCAGCGCGGGGATGTTCGCGTCGTCGAAGGTGGCCTCCGCGGTGTCGCCGGAGCACTGCCCGCCGTCGGAGACGGAGAAGGCGGCGCCCGGTGTCACCGGGTCGGGCTGCACGACCACCGCGTCCGCGGTCTCCGGCGCGGAGCCGGTCTCGGCGGCGGCTCCGGTCACCGTCCCGGTGACGGCCCCGGGGGCGGCATCGGCGCCGCGGTCGTCACCGAAAAGCAGGACGGACACCGCCAGGGCACCGGCCGCCAGGGCGTACAGAGGAATCTGACGTATGGGCATACCCCGAGAGAAGCGTCCGGCCCGGCGGCGCGCACCTCGATGGCGGGCCCCGGCAAGGCCAACTTCCGCGCGAGACACCGGCCCGCCGCCTCTTCCCGCAGGTCACAAGGGTGCGTACGCCCCGGACGGCGGAACGCGCCGGATGGGCTTTCCGGGTGGTGCCCGAGGGCGGCCCCGACACTTGAACCTCACGCCGCGTGAGGAGGCATCGTTGCTCCATGAACGCCGCCACCTGGAAGGTCGGGGCCCTCGCCGAGGCGAGCGGACTGACCGTACGCACCTTGCACCACTGGGACACCATCGGCCTGCTGTGCCCCTCGCAACGCACGGCGGGCGGGCACCGGGAGTACACGGAGGACGATGCCGTACGGCTCTATCAGGTGCTGGCGCTGCGGAACCTGGGGCTCGGGCTGGAGTCCATCGGCGTCTGCCTGGACAGCGGGGTCGATCCGGCCCGGGTGGTGCCGTCTCGACGGCGAACTGGCCGCCGCACGGACGCCGACGGTCACCGCCCTGTTCGACGCGCTGCGGGCGACCGGTGCCGGCGCCGCGGGAGCCGGCCGGGCGCTCCGCCACCGTCTGGAGCCCGACCAGCTGCGGACCCTGGAGACGCGGGCCACCGCGCTCGGCTCCCTGGCGCACTACCTCCTGGAGGTGGAGTGGCCCGAGCTGTACCGGCGGGCGGAGCGCCTGCGCACCGAAGGGGTCGCGCCCGGCGATCCGCGGGTGCGGCGGCTGGTGGCGCGGATGGACGAGCTGAGCACGCTGTTCACCGGCGGCGACACGGCGGTGTCCGACGCCGTCCGGACGGCGTGGCGTGAGGGCTCGGTGGCCAGGTCCGGGGACGGCGCGGCGCCGGACGCCGGATGGGCGGACGCCGGCTTGCCGGACCTCACCGCCTACCTGGACCGGGCACGCGCCGCCGGGTCCTGACGGCGGGGCCGCCTCCTCGCCCGTCCCGCACCGCGCCCCTGGCGCACCACGCCCTGGCGCGCCGCCCCCCGCAGCCTCATGCCATGCAGTCCATGCCGAAGCCCCACACCATGAAGCCCCACCCCCTGAAGGAGCCCGCCATGCACCGTCGCACCCGTACCCGTATCGCCGTGGCCTCGACGCTGCCCACCCTGCTCGCCGTTGCGGCCTGTGGTGTGCTCGCCGCGACCGGGGCCCTCGCCTGGCAGATCCCGTGCGCCGGGCTGGTCGCGCTCGTGTTCCAGGGGGTGCTGACCGATGTGCGGCTGGGCCGCGGGCCGGCGGCCGGCAGGTCGTAGCGCGGTGCCGCCTCATGCCTCCAGTTGGAGGTCCCACTTCCTGCCGGACCGGCCGGTGAGGGTGGTCACCGAGAGCGGCTGGACGTCTATCCGCCAGTACGTGTGCGGCGGGGCCTGGAGCGCGTAGACCAGGGCGGCGCGGACGACACCGGGCTCGGCGACCGCGAGGAGTCCGTCGGCGTCCTCGACCGGCCGGGTGTCCAGCCAGCCGCCGACGCGCGTGATGAAGGCCAGCAACGACTCCCCGCCGTGCGGCGCCACGCGCGGATCGGCCAGCCAGGCCTCCACCGCGCGCGGTTCCTCGGTGGCCACCTCGCCCAGCGTGCGGCCGTGCCAGCGCCCCATGTCGCAGTCGCGCAGCGCCGGTTGCGGGAGCGGGCGCAGGCCGAGGGCTTCGCCGGTGTCCCGGCAGCGGGCTGACGGCGAGCAGTAGCGCAGTTCGGCGGCGGCGAGCCGGCACAGGACGGGCGCGGCCCGCTCGGCCTCGTGCCATCCCGCGGCGTCGAGCGGCCGGTCGTCGCCGAACCGCGTTCCGAGCAGCGCGGAGCTGCGGCCGGCGGCGAGCAGCTTCAGTCGGACGCTCATCCGCCGATGGTAAGAGCAGTAACGCCGCACTGGCCCTTGTTGATCACATCTCGACAGGACCCGGGTCGATCAGCCCGAGGGTCATCCACTGCTCCGGGGAGACCAGGGGGCGGAAGCCGGCCTTCTCGTACACGCCGTGGGCGTCCTTGGTGGCCAGCGTCAGGCGGCTCGGCCCGCAGGGCGCCAGGTGGTCGGCGATGGCCTCGACCAGGGCGGTGCCCAGGCCCTTGCCGCGGTCGTCGCGGCAGATATAGACGTCGCAGAGCCAGGCGAAGGTGGCGTGGTCGGTCACCACCCGGGCGTAGCCGGCCTGACGGCCGGAACCGGCCTCGTACAGACCGAAGTTGAGCGAGCCCGCGACGGCGCGGTCATGCAGCTCCCGGGACCGGCCCACGGCCCAGTAGGCGTCGGCAGACAGCCAGTGGTGGACCAGGCCGGTGTCCAGGCGCGCCGGGTCGGTGGAGATCTCGTAGCCGTCGAGGGCGTGGGTGCTCATGCCGGGAGGTTCGCAGAAGGGCGGGGCGGCGTCGAGCCGTTACCGGCGGGGAGGGTTCCGGCCGGCCCGCCGTACGTGCGGGGAGGGTTCCGGCCGCCCGCCGTACTTGCCGGCAGGGGAGCCGGCGCACCCCTCCCCGCCCCGCCCGTTCAGCCCGCCGGCACCCCCAGCTCCTCGCACGCCGTGCGGAGCCTGCGGACGCCTTCCGTGATCTCGGCGGTGCCGGACGCGGCCGCGAAGCTCAGCCGCAGATGCGCGGCCGGCGGCTCGGCGGCGAAGTACGGCCGGCCGGCCGCGACCGCGACGCCCGCCCGCAGCGCCGCACCGGTCAGCGCCGCCTCGTCGGTGCCGTCCGGCAGTCGCAGCCAGAGGTGGTAGCCGCCCGGCGGGATGTAGAGGCCGCCCGGCGCGGGGTCGTGGCCGTACGCCGCCCCGTGCCCCCCGCCCGGCCCGGCGAGGCCCGGCAGGTACCGGTGCAGGGCCGCGGTCAGGGCATTGCGGCGGACGGTCAACTCGCCGGAGATCAGCCGCAGATGGCGCGGCCAGGCGGGCGAGCCGACGAGTTCCAGGGCGGTTTCCTGGAGCGGGCCCGGCACGAAGAAGCTGTCGACGACCTGGATGGCGCGCAGCCGGTCGAGGACCGGACCGTGCGCGGCCAGGGCGCCCACCCGCAGGTTGGGCGAGGTGGCCTTGGTCAGCGAGCGGACGTGGACGACCGTGCCGTCCCGGTCGTCCGCCATCAGGGTCGGCGGCAGCGCGGGGGCGTCGCCGTGGACCAGCAGTCGTGCGAAGTCGTCCTCGATCACGAAGGCGCCGGCCGCGCGGGCCACCCGCAGCACCTCGCGCCGCCGGTCATCGGCCAGCACCGCGCCGGTCGGATTCTGGAACAGCGGCTGGCAGACGAACAGCCGCGCGCCGCTGGCCCGGAAGGCGTCCGCGAGCAGGTCCGTACGGACCCCGTCCGCGTCCACCGGTACGGGCACCGGCCGCAGTCCGGAGGCGCGGGCCACGGCCAGCATGCCCGGGTAGGTCGGGGACTCGACGAGCACCGGGGCGCCGGGGGCGGCGAGGGCACGCAGGGCGGCGTTCAGCGCGCTCTGACCGCCCGCGGTGATCAGGACGTCGCTGGCGGCCAGCGGGCCACCGGGGCCGGCGATCTCGCGGGCGAACCAGGCCCGCAGCTCCGCCACCCCGCCGATCGTGGGGCGCCCCCAGACGCCCGGCCGCCGTCCGGCGCGGGCCAGGGCGGCGGCGAGGGCGCGCTCCGGCTGGAGATCGGCGTGCAGATAGCCGCCGATGAGTTCGATGACACCGGGCGCCGGGGTGGCGAGCGTGGCGAGCACACCCGAGGCGTCGACGCTGCGCGGCACCTGGTCGCCGGCCGGCTCGGCGCTCAGCGCGATCTCCTGCCAGGAGGTGTCGACCGGCCGGGGCGCCTCGCCGCGCGGCTCGGCCCGGAAGGCCCCCGCGCCCGGCCGGGTCACGACCAGACCCTCCGCCGCCAGCTCGGCGAGCGCCCGGGAGACGGTCACCGGACTGACCCGGTGCCGCTCCACGAGGGCGCGACTTGATGGCAGCTTCTCTCCTGGAGAGTAGCGGTTCAGCTCCACCCGCAGGGTCGCGGCCAGTTCGGCGCCGCTGCTACGCTCTTGCATGAGAGACAACGATAGCGCTACTGCCACCGTGACGATAGCGGTCAGCACCCCGGACGCCCCGGACACCGCCGCCCCGGAGAACCGGCAGCCGGCCAAGGCCCCGCAGCTCCCGGAGGCCGCGAGCGGGGCCGCCCGGGGCGCGCTGCTCGCCGCGCTCGGCGTCGCCGCCTTCTCGCTCACCTTCCCCGCGACCGCCTGGGCGCTGGAGGGCATGGGGCCGTGGACGGTGGTGATGCTGCGCAGCGTGCTGGCCACCGTGCTGGCCGGCGGCGCGCTGGCCGTGTTCCGGGGGCGCCTTCCCGAGCGGCGGCACTGGGCGGGCATCGCGGTCGTCACGGGCGGCGTGGTCCTCGGTTTCCCGCTGCTGACCACCCTCGCGCTGCAGACCTCCACCACCTCGCACGCGGCGGTCGTCGTCGGCCTGCTGCCGCTGACCACGGCCGCCTTCTCGGCCGTACGGACCGGTGCCCGGCCCTCCCGGACGTTCTGGATCGCCTCGCTGGTCGGCGCCGTCGTCGTCATCGGCTTTGCGGTGCAGCAGAGCGGCGGGGCGCCGGGCCGCGGGGATCTGCTGCTGTTCGGATCACTGCTGGTGTGCGCGGCCGGCTACACCGAAGGCGGGCGGCTCGCCCGCCATATGCCGGGCTGGCAGGTGATGGGCTGGGCGCTGGTGCTGGCGCTTCCGGTCACGGTGACGGGCGCGGCGGTGGCGCTGTCCGCGGAGCCGCTGCGGCTCACGGTGCACTCGGTCGGCGGAGTGCTGTGGCTGGCGTTCGGCTCGCAGTTCCTCGGGATGGTGGCCTGGTACCGCGGGATGGCCGCGATCGGCATCTCCAAGGCGAGCCAGCTGCAGCTCGCCCAGCCGCTGCTGACCCTGCTCTGGTCCGTGCTGCTGCTGGGCGAGCGGCTGCCGCCGGCCGCCCCCGCCGCGGCGCTGGCGGTCCTGGCGTGCATCGCGGTCACCCAGCGGACCCGTGGATGACCGCTCGGTGCCCCGGGGCACGCCGGGGCACCGAGCCGCCCCGGCCACCGGCCCACCGAAAGGGATGAACCTGCACTTTCCGGGGTGCGACGGCGGCCCGCGGACGTAAACTTGCCGCGACGGCAGGTACCGCCGTCCGGGTCATTGCCAGGCCCGTACACCGTGGAAATCGTTGGCCGTTCAACCGTCGGCCGCCGCACTGTCGGCCCGCGGGTCGTACGGCCGCCCCGAGGCGGGGAGGACCCTGATGCACGCAAACAGGGGCGACCGGCTGGTGGTGCACGGCAGGACCGTCGGGCATCACGACAAGGTCGTCGAAATCGTCGAAGTACTGGGCCCGAACGGCGATCCGCCCTACCGCGTCCGCGCCGAGGACGGACATGAGGCGATCATGTCTCCCGGCCCCGACTCGGTCGTCCGGCACGGCAAGGCCACCGACATGGATCCCGGCCGGTAGACACTGTCCGCCGGTAGCCACCGGCACCGGCCGGCGGACCCGGCCGGCGGACACCGCTCCGGCCCGGTACCGGAATCTCCGCATACGCCGCGGTCCGCGCGGACCCTCCCGGTCGGCGCGGGCCGCCGCTACGACCGCGCCGCGGCGGCGTAGTGGTCGCGCACGACGCGCGCCATGGCACCCGTCCGGTCCTTGGCCACTTCCTTCGCCGAGAAGTAGACGTGGCCGCCCACCTGCGGATAGTCGCGGGCGAAGGTGAGGTGGCGGGAGATTTCGGCCGGGTCCTTCCAGGCGGAGGGCTGGGCGTCGCCCGCCTTGTAAAGGGCCTCGCCGATGTAGAGGTCCACCCCGGTGCCCTTGACGGTCCGCGCCCACCAGGGCACGAGTTCGGCGTAGTCGGCGGCGCTGAAGCCGAGGGGCCAGTAGACCTGGGGCACGAGGTAGTCGAGCCACCCCTCGCGCACCCAGCGGCGGGTGTCGGCGTACAGGTCGTCATAGGTCTGCACCCCGGCCTGGGTGCGGGAGCCCTGCGGGTCGGTGGCGCGATTGCGCCAGACCGCGAACGGACTGACGCCGAACCGCACCCGGCGCCCGGACCGCCCCCTCCCGTCCCGGAGCCTGGCCGCCATCTCGGAGATCAGCCGGTCGATGTTGTCCCGGCGCCAGGCCGCCCGGCTCCGGAAGCCGCTGCCGAACTCGTCGAACGCCGCGTCGTCGTCGAAGTCCTCTCCCTTGACCGGATACGGATAGAAGTAGTCGTCGAAGTGCACCCCGTCGATGTCGTAGCGCCGCACCGCGTCGAACATCGCGTCCTGGACGAAGCCGCGCACCTCCGGCAGACCGGGGTTGTAGTAGAGCTTGCCGCCGTAGGGCAGGACCCAGTCGGGGTGCCGGCGGGCGGGGTGGTCCGCCGTGAGCCTGCCGGGGTCGGTGTGGTTGGCCACCCGGTACGGGTTGAACCAGGCATGGAGTTCGAGATTGCGCCGGTGGGCCTCGCGGACCGCGAAGTCGAGCGGGTCCCATCCGGGGTCACGGCCCTGCTGCCCGGTCAGGCACTGCGCCCAGGGCTCGTACGGGGAGGGCCACAGGGCGTCCGCGGTGGGCCGCACCTGGAAGAACACCGTGTTCAGCTTGCGGGCGACGGCCGTGTCGAAGTGGGCGCGCAGTTCGCGCTGTTGCGCGGCGGGCTGGAGCTTCGTACTGGAGGGCCAGTCCAGGTTGGCCACGGTGGCCAGCCACATGCCGCGCATCTCGCGCCGCGGCGGGCCGTCCGCGGGCGCCGCCGCCCCCGCGGTGAGCAGCGAAGAGGCCGCGCCCAGCGTGGCCACGGCAAACCCTCTGCGTGTGAAATGCCTCATCAAGAATTCCCCAGGTTGTCCGGTTCGTCCCGTCCTGAGGGTTCACAATGCCCGCCCCGGCGGCCTCGGCACGGCACCGCGCGGAGTAACGTCGGGGCCGAGGCGGCCGCCGGACCCTTACGGCGTAACGGCGTATCGCCGGTCCTGAAGATCAGCGAAAGGCACGATGTGACCGACATCGAACGCGTCGGAGTGGTCGGTTGCGGCCAGATGGGCGCCGGCATCGCCGAGGTGTGCGCCCGCGCCGGACTGGACGTCATGGTCGCGGAGACCACCGGCGAAGCTCTGGAGCTGGGTCGTACCCGTTTGACCAACTCTCTCGGCAAGGCCGCCGAGCGCGGCAAGATCACTGCCGAGGAACGCGACGCGACGCTCGACCGGCTCAGCTTCACCACCGACCTCGGTGAGTTCGCCGACCGCGATCTCGTCATCGAGGCCGTGGTGGAGAACGAGCAGGTCAAGACCGAGATCTTCCAGGTCCTCGACCAGGTGATCACCCGGCCGGACGCCATCTTGGCGTCCAACACCTCGTCGATCCCGCTGGTGAAGCTGGCGGTCGCCACCTCCCGGCCCGACCAGGTCATCGGAATCCACTTCTTCAACCCGGCCCCGGTGCAGAAGCTCGTCGAGCTGATCCCCGCCCTGACCACCGGCGAGGAGACCATCAAGCGCGCCGAGTCCCTGGTGCAGGACGTGCTGGGCAAGCATGCGATCCGCGCCCAGGACCGCTCGGGTTTCGTGGTCAACGCCCTGCTCATCCCGTATCTGCTCTCCGCGATCCGGATGTTCGAGTCGGGCATCGCCAGCCGCGAGGACATCGACAACGGCATGGAGATGGGCTGCGCCCACCCGATGGGCCCGCTCAAGCTGGCCGATCTGATCGGCCTGGACACCGTGTCCTCGGTCGCCGCCTCCATGTACGAGGAGTACAAGGAGCCCCTGTACGCCGCTCCCCCGCTGCTCGCGCGGATGGTCGACGCGGGCCGGCTGGGGCGGAAGTCGGGGTCGGGGTTCTACCCGTACTAGGGAGTCTGGCGGACCCGCCAAGTGGCACTGTTCACGGGCGAGTTGGCCTGGAGCAGCGCCGACGGCGCCGCTGCCGTGGGGGCGTTCTCGTTCCCCGCCGGTCCCTCAGCCACGCAGTCTTGGCCGGCCGGCCAGTCTGCACGAGGAAACGGCCTGGGCGCCGTCATCGACTGGTAGAGAACTGGCCCTGAACTGGGACTTTTCCTCTTTCGGAGCTGTCAGGGACCTTCCGGCTTACTCAGCGGAAAGTCCCTGGGAAGTCCCTGAGACAGAGCTGGAAGTCCCTGAAAAATCCCTGGGAAGCACCTGGTTCGGAGCGGCCTGACCAACGTCTTCGAGCCCTGCGTCCGAGGCTCAGGGCGACGACCATGGCGAGCGGACTTTCCGGCCAGGGAAAAGCTCCCACCACATCTCGGACGTCTGGCACGGCGTCGCCGAAGTCGGTTCAGCAGTACCTCGATGAGTCGCAGCAGTGGGTGCCGGGGGGGGGAGTCTCCCTCCGACACCACCCGTCTGATCGGGCGGGTGGTGTCGGAGGGCCGTGGCTACGCTCATAGAGTCAGCAGCTGTTTCGGTCAGTCGGCGCGAGGCCGCCACGCCAGTGCGCGTCGTGCGGCTGTCGAACCACCCGCAGCTGTTGCAGCTGCGGCCAGGAGGCCCGTTGCTGTCAGGACGGCCGTGATGAGGTTCCACGACAGGGTTGCTCCGCTTTCTCCTCCCGTGACGGGCTGGACCAGCACGACGTGAACGAAGGCGCCGACGGCACCAGCGCCCAGAAGCGGGACCCCGAGGCACCAGAAAGCCGTCGTGTGGAACACCTGACTGCGTCCGGTGAGCACGGTGAGGGGGGCCAGCGTTTGCGAGAATCGCAGAAATTCTGAGAGGGCGGCCAGTGCCATGGCGGTGAGCAGAACGAGCGTGCCGATGGTGCCGAGGAAGGGAATCCAGCGTGACTGATAGCCGACGGTGAAAGATTTGGCTCCGTCTTCCGCCACCGGCTCGGTGCGTGCCTTCACGCCCAGGTACAGGTGGGCGGCGCGTTTGACGGCCGGGATATCCATGGGCTTGTCGATGTCGGTGAAGACGACGGCCTGCAGACCTTCGGCACGGTTGATGGCACGGACGGGACCGGTGCGCACCGCGGCGGGGGTCTGGCCGAAAGTCTGGTAGCCGGAGACTCTGAGGCGCTTGTCGAGTTCCCCGTACGGCACTTTGGCCTCTTGCCCAGTGGTAGGGCAGGGGAGCCGTAGGGCATGGAGGCCGCTGCACGGCGCTTGGAGGACACGGCTGGCGCTGGAACCGTCGGGTTGGATGTTCCCCGTGCCGATGGCGACCGTGTGCGCCCCTTCGGGAAGTGCGGCAGTGAAGGCGTCGGTGAGCCGCGTTGCCGAAGTTTGCACGAGCGCCATGCTCCGCCCCTGCGCGGAGTTCAGCTGTTCCTCGTCTCCGGAGCGGGCGAACAGAAGACTGGTGATGATCTGGGTCTGGCCGATGACACCGATGGCGATGATCATTGCGGCCACCAGACGGACCACCATGCCAGGTCGGGCCGCAGTGGTGCGGGCGGCGATCAGGCGCGCCGGGGCGCCACTGTGGTGAGGCGACTTCGCAGCCCGGCCGCTGATTCGTGACGCGGCCCAGCCGATCACCCAGGGAAGCGTCACCCACACGCCGACGACCGCGAACAGATAAGCCGCCGCGGAGCGTTGCGCACCGAAGGACCGCGACGTCAGAGCCAGGACAAGAAAGGCGGGACAGGACCCCAGGGCCAGAAGTCGCAGCAGACCGCTGCCTGCCGCACGAGGCCTTGTCGATGCTCCTTTACGCGAGGCAGCCGGACGCAACAAGAGGATCAGTCCGAGCATCCCCACCGCGGAGAAGGCCACGGCAGCCGCCAGAGTCACGCCCACGCGACGCAGGTCCCTTGCGTACAGGGTGTAGTAGATCCACGGCAATTGGACATCTACCAGCAGGAAAGGAACGGTGAACAAGACAGCGAGAGCAGCCCCGATACAGACGGGCCGGACCGCGGCCCCGATGTCCATCCAGGCGCGTGCCGCCCGGCCGGCACCGAGAGTGTGCAGCAGAGCATCGCGACGGTCCCTTCCCGCAGCGCCCATCCTGGCCGCCGCTGCCGCCAGTCCCAGAGCCGGAAGTCCCAGCAGCACGCCGATGATGGCCATCATGGACGACCGGGGGCCGATGATCCGCAGGTCGCCGAAGACCGGTCCGGGGCCTCCGTACCCGGTGATCCCCTCCATCCGTGCTGTGCCCACCATCGCCGTGGTGGGACGCACGTAAGCCAGCCGTTCGCCCGGTGATGCCAGCCCCTCCGCGGAGACGGTACCGACGCTGGTGCCATACCGGTGGGTGAAATCCTCACTGGCGGGCCCCTCGGCCAGCGCCGGCGACAACAACACCTCACCGGGGGCCGGCCAGCTCGCGACGCCAGGCGGCAAAGGCGCATCCTTGGTCAAGGGAGCGATGACGACCACGGTGAATTGGCGCCCTTGGTAGCTGTCCCAGTACCGGCTCCACAGAGCCGAGGCCTGGTGCCCGTGATCCGCAAGGGTGGGCACGCGCGCCGCGCCGCGCTGCTCGCGTCCCTCCCACGTCGCAGCGGTCGCGACCAGCGAGCAGAGCGTGACGGCGACGACCGCGGTGGCGGCCAGCAGCGCCCAGAAGCGGGCCCGGCCGCCCTCGGCAGTCCGCCCGGCTGCCCGGCCGATGCGGAGCATGTGGTGGATCCGACCACGCTTCATCGTGCACCTGCCAGGGCCCCTTGTTCCAGGTGCATGACCCGGTCGGCCCGGTTTGCCACAGCGGGATCGTGGGTGACGACGAGCAATCCGCATCCGCGTTCGGCGGGTACGGCGAACAGCGTTTCGGCCACATGATCGCGCGAGGCTTCGTCAAGTGCACCGGTGGGCTCGTCCGCCAAGAGCAGTGTGGGGCTGCCGATCAGCGCCCGTGCCACGGCCACCCGTTGGCGCTCACCGCCGGACAGCTCACTGGTGGCAGTGTCAGTGAAGGGCACGCCGAGTTCATCCAGAAGTTTACGGCTTTCGCCATAGGCGCGGTCACGGTCCACGCTATCCAGCAGGGCAACCAACGCCACGTTCTCCACCGGAGAGAGTTCGGGCAGCAATTCCCCGAACTGGAAGACCATCCCCATGCGCTTCCTGCGGTGCTCTGCCAGGCGGCGGCTGCGCAAAGAGACGACATCGCGTCCAGCGACCATGACTGATCCAGCATCAGGGCGAACGAGCCCAAGGATGATGGAAAGGAGTGTGCTTTTCCCGGACCCTGAAGGGCCCATAACGGCGACGGACTCGCCGGCGCTCACGGCAAGTCCGAGCCCGTCGAGCAGGCGTCGGCCCCCGACCTCGTACCCCAGCTCGCGGACTTCCAGAGGCAACGCATCCGACACGCCATCTGCCTTTCAGAGGAAAAGAATCAGCAATACGCTGCCCGGGGCGAAGAGCGTCCCGGGCAGCTCGATGTCACAGCGGCCCGTTAGCGACGCTGGTCGTCGCTCCACCAGTTGGAACAGTCGTCCGGCCACTTGTCGATTTCGGTGCAGACTCGCATGTCCCACACCCTTCCGCCCCGATTGCTGTACACCTTGGTGCCCTCACCACTGTGATTCCACAGTGTGTAAATATCCTCCGAACTGTTGCGGTTGTACTCAGCCTTTACGGAGTTGCCGTCTCCCTTGGTATCCTTCAGGCCGACCTGATGTCCGTCATCCCTACGCCACGAATGCGCACCAGACGTGTACCGTTGCATGTCCGCGAAGGCGGTGGTGGCGCCTGCTGCTATGGCAACCCCCGCGACCACCACAGCTGCCCGTGACACTAATTTGCTGGCTCTCTTCATGGAACGTCTCCCGTTGTCGTGCAGACACCCGCAGCAGAGGCCAGCGGGCGGTGGACGCTAACGATCCTTACAGTCCGCAAATCTAGCGTGAAGTCGCATTCTGGCCATTGCACTTACAGAGTGGCCGTTCCCATCTGAATTCGAACGATTCCTGCGTAGACTACTAAAGCGGAATTACACACTCCCGCACCGACATCCACACCGGCCATCCTGAGCCGCCCGCGCCAGGGGCGAACCACCCATTCCCGCGATCTCCGAGTGGCTTCGCTTCCCATACACCGCAAGGGCACTCCGAACCTTCGTGCGACTCACGCCATCACCTGAAGCAATCATTCCGTTCATCTCCCGCTCCCGGCAGGTCGCGAAACATTCGGCCTGAATGAGAGGTCGTTAGATTTGGGGAGGTGATGGTGGGTGATGAGGGCCGCGGCTCCGCCGGCGAAGGCAAGGCAGTGTCCTGGCATTCAGGGTCCTCATCGCGAGCGTAAATCCCGCCAACCGCCCTTTTCTCGCCCCTCTCAGGGGGGCGGAGCTGACAAGTGCGTGTTCCAGAAGGATGCCTGCCCGGACAAGTCCTCGGGGATCCGGCGGTACCCCGTCTACGAACTTTCGCCCGCGGACATGTTCCACGTCCTCCGGCGCACGTACGCGAGTACCCAGCTTGAGGCAGGCGAGGCAATCGTGAGTGTGTGCAGGAGCCCCTGTACGCCGCTCCCCCGCTGCTGGCGCGGATGGTCGACGCGGGGCGGCTGGGCCGGAAGTCCGGGTCGGGCTTCTACGCGTACTGAGGGGCACAACGGCACCGCCAAGCAGCGCTGTTCCGGGGTGAGTTCATTCTGGAACAGCGCCGACGGCCGGCCCGCCCCGGGTGGCTCTCGCCACCTCCGCCGGGCCTGCGATCCCAGTAAGCCGCAAAAACGGCCGGCAGCTCGCCGAGTACGGCAGCCACGCCGTCCCGACGGCCTCCCGTACCTGCTGCCCCGCAGCCGCGGGGATGCCGACGACCTCCGCGACGATCTGCAGGCATACCTCGCCGAACAACTCGGCGAGGCAAACGGGGTGTTGGTCGTGGACGACACCGGCTTCGTGAAGAAGGGCCCAAGTCCTCTACCGGCGACCGCCGGCCCTGCCGCGCCGCCCGCGTTCCCGGCGAGCGCAACTTTGCCATCAAGGGCAACTTTGCCCGCGCCATGATCGAACGCCCCGTGGTCTCCCGGTTCCCCCTCGCCTGGGGTACCGCCGATTGCGCCTGCGGGAAGGACTCGCGTCCCCTCCCGATTCGCGGGGATCGCAGCCGTCAATCTAGTATCGCCCCTGCTCACACCATGGGGTGACGGTCGTACCGCGCTGCCTGGCGTGCGCTGAAGCCGTGACAGGTCGACACAAGCAGGGGTGCGGAGCCGGATGGGCAGCGAGCTGTCGCCAGGGACGGCGGAACTGCGCGCGCAGATGGCCGCGTTCCTACGAGGTGAAGGCGATCCGCAGGCGCTGGTCGAGGCCGCGCAGGGCGCGGAGCTTCTGCTCCCCCTGCTCGGTGAGAGTGCCGTGTGGAGTGGCGAGTTGGACGGCATGCGCTGGTTGTTCGCGTTCACCAGCACAGGTGAGATGCACGCCTTCCTGCAGCAGAAGTGGGAGGCGGCCAAGCCCGACGAACTCCCCGCCGAACTGGCCCGGTACGTACGCTACTTGCGCGTGGGCGGTGAGGAGCTGTTGCAGGAGCTGCTTCCTGGGCTGGTGGAGCGGGACCGGGTTTTGATGGGGGTCGTGGTGGACGTGTCCTCCGGACTTCGCGCCTTCCTGCCGCCCGTGTCCGGAATCGTGCCGGACGGGATCGCGCTCGATAAGGAATCCATAGCCAAGGGGAGCTGACCACGTGGTGAGTGGTGGGGGTTTCGGGGTCGATCCGCAGATCCTGAAGCAGGTGTCCAAGGGCATCAACGATGCGCTGGACGAGCTGAAGAAGATCACGGATGCGACTGAAGCGACCACGGGTCAGGGCTTCTCCGATCTGTCGGTGTCGCCGACCGTGATGGGGCACTCCGATGCTTCTCAGTGGCTGGACGACTTCGCCAAGCGTTGGGGCTGGGAGGTCCAGGCGCTCCTGGACGAGGGCGACGACGTGGCCGGGACGTTGGATCTGAACGCGGGCTACTACCAGGAGGCGGAAGAGTACGGCACGGGCGTCCTCAAGGACGTGGTGCTGTCCGCGACTGCGGACCCGACGCTGACCTCGGAGAAGGCGGAGAAGATGTCCTGGAGCCAGGTGGGCGGCAAGATCGAGGACGCCTACACCCCCGACTACTCCATGGACAGTTTCCAGGACGCTGCCAAGGAGAGCCGGAAGAACCTCTCCCACACCTGGACGGACGTCACGGAGACCGGAGTGGCCGGGGGCCACATCCGGGTGGCGAAGGCCGTCGTCTCCGCACCCTTCAGCGGTGACGACGACGGGCACGACGCCGGCACCGCGGCGAAGGAGAAGTGATGGGCTTCTTCGACGAGGTGGACCGCGTCACCCAGTCGGCCCGCGACACCTTCGCCGACGGGGTGCAGACCGTCACCCACGGCACGTCGAAGCTGCTTGATGCAGCGGGCGCACACGACTGGGCCGACAAGGCCGACGCAGCCGGCTCCTGGGCGGCCGAGGGGCTGGGTGCCCAGACCCGCGAGCTCGAGCTGAACGAGACCGACGACCCCGCCCTGCTGCTGCACGGGGACGCGAGCAGCATCCGTAAGTCCGCCCGGCAGGTGAAGAAGTTGGGCGCGGCCTTCGAGCGTACCGGCCTTGCACTGCGGAAGATGGATCCCTCGGACTGGCACGGAAAGGCCGCCGACCGCTTTCGCGAGAAGGTGCAGACCCACCCCAAGCGCTGGCTGAGCGCCGCCGACTCGTTCGAGGACGCGGCCGCTGCGCTGGATCACTACGCCGACACGGTCGAGTGGGCGGGTAAGCAGGCCCGCGAGGCGGTCGAGCGGTGGAAGCGGGCCCAGAAGCTGACCGTGGCGGCCGTGGAGCAGTACAAGCGCAAGGTCGACGACTACACCGAGCAGGCCGACGCCGACGGGCAGCAGTCCCCGCAGAAGCCGGGCCCGTTCCACGACCCCGGCGACGAGGGACGCAAGTCCGCGGAGCACCTGCTCAAGACGGCCCGCAGCCAGCGCGACAGCGCCGGCGCCCAACTGGCCGTGAAGCTCGCCCGAGGCACCGGCCGGGCACCGGCCGAGCCCCAGGGCTTGGACCGCCTCAAGCGCGAAGTCGGCAACACGGTGAAGAACCAGCTGGTCGGGGCCGAGCACCAGCTGGGCGGCATCGTCAAGACCGGCACCTCGTTGCTGCGCCTGGTCCGCACGGTCAACCCCCAGGACCCCTACAACCTGACCCACCCGGCCGACTACACCACCCACCTCACCGGTGTCGCCGGCGGCCTGATTCACACTGCCAACCACCCCACCGAGCTGGTCAAGGGCTTCATCGGCGAGGGTTGGAGCACCGACCGCAACCAGGCCATCGGCGCCTTCGCGACGAACTTCCTCGGCGGCGGAGGCGCCGCGAGCAAGGTCGGAGCCAAAGCCGTCGCCCACGGCATGGAAAGCGCTGCCGCCAAAGACGCTGCCAAGACCGCTGCAAAGGACTCGGCCGGCTTTGCCGGGCACGGCGATGACGCGGCCGACGCAGCTCGGCATGCCGATGATGCGGCAACGCATGCCGATGATGCTGCCGAGCACGCCGACGACGCCGGGGCGGGTAAGGATCTGGACCCGGACGACCCGCGCAGCCTTCCCGCAGCCGTGGACAAGAACGTCGACATCGACAGCTTCAGCCACAAGCCGGTGTGGCGCGAAGACCACGAGCCGCTGTACCGCAACGACAACCGTCATCCCCGGGAGATCTTCGACCAGGGCTTCCATCCACGCGACTCGTCCAACGGAGACCTTCACAGCTATGTGGAGGGCAACCATGCGTCGGCCTTTGTGAGTACCACCAAGGACGCCGATGCCAACTGGGTGACCCATTACCGGTACGAGGTGGATGCTCCCGGCGGCATCGACGTCAATCAGACCCTGCCGAACAACAAGTACCGAGGTGAGGAGGAGATCGCCTTCGCCGGAGGCATCGACCGTAAGCACATCAAGGGAGCCTGGGAGGTCGACCCCCGCACCGGAACCAAAGGTGAATGGATACCGAACCCCCACTACGAGCCTCATATCCCCAAAAAACCCGTCGCTCCCGCACCTGAAGCACCACCCTCCAGTCAACTGCCCGAAGGATGGACCCTATGAGTCGCCAGCTCCCCGACCGTTTCGACGTCCTCGCCTTCAACGGCGACCAGCAGGCCGACGCCGTCCTGCGCTGGGAGGGCGAATACTGCGATTTCACCGTGACCGCCGACGGCCCTTGGGGGCATGTCACCGGCAGAGCGGATGACTGCTTCGAGGCGCTCACCCGCATCCGCGAGCAGATCGAACCCCAGGGGTGGCTCCTGGGTGTCAACGGCTCGCGTCGCGACACCTGGCCCTCCGGGATGTGCCGTGGTACGGGGGGTTTCCTCGTCTACCTGCTCAGGCCCGGGCTTCGCCCCACCGGCGCCGATCGCATCCAGACGTTCCACCCCGCACCCCGCGAGACGCTGGCCACTGTCGCCGAGCAGATCGCCTTCGAAGAGCAGTGGAGCCAGTCACTGTGACCACCCCGGCCGGCCCTGCCCCCGCCATTCCCCCGGTCACCGAGGCTCTGCGGGCCCAGGCCGCACAGCAGCGCGGCGGCTACGTGTACGCGATCGACCCGTACTTCGACCCCAACGGCGCCGTTCCCCCGTACGGCATCGTCGGCGGCTGGTCCGTCGGCAGCGCCGGCCAGCTCGTTTCCTTCACGCACAACCAGAACTACCGCCCGTCGCCGACGGCGTTGGAGTTCCCGCCCCCTGTCACGGCCCTGGACCAAGCCCTACAGCGCGCCGTCACCGGTTACGGCAGCGAGCAGGAACTCCTCGCGGCTTTTCACGACGCCACGCTCATCCTGTTCAGCCAGGAGGGGCAGACCGGCCTCTACACCGTCGTCGAGGACGACGGCAGCCGCTACATCCCGGCCTTCACCCACCCCACCCACACCCCCGACGCCTGGCACCAGTGGCAACAGGCGACCGGCCGGCACCTTGCCGCCACCGGCCTCCCGGTCCGTCTCAACCCCGGCCACCGCATCAGCCTGACCATCCCGGGCGCGGCCGGGAATCAAGCCGGTGGCGAGAAGGCCGGCCCCAATTCTTCGCCCTCCGCCTCGCCCTCCGGCCTCCCCGAGGCCCTCGTGGATGCCCCGCTGCTCGCCGCGGGCCTGCTCGCGGCGCTCGGCCGCCGACGCCGCACGGCCCTGTGGCAGTCCGCCATGGGCGCCAAGGGCCGCCGCACCCCGGAGCTTCGCCGGCCGACGGGGGGCGCCGCCGATACCCAAGATGCGCTGCTCGTCGGGGCCGACCCGCAGGCCGTACGCGATCTCGACCACGCCCTGAGGGGCCTGGCGTCCGCCTTGAGCGTCGAATCGCGCACCCTGCCGACCGTCTACGGTGCCTGGCTCACCGACAGCGAGCTGAGCCTCCAGCTCGCCCATCCCGCGGGTAAGGCCCCAGCACCTTGGCAGCTCGGCCAGAACGAGACGATCTGGCGCATCCAACGGGCCGACATCCCGGTGCACGAAACAGACACCGGCACTGCCGCCCCCTACCCGGGCCTGGTCAGCCTCGGCAGCCTCGACGGCGCGCGCCTGCTGCTGAACCTCGAAGCCGCCCCCGGACTCGTCTCACTCACCGGCACGCACGCGGACCAAAGTGCCGTCCTCACGTCGGTCGCCGCGGAGCTCGCCACCAGCGGCTGGTCGGACCGCATGACAGTCACCCTCGTCGGCTTCGGCAAGGAACTCACCACGCTCGACCCCACCCGCGTCCGCCACTTCGACGACGTCGAAGCCCTCATGGAAACCATGGAGGCGGAAACCCGGCAGCGGCGCGGTGCCCTCGCCATGGCGGGCCACGACTCCGTACAGCAGCCCCCATGGGCGCCCCACCTGGTCCTCCTCGCCGCACAGCCGACCGAGGAGCAGGCAGCGAAGTTCGCCGAGCTCGTTGCCGACTCCGGCCGGCTGGGCATCAGCTACCTGGCGGCCACCGAGGAGAACGGCCTGCCAGGCGCCACCTGGAAACTCGGCATCACCCCCGAGGGACGCCTCCTGGCCCCACTCCTCGGCCTGGAACTGCAAGCACAGCTCCTGCCCCGGGCCCAGTACGATGCTGTGGTCCAGCTCTTCGCCGGTGCCACACCCGACGACGACCGCGACTCGGACCCCAGCACCCCTCAGTTCATGGTGGACATCACCCCGAGCGGACGACCCGCGGTGTACGCACGGCTGGTCGGCACCTACGAGATCACCGGCCTCGACGCACCTGACGCCGAGCACGGCCCGCTTCTCCACGAGGCGCTGGCCATGCTCCTGCTCCATCGCGAAGGAGTGCACCCGCGCGTTCTGGCCGCCGGACTGTGGCCCCGCGGCGTAACCGAGGAGGTCCGTGACGCCCTCGTCGAACGCCTGCGAACCTGGCTGGGGAGCGACCCCGACGGAACCCCGCGGCTCGGCACCGACACCACCGGTCGGCTCACCCTCGCGCCGTCCGTCGTCTCCGACCTCGACGTGCTCCGCACCCTCCACTACGAGGCCACCGCGGGCAGCGGCGCAAGCAACGCACGCCTCCGGGAACGCCTGCTCAACGACGCCCTGGCACTCGCCCACGGCCCCCTGCTCGCAAACCGCCCACAGGGCCGCTATACCTGGCTTTCCCACGAGATCAGCGAGGCCCGGCTGCCCCTACTGGTGGCAGACGTCGCACTGGCCCTGTCCGCCCACCACTTGGAGGCCGGCAACCCGGCACCAGCGCTCAAGGCCCTCAACGCAGCCTTGACCACCACGCCGACGGACGAGCGACTCTGGAACGAACTTCTCCGCGCCGCACACGCCACAGGCGATGCGGCCGAGCTCGAAGCAACGGCAGCATCGCTCCTTGCCCGCCATCACGAGCACAGCGGCGGCGCCCGTAGCCTCCCGCCCCGCACCGAGGCCCTCCTCGACGAGCTCTTGCCGTCCTGGCGTGACGCCCGGTCTGCTGCAGACTGATGCCCCGTCCGCAGCAGACCCGCGCGAAGTGGCTTGGAGTCCCGGAGAAGACCCTGGGCGTCCGCCCGCCGCTCGGGGGAAAACCGGCGGGCGGACCCCGGGCCGGCGGGCGCCCGTCCGCCGGCTTCGGCCCCCCGTGGCACCCTCAAGTCAACTCCCGTGCGGGCGCCCTCGGGAGCGTGTGAACCGCCCCGTCCGGGGTGCGCGCTTCACACCCCGTGCGTACGCCGTCCGGCCCGTCACCCCCCGTCACCTCACACGGGGTGTGAACCGCAGACCCGCATATCCCCGCCGCACACGCTCCCGCCCTTCACCGCAGCGCAGTTGACTGATGCCCGTACGGACAACGAAGTCGCTGACTGAAGGAATGAGGAGCGGACCGTGACCGCCCACCCCGAACCCGATCTGGTCACCGCCGACTTAGCCGAGCTGAGGCGTCTCCTGGACGTCCGCACGGCCCGGGTCGACGGCCAACTCGCCCTGCTCGCCCAGCGCTCCGAGCAGCAGGAGCGGGACTCGGACGATGTGCAGGCCCGCGTCGCACGGCTGGAGCACACCCGCTGGCCACTGCCGTCCCTCGCCGCGCTCACGGGGCTCGCGGCACTGATGGTCGCGCTGTGGCAGGCGATCGGCCGGTGACCGCGGGACGCGGTCACCGGCCGGGTCACCTCAGCCCAGGCGGAGGTGGTGCAGCATCAGCAGAGCGGCGGCCATGCCCGCGGCCGGCACCTCCCCCCGGGCCACCATGTCGGGCACCAGCTTCAACGACACCCACTCCCGCCGCTCGGACTCGAAGCCGTCCTGGGGCAGGCCGGTGTACTCGGCCTCCTCGGACCAGTAGACGTGATGCCGGGCGTCGGTGAGACCGTTGGAGGGTTCCACCGTGAGGAGGTGGTGGAGGGGCCCCGGGCGCCACCCGGTCTCCTCCTCCATCTCCCGGGCGGCCGCCGCCGCGATGTCCTCACCGCCCTCGACGACACCGGCGGCCAGTTCCCAGCCCCAGGTGTCGGTGATGAACCGGTGCCGCCACAGCAGCAGCACCTCGTTGGCCTCGTTGACCACTGTGGCCACGGCGACGGGCCGCATCCGGATCAGGTAGTGATCCAGGTGACGGCCATCGGGCAGTTCCACATCGGCCAGATTGACCCGGAACCACAAATTCGCATAGACGGGCTTTTCGCTGAGATTGTTCCAACGCACGTAACTGCCACCTTCCGCTGAGGAGCCGGCAAGGTGACACGAGCCCGGTCACAGCGGAACGCGCAGCACCTCGTCGATGAGATCGGCAGCCTCGTCCGTCGCGGAGCTCCCGGTCTCCGCCAGATGCTCGCGCACCGCCCGCAGCCGGTCCCGCAGCCGTTGCGACTCCATGCCCCGAGCCTGCTCCGTCATCTGCGCGGCATTGGCCACGGCCCGGTCCGCATCGCCTTGACGCAGCTCGATATGGGTGAGCATGGCCAGCCGGTGGACCCGGCCGCGGTCGTGTGCGGGGGTGTCGACGGCGGCGTCCGCCTGCTCCCGGGCGGCCCGCAGGTCACCGAGGCTGAGCAGCGCCTCCGCCACTTGTACGTTCACCAGGCCGGGCTGGACGTAGCCCGTCTCGGCCGGCTCCTGTCCGGGCCGGATGCGCTCCGCGGCCGCCTCCGCACGCCGGATGCACGCCAGCGCGCCGGCGCCGTCGCCGAGCCGGGCGTAGGCCTTGGCCTGCATCGCGTAGAGGTCCGCGGAGAGCGCCGGGGTGATCTGCGGGCCCGCGGCCCGCAGCGCCGCCTCCGCGAAGGCGACCGCCTGGCGGTACTCCCTCACGAAGAGGGACTGGTTGACCAGCAGCGCGATGACATACGCACCGAGGCCGCGGTCCCCGCTGGCCTTGGCCAGCCGCAGCGCCTGATGGAAGTAGCGCTGGGCCAGCCCGAGAGCGTCCGAGTCGTACGCACAGATGCCGGCGACCGCGACCAGTCCGCCGGTCGCCCGGTGGAGCTGACGCCCCGTCGCATCGCTGTAGCTGCCCCGCAGCAGCGGCGCCGCCTCGGCGTTGAGGAATCCCACGATGCGTGCTCTGGTAGCGATACCACCCGCCTTCCGGTACATCGTCTCGTAGTGCGTCCGCGCGGCGCGCAGCATCTCGATGTCGGCCATACCGACCCTCGTCAGCCCGTCGCGCGAGACATCGGAGTCCTCGGGCGGGTTCTCCCACTCCCACACGGGGATGACCGCGGAGGTGCCGGTGAGCGCCGGGGCGTCGAGGATGTGCGGCCGTTGCTGCTCGTCGGACCGCCACAGCGCGGTGGCCCGCTCGACGAAACCGGAGAGCGGGGTGCCGGCGGCACGCCCCGCCCCCGGGCCGCTCAGCCCGATGTCGTCGAGCCCGACCGGCCGGTGCAGCCGTTCGCCGAGGATTTCGCAGATGAGGTCCGGTACCTGCCCGCGCGGCCGCTGGCCCTTCAACCACCGGGCCACCGCGGTGTGTTCGTACCGCAGCGCCAGGCCACGGCAGCGGCCGAGCCGGTTGATGCGCGCGGCGAGCCCGGCATGCGAGATACCGGCCTCGTCGAGGATCGCGTCGAGCAGGGTGTTGGGCTCCATACCGGCCTCCCGGTGAGCCGGGCCCGCCCACGGGCCATCAGCTCATGGCCTTGTCGACTTCACCACTGTGTCCGTCGAGCGTAGTGAAGCGCCCCTCACACGGGGTGTGAAGGGCGGCGGCCGTCTTGGGCAGGCATCAGGGGAACCGGCCGGGTCACTTCCCCGCCGGCCGGCCGGCAGGTCAGCGCGGAAGGCGGGCGCCGGGAGGCGTGCCACGGGCCTGCTGGGCCGGCACCCGCACCCGGTCATTGCTCAGCATCACCAGCGCCACGTCATCGGTGAGGCGCCCGTCCGCATGCCGCAGCAGCGCCTCCCGCACCTCCCCGACCACCCCCGACGGCGAGGGCCCGCACGGCGCCGCGGCGGCCTCGACACTGCTGCGCAGCTCCTGGGCCAGCGGGAAGAACTCCCCTGTCGCATCCCGGGCTTCGGCCGCCCCGTCGGTGTGCAGGAACAGCCCCTCCCCCGGCCGCAGCTGTCCGCACCGCACCGCGGACAGCTCCTCGGGCAGCGGGAACAGCCCCAGCGGCGGCATCGGCTCGGCCGGCGCGACCGGGGCGACCGCCCGGCAGGCGACCCGGTACGGCCAGGGGTGCCCGCAGTTCAGCGCCGTGACGGATCCGTCCCGTGCCACCTCGAGGAGCAGCAGGGTCACGAACTCCTCGGCGAAGGCGCTCACCGGGCCCCCGTCACCGGCCGCCGGCCGCTCCACGAGCGCCCGTTCCCGCAGATGCCGCTGGTGCGTCCGCTCCAACCGCCGCAGCACCCCGCCCAGTTCGGGTTCGTCGTGCGCCACTTCGCGGAAGCTGCCGAGCATCGCGGCGACCGTGCCTATCGCCTCCAGGCCGTGCCCGCGCACGTCCCCGATCACCGCCCGCACCCCGTGCCGGGTCCCCACCACCTCGTACAGATCCCCGCCGACCATGGCCCCCTCGCTCGCGGAGAGGTGGTCGGCCGCCAGCAGCACCCCGTCGACCCGCCGGGGCAGCGGCCGCAGCACGACCCGCTGGGCGGCGACGGCGACCTCCCGGGTGCGCTCCAGCTCCCGCACCAGCCGCAGCCGCCGCCCGGCCGTCAGATAGCCGGCGCCGATCACCGCGAGGATCGCACCGCAGGTCATCACGCGCGTACCCGCTCCGGCCGCGGGCTCCACCGCGCCGAACGGCACCAGTGCGAGCAGCGCGCACACCCCGCCGAGCAGCACACACTGGCGGCGGCCGGTGCCCGCACAGGCGATGGCCGGTGCGGCGGCGAGCAGTTGCAGCAGCCGGCCGCCGGTCGGGCAGCACAGCTCCCAGGCCACCACACCGAGCACCCACAGGCCGGGCAGCACGAAGACGAAGGCGCGCCGGACGGCCGCCGCTGCGGTGCCGCCTGCGCCCGGCGCCCAGGTTCGGATCATGCCGATGGTCCCCTTAGCCGGTCCGGTGGTCTCCCAGGGGCTCGTCGCACTCCCCAGCAGGCGTTGAGCGGCCCGGCAGGGCCCACCGTCGTGCTCACACGGGTCGCCGCAACCGGTCTGATTCTTGCGACGTTCCGTATCCACCCGGCGACGATCCGTACACCGTCACCCGATCGAGTGAGGGCGTACGGCTCCGATCACCTCCGGCGGTCAGCGGCACGCCCGCGGGCCGCTCCCTCAGCGCCTCCGGCCCACCTCACCGCCCTCACCGGACCCGCCCACCGCACACCGCGCACGACGAAGGGCGCGGACGGTCTCACCGTCCGCGCCCTCAGCCTTCACGACACGCCGCCGCGGGCCATGCCCGGCTCAGCCGCGCAGCACCGCACCCGTCCGCTCCACGGCCGCCGCGACCGCCGCGTCACGGGCCGCCGAGGCCTCCTCCGCGGTCAGCGTCCGGTCGGCCGCACGGAAGCGCAGCGCATAGGCCAGCGACTTCTTGCCCGCGCCGACCTGCTCGCCGGTGAAGACGTCGAACAGCCGCAGCGATTCGAGCAGTTCACCCGCGCCACCACGCAGCGCGCCCTCCACCTCAGCGGCCGGGACGGCTTCGTCGACCACGAGGGCGACGTCCTGGGTCGCGACCGGGAAGGCCGAGATCTTCGGCGCGCGCAGCGGGCCGGCCCCGGCCCGCTCCAGGCGGTCCAGGTCGATCTCCATCGCGCAGGTGCGCTCGGGCAGGGACAGCGCCTTGATGACCCGCGGGTGCAGCTCACCGGCGTTGCCGACGAGGATCTCCTCGCCGTCGGCGACGGCGAGCAGCGCCGCGCAGCGGCCCGGGTGGAACGGCGCGTGCTGGTCCTGACGGACGATCAGCTCCACACCCGCCTCCCGCGCGACGGTGCGGCCCGCCTCGATGGCGTCCGCCCAGATCGCGGGACGTGCGTCGCCCCACCAGCCGGCCTGCTCACGGCCTCCGGCGAGCACCACGGCGGCGCGCCGCGGCTGCTGCGGGAGGGAGGCGTCCAGCGAGGCGATCTCGTCGTCGGTCGGCCGGCGGTCGACCACCAGCCGGCTGGCCGGCTGCTCGTCACCGGTCGCCCGGAAGACCGGACCGGTCTCGAAGAGCGCCAGATCGTGCGTGCCCCGGCCGTAGTTGCGGCGCAGCGCGTTCAGCAGCCCCGGGATCAGCGTCGTGCGGAGGTCGGGCTCCTCGTCGGAGAGCGGGTTGACGAGGGTGACGGCCGCGCGGCGCGGGTCGTCGGGCTCAATGCCGAGTTGGTCGAGGACGTGCGAGCCGGTGAACGGGTAGTTCAGCGCCTCGACGTAGCCGGCACCGGCCAGCGCCCGGCCGACCCTGCGGTGCAGCCGCTGACGCTCGGTCAGCCCCCGGCCGGCCGGCGGCTTCGGGAGGGTGGAGGGCAGGTTCTCGTAACCCTCCAGCCGGATGACCTCTTCCGCCAGGTCGTTGGGGTCGCTGAGGTCCGGCCGCCAGGACGGCACGGTCACGACCAGCTCGTCCTGGCCGTAGGCGTCGCAGCCGACCTGCTGGAGGCGGCGGACGACGGTCTCCCGGCCGTAGGCGACACCGGCGACCTTGTCCGGGTGGTCGGCGGAGAGGGTGATGGTGCGCGGCCCGCGGGGCGTGACGACCTCGGTGACGCCCTCCCCTGCGGTGCCGCCCGCGAGCAGCACCAGCAGATCGACGGTGCGCTGCGCCGCGGCGGACGCGGCCTCCGGGTCCACCCCGCGCTCGAAGCGCTTGGCGGCCTCCGAGGACAGCTTGTGACGGCGGGCCGTACGGGCGATGGAGAGCGCGTCGAAGTGCGCGGCCTCGATCACGACGTCGGTGGTGCCGCGCCGCTCGCCGGTCTCCGGGTCGGTGACCCCGCCCGCGATCTCGGTGTTGGCGCCGCCCATGACACCCGCGAGGCCGATGGGGCCGCGGTTGTCGGTGATGACCAGGTCCGCGGCGTCCAGCACCCGCTTGGTCCCGTCCAGGGTGGTCAGCTTCTCGCCCGCGGTCGCCCGGCGGACGCCGATCGGACCGTCCACGCTGGTGCGGTCGTAGGCGTGCAGCGGCTGGCCGAGCTCCAGCATCACGTAGTTGGTGATGTCGACGGCCAGCGAGACCGGGCGCATCCCGGCCTTCTGCAGCCGGCGCTGCATCCACAGCGGCGTACGCGCCTCGGGCTCCAGGCCGCTGACCGTACGGGCGGTGAAGCGGTCACAGCCCATCGGGTCGGAGACCTGGACGGGGTAGCCGCCGACGTTCGGCGGCGGCACGTCCAGCAGCGCCGGGTCGCGCAGCGGCAGGCCGTACGCGGTGGCGGTCTCGCGGGCCACCCCGCGCATCGACAGGCAGTAGCCGCGGTCCGGGGTGACGGCGATGTCCAGCACCTCGTCGACGAGCTCCAGCAGCTCGATCGCGTCGGTGCCGACCTCGTACTCCGGCGGCAGCACGATGATGCCGTGCGTGCCGTCGTCGCCCATGCCCAGCTCGTCGCCGGAGCAGATCATGCCGTGCGACTTCTTGCCGTACGTCTTGCGCGCGGCGATCTTGAAGTCACCGGGCAGCACGGCGCCGGGGAGGACCACCACGACCTTGTCGCCGACGGCGAAGTTCCGCGCGCCGCAGACGATTTCCTGGGGCTCACCGGTGCCGTTGGCCTGGCCGACGTCGACCGTGCAGAAGCGGATCGGCTTCTTGAAGCCCTCCAGCTCCTCGATGGTCAGCACCTGGCCGACGACGAGCGGGCCCTTGAGGCCCTCGCCCAGCCGCTCGACGGTCTCGACCTCCAGGCCGACGGCGATGAGCTTGGCCTGTACGTCCCGGCCGGTCTCCGTCGCCGGCAGGTCGACGTACTCCCGCAGCCAAGAAAGCGGGACCCGCATCAGATCTCCATCCCGAACGGCCGGGTGAACCGGACGTCGCCTTCGAACATGTCACGCATGTCTTCCACGTTGTGCCGGAACATCAGCATCCGGTCGATGCCGAACCCGAAGGCGAAGCCGCTGTACTTCTCCGGGTCGACGCCACAGGCGATGAGCACCTTGGGGTTGACCATTCCGCAGCCGCCGAGCTCGATCCAGCCCTCGCTGGAGCAGGTGCGGCAGGGCCGGTCGGGGTTGCCCACGGACTCGCCACGGCAGACGTAGCAGACCATGTCCATCTCGGCGGACGGCTCGGTGAACGGGAAGTAGTTCGGCCGCAGCCGGGTCTTCATGTCCGGGCCGAACAGCGCCCGGACCATGTGGTCGAGGGTGCCCTTGAGGTCGGCCATGGTCAGGCCCTCGTCGACGGCCAGCAGCTCGATCTGGTGGAAGACCGGGGAGTGCGTGGCGTCCAGCTCGTCGGTGCGGTAGACCCGCCCCGGGCAGACGACGTAGACGGGCGGCTCGCGGTCGACCAGCGTACGGGCCTGCACCGGCGAGGTGTGGGTGCGCAGCACGACGCCGGACTCGTCGCCCTCGGTCCCGTTGCCCTGGACGAAGAAGGTGTCCTGCATCTGGCGCGCCGGGTGGTCGGGCACGAAGTTCAGGGCGTCGAAGTTGAACCACTCCGCCTCGACCTCGGGGCCCTCGGCGACCTCGTAGCCCATGGCCACGAAGACGTCCGCGACCCGCTCCATGAAGGTGGTCAGCGGGTGCCGGGCGCCGGCCGGGGTGCGGTCGTAGGGCAGCGTGACATCCACCGCCTCCTCGACCAGCACGCGGGCATCGCGCTCCGCCTCCAGCTCCTCCTGGCGGGCCTTGAGTGCCTGGTTCACCCGGCCGCGGGCCTGGCCGACGCGCTTGCCGGCGTCCGCCTTGGCGTGCGGGGGCAGGGCGCCGATCTCACGGTTGGCGAGCGCGAGCGGCGAGCGGTCGCCGGTGTGCGCGACCTTCACCTCACGCAGCGCCTCCAGACCGTCCGCGGCGGCGATGGCGGCCAGCGCCTCGTCCAGCCGTGCGGCGATCGCTTCCGGTTTCAGGGCTTCGACCTCGACAGGGTCGTACGACTTATTGGGTGCGGACATCTCTTCCCGTGCTTCCGGTGGACTGGCTTGGCTTGGCTCGCGTCGCCTCGGCTCTTCGCTCACAAACGTCGATGACGAACGTCGATCACGAACGGGCGATGCCGAGCCCGCGTGTGCCCGCGATGCCTGTGCGCCAAAGGTGCCAAAGGTCAAGTCTAAGGGGGACGGGCCGCGCGGCCGGTCCGCGCCCCCGCGGGGCGCCTGCCGCTTCCTCTCAGGCCATGAAGGCCGGGGCCGCGACAGGCAGGCTAAATCGGAACTGGGCGCCGCCGGCCGGGGCACGGCCGACCGTGATCGTCCCGCCGTGCGCCTCGACGATGCCCTTGACGATATAGAGGCCCAGGCCGGTGCCGCCGCGCTTGCTGCCCCGCCAGAAGCGGGTGAACACGCGGCTCATCGACTCCTCCGGGATGCCGGGGCCCTCGTCGCTCACGGTGACGCTCGTCCCCTCTCCGCTGGTCGTATCCGCTACCGGTCCGACCTCGATGGTGACGGTTCCCTCGCCGTGGCGCACCGCGTTTTCCAGCAGGTTGCCCAGCACTTGGTCCACTTTGTCCGGGTCCGCCCACAGATCGGGCAGGGGCTCCAGCATCCGGATCAGGAAGCGGTCCGGGCGCTGGCCGGCGGTGGTCTGCGCCTGGACGTGCCGGCGGACCGCGGCGCTCATGTCGACCCGCTGGCGGCGCACCTCCAGCCGCCCGGAGTCGATCCGGGAGATGTCCAGCAGCTCGGCGATCAGCCGGGTGACGCGGTTGGCGTCGGCGTCCACCGTCTCCAGCATCAGCCGCTTCTGGTCGTCGGTGAAGCGTTCCCACTTCTGGAGGAGGGTGGCCGTGAACCCCTTGACGGAGGTCAGCGGTGAGCGCAGTTCATGGGCGACGGTGGCGATCAGCTCGGCGTGGCTGAGCTCCGTACGGCGCCGGGCCTCGGTGCCGCGCAGCGCGATCACCAGCCGCTGGACCGGCCCGGTCGGCCGGCTGCGGACATAGCGGGCGGAGACCAGCACCTCACGGCCCCCGAGCAGAAGGTTGCGCTCGGGCTGGCCGCGGCGGATGGCGAGCCCGCCGTAGGGGTCGGTGAGCCGCCACCAGCGGCGGCCCTCGATGTCCTGCAGCGGCAGGGCGTGCTCCAGGGGGCGGCCGAGCGCGTCGCCGGGGCGGATGTCGGTGATCTTGGCCGCCGCGGCGTTGAAGCAGATCACCCGCCCGGTCTCGTCGGCGACCACCAGGCCGTCGGGCAGATCGTCGGGATCCACCCCGAGACCGGCGTCCAGGGCGCCCGGTCCCGCGGCAGCGGTGGACGACGGCCCGCGTGCCGGTCCGTCGGACGGGCAGCTGTCAGCGGTGGCTGCGGTGCCGGAAGTCCTCACATCCATCCCCGTTACCCCCTTCCGGGCCCCCGAGCACGCAAGCCTACTAGTTCGCCTCGATGGCGCCGCGGAGTTCGCGAGGACGCCCCTCAGGCGGGTGACACCGCGCGGCAGCCGCCGGGGCTGCGCTGGGCCCGGGCGGAAGCGTAGAGGCAGACCGCGGCCGCCGTCGCGAGGTTGAGGCTTTCGGCCCTGCCGTGGATGGGGACCCGCACCACCGCGTCCGCCAGCGCCCGGGTCTCCTCCGGCAGGCCCCAGGCCTCGTTGCCGAAGACCCAGGCGGTGGGCCCGCCCATCGAGCCGGTGTCCAGCTCGGCGTCCAGGTCACGGTCGCCCGCACCGTCCGCGGCGAGGATCCGCACACCCGCGGCCTGCAGCCCGCTCACCACCCGCTCGACCGGTACGCCCACCGCGACCGGGAGGTGGAAGAGCGAACCCACCGACGCCCGTACGGACTTGGGGTTGTACAGGTCCACGGAGGCGTCCGTCAGCACGACGGCGTCCGCGCCGGCGGCGTCCGCGCAGCGCAGCACCGTACCGGCGTTGCCGGGGTCACGGACGTTGGCGAGCACCGCGATCAGCTGCGGGCGGGCGGCCAGGATCTCCTCGAACGGCGAATCGAGGAAGCCGCAGACGCCGAGCAGGCCCTGCGGGGTGACGGTCTGGGAGATGTCGGCGACGGTCCGGTCGTCGGCGAAGTGGACCCGCACCCCGGCCGCGCGGGCCGCCTCGACGATCTCGGTGTGCCGCTCGGCCGCCTCGACCGTGGCGAACAGCTCGGTCAGGGTGGGCACCCCGCCCGTGCGGTGCGCGATCGCCTCCCGTACGGCCTGCGGGCCCTCGGCGATGAACCGGCGCTCCTTGCCGCGGAAGGCGCGGCGGGCCAGCCGCCGGGCGGCGGTGACGCGCGGGGAACGCGGGGAGATCAGCTCGGGGGTGCCCATGGGCGGCGGCTCGCTTCTGTGGTTCGGTGCGTGGGGGCCGGTCTGCGGACGGGACCTGGCCGGTCCGGAAAAGCGGCGGACCCGCAGGCCGGGGCCTGCGGGTCCGCGTCATCACGTCGTCAGGCTGAAGTTCAGGCAGCCTTCGGGGCGTTGACGTCGCTCGGAAGCGCCTTCTGGGCAACCTCGACGAGCGCGGCGAACGCGTTGGCGTCCGTCACCGCGAGGTCGGCCAGGATCTTGCGGTCCACCTCGATGTTGGCGGCCTTCAGACCCTGGATGAAGCGGTTGTAGGTCATGCCGTTGGCGCGGGCAGCGGCGTTGATGCGCTGGATCCACAGCTGACGGAAGTCGCCCTTGCGCTTCTTGCGGTCGTTGTAGTTGTAGACGAGGGAGTGGGTGACCTGCTCCTTCGCCTTGCGGTACAGGCGCGAGCGCTGGCCGCGGTAGCCGCTGGCCTGCTCGAGGATCGCCCGGCGCTTCTTGTGGGCGTTGACTGCCCGCTTGACGCGTGCCACTTGTTAACTCCTTGTAGCGGGGCCGTGGTTGTCGTCACACGGCCCGAATCGATTGGGTCCCGGTCCGAGTCGCGCGCCCCCTCCTGTTCAGTGGGGCGCGGCGGCTCACTTGCCGAGAAGCTTCTTGATCTTCGCGGCGTCGCCCGGGGCCATCTCGGCGTTGCCGGTGAGGCGACGCGTCACACGGGACGACTTGTGCTCGAGCAGGTGGCGCTTGCCGGCGCGCTCACGCAGCACCTTGCCGGAGCCGGTGACCTTGAAGCGCTTGCTGGCACCGCTGTGCGTCTTGTTCTTCGGCATGCGCCGTTCTCTCCTCGTCAGGGGCGCTCCCGCAGGCGTGAACCGGCGAGCGGGAGCGTCATGTATGTCGATTGCTGTCCGGGGCGGGGTGCCCCGGCGTGAACCGGGGCTCACGCCTCGGGGATCACGCCTGGGCGTGCTCCTCGGTGGGCTCCTCGGCGGGCTCGTCCGCGGCCGCCCCGCTCTGGCGCTCCGCCTTGCGGGCGGCCTGCGCCTCGCGGGCCTCGGCCATCGCCTCGGTCTTCTTCTTGTGCGGACCGAGGACCATGATCATGTTTCGGCCGTCCTGCTTCGGATTCGACTCGATGAAGCCGAGGTCCTCCACGTCGGACGCGAGCCGCTGCAGCAGCCGGAAGCCCAGCTCGGGGCGGGACTGCTCGCGACCACGGAACATGATCGTGATCTTGACCTTGTCACCCTGCTTGAGGAACCGGACGACGTGACCCTTTTTGGTGTCGTAGTCGTGCGGGTCGATCTTCGGCCGGAGCTTCATCTCCTTGATGACCGTGTGCGCCTGGTTCTTGCGCGCCTCACGGGCCTTCATGGCCGACTCGTACTTGAACTTCCCGTAGTCCATGAGCTTGCAGACGGGCGGGCGAGCGTTCGCCGCCACCTCGACCAGGTCGAGGTCGTACTCCTGAGCAAGCTCAAGGGCCTTGGCAAGCGGAACAATCCCGACCTGCTCGCCGCTGGGACCGACAAGTCGCACTTCGGGAACGCGAATCCGGTCGTTGATGCGGGGCTCGGCGCTGATGGATCCTCCTCGGTAGCACCACGCGACGGCCTGGCGGACTGCCGCGTAACGTCTTTTCGGTGTGACCAACCGCGCGGTACATGAAAAATGCCCCGGACGGGACACAGGCGGGGCTCCACATAGATCTGGAGCACCGTCGCGAAGTCTCCGCGGGGCGCAGCCGGACCGTTGACCCGCCAACCTGAGGTCGGCCGGGTGGGAGATCGGAGCCTCCACTTGTGGGCCGGTCACATGCGTGTCCGGCCGGTCGGAACACCAGAATACACGAGTCAAGAGGTGGCACCCACTCCTGTGCCGGTACTGCCGTGCCCCGGGCCCGGGAGGACACTCCCGGACGCGGGGACCGGGCCCCCTGCCCATAGGCTGGAGCCGACCCCTCAGCAGGAAGAAGCCCGAAGACATGAGCGACCAGACACCGCAGCAGCCCGACGCGCCGGACGCGGCGAACCCTGACTTCGACTCCATGACCCGCGACATCGCCGAGGTGCCGGCGGTCGAGGTGATCACCACGGTCGCGGTGCATCTGATGAGTTCGGCGGCGGTCAACCTCGGGCTCGCCGAGGAGGGCGCGGCGCACAAGGACCTGGACGAGGCGCGCAAGCTCATCCAGGCGCTGGCCGGGCTGGTCACCGCCAGCGCCACCGAGATCGGCTCATACCACGCGGCGCCGCTGCGGGATGGCCTGAAGTCGCTGCAGCTGGCGTTCCGCGAGGCCTCGGTCGTGCCGGACGAGCCGGGCCAGGGTCCCGGGGAGAAGTTCACCGGGCCGGTCTACGGCTGAGCCGCGCCACTACGGCATACCGGCGACGAGCCCCGGCCCGGGAAGGGCCGGGGCTCGTCGTGTGCCGGGGGCGGGGCGCCGGCCGGTCAGTCGGATTCGGCCCGGGATTCCGTGGTGGCCTCGGGCGGCACCGCGTCGTCGGCGACGAGGACCGGCTCGTGCGGCGGATGGGTGATCTGGTGCACCACCGCCGCGATGGCGCCGCCGATCAGTGGCGCGACGATGAACAGCCACAGCTGGGTGATGGCCCCGCCGCCCGCGAACAGCGCCGGGCCGATGGAGCGCGCCGGGTTCACGGAGGTGCCGTCCAGGGGGATGCCGATGAGGTGGACGGTGGCCAGGGCCAGTCCGATCGCCATCCCGTTGAAGCCGATCACGGCCACCTTGTGGGTGACCGACAGCCACACGTAGACCAGCAGGAAGGTCATCACCATCTCGGCGACGAACGCGCCGCCGAGGTTGAGGTGCACCGCCGAGCGGTCGCCCCAGCCATTGGTGCCGAAGGACCCATGGGTCTGCAGCCCCGGGACCTGCCGGGCCACCAGGAAGAGCAGCGCCGAGCCGACGATGGCGCCGACCACCTGGGCGATCCAGTATTCGGCGGCGGTCCGCAGGGTGAGCCTGCGGGCCAGCAGCATGCCCAGCGTCACCGCGGGGTTGAGATGGCAGCCCGAGATCGGGCCGAGGGCGTAGGCAAGCGCCACCATGGTGAAGCCGAAGGCCAGGGCGATGCCGAAGGTGCCGATGTATTCGCCCGCCAGCACGGCCGAGCCGACGGCGAAGAACACCAGGAGCAGCGTGCCGAGGAACTCGGATACGACCGTGCGGGTCAGTACCTTCGAGATCTCCGTTTTCTCCATGGGGGGCTCTCCTCGCGTGGATCTTGAGCTCTCCTCGCATTGTGCGTCCCTGGAGACGAACGCGCCCGTCGGCGGCCCGGGGCCCACTCGTCGCATCCGGGCCCCGGCGGTGGTGGGTCAGCGCCGGTAGAGGGGTTCTCCGGCCGTCGTGGCGCCGGGCGGCAGGAGGGCCAGGTCCAGGCCCTTCACGAGCCGGGCACGAAGGACCTCGTCGGCGGCCAGCGACCGGGCCAGCCGCTGGGCGACCTCGGCGGCCGGGGCATCCGGGGCGAGGCCCAAAGCCAGGGTGGCGTCGGTTTCGCCGGACGGGGCGAGACGGGCGACGAGCACGCCGGGCTCGGCGTCGAGGAGGGCACGCAGCGCGTCGGTGACGGCCGGGTCGGCGAGCGGGTCGGCGCTCGTCCGGCCCTCGGCCAGGGCGCGCAGGGCCGGACCGGTGAGCTGGTAGGTGACCGGGCCCGCCAGGTCGACGACGACCGTGTCGGCCTTCTCGTGGGACGCGGCGAGCAGCGCCTGCTGCAGCGGGACCGCGACGGGGCGGGCGTCGCCGCGCCAGCGCTGAAGTGACTCCATGCAGGTGAAGGCGGGCAGGGCGCGGCGCCCGTCGGGGGCCTGGAGGGTGGGGACGGCCATATCGCTGGTCTTTTCGCGGCGCAGGCCGTCGGGGCCGGTCTCCACCTCGCCGAGGACCGCCACCACGGGCACCAGGACGCGCGCGCCGGCCAGCGCCGACAGGAGCTGGGGCTCGGCGGCCCGGTCCGCCCCGTACGCCGCCAGGGCTGCCGCGAGCGCGGCGTCGGCGGAGCCGTCGTCGTCGGAGAAACCGGGGTCCGGGATGTTCTTCTGCACGGGGTGAGCGTATCGGCCGGTGACGGTGCCTTTTCGGGGGCGGTGCCGTTGACGTGCGGTCCGGTGGGTCCGGCGCGGTGGGCGGGGCCGGTCAGTGGTGCGCGGGGCGGCGGCGCCAGAGGACGACGGCGGCCGTGAGGAAGGCCAGACCCGCGGTGCCGGCGGCCCAGGGCAGCCAGTCGGTGGGGGTGTCCCCGTCGTCGTCGGCGGTGGGGCCGGGGCCGAAGTAGCGGGTGGCGTAGCCGGCGGGGGCCGGCTTCTGCGGGGTGGGCTTGAGGTCCGCCGCGGCGTCGAGGGCGGCGGCCGGGTCGATCAGGCCGGCGCCGTAGTCGTCGTCGCGGCCGCCCTTGGGGTGGTCCTGGGCGGTGGAGGTCAGCAGGCGGCGGATCTGGTCCGGGCTCAGACCGGGGTGTGCGGAGCGGATCAGGGCGACGGCCGCGGAGACGAACGCGGCGGCGGGGCTGGTGCCCCAGCCCGAGAGGTAGCCGTCGTCGTTGTCGGCCATGACGATGTCGAAGCCGGGGGCGCTGACCGTGGCGTACCAGTGCCGGGTGGAGAACCGGGCCCGGCCCCCCAGGTGGGTGACGGCGGTGGCCGCGATGACGCCCGGGTAGGCGGCGGGGTAGGAGACGTGGTTGCCCTTCTGGCCGCCGTTGCCCGCGGAGGCGACGACGGGGATGCCCTTGCCGAGGGCGTACTGGATGGCGGCGTCCTCGCGTGGTTCGGGGTGCGCGGACTCGCTGTCGTCGCCCAGCGACATATTGATCACGTCGGCGCCGTGGTCGGCGGCCCAGCGGATGCCGTCGGCGAGCGCCCCCGCCTTCTCGGTGCGGGCCCGCTCGCGCTGGGTGTCGTTGTCTTCGAGGATCACCCGGACCGGCAGGATCTTGGCGGCCGGGGCGAGCCCGAGCACTCCGCTGTCGCGGCCGTTCGCGCCGTGGCCGTGCCCCGCGATGATGCTGGCCATGCCGGTGCCGTGCCGGGCCCAGGCGGAGTCGCCCGGCCCGGCGCCGAAGCCGACCAGGTCCTGCTCGGGCAGCACCTGTCCTTCCAGGTCGGGGTGGTTGGCGTCCACACCGGTGTCCAGGACGGCGACGGTGACGCCCTCGCCCTTGGTGGTGCGCCAGGCCTGCTGGGCGTGGACGGCCTGGAGGGCCCACTCCTGGGCGCGGAGGGCATCGGCCCCGGCGGGGACGGCGGGCAGTGCGGCGAGCACCGCCGAGGCCAGCGCGAGGGCGGTGCCACGCCGCACGGACTGCGTCATGACGAGGCCTGCCTTGTCGGGGTCGGGCGGCCGGCCGCCTTGCGGAAGTCCGCCTCGATGCGGTCCGCCAGGTCCTTCGCGTCGTGGCCCAGTCCGGATTCGGCCGGGGCGGTGGTGGTACCGGGCCGGACCGCGGCCTCGGCGGGCTGTGGCGCGGTGAACGTGCGGCCGTCGGCGAACCCGGAGACGGCGTAGACGACGGCCGGGATGTCGGTGAGCACCCGCACGGTCCAGCTGGCCCGCTGGGCGGGCCCGAAGTCCTCGGCCACGGTGCCCTTGGCCGCGTACGGCAGCGGCATCAGGTCCGTGCGGGTGCCCAGGTTCTTGCTGCTGAAGCGGGTGTGGAGCGCCGTCATTGCGGCCGGGGCGGCCTTGGTGGTCTGCGCGCCGACCGTGATGACGGCGCTGCGGGTGGCGTCGACGTAGGTGGCGCGCAGCAGCCGGACACAGCCTGCCGGGGCGAGCGCGGCGGCGAGCTCGGTGTCGTAGGCGCCGGAGCAGCCGGTGTCGGGGGCGACGGCGATCCGGGTCCAGGTCCGGTCGGCGCCTCCGGGGCCGGCGCCCAGGCCTTTGACAGTGCGGGGGAAGAGCGTGTCGACGGGGGTGTCGTGCCAGACGTCGCGGCCCTTGGCGAAGACGGCCTCGGCCGTGGGTGCGGCGCCGGAGGCGTCCCCGGTGAGCCAACTTCCCGCCACCGCACCGCCGATGAGGCCGATGCCGAGGATCAGGCAGGCCGCGGCGGTGAGCACCCGGGCGCCGGGGCGGCGGAAGGGGGCGGCCGGTGCGCCGGTCCCGTGCACCGCTCCCGGGCGAGGGAGGGGAGTACGGGGCCACGGCACCGGTGCCGGGCGCCCGGCGGTGCGTGCACCGGGGCCGCTCCACAGGTCCTGGCTGTGGGCCAGGTGGAAGGCGGCGGTGTCACGGAAGGCGGGGGGCTGCGAGGGGCCGGGGACGGCCGGTCCGGTGGGGGCCCCTCCCGTAGGGGCCGGGGAGCCGGGGGCACGGTCCGGGCGGGGCGGCAGCGGCGCGCCGGCGGCGGGGGGCCCCGCGCAAGGCGGGGCGGCGGGGCGGGGCGGCACGGGGAGCGGGCCGGTGGCGGCCGGGGCGGCGGGCGCGGACGGCGGCAGGGGTGGCATGGGCGGCACCCGGCGCAGCACGGCCGTCTGCGGGTCGTCGGCCGGCCGCGCCCCGGGTCCAGCGGCCGCGGCGGGCCGCCGGGGTGGCTTGGGGGGCATGGGCGGGGCGGGTTGCGCATCGGCGAATTCCGCGTCGGTGCTCACCCGCGCTCCCCCTTGCGCCGCTGGCCTCCGGGCCCGATCCGCAATCGGGGCACGGTGGTTCGTATCCGGACAACACGCCGCTGACCTGCTGGTTGCGGTGTTCGAGTCACTGTAAGCGCTGACGCCGTCGGTGCTCCAACCCATGTCCGCTCTGTCGCAAACTCCCCTCTACCCGCCGGTAGGGGCATCTCCCCCAGTGGCAGGGGCGCCGACCGCGCCCTTTTGGCAGGGGGGAAGCTCTGGCAGGCTGCGGCCATGCCCCCGCACACAGTCGAAACCCCTGACGGCACGGCCCCTCACCGGGCCCACCACCCGGCCGGTCAGACCCCGTTCGACCGGGCCACCGCCCATCTCGACGCGCCGCTGGCCGTCGTCGATCTGCAGGCCTTCGACGCCAACGCCGCCGATCTGGTGCGCCGTTCGAAGGGCAAGCCGATCCGGGTGGCGAGCAAGTCGGTGCGCTGCCGGGCGTTGCTGGAGCGGGTGCTGGCGCGCGACGGCTTCGCGGGGATCATGAGTTTCACGCTCGCCGAGTCGCTGTGGCTGGCGCGCTCGGGCTTCCCGGACGTCCTGCTGGCCTATCCGTCGGTGGACCGGGCGGGCTTCGCCGAGCTGACCGGCGACGCGCACCTCGCGGCCGCGGTGACGGTGATGGTCGACGACCCGGTACAGCTGGATCTGATCGACGCGGCCCGGCCGGCCGGCGGGGCGGGTGAGGAGGTGCGGGTGTGCCTGGAACTCGACACCTCCTACCGGCTGATGGGCGGGAAGGTGCGGGTCGGTGCCCGCCGTTCACCGCTGCGGACGCCCGACCGGCTGGCGGCGCTGGCCCGGACGGTGGTGCGCCGCCCCGGTTTCCGGCTGGTGGGGCTGATGGCGTACGAGGGGCATGTGGCCGGTGTGGGCGACGACGTCGCCGGCAAGCCGGTGTTCTCGCGGACGATCCGGATGATGCAGGCGGCGGCCCGCAAGGAGCTGGCGCGGCGCCGCTGGGAGGCGGTACGGGCGGTACGGGCGGTGGCACCGCGCCTGGAGTTCGTCAACGGCGGCGGGACCGGCAGTGTGCAGCACACCGCGGCGGAGGCGGCGGTCACCGAGATCGCGGCCGGGTCGGGGCTGTATGTGCCCCGGCTGTTCGACAACTTCCGTTCGTTCAGCGGTCGTCCGGCGGCGCTGTTCGCCCAGCCCGTGGTGCGCCGCCCGGGCCCCGGGGTGGTCACGGTGCTGGGCGGCGGCTATCCGGCGTCAGGGGTGGCGGGTCCCGACCGGCTGCCGGTGCCGTATCTGCCGGCCGGGCTGCGCTACGACCCGCAGGAGGGCCCCGGCGAGGTGCAGACGCCGTTGCTGGGTCCGGCCGCCGACGGTCTGCGGATCGGCGACAAGGTGTGGTTCCGGCACGCCAAGGCCGGTGAACTGTGTGAGCGGTTCGACCAGCTGCAGTTGATCGACGGGGAGCGGGTGGTGGGGACGGTGCCGACGTACCGCGGGGAGGGCCGCACCTTTCTCTGACCGGTGCGGCCCTCCCCCGTACGGAGCCGGTGGCTCAGTACACCGTGTCCTGCTGGTCCGGGATCACCGAGCCGTCGGGGCGGTGAATCGGGGCGAGGGTGCCGTCCGGCTGGAGGTAGCCGGCGGTCGAGCACGGGTACGCGTCGGTCTTGCGCTTCTTCGGCTCGATGAACATCGGGTTGACGACCCAGCGGTGGTCGCTGTTGTCGTACGCCCGGCACATCAGCTCGGTCTTGTTGCGGTTGATGGCCAGGTGGCCGGCGGTGGCATCGCCGACGAACGTCACATCGGTCTCGGCGTCACCCGCCGCGAAGGCGGGGCGGTGCGCCGGGTCCTGCTGCTGCCAGGCCTTGGCGCCCTTGACGTGGTAGATCTCCTGGTTGATCCAGCAGCGCTTGCCGTCCATGTACGTCAGGACCTCGCCGTTGGTGTCCTTGACGTCGCCGCAGCCCTGGACGCCGGTGGTGAGCCGGCCGTCGCGGACGATGTTGCGGATGCCGACGGTGTGGTCACGGTCGATGCCCACACCGGGCGCCCAGGCGCGCACCAGCGGCTCGGCGGACGCCGAGACGATGTAGACGTCGAAGCCGGCCTTCTTGAGGGTGCCGATGAGGTCGCGCTGCTGCTCGTAGTAGCGGATGTATCCGGCCCACTTGTGCGTGCCGACCGTCTGCTCCGTACCGATCGGCGCGGCGAGGTTCTGCTTGCGCGCCTTGGCGGCGTACGAGGTCAGGGTGTCCGGGCTGTGCCCGGCGAACAGCTGGGTGATCCAGACGTAGGAGGGCACCGTGCGCCGGTGGTTCCATTCCCCCGCGAACGCGGGCTTGCCGTCCGAGGTCTTCTCGTCGTTGTAGACGTCGAGGATCTCGTCGGTGCAGCCGGTGTCGGTGGACGTCGGCAGCGGGCGGCCGGCCGGTACGGAGGTGCCGCAGGCCTTGGTGAGCGCGGCAGCCGCGTCGTCGGTCAGCCACTTGTTGGTGGCCTTCCAGCTGGCGGGGCGCAGCACCTTGTCGTGCCGCAGCATCCAGGCCAGCGTGGCGTCGGAGATGTCGTTCTTGACGACGGTGTTGTCCCAGTCGAAGGTGGCGACCGGCCGGGCGCCGTGGGAGCCGGCGCAGCTGCCCCGCTCGTCGATCATTTTCTGCAGCTTGGCACGGTTGTCGCCGTACCAGCCCTTGGTGACGTGGAGGGTGGGGCACTGACGCGGTGCCGGGCCCGCCGTGGCCGTCTGGGCGGCCACGACGCCGCCTCCCACGACCGCGAGGGCGGCACCTGCTGCCAACCAGCGACGTTTGGTGAGCATGGAACGCACTCCTGTCGAACGAAGAATCGAAGGCGGAGGCTAGCGCACGGCGGCCGGGCGTGGTGCGAATCCCGGCCGCCATGACGCTGAAGTGGAGGTGAACAACCAGTGGTTACACCGGGGTGACGTACGCGCCCGCGATGCCTCCGTCGACCAGGAATTCGGCGGCGTTGACGAACGAGGAGTCGTCGCTGGCGAGGAAGGCGACGGCGGAGGCGATCTCCTCGGGCTCGGCGAACCGGCCGACGGGGACGTGCACCAGGCGGCGCGCGGCGCGCTCGGGGTCCTTGGCGAACAGCTCCTGCAGCAGCGGGGTGTTGACCGGTCCCGGGCACAGGGCGTTGACCCGGATGCCCTCGCGGGCGAACTGCACGCCCAGTTCACGGGACATGGACAGCACGCCGCCCTTGGAGGCGGTGTAGCTGATCTGCGAGGTGGCGGCGCCCATCACGGCCACGAAGGACGCGGTGTTGATGATGGAGCCACGGCCCTGGTCGCGCATGTAGGGCAGGGCGTGCTTGCAGCAGAGGTAGACCGAGGTGAGGTTGACCTCCTGGACGCGCTTCCAGGCGTCCAGGCCGGTGGTGAGGATCGAGTCGTCGTCGTCCGGGGAGATCCCGGCGTTGTTGAAGGCGATGTCGACCGAGCCGTAGGTGTCGAAGGCGGTCTTGTACAGCGCCTCGACCTGGTCGGAGTCGGTCACGTCGACCTGGACGAAGAGGCCGCCGACCTCGGCGGCCGCGGCCTTGCCCGCCGTCTCGTCGATGTCGGCACAGACGACGTTGGCGCCTTCGGAGGCCAGTCGGCGGGCGGTGGCCAGGCCGATGCCGCTGCCGGCACCGGTGATCACGGCGGTACGGCCGACGAGGCGGCGGCACACTGCGGTCTGCTCGGTCACTTGGTCTCCTCGGTGCTGATGAAGATGTTCTTGGTCTCGGTGAACGCGGTCAGTGCGTCCGGGCCCAGCTCACGGCCGAGACCGGACTGCTTGAACCCGCCGAAGGGGGTCCAGTAGCGCACGGCGCTGTGGGAGTTGACGGAGAGGTTGCCGGCCGCGACGCCGCGCGAGACCCGCAGGGCGCGGCCGACGTCACGGGTCCACAGCGAGCCGGCCAGGCCGTAGTCGCCGGCGTTGGCGAGCCGGACGGCGTCGGCCTCGTCGTCGAAGGGCAGGACGACGGCGACCGGGCCGAAGATCTCCTCGACGGCCGTACGGTCCTCGGGGCGGCCCTCCAGGACGGTGGCCGGGTACCAGAAGCCCTTGCCGGCGGGCGCCTCGCCGCGGATGGCCGCCGGGGCGTCCTCGGGGACGAAGGACCGTACGCGCTCGCGCTGGGCGGCGGAGATCAGCGGCCCCATCTGGGTGTCCGGATCGGCCGGGTCGCCGACGGTGAACGCCTTGACCGCGGGCTCCAGCAGCTCCAGGAAGCGGTCGTAGACGGAGCGCTGGACGAGGATGCGGCTGCGGGCGCAGCAGTCCTGGCCGGTGTTGTCGAGGAAGGAGCCGGGGGCGGCGGCCGCCGCGGCCTCGATGTCCGCGTCGGCGAAGACGATGTTGGGGCTCTTGCCGCCGAGTTCCAGGGTGAGCCGCTTGGTCTGCGCCGCGCAGCGGGCGGCGATCTGCCGGCCGGTGGTGGTGGAGCCGGTGAAGACGACCTTGGCGACGCCGGGGTGGTCGACCAGCGCGGTGCCGGTGACCGGTCCCTCGCCGGGCAGGACCTGGAACAGACCCTCGGGGAGCCCGGCCTCCAGGGCGAGTTCGCCGAGCCGGAGTGCGGTGAGCGGGGTGGTCTCGGCGGGCTTGAGGAGAACGGCGTTGCCGGCCGCGAGCGCGGGGGCGGTGCCCCAGGCGGCGATCGGCATCGGGAAGTTCCAGGGCGCGATGACGGCGACCACGCCCAGCGGCTCCTGGACGGTGAGGTTCAGGCCGCCGGCGACCGGAATCTGGGTGCCGGTCAGCCGCTCCACTCCCCCGGCCGCGTAGTGCAGCAGGTCGCGGACGTTGCCCGCTTCCCACCGGGCGTTGCCCAGCGGGTGGCCGGCCTCCTTGAGTTCGAGGGCGGCAAGCGGCTCGATGTGCGCGTCGACGACGTCGGCGAAGCGGCGCAGGATGCGGGCCCGGTCGCCGGGTGCCACCGCGGCCCAGGCCTCCTGGGCGGCCGCGGCGCGGCGGACCGCCGCGTCGACCTCTTCGGGAGAGGTGGTGGGGACGGTGGCCACCACCTCCTCGGTCGCCGGGTTGAGAATCTTCAGCTCGTGCAACACGTGCGGTTCCTTACATGCGCTCGAAGGAGCGGAAGCGCTCCCAGTCCGTGACGGCGGCGTCGTAGGCGTCCTGTTCGACGCGGGCCATGTGGCGGTAGTGGTCGACGACCTCGTCGCCGAACGCGGCCCGGGCGATCGGGCTGCGCTCCCACAGCTCGGCGGCCTCGCGCAGGGTGGTGGGGACATGGGCGGCATCGCCGGTGTAGGCGTTGCCGGTGGTCGCCTCGGGGAGTTCGAGCTCGTGCTCTATGCCGTAGAGACCGGCCGCGACCATGCCGGCGACCGCGAGGTAGGGGTTCACATCGCCGCCGGGCAGACGGTTCTCCAGCCGGTGGGCGCGGCCGTGGCCGACCACCCGCAGGGCGCAGGTGCGGTTGTCGGGGCCCCAGGCGACGGCGGTGGGCGCGAAGGAGCCGGGGCGGAAGCGCTTGTAGGAGTTGATGTTGGGCGCGTAGAGGAGCGTGAAGTCCCGCATCGCCGCGACCTGGCCCGCCAGGAAGTGCTGCATGGTCTTCGACATGCCGTACGGGCCGTCGTCGTCGGCCAGCACCGGGCGGCCGTCCTCGTCCTGCAGCGAGAGGTGGATGTGACAGGAGTTGCCCTCGCGCTCGTCGTACTTCGCCATGAAGGTGAGCGACATGCCCTCCTGCGCGGCGATCTCCTTGGCGCCGGTCTTGTAGATGGCGTGCTGGTCGCAGGTGGTGAGCGCCTCGTCGTAGACGAACACGATCTCGTGCTGGCCGAGGTTGCACTTGCCCTTGGCGGACTCGACGGTCATGCCGGCCGCGCCCATCTCGTTGCGGATCCGGCGCAGGACGGGCTCGACCCGGCCGGTGCCGAGGACGGAGTAGTCGCCGTTCCACTGGTTGGCGGGGTTCATCTCGCGGTAGCCGCGGGACCAGGCGTCCTCGTAGGAGTCCTTGAAGAGCATGAACTCCAGCTCGGTGCCGGCGTAGGCGCTCCAGCCGCGCTCGGCGAGCCGGTCGAGCTGGCGGCGCAGGATCTGCCGGGGCGAGGCGGCGACCGGGGAGCGGTCGTGCCAGGCGAGGTCGGCGGTGATCAGGGCGGTGCCGGGGTTCCAGGGGGTGCGGCGCAGCGTGCCGGGGTCGCCGTGCATGGCGAAGTCGCCGTAGCCGCGCTCCCAGGAGGACATCGCGTAGCCCTCGACGGTGTTGAGGTCGACGTCGACGGCGAGGAGGTAGTTGCAGCCCTCCGTGCCGTGGTCGAGGACGGTGTCGAGGAAGTATCGGGCCGCGAACCGCTTGCCCTGGAGCCTGCCTTGCATATCGGTGAAGGCGAGGACGACAGTGTCGATCTCCCCGGCGTCGACGAGGACCCTGAGCTCCTCGACGGAGAGTGGGGGCGTGCGGTCTGCCACGGTGTTGCCTCCTGTCACTGCATCCGGAGGTCATAAGGTAGGCACACGAACCATTGATTGGGAAGGGGTATCGATGGACGGTGCGGCGGACCGGCTGGCACCCGTACTGCGACCGGTGCGGGCGGGCAACGGTTTCGAGGAGGCACTGGAGCAGATACTCCAGGTCGTCCGGCTCGGCCTGGTACCCCAGGGCGAACGGCTGCCCGCCGAGCGCGAGTTGGCCGAGCGGCTGCAGATCAGCCGGGTCACCCTGCGCGAGGTGCTGAAGGTGCTGCAGGACGAGGGCCTGGTGGAGAGCCGGCGCGGGCGCTACGGCGGCACCTTCGTCCGGCTGCGCACGGAGAATCCCGACGAGGCGGAGCTGCGCCGCAGGATCGAGAAGATCGACGTCGAGGACACCCTGCGCTTCCGGGAGGTGCTGGAGGTGGGCGCGGCCGGGCTGTGCGCGGCCCACGGGCTCGGTGACCAGCAGAGCGACCGGCTGCGGGCGGCCCTCGCGGCGACCCAGGACGCACCGCTCGCCGACTACCGCCGGCGCGACACCCTGCTGCATCTGACCCTCGCGGAGCTGTCCGGGTCGGCGTCGCTGGCGGCGCAGTACGCGGCGGTGCGGGCACGGGTGAACGACCTCCTGGACTGCATTCCGCTGCTGGTGCGGAACCTGGAACACTCGCAGACCCAGCACACGGCGCTGGTGGAGGCGGTGCTGGAGGGCGATGCGGACGGTGCGCGCGAGGTGATGCGCGAGCACTGCTGCGGGACCGCGGCGCTGCTGCGGGGCTTCCTGACCGCCCCCTCCCCCTGACCGCACCGTCACCCTGAGCGCCCGCCCGGGGACCGTGCGCGCGCGTTCACCATTCTTTTACGTACAGGTCTTGCGCCGAGGCGACCCGCCAGCAAAGGTATGCGGCTAAACCTTTGCTCGTTATCCCCTCGGCGAGGCAGGAGCGGCTCATGGCCGACAGCACGGAATCGCAGACCGCACCGCCCACCGCGTCCCCGGGCGGCAGCTCCCCGGACGGCGGCGCATCATCCGACGAGAGCTACCTGGAGCGGCGGACGCTGCGCCGCGGCAGCGCGGGGCCCCTGCTGCTGACCGGCCTGGGCGTCGCCTATGTCGTCTCCGGCGACTTCTCGGGATGGAACAACGGTCTGGCGCAGGGCGGCTTCGGCGGCCTGGCGATCGCCGCCGTCCTGATGGGCCTGATGTACACCTGTCTGGTCTTCGCGCTGGCGGAGCTGGCCTCGATCCTGCCGACCGCCGGCGGCGGCTACGGCTTCGCCCGGCGCGCCCTGGGCACCTGGGGCGGCTTCCTGACCGGCACCGCCATCCTCATCGAATATGTACTGGCGCCCGCCGCGATCTCCATCTTCATCGGTGACTACGTCGAATCGCTCGGCCTCTTCGGCCTGCACTCCAGCTGGCCGGTCTATCTCGCCTGCTTTGCGATCTTCATCGGCATCCATCTGTGGGGCGTGGGCGAGGCGCTGCGCTTCAGCCTGATCGTCACCGCCGTCGCGGTCGCCGCGATCATCGTCTTCGCGATCGCCGCCCTGACCGACTTCCATGTGGACACGCTCAACGACATCCCCGTCAAGGCCGGGGCCTTCGGGGCCAACTCCTGGCTGCCGTTCGGCATTCTGGGGATCTGGGCGGCCTTCCCGTTCGGCATGTGGTTCTTCCTCGGCGTCGAGGGCGTACCGCTGGCGGCCGAGGAGACCAAGGACCCGGCCCGGTCGCTGCCCAAGGCGATGGCCGCCGCGATGGGCATCCTGCTGGTGCTGGCACTGATCACCTTTGTCGCCGCCACCGGGGCACGCGGCTCGGCGGCGATCCAGTCGGTGGGCGACCCGCTGGTCCAGGCGCTGCAGCCGCACGGCGCGCCGACCACCGTCAGCCGGATCGTCAACTACGCGGGGCTCGCGGGCCTGGTGGCGTCCTTCTTCTCCCTCATCTTCGCCGGTTCCCGCCAGCTCTTCGCGCTCTCCCGGGCCGGTTACCTGCCCCGCTTCCTCTCCCTGACCAGCCGCCGGAAGGCCCCCTACCTGGGGCTGCTGGTGCCCGGGGCGCTGGGCTTCGCGCTCGCCGCGGCCACCGGGGACGGCGCCCGGATGCTCAATGTCGCGGTCTTCGGCGCCACCATCTCCTATGCGCTGATGGCGCTCTCGCACCTCGTGCTGCGCCGCCGCGAACCCGGGCTGCCCCGCCCGTACCGCACCCCCGGCGGCATGCTGACCTCGTCCGTCGCCTTCGTCCTGGCCTGCTCGGCGCTGGTGGCGACGTTCCTGGTCGACAAGGAAGCCGCCTTCATCGCCCTCGGCGTCTACGTCGTGGCGCTCGCCTACTTCGCCTTCTACTCCCGCCACCGGCTGGTGGCCGCGGCGCCCGAGGAGGAGTTCGCGGCGCTCGCGGCGGCGGAGGCGGAGCTCGAACGCACCTGACCGGCACCCCGGGACGCACGCCATGGCCGGCCGGCACCCCCGGCCGGCCCCGTCCGTCCCCGCACCACCCGCACTCACTCACGCGCCCCACCGCCCCCACCGACCCACGGAGGACCGCACCCCATGTCCCAGCCCCTCATCGGCATCAGCACGTACCAGGAAGAGGCCCGGTGGGGGGTGTGGGCCCTGCCCGCCGCGCTGGTGCCCGCCGGCTATCCGAAGCTGGTGCAGCGCTCGGGCGGGCTGGCCGCGCTGCTGCCACCGGGCGATCCGGACACGGCGGCCGCGGCCGTGGCCCGCCTGGACGGGCTGGTGATCGCCGGCGGCGCGGATGTGCAGCCGGCGCGCTACGGCGCGGAGCCGCACCCCAGGACGGGTCCGCCCGCCCTGGACCGGGACGCCTGGGAACTGGCCCTGATCGAGGCCGCCTTGGCGGGCGGCGTACCGCTGCTGGGCATCTGTCGCGGCCTCCAGCTGCTGAACGTGGTCCTGGGCGGCACCCTCGTCCAGCACCTCGACGGGCATGCCGGAGCGCCCGGCGTCTTCGACCGGCACGACATCAAACCGGTCCCCGGGACGCTGCTGGGCCGGACGCTGCCCGAGCCGGTCTCCGTGCCGACCTACCACCACCAGGCCGTGGACCGGCTCGGCCGCGGACTGGTGCCGTCCGCCTACGCGGAGGACGGCACCATCGAGGCGGTGGAACTCCCTGGCGCGTACGGCTTCACCCTGGCGGTGCAGTGGCACCCGGAGGCCGGGGACGACACCCGGGTGATGGAGGCCCTGGTGGCGGCGGCGCGCGAGGCAGCCGCCACCACGTGACGGGGGCGTGCCGGGCCGTCGGCGGCCCGCGGGCCCGGCACGTTCAGGACACCCCACGGGCCCGGCACCCCCAGGACGACCCGTGCGCCCGGCACCCCCAAGGCGCCCCACGGGCCCGGCACCTTCAAGGCGCCCCGTGCGCCCGGCCCGCTCAGGACGCCCCGCGGGTCAGCCCCAGCAACTCGCGGGCCGGGCCCGCCGGCCGCTGACCGGCGGGCCACACGGCCCGCAGCTCCCGGCCGAGCCGCAGCTCCCGCACCGGAATCTCGACCAGCCGGCGCGCGGTCAGCTCCTCCCCGACCGCGAGTTCACTGAGCACGGACGGTGCCGCCTCGCTCACCACGGCCGCCTTCACGGCGGTGGTCGAGGCGAGCTCCAGGAGCGGTTCGGCCAGCCCGCCGTGCCGGGCGAGCGCCGCATCCAGCACCTGGCGGGTTCCCGAGCCCCGCTCGCGCAGGATCAGCGGAGTGGCGGCGAGTTCGGCGACGGTCAGCTCCCCCCGGCGCCGGGCCCACGGGTGCGAGGGAGCGGCGACCACGACCAGCCGGTCCTGCCCGATGACGGTCCCGTCCAGCCCCGCCGGCACCTGCAGCCCCTCCACGAAGCCGAGGTCCGCTTCCCCGCCCAGCAGCCGCTCGGCCACCGCGCCGGAATTGCCCGCCAGCAGCGATACGGCGGTCCCGGGCCGCCGCGCGCGCAGGGCGATCAGCCACCCCGGCAGCAGATACTCGGCGATGGTCATGCTGGCCGCGACCCGCAGCCTTGAATCGCGCTGCCCCCGCAGCGCCTGCGCACCGGCGTCGAAGGCCTCGGCGGCCTCCACCACCCGGCGCGCCCAGTCCGTCACCAGGGCCCCGGCCTCCGTCAGCCGGGAGCCGCGCGGCGAGCGTTCGACCAGCGCCACTCCCAACTGCCGCTCCATCGAGCGGATACGGCTGCTGGCGGCGGGCTGGGAAATGCCCCGCGCCCGCGCGGCCCGCCCCAGACTCCCGAGCCGGGCGACGGCGAGCAGCAGCTCCAGCGCACCGAGGTCCGGGACCCGGTGCGCCAGCGAAACGGCGGCGGGCCGGGTCTCACCACTCATAAGTCCCCCTGCACATAACCCCAGCTTATGCCCTCATAGACACAAGGTCCCTGGTGGCGGCCGTCCCGGGCGCCGACGCTGTTGTCATGGCATCTCTCGCGCAAGCACCTTCCCGCCCCGGCACCGCCGCCGGGACCGGCCCCGGCACCCGTCCCGGCACCCCCGATACCGCGCCCTCGGTCCGCCATCTCGGGCCGAACTGGTACGCCGCCGTCATGGGCACCGCGATCGTCGCCAACGCCGGCACGGTCCTGCCGCTCACCGCCCCCGGCCTGCACACCGCCCTCCAGGTCGTCTGGGCACTGTCGGCGCTGATGCTGCTGACGCTGCTGGCCGCGCGGGCCGTGCACTGGGCGCGCCACGGCGACCAGGCGCGCACCCATCTGCTCGACCCGGCCGTCGCCCCCTTCTACGGATGCCTGGCCATGGCCCTGCTGGCGGTCGGCGGCGGCACACTCGCCGTGGGCCGGGATGTCCTCGGCGAACCGGCCGCGGTGGCCGCGGATGCCACGCTGTGGATCCTGGGCACCCTCGTCGGCCTCACCTGCGCCGCCGGGATCCCGTACCTGATGGTGGCCCGGCACCGCATCGAGCCGGGCAGCGCCTCTCCCGTCTGGCTGCTGCCGCTGGTCGCTCCCATGGTGTCGGCGGCGCTGGGCCCGGCCCTGGTGCCGTATCTGCCGGCCGGCCAGTGGCGGGCGGCCCTGCTGTTCGCCTGCTACGCGCTGTTCGGCATGTCGCTGCTGGCCACGCTGCTCGTCCTGCCGCTCGTGCTGTCCCGGCTGATCCACCACGGCCCGCTCCCCCTCGCGCTCACCCCCACGCTGTTCCTCGTCCTGGGCCCCCTGGGGCAGTCCACCACCGCGGTGGCCAACCTCGCCCATGCCGCACCGGGCGTCGTGGACTCCTCCTCCGCGCACGCCATGGGCGCCTTCGCGGTGCTCTACGGCGTCCCGGTCATGGGCTTCGCCCTCCTCTGGCTGGCGATCGCCACCGCACTGGTGGTGCGCGCCGTCCGCAACGGCATGGGTTTCGCGATGACCTGGTGGGGCTTCACCTTCCCGCTCGGGACCTGCGTCACGGGTGCAGTGGGGCTGGCCCGGCGCACCGGTCTGACCGCCTTCGACTGGCTCGCGGTGGGCCTGTTCGCGCTTCTGGTGACGGCCGTGGCGGTGGCCGCCACCCGGACCGCCGCCGGCCTGGCCCACGGCCGCCTGCTCGCGCCGCCCCGGCCGGTCGCCTCGTAGGGGGTGTCTGCCTCAACCGTGGTGCGCCGCCCGACCACGCAGCCGTCGTACGCCGCCCCTCACCTGGCCGCGGCCAGGGCCTCACGCTCCCTCACCGCGCCGCGGCCAAGGCCCCGGACAGTTCCGCCGGAGCGCGTACCAGGGACGGCCCGTACCAGGTCAGATACCGGCCGCTGACCAGCGCGGCGGGCAGGCCCGGGAACGCCTCGGGACCGTCCTCGGCGCTGAAACGGTAGGGCTCGTCGGGCAGCACCACCAGGTCGGCGCCGCAGGCCAGGAGCGCGTCGAGCGGGATGCGGGGGTAGCGGTCGGCATGGTCCGCGTAGTGATGGCGGACGCCCAGCCGGGCCAGGAGGTCGCCGGCGAAGGTGTCCCGGCCCAGCACCATCCACGGGCGCCGCCAGACGGGCACCACCGCCGTCCTTCCCCAAGCTCTCAACTCCGTTCGAGCAGGGGAGACCCCAATCGCCGCCGGGACCGGCAGCTCGCGCCAGGCGGCCTCGGCGGCGTCCAGCCACGGGGGCCGGGCCAGCCCGCAGCCGTGGACGAGGACCCGCTCCAGCTCCCGGAACGCCTGCGGCAGGGTCCGTACCTCGGTGACCAGCACCGCGATCCCGGCGGCGCGCAGCGCGGCGAGATCCGGCTCCCGGTTCTCCTCCTCGTTGGCGAGCACCAGATCGGGGGCGAGGGCGGCGATCCGCTCCGTGTCCGGGTTCTTGGTGCCGCCGATACGGACGACATCGAGCCCGGCCGGCTCGCTGCACCAGTCGGTGGCCCCCACCAGCAGGCCGGGGGCGGTGCGGGCGAGGGCCTCCGTCAGCGAGGGCACGAGGGAGACCACGCGGTGCGGCGGAGTGCGGCTCATCATGGCGCCAGCCTCGCACGGACCGGCCCGCCCCGGCCGGACCGCGCCCGGGCGCACAACCGGATCCGTGCGCACGCATTCCGTTGCGCCTTCCGTCCCGCCTTCCGTCCCGCATTGCGTCCCGCGGGCCGGATACGGCCGAGCCCCGCCACCGAAGGATCCGGTGACGGGGCTCGCCGCACTGACGTGGGCGCCGATGAGGGCTACTTCACGGGTGCCATCTTGTCGACGATGCCCGGATGGGCATCGATCCACTTCTGGACGCCCTTGTTCTCGTTGCCCTTGCCGGCCGCCTGAATGTCCTTCTCCAGGCTGCCGAGCTCATCGGCGCTCATCTTCCAGTTCTTCAACCAGCGGTGGAACTCCGGGAACTTGTCCGGGAAGCTCTTGTTGCCGATCGTCTTGATCTGGTTGTTGGCGCCCCAGGTGCCCTGGGGGTCCTTGAGCTTGGTGAGGTGGTACTTGCTGTACGCCCAGTGCGGGGACCACAGGACCACCGCGATGGGCTCCTTCTTGGCGTAGGCCCGCTCCAGCTCGGTGAGCATGGCGCTGGTCCCGGCCTCGGTGACGTCGAAGCCGTCCAGGCCGTACGCGGGAGACACCACGCTCTTGAGGCGCTTCATCTCGCCGGTGCCCGGCTCGATACCGATGATCTTGCCGCCGAAGGTGTCCTTGTGCTTGCGCAGGTCGTCCAGGGTCTTCACGCCCTTGACGTAGGACGGTACGGCGATCTCCAGCGAGGTCTTGTCGTACCAGGCCCCGACATCGACGAGATCGTTCTTGTACTTGTCCCAGTACTGCTTCTGCGCCACCGGAAGCCAGCCGTCGGTTTCGACATCGATCTGCCCCGTCGACAACCCGGTCCACATCGGGCCGACATCGAGGTTCTGCAGCTTCGGCTTGTAGCCCCGCTTCTCCAGGATGTTCTTCCAGAGATACGTGGTGGCGATGCCCTCGTCCCACGCCGGGTAGCCCATGGTCGGGGCCTTGCCCGCGTCCTTGCCCTTGGCGTACTGGGCCTTGGCGGACGGCGCCAGCTTGTTGACCAGGCCCGGGTGCTGCTTGAGCCAGGCGCGGACGCCCTCCTGCTCATGCCCGGTACCGGCGTTCTTGACCGCGCTCTCGAGGCTGGTGAGCTGCTTCTCGTCCAGGTGGAAGTTCTTCATCCAGCCGGCGACCTGGGGCTCGTCGTGGGAGAAGCCCTTGCGGCCCAGCATGTGCAGGCTGTCCCCGGAGCCGAAGGAGCCCTTGGGGTCCTTGAGCTTGGTCAGCTTGTACTTGTCGTAGGCCCAGTGCGGCGACCACAGCGTGACGGCGATCGGCTTCTTGTCGTGGATCGAGCGGTCCAGCTCGGTGAGCATGGACGAGGTGCTGGACTCCATGACCTTGTACTCGCCGCCCAGGCCGTAATCCTTGAGGACCTTGTCCTTGAGGATCTTCATCTCGCCCGCGCCCGGCTCGATTCCGACGATCTTGCCGCCGAAGGTGCCGCTCTTGCCCTTGAGGTCGTCCAGGGTCTTGACGTCCTTCATGTAGGACGGGACCGCGATCTCCAGCGAGGTCTTGTCGTACCAGGCGCCCAGGTCCTCGAGCTTGTCCTTGTACTTCTTCCAGTACTCCGCGTGGGTCGTCGGCAGCCAGGCGTTGGTCTGGACGTCGATGTCACCGCGGGCCTGGCCGGTGAAGAGCGGGCCGGCGTCCAGGGCCTGGGCCCGGGGCTTGTAGCCGCGCTGTTCGAGGATCTCCTTCCACAGGAAGGTCGTGGCCTTGCCCTCGTCCCAGTTGACGTAGCCGAGGCTGATCGGCCGGCCGTTGCCGTCGGTGCCGCCCGCGCCGCTGCCCTTGTCCTTGCCGAGGACACTCATCCCGCCGGCGACCAGCGCGAGCACGACCACTGCGACCGTCGCCAGCGAGGTCGTGGGCTTCCACCGGAGGAACTTCAGGCCGCCGAGCGCGGCCTGCGCCTTGGCCAGCGCGCGCCGGCCGAGCGGTGAGACCCGCTGGTTGAGCGCGCTGGTCATCCGGTCCAGGTACACCGCGAGGATGACGACCGCGAGACCGCCCTCCGCGCCCAGCTTCACATCGACCGAGCTGAGCGAGAGGTAGACGGTGCCGCCGAGACCGGCACCGCCGACCATGCCGGCGATGACGACCATGGACAGCGCCAGCATGATGACCTGGTTGATACCGGCCATGATCGTCGGCAGCGCGAGCGGCAGCTGTACGCGGAAGAGCGTGCGCCGCGGATGGGTGCCGAACGCGTCGGCCGCCTCGACGAGTTCACCGTCGACCTGCCGGATGCCCAGTTCAGTCATGCGGACCGCGGGCGGCATGGAGAAGACGATGGTCGACACGATGCCGGGGACGGCGCCCAGGCCGAAGAAGAGGATGCCGGGGATCAGGTAGACCATCGCGGGCATCGTCTGCATCAGGTCCAGTACCGGACGCACCGCTCCGCTGACGGCACGGTTGCGGGCCGCCCAGATACCGAGGGGGACGGCGACGGCGACCGTGATGATGCAGGCCACCAGCACCAGCGAGAGCGACTGCATGGTCTGGTGCCACTGCTCGATCGAATCGATCAGGGCGAAGCCGATGAAAGTCAGCACGGCGGCCGGCAGCCCCCGCAGCCACCAGGCGATCACCGCGAAAATGCCCGTCAGGAGCAGCGGTGTGGGGCCGGAGAGGACCGTGAGGATGCCGTCGTAGAAGCCGCCCAGCACGGTCGTGACGAAGTGGAAAAGCCACTCGGCGTGGTCCCGCAGCCATTCGACCAGGCTGTCGGCCCAACTGCCTATCGGGATCCTAGGCACCGGCGTTCACCTTGTCCTCGGGGTCGTGGTCCGTGGACGTGTTCCCGGACGTGGGCTCGGACGTGGGCTCGGAGGTCTTCGCCACCGGTGTCTTCTCGGCCGGTGTCGTCTCCGTGGCCGTCCCGCCGTCGGCCTCGGCCGGGGCGGGGCCGGCCGGGGCCGGGCTCAGCTCCGCGGCCTCCCCGAGGACGGCCAGCAGCCGCTCGGCCGTGACGGCCCCGACCAGAGCACCCTGCTCATCGGTCACGGCGACCGGAACGCTGCTGGCCGAACAGGGCGTGAACAGCTCGACCAGCGGGGTGTCGACCCCGACCGTGGCGGGCGCCGCGGCCCGGAACTCCGCCGCGGTGGCGAGCTTCTTGCCCTCCGGGGTCGTGGCGCCGAGCACGGTCCCGACCTCGGCCATGATCGCGCCCGCGGTCAGCACCCGGGTGCGGTCCACGTCCTGGGTGAAGGAGGCGACATAGTCGTTGGCCGGTGTGACGAGGATGTCCTCGGCACTGCCGATCTGCACGATCCGGCCGTCACGCATCACGGCGATCCGGTCGCCGAGCCGCATGGCTTCGTTCAGGTCGTGGGTGATGAAGACGATGGTCTTCTTCAGCGACTTCTGCAGCTCCAGCAGCTGGTCCTGCATATCGCGGCGGATCAGCGGGTCGAGGGCGCTGAAGGACTCGTCCATCAGCAGCAGATCGGCGTTGGTGGCCAGCGCGCGGGCCAGTCCCACGCGCTGCTGCATACCGCCGGACAGCTCGTCGGGCCAGGACTTCTCCCAGCCCTTGAGCCCGGTGAGTTCCAGCGCTTCGGTGGCGCGCGCGGTACGCTCGGCGCGCGGTACGCCCTGCACTTCGAGGCCGTAGGCGGCGTTCTCCAGCACACTGCGGTGCGGGAAGAGCGCGAAGTGCTGGAAGACCATGGAGATCTTCTGGGAACGGACCTTGCGCAGCTCCTTGTCGCTGAGCGACGTCAGGTCCTGGCCGTCGAAGCGGACGGTCCCCGAGGTCGGCTCCAACAGCCCGTTGAGGGTGCGCAGCAGGGTGGACTTGCCCGATCCGGACAGACCCATGACGACGAATATCTGGCCCTCGTCGACCTCGATCGAGGCGTCGATCACCGCGGCGGTGGTGCCTTCGGCCCGCAGCTCCTCCCGGTCGGCGCCGGCTTCGAGTTTGCGGACCGCGTCCTCGGGTCGTCTGCCGAACACCTTGTACAGATGCTCGGCTTGCAGCCTGGCCACATATGCCTCTCTTGTCGATTGAGGGACGACCTGCCACCCCCGTAGCCAGGTCGTGGAGCGGCACGGGTTCCGCCCGCCTTTACCGGTCGAAAGGTTGAATCTCGACCGGGTCCACTCCGGTTGCGCGCCTGCCCTTCTTTATCTGGCTCAAACAAGTCAGTGATTCAACTCACATCCGCGTGACGTATGGGGCATACGGCAAGATGCGGGATGTGACTCGACGCCTGATGCTCCTCGACACCGCCTCTCTCTACTTCCGCGCCTATTTCGGGGTACCGGAATCAGTCAAGGCCCCGGACGGCACCCCGGTGAACGCGGTACGCGGCCTGCTGGACTTCATCGCCCGGCTCGTCCAGGACCACCACCCCGACGACCTGGTCGCCTGCATGGACTTCGACTGGCGCCCCCAGTGGCGGGTCGATCTGATCCCCTCGTACAAGGCGCACCGGGTCGCCGAGGAAGCCCCGGCCGGCTCCACGGAGCCCGACGAGGAGGAGATCCCCGACACCCTCTCGCCGCAGGTCCCGGTCATCGAGGACGTCCTGGACGCCCTGGGCATCGCCCGCATCGGGGCGGCCGGCTACGAGGCCGATGACGTCATCGGCACCCTGACCGCACAGGCGAAGGGCCCGGTGGACATCGTCACCGGCGACCGCGACCTCTTCCAGCTCGTCGACGACCGGCGCGGCATCCGCATCCTCTATCCACTCAAGGGCGTCGGCACCCTCCAGATCACCGACGAGGCCCTGTTGCGCGAGAAGTACGGGGTGGACGGCCCCGGTTACGCCGATCTGGCGCTGTTGCGCGGCGACCCCAGCGACGGCCTGCCCGGCGTACCGGGCATCGGCGAGAAGACCGCCGCCAAACTGCTGGACACCTACGGCGACCTGGCCGGCATCATGGCCGCCGCCGACGACCCGGCCTCGAAGGTGACCCCCGCCCAGCGCAAGCGGCTGCTGGAGGCGCGCCCCTATCTGACCGTCGCCCCCAAGGTCGTGAAGGTGGCCACCGACGTGCCCGTCCCCGCCGTCGACCACACCCTGCCGGCCGAACCGGCCGACCCCGAGCGCCTGGAGGCGCTGGCCGCCCAATGGGGCCTCGGCGGAGCCCTGCAGCGCCTGCTCCTCACCCTCCGCCGCTGACACCTGTTAGGTTAGGTATACCTAACAATTCACGCATCAGGGGAGATTGCCGTGGCAGCAGAGCGTCCGTCCCGCAAGAAGCCCACCCTGCACCGCGCCCGGGTGGAGCGCACCGAGCAGCTCACCCCGCACATGGTCCGTGTGGTGCTGGGCGGTGACGGGCTGGCGGAGTTCACGTCGGGCGAATACTCCGACCATTACGTGAAGCTGGTCTTTCCGCTGCCCGGCGTCAGCTACCCCGAGCCGTTCGACATCGCGCAGATCCGCGCCGACTTCCCGCGCGACCAGTGGCCCAGCACCCGTACCTACACCGTCCGCGCCTGGGATGCCGGAACCCGCGAGCTGACCGTGGACTTCGTGGTGCACGGCGACGAGGGCCTGGCCGGGCCGTGGGCGGCCGCGGCGAAGCCCGGCGAGGAGATCTTCCTGCTCGGCCCCGGCGGCGCCTACGTCCCCGAGGCGAGCGCCGACTGGCACCTGCTGGCGGGCGACGAGAGCGCGCTGCCGGCCATCGCGGCCTCCCTGGCCCGGATGCCCGCGGGGGCGCCGGTGCACGCCTTCATCGAGGTGGCCGGCCCGGAGGAGCGTCAGGAACTGGAGGTACCGCCCGGCGCCGAGGTCACCTGGCTCTACCGCGGTGCCGCGCCGGTCGGCCGTGAACTGGTCGCCGCCGTACGGGCGCTGGAGTTCCCGGCCGGCCGGGTCCAGGCGTTCGTGCACGGCGAGGCCGGGTTCGTGAAGGAACTGCGCCATCTGCTCCGCGTCGAGCACGCGGTCCCCCGTGAGGCCCTGTCCGTCTCCGGCTACTGGCGCACCGGCCACAACGAGGACGGCTGGCAGGCCGCCAAGCGCGACTGGAACCAGCAGGTCGAGGCCGAACAGGAGTCAGCGCCGGCAACGGCCTCCTGACGCCCGCCCGGCCTTCCGGGCGAGCGCAGCCGGCGCCGCACCCCGCCGAACGGGGGTGCGGCGCCGTCGCACTGCCGGGCCGGGCCGGCCCTGCCGCTCAGCCCACCGACGAATACGCCACCACGCCGCGCAGCACACCGTCCATGGCCTTGCGGGCGGTACGCGCCACCGTGCCCCCGGGCGGGGCGGCCGCGGCGATCTGGCCGAGGACGTCGACCAGCTGCTTGCACCAGCGGACGAAGTCACCGGCGGGCATCTCCGCCTCCCGCAGGACCTCGTCGAGGCCGAAGCCGGAGGCCCAGCGGTACGCGGCCCAGGCGAAGCCGAGGTCCGGCTCGCGCTGGCCGACGCCCTCCGCCTGGTTGATCTTGTGGTCCTCCTCCAGGGCGTCCAGCCGGCCCCAGATGCGGACCATCTCGCCCAGCGCGTCCCTGGCCTTGCCGGCCGGCAGCTTGGGTGCCGCCGCGTCGTCCGCCTGCCGTGCCTCGTACACCAGCGCCGAGGCGCAGGCCGCCAGCTCCGCCGGGCCCAGGCCCTCCCAGACGCCCTCGCGCAGGCATTCGCTCGCCAGCAGATCCAGCTCGCCGTAGAGCCGGGCCAGGCGGCGGCCCTCGTCGGTGACCGTGTCGCCCTCGAGGTAGTCCAGCTCGGTCAGCAGGGCGCAGATCCGGTCGAAGGTACGGGCGATGGTGTTCGTCCGCCCCTCGATCCGGCGCTCCAACTGGCGGGTGTCGCGCAGCAACCGGTGATAGCGCTCCGCCCAGCGGGCGTGGTCCTCGCGCTCGGCACAGCCATGGCAGGGGTGCGCCCGGATCTCCGTCCGCAGCCGGGAGATCTCACGGTCGTCGGCCGCCGCCGAACGGGGCTTGCGGTGCCGCGACGGCACCCGGTGTCCTGCCTTCGTCCGCAGCGCCGAGGCCAGATCGCGGCGCGACTGCGGGCTGCGGGCGTTGAAGGACTTGGGGATCCGCATCCGGTCCAGCGCCTCGACCGGCACCGGGAAGTCGATCGACCCCAGCCGCTTGACCTGCCGCTCGGCGGTCAGCACCAGCGGACGCGGGCCGTCCTGCGCCTCGAAGCCGCGATGGCCGTTGGTCCGCCCCGACGGCATACCGGGGTCGAGGACCAGCGCGAGGCCCGCGTATTTGCCGGTCGGCACATGGATGACGTCGCCGGGCTTCAGCTTCTCCAGCGCCGCCGCGGCCGCCACCCGCCGCTGAGCCGCGCCCTGCTTGGCCAGCTCCGTCTCCCGCTCCTTCAGCTCCCGCCGCAGCCGGGAGTACTCCTCGAAGTCGCCGAGGTGACAGGTCATCGAGCCGCGGTAGCCCTCCAGCCCCTCCTCGTTCTTCTGCACCTGCCGCGAGATCCCGACCACCGACTTGTCGGCCTGGAACTGCGCGAAGGACATCTCCAGCAGCTCCCGCGAACGGTGCCTGCCGAACTGCGAGACGAGGTTGACCGCCATGTTGTACGACGGCTTGAAGGAGGACCGCAGCGGATACGTACGCGTCCCGGCGAGCCCGGCCAGCGCGCCCGGATTCATCCCCCGCTGCCACAGCACCACCGCATGGCCCTCGATGTCGATCCCGCGGCGGCCGGCGCGGCCGGTCAGCTGGGTGTACTCACCGGGGGTGATGTCGGCGTGCTGCTCGCCGTTCCACTTCACCAGCTTCTCCAACACCACGGAACGCGCGGGCATGTTGATGCCCAGCGCCAGCGTCTCGGTGGCGAAGACGGCCTTGACCAGACCCTTGACGAACAGCTCCTCGACGACCTCCTTGAACGTCGGCAGCATGCCGGCGTGGTGCGCCGCGATGCCCCGCTCCAGGCCCTCCAGCCACTCGAAGTAGCCCAGCACATGCAGGTCGTCGTCCGGGATGCCGGCCGTCCGCGCCTCCACTATGCGGCGGACCTCCTCACGGCCCTCCTGGTCGTTGAGCCGCAGGCCCGAATACAGGCACTGCTGGACGGCGGACTCGCAGCCGGCGCGGCTGAAGATGAAGGTGATCGCGGGCAGCAGACCCTCGTTGTCGAGGCGGTCGATGACCTCGGGCCGGCTGGGCGTCCAGATCCGGGCACGCTGGCGCCGCTCGCGCTCACGGTCCGCCTCGCGCAGATTGCGGCCCCGGCGCTTGTCCCGGCCGAACGTCGGCCGGCTGTTCTCCATCCGCGCCAGCCGCTCCAGATCGGGATTGACCTCGCGGCGGCCGCCGCTCTGCCCGTCCCGCTCCTCGAACAGGTCGTATATCCGGCGGCCCGCGAGGACGTGCTGCCACAGCGGCACCGGACGGTGCTCGGAGACGATCACGGCCGTGTCACCACGGACGGTGTCCAGCCAGTCGCCGAACTCCTCGGCGTTGGAGACCGTCGCCGACAGTGACACCAGCGTCACCGATTCGGGCAGATGGATGATCACCTCTTCCCAGACGGCGCCACGGAAGCGGTCGGAGAGGTAGTGCACCTCGTCCATCACCACATAGCCGAGGCCGACCAGCGACTGGGAGCCGGCATAAAGCATGTTCCGCAGCACTTCGGTGGTCATCACGACCACCGGAGCCTCGGAGTTGACACTGTTGTCGCCGGTCAGCAGACCGACCTTCTCGGCACCGTACCGCTTCACCAGATCCTGGTACTTCTGGTTGGACAGCGCCTTGATGGGCGTGGTGTAGAAGCATTTTCGGCCCTGCTCCAGAGCCAGGTGGACGGCGAATTCGCCGACGATCGTCTTTCCGGATCCGGTAGGGGCCGCGACCAGCACGCCCTTGCCGGCCTCCAGGGCCTGACACGCCTCGACCTGGAACGGGTCCAGACCGAAGTCGTACATCTCTCGGAAAGGGGCGAGTGCGGTGGCCTGCTCGGCCGCCCGGAGCTTGGCGGCGGCATAGCGCTCAGCAGGGGACATGTCCTCGGTCATCGTGCTTACGAGCCTACCGGCCACCTCTGACAACGACCGGATCTTTATGACGGCCCTTTACCGAACGAGCCCGCACGCCCGCGGGCGACCGGGGCGCCGACGTTGCGGTCCTTACGGCCGGAAAACCGCTGGCACTCCCATGAAAGGTCCCCACTATGATCATTCTGCCTGCCCGGGGGGGCTGAGCAGGCGTTCAGTGACCAAGGACGCCACCCTCGGGCACAGCGGAGGGCCGCATGCACCTCCGGCAACGAAGGGGAACGATGAACAAGTTCAGGGCAGCAACCGTGACCGCGACACTGGCCGTGACCGCATTGGGCCTTCCCATGGCGACGGCTGGGCCGGCCGCCGCCGCAAGCGTGGGCAAGTGCGTCCAGGCGACGTGGCACCCGAGCAAGAACTCCGTCGACATCTACAACGGCTGCAAGAAGACCATCAAGGTGCAGATCGCCGAGCGCTGGTGGCCGGACAGCGACTGCTTCACGATCCGGCCGAAGGGCAGGCTCCACTACCAGGGCACCGGCCAACTCCAGGGCGCCAAGTACTGCTGAGGCCCGGGAGCGCCGCATGAGCCCGTCACCGCACGGTCGGGAGAGGGGCAGCTCACAATGAAGGGCGGGGAGCCGTGCACGGCTCCCCGCCCTGCCATTTCCACCCCCGCCACGCCATTCCCGACCGCAAGGGAACGGTCAGCAGGTCGGCCCCACGCGCCTCCCCCCACCGCAGAGTGCACGGAAAAGAACGCCGACGCATACGACCACGCACTCTTACCCATGGCCGGTTTTCTACTTGATCACCCCTTTTGACCGCCCGTAAGGTAGCGATCAGCGTGCACTCGAACGAATTTTCCATTTTTGGCGATTCCGCGAGTCGCGCCCGTGACAAGAGGAACGAGCGACATCGGGTGGAGAAAATGAGCATCACGAAGCGCGCCATCGCTGTGGTGGCAGGCACCGCGGCTGTGGCAATCATGACGACCGCCGTGCCGGCGGCAGCTGCCACGGCGACCACCATGAGCACGCACCGCGGCACGTCCGGTTGTTTTAGCTGGTCGTGGGCAGACGGCAACGTCACCACGGCGGTGTACAGCCACAACACCTGCTCCTCGGCGCACAAGATCCACATAAGTTGGTCCGTCGCCGCCGACTATGAACAGTGCGTTGCCGGAGGTGCGCACTTCAATTCCCGTGCCGTGGGTGGGCCCACCGCCATCAAGGACTACGGCAAGTGCTGAGCGCTCACACCTAGCAGCCTTGGGTGGGTGGCTCCGCGGAGCCACCCACCCAAGGCTTTCTGCTGCTCATGCTCAATTCACTCCGCGCAAGACCCTGCACCGGACGTGCGGGAGGCCCTGGCTCGACGAGCACGGGGCCTTCGGTTCGCAGCAGTTGTCGCGGGGCGGAGCCCGCGCCCTCCTCAGGTGACGTCGTCGAAGCCGCCGCGCTTGCTGTCTTCGCCCTTCGCCTGCTCCGGCAAGGCTGCCACGGGGGACCCCACAGGCTGGATCTCACCGATGTCGGTAGGTGTCAGGTCGAGCTCGGACGCCTCGTCGTCAGCGGGCTCGACCGCGGCACGCCGCCGCCGGCGGGCATCGTTGGCCAATGCGACTCCCACGGCACCGAAGTACAGCAGAACGATGGGTCCCGCGAGAGCGATCATGGTCAGCGGGTCGGTGCTCGGCGTGGCGATGGCCGAGAAAACGGTAATGGCCATGACCATGGCCCGCCACCATCCCCGCATGCGCCTGCCGCTGATGATCCCGGCGAAATTCAACATCACCAGGAGCAACGGCAGTTCGAAGGACAGTCCGAAGACGACGACCATGCGCGCGATCAGATCGAGCAGCTTGTCCAACGTGATCAGATTGCCGATCCCGGCCGGGGTGAAGCCAATGAGCACCTCGGCGGTGGTCGGCAGCACCCGGTACGCGAAATACCCGCCGATGGCGAACAGCGGGAAGCCCACTCCTACGAAGGAGAGCGCGTACTTCTTCTCATTACGGTGAAGACCGGGCGCGAGGAATGCCCAGAGCTGGTAGAGCCACACCGGGGAGGAAAGGATCAGCCCCGCGACCAAGGAGACCTTGAGCGCAAGAGTGAAGGGGCCGAGCAGGTCCATCATGACGATGCTGGCGCATCGTGACCCTTTTTCCTGCTTGGCGAGTTCGGTAAAAAGCGCATTGCATCCTACGGACTGCAGCACCGGCTTCGTGAAGACGTCGATGATCGCTTCGTAGAAGAAGGCCGAAATGACCGTTGCAATGACGATGGCCAGCAGGCCCTTGGCGAGCCGGTTGCGCAACTCACGCAGGTGCTCCACCAGAGGCATCCGCCCCTCGGGATCCTTCACCTTTTGTTCTTTGGGGGCAGACTTGAGCAACCCATGTCCTCATCTCATGCAGCGGGCCACCGGCCCGGGCCGGTGCAGCAGGAAAACCTCGGTCAGCGCTGCGCCGTGTGGTCGGTCTCCGCCGGTCGCGCGCTGCTCACGTCGCCGGGCGAGGCCTGGATGGTGCGGGTCGCCTGCTGCGCGCCGGGGTTAGGCGGGTCGGAAGGAGCCTCCTGCTGCTGGCTCCCCTCGGACTTCATCGCCTTCGCCTCGCTCTTGAGGATGCGAGCCGACTTACCGAGCGAGCGAGCCATGTCGGGAAGCTTCTTGGCGCCGAACAACAGGACGACCACAACGAGAATGAGGATGATCTCGGGAGCACCGATGCGTCCGAACATAAGCGTTAACCTTCTCACCGAGGCGGTTGGGATGGGACTACCTGACTTGGCCGGACATCCGTCCGCCCGCCGTACTGCAGGCGATCGTAACGCTCACGGGTAAACGCAAAGCAACCCCTGTGCGCACTCCCGGCAGCCGACCACGCCTCGTCCATCGGCCCCGTCGGACAGCCTACCGCCCGCGTGTACGAGACCTCGGATGCATCACACCCGGGGGTCCGTTTCACGCCGACGTGCCGCGAAGGCGAGCGGAACGGCCGCCCGCTCAAGATCCTCGGCGGCCCGCCGGATCCGCTCCGAACTCGCTCCGACCTGGCGGGCGAGCCGCCGCACCTCGGCGAAGACACGTACGGCCAGGACGCCGAGCACGGCGATCCCGGCGAAGCCGAGGGCGATTGCGATCATGGGCCAGAGCATGGGGACGAGCCTATCGGTCAGCCCGTGTGCAGCCGCAGCGTGCGGACCCCGCCGCCGGTCAGCAGCTCGACGATCCGCTCACCGGCCGGTCTGCGCACCGCGCGGCGGCAGTCGGGGCAGGTGAAGGAGTAGAAGGTGGTGCGGCTGCTGGCGCCGATCGCCAGCCGGAAGGCGTCCGACGCCAGCTCGAAGCGGCCCCGGCAGTCCGGGCAGGCCGCTTTGAAGAGCACCGGCGCGCTCATGCCCGCCAGGGTGGTGGTCACCATCGTGGTCGTCATCCTTCGCTGCCGTCTCCTGCTCCCTGCGCACGGCGGTGCGCCACCGGGTGCCCCGCCGTCACTCGCCGTACGCCGCGAGCGCCTGATCGGCGGCCTGCCGGGCACTGTCCGCGAGCTCCTGCGGCGCCACGATCCGGCCGTCGCGGCCCAGGCGCAGCGCCAGCCGCCGCAGCGAGGCCGGATCAGGCGTGCGCAGCCTGATGCGCAGTCCGCCGTCGGGAAGCTCCTCGGCGCTGTCGTGCGGGTAGTACTCGGCGACCCAGCGGCCGCCGGGCCCGACCTCGATGGACACCTCGGGGTCCTCGGCCGCGGGCTGCACCAGTCCCTCCGACAGATCGCGCAGCTCGACCGGCGGCGGGTCGGCGGGGGCGTCCAGCAGCTTGATTTCGGCGACCCGGTCGAGCCGGAAGGTGCGCCGGGCCTCGGAGAGCCGGCACCACGCCTCCATGTAGGTGTGGCCGACGGCGAACAGCCGGATCGGGTCGACCTCACGCTCGGTCAGTTCGTCGCGGGCCGGTGAGTAGTACCGCAGCCACAGCCGCCGCCGCTCGGCGATGGCCCGGTCCACGTCGGCGAAGACGCCGCCCTCGGACTCGAAGGTCACCGACAGCCGGGCACTGGCACCGGCCGCCTCGCCGGCCGCCGCCTCCAGCTTGGCGGTGGCCCGCAGCAGCGCCTGCCGGTCGCCCTCGCGCAGCCCGGGGAGCGTGGCCACCGCGCGGGCCGCGACCAGCAGCGCGGTCGCCTCGTCGGCCGCCAGCCGCAGCGGCTCGGCGACGTCGTCGGGGTTGTGCCACCAGATGCGGTCGCCGTCGGTGTCGATGTCGAGGAGGTCGCCGCCGCGGAAGCTCGTCCCGCACATCGGCAGGACGTCCAGATCGGCGATCAGCTCGTCCTCGGTGATGCCGAAGGCGCGGGCGACGTCGCCGACGCGGGCGCCGGGGCGCTCGCGCAGATAGGTCACCAGGGACAGCATCCGGCGGGTCTGGTCGATCGCGTTCGTCGCCATGGGTCTCGTGTTCCTCTCAGCCCTTGGCCACGGCACGCAGCCGGTCGATGACCTCGGCGCGCAGTTCCGCGGGTTCCAGTACGACCACATCGGGCCCGAACTCCACCAGCCAGGCGTCGAGGCCATGGCCGTTGGGGATCTCCAGCTCGTCCCAGCCGCCGCCCAGCTCGCGGACGGTGAGCGCGCGGGCGCGCAGCGGATAGCCGTGCTCGGCGCGGAGCTTGATCCTGGCGGTGCCGGTCGCGGTCTCCCCGGCCCAGCTCTCGACGGTCTCGCGGACGGTGACGTGATCGGGTACCGGCGCGGTGAACGCCCCTTGCCGGGAACGGACCTTGCCGGTGATCCGCGAAAGCCGGAAGACCCGCTCCGCCTTGCGCTCGCGGTCCCAGCCGGCGACGTACCAATGGCCCCGCCAGCACTCCAGGATCCACGGTTCGACCTGCCGCTGCTCGGGGCGGGCGGCGTTCGACTTGCGGTAATCGAAGACGACCGGACGGCGGTCCCGGCAGGCCAGCATCAACGGCTCGAAGGCGGCTTCATGAGCGGGGATACGGGGTTCCAGGGCGCTGTGCGGCTGCCCGGCGTCGTAGTCCGCACCGTCCCCGGCCAGTGGCATACCCGCCGCGCGCAGCTTCTGGAGCGCGCCGCTGGCGGCACCGGCCAGCCGGGCCTGCTGCCAGATCTTCGCGGCGAGCCCGAGGGCGGCGGCCTCCTCGGCGTCCAGGGTGATCGGGGGCAGGCGGTTGCTGTCGCGGCGGGCGAGATAGCCGATGTCGCCCTCGATGCCCTCGACGGTCTCGATGACCAGGCCGAGCTCGCGCAGATCGTCCTTGTCGCGCTCGAACATGCGGTTGAACGAGTCGTCGCTGCCGGCCTCGATATAGGCCTCGATGGACGACCTCAGCTCACGCTTGGTCAGCGGGCGTCGCGTCCCCAGCAGGCACAGCGCCAGATTCATCAGCCGCTCGGCCTTGGCAATGGCCATCGACGCCCTTTCTCGTTGAACTCCCGATCGTTGACCGTACCGCTCGGGGAGGTCAGGGCAAAGCCGGACGGGAAAGCGGGCAGACACCCCCGAGGGCCCGTGCCGGCACGGCACGGGCCCTCGGAAACGTCAGCGGCGGTCGCGCACCGCGACCGGCAACGGTCTCAGACGGAGACCAGGTCGCAGACGAAGATCAGCGTCTCGCCCGGGGCGATCCGGCCGCCGCCGGCACCGCGGTCGCCGTACGCGAGGTGCGCGGGGATGGTCAGCCGACGGCGGCCGCCGACCTTCATGCCCTGCACGCCCTGGTCCCAGCCGGCGATGACCTGGCCGGCGCCCAGCTGGAATTGCAGCGGCTTGCCGCGGTTCCAGCTGGCGTCGAACTCCTCGCCGGTGCTGAACGACACGCCGACGTAGTGGACGGAGACGGTGTCCCCGGCCTTGGCGACCGGCCCGTCGCCCTCCGTCAGGTCCACGATCTCGAGCTCGGTGGGAGCCGGTCCCTCAGGAAAGTCGATCTCGGGCTTGTCGATGCTCACGAATGTGCTCCTACTTACGAATCTTTACGACTACGGCGTCAGTCTCGCAGATCGGCTTCAGCTGACGCTGAGCACGTCCACGGAGAACACCAGATCGGAGCCGATGGACTTCTGCTGCTGCGCGGTCAGCTTGCTCTTGGGCACCACGATCAGCACCCGGCTGCCGGCCTTCTTCCCCTTGAGGCCTTCCTTCCACCCCGGCAGCTGCGCGACCGGCACATCCTGTGCCCCGGGCTGCCCCGGCGCCCAGGTGTCGGCGATCACCTTGCCGTCCTTCCAGGTGACCACCGTGTAGTTGGCACGCACGATGCTCTTGTCACTGATCGTCGCGCCCTTGCCCTTGATGATCGTCTCGCTCTTGACGTCCTTCGGCGCGTCCTGGCCCTTGGGCAGGGTGATCTTCGGCGCCTTGTCGTCGATGGCGGTCCCGACCTTGGGGAGATCGGGGTCGTTCTGCGCGACCGGCTTGCCCTCGATCTTGCTCGGCATGATCTTCTTGAGGTCGACGACGAAGACCAGCGTGGAGTTGGCGGGAATGTTCTGCTGCGCCTGCGCGCCGTACCCCTTGTCCGGCGGGATGACCAGCTCGACGCGGCTGCCGAGCTTCTGGCCCACCAGGCCCTCGTCCCAGCCCTTGATGACCTTGCCGCTGCCGATCTCGAAGGTGGCGGGCGCGCCGCGGTCCCAGCTGTTGTCGAACGCCTTGCCGTCCCAGGTCTGGCCGAGGTAGTTGGCGTTCAGGGCCTCGCCCTTCTTCACCTCCGGCCCGTCACCCTTTTTGAGGACCTTGACCTGAAGCTTCTTGGGAGGAGTGCCCTCGCCCTTGTCGACCTTGGGCTTGGCATCCGCCTGGCCACTCACCGCCGGCACGGAGCCGGCCTTGGATGACTCGTCATTGCCGCAGGCCGCTGCAGAGACGAGAAGCAGGGGAACGGCGATCAGGGCTGCGATGGGGCGTCGGCGCACGTATATCCCTCAAAACGGGCTGCGATCAGTGAATGGACAGATCCACTCTAGCCACGCCACACGACAATGGCGGGCCCGTGTCACACGGACCTCGCCACTGTCCCATCCCACCGGCCCCTTTACCGGCACCACACGCCCGGGGTGTCGCCACTCGACCGGACCAGGGTCCCTACCGTGAGTGACGCAGGGCCCCGGCCCCGGACCGGCGGCGGCATGCTCCCGCTCCGGTCACATGCCTGCGATCAGCTTCTCCACGCGGTCGTCCACCGAACGGAAGGGGTCCTTGCACAGCACCGTCCGCTGCGCCTGGTCGTTCAGCTTGAGATGCACCCAGTCGACCGTGAAATCACGGCGCTGCTCCTGTGCCCGGCGAATGAAGTCACCGCGCAGCCTGGCGCGAGTGGTCTGCGGCGGTACCGACTTGCCCTCGAAGATTTTCAAGTCGTTACAGATCCGCTCCGCTTGCCCCTTCCGCTCCAGGAGGTAGTAAAGCCCCCGGCGGCGATGGATGTCGTGATACGCGAGGTCTATCTGCGCCACCCGGGGGTGGGACATGGTGATGTTGTTCTTTGTGCGGTACCGCTCGATGAGCTGATGTTTCATCACCCAGTCGATCTCGGTGGAGATACGGTCGAGCTCCTCCTCCCGGATCGCCTCGAGCGTACGGCCCCACAGCTCCAGGACCCGTTCGACGGTGCCCGTACGGATTCCGCGGCGGTCGCAGAAATCCACGGCCTTTTCGTAGTACTCCTGCTGGACCTCGAGCGCCGATGCCTCGCGCCCGCTGGCCAGCCGCACCTTTCGCTGCCCGGTGATGTCATGGCTGACCTCACGGATGGCCCGGATCGGGTTCTCCAGCGTCAGATCCCGCATGACCGTGCCCGCCTCGATCATGCGCAGCACGAGATCGGTGGCCCCGACCTTCAGCATCATGGTCGTCTCGGACATGTTGGAGTCACCGACGATGACATGCAGCCGGCGATAGCGCTCGGCATCCGCATGCGGTTCATCGCGGGTGTTGATGATCGGCCGGGAACGGGTCGTCGCCGAGGAGACGCCCTCCCAGATGTGCTCCGCACGCTGGCTGACGCAGTAGACGGCGCCCCGCGGAGTCTGCAGCACCTTGCCCGCGCCGCACAGCAGCTGACGGGTGACGAGGAACGGAATGAGGATGTCCGCGAGCCGGGAGAACTCACCATGCCGGGCCACGAGGTAATTCTCGTGACATCCGTAGGAGTTTCCCGCCGAATCGGTGTTGTTCTTGAAGAGATAGACGTCGCCCGCGATTCCCTCCTCATGCAGGCGGCGCTCGGCGTCGACGAGCAGACCTTCGAGAATGCGCTCGCCGGCCTTGTCGTGCGTGACCAGTTCGGTCACGTTGTCGCACTCGGGAGTTGCGTATTCCGGGTGCGAACCCACGTCCAAGTACAGGCGGGCACCGTTCCGCAGGAAGACATTGCTGCTGCGGCCCCATGACACGACACGGCGGAAGAGGTACCGCGCCACTTCGTCAGGCGACAGTCGGCGCTGTCCCCTGAACGTGCACGTGACGCCGTACTCGTTCTCCAGCCCGAAAATGCGGCGGTCCATGACTGAACATTACGCCTGACGGCCTGCTCTGAAACCGGGTTCGACGGCCCCGTTTCGATCATTTTCCGCCGGGGCCGCACCCGCCGTACGCAGCACGGGATCCCCGAGAAATCGCTTCGTCGACAAAAGGACGAGCAGCGCGGCGAGCCCACCGGCGCCGGCCACCGCGAAACCCGCCACCGCGCCACCGCCCTCGACCGCCGGGCCCACCACGGAAGCACCCACCGCCGATCCGACACCGAACGTCGTCACCAGCCAGGAGAACGCCTCCGTCACCGTGCCCCGGGGCGCGTGACGGTCCACCACCACGAAGGCACAGGCCAGCGCCGGCGCCAGGAACACTCCCGCGACCCCGGTCAACACCGTCATTCCGGCCACCCCCGGAACCAGCACCAGCGGCAGATAGCCCAGCGCCAGCAGCCCGATCAGCAGTCGCAGCCGGCTCTCCGGCCGCCCCGGCCACTCGCGCGCGCCGTAGCCGAGGCCACCGATCAGCGCGCCGGCACCCAACGCGGACAGCAGCCAGCTGGAGACCATCCCGCCGCCGTGCTCCTCCGCGTACGCCACCGCCGCGACCGCGATCGAACCCAGCGCCAGCCCCACGAAGAAGAACGCCCCGATCAGCACCAGCATCCCGGCCGAGCGCAACGCACCCAGCCAGTGCGCCTCTCGCGGCCCGCTGCGCCACTGCCGGGAGGGTTCGCTGAGCACTACGGAGAGCGCCCCCAGGACCCCGAGCAGGTTGATCACCAACAGCGCCGCCCCCTCCGACCAGGCCGCCACGCACAGCGTCACCAGCAACGGCCCCACCGCGTACATGACTTCCTGCGCCACCGCGTCCAGCGCGTAGGCGGCGTGCACCCGGTCCGCGCGCTTGAGGACACCGGGCCACAGCGCCCGCAGGCCGCCCTCCAGGGGCGGGGTGAAGAAACCGGCGATCACCATGGCCGCGTAGGCGAGCCAGAGCACATCCAGGCCGACGGCCGCGAGCAGCGCCATACCGAGCGCGGAGAGCAGCGAGGCGGGCAGCATCACGCGCGGCTGGCCGTAGAGGTCCACCGCCCGGCCCAGCAGTGGCTGGCCGAGGGCGTTGCAGGCGCCGTAGACCGCGGAGAGCGCACCGGCCAGGGCATAGCTGCCGCCCTCGGCGCGTACGAAGAGGACCACGGCCAGCGGCGCGGTGGCGTTGGGCAGCCTGCCGAACAGCGTCCCCGCCAGGAGCCGGGCCGCGTGCCGGGTTCTGAGCAGCTCCGCATATCCCGCGGCCATCCCTGCCCCTTTCCCGTCCGGCCCGGCCGGACATGGTACGTATAACCTGCGCCGTTATACGTATCATGACCCTCATCCGCAGTCCACTCGTAATCGCCGTGCGCAAGGAGCGAAACACCCGGTGACCAGCAACGAGACCAGCTCACCCGGCCGGCGCCCGGCCACCGCGCGCACCACCAGCCGGGATGTGGCCCGTGCCGCCGGGGTCTCCCAGGCGACCGTCTCCCTCGTGCTGGGCGACAAATGGCGGGGCCGGGTCTCCCCCGCCAAGGCCGAAGCCGTCCGCACCGCCGCCCGCGAGCTGGGCTACCGTCCCAACCTCGCCGCCCGCAGCCTGCGGATGGGCCGCACCCGCACCGCATTGCTGGTCGTCCCCGCCCTGACCACAGAATTCTTCGCCCGCGTCTACACCGGCGCGGCCCGGGTCGCCGCCGACCACGACTTCGGAGTGGTCCTCTACCCCTCCCCCGAGGGCATCGGCCCGGCCCGCGACCCCTTCGACTCCGCGGCGGCCACCCTGGACGGTGTGATCGCCTCATCGATGGCCGCCGAAGCCCTCACCGCGCTCCGCGACGCGGACCTGCCGCTGGTCATGCTGGACAGCGACCCCGACGACGACCGGGCCACCGCCACCGTCAACCTCGACATCGCCGACGGCGTCCGGCAGTTGACGCGCCATCTGACGGCCCTCGGCCACCGCCGCATCACCCACCTCGCCGCCGACGTGGACTCCTGGACCTTCGATCTGCGCGCCCGCACCGTTACCGAAGCCCTGGCGCACACCCCCGGCACACTGCTGCGCCGGCAGCCGGCCGCCCTCGGTGTCGACGCCGGGCTGCACGCCGCCCACGCCGCCCTGACCGCCCCCGGCCCCCGCCCCACGGCCCTGCTCTGCGACGACGACATCATCGCCGCGGGCGCCTGCAAGGCCGTACGCCGACTCGGCCTGCGGGTCCCCGAGGACGTCTCCGTCACCGGCTTCGACGACCTGGCCCTGGCCCTCGCCGTCGAGCCGGAGCTGACGACCGTACGGCTGCCCGCCGAGGAGTTCGGTGCGGCCGGGATGCGGGCCCTGATGAGCGTGCTCGGCGGCCACCCGGCCGCGGCCCCCGCCCTGTCGGTCGAACTGATCACCCGGGGCTCCACCGCCCCGGCCGCGGACACCCCGTGAAAAGCGGCGCGCCCCGGCGGGCAGTGACCCACCGGGGCGCGCGACCGGGGACACGCCCCGCAGCCTGACGTCAGAGCAGGGGCTCCCCGTCGGAGCCCTCCCCGTCCGACGCTCCCTTGCCGTTGTCCGGCTTGCTTCCCTTGTCCTTCGAGCCCTTGCCGCCGCTTTCCCCGGCGGTGGTCCCGGACTCCCCGGCACCGGCGCCCGCATCCGCGTCCGCCGCCTCGCCGGCGTCCGCCCCGCCGCTCTCGTCCAGCAGCCGGGACAGCTGCCGCCCCAGGATCCGCTTGAACTTGCGCTGCTGGGGACGCGTACGGTCCAGCGTCGCGACCTCCAGCTGCTCGGCGGTCAGCCGGCGCTCGCCGCCGTTGTTGTCCCGCGACAGCGACTCCACGGCCAGTTTGAGCGCCTCGGCCAGCGTCATACCGTCGCGGTGGCGCTGGTCGAGATAGCTGCTGATCTGGTCCGCGTTGCCGCCGACCGCCACCGAGCCGTGCTCGTCGACGATCGAGCCGTCATGCGGCAGCCGGTAGATCTGGTCGTCCTCGGGGGCCGCGCCGACCTCGGCGACGATCAGCTCGACCTCGTAGGGCTTCTCGGCGGCGCTGGAGAAGATCGTGCCGAGTGTCTGGGCATAGACATTCGCCAGGCCCCGCGCGGTCACATCCTCACGGTCGTAGGTGTAGCCCCGCAGATCGGCGTAGCGCACCCCGCCGATCCGCAGGTTCTCGAACTCGTTGTACTTGCCGACCGCCGCGAAGGCGATCCGGTCATAGATCTCGCTGACCTTGTGCAGGGCGCGGGAGGGATTCTCGGCGACGAAGACCACGCCGTCGGTGTACTGCAGCACCACGACACTCCGGCCGCGCGCGATGCCCTTGCGGGCGTACTCGGCGCGGTCCGCCATGGCCTGCTGGGGTGAGACATAGAACGGCGTCGACACCGGCTATCCGTCCCTTCCTGTCAAAAGCTCTCTCGGTAGCTGGGGGAGCACTGCGGACCATCCGTCCCGTCAGAGCAGCGCGGCACGCGGGCCGTCGGGCTGTTCGAGGCGGTGCTCGTGCACGGCACGGGCGATCTCCGAGACCTCGTCCCCGGTGAGCCGCTTGAAGCCGTCCTCGGTGATCACGGTGACGATGGGGTAGATCCTCCGCCCCATATCGGGCCCGCCGGTCGCGGAGTCGTCATCGGCCGCGTCATACAAGGCCTGGATGACGGCGGTGGCGGCCTGATCCTCCGTGAAATCTTCCCGGAAGAGCTTCTTCAGCGCACTGCGCGCAAAGACCGAGCCGGAACCCGTCGCCGCGAAGCCGTGCTCCTCCGACCGCCCGCCGGTCACGTCGTACGAGAAGATACGGCCCTTCTCGCGGTCGAGGTCATAGCCGGCGAACAACGGCACCACGGCCAGGCCCTGCATGGCCATCCCCAGATTGCTGCGAATCATCGTCGACAGACGATTTGCCTTGCCCTCCAGGGAGAGTTGGGCGCCCTCGACCTTCTCGAAGTGCTCCAGCTCCAGTTGGAAGAGCTTGACCATCTCCACCGCGAGGCCGGCCGTGCCCGCGATGCCGACCGCCGAATACTCGTCGGCCGGGAAAACCTTCTCGATATCACGCTGCGCGATGACATTGCCCATTGTCGCCCGCCGGTCACCGGCGAGCACCACGCCTCCGGGGAACGCCGTGGCAACGATCGTCGTGCCATGCGGCGCCTCGATGGCACCCTGCACCGGCGGCAACGGGCGGTTGCCCGGCAGCAGAGTGGGCGAGTGCTCACCGAGGAAATCCATGAAGGACGAGGATCCAGGCGTCAGGAAGGCAGCTGGTAGACGCCCGGTGCTTCGAGTATTGGCTTCCACACGTTTCCTTCCAGATACTCGGCCGCCCGCCTCAATACGTCCGGCCGATCCTTGAATTGACCCAAGGCTGCATTGCAACTGAAGCACAGTACGCCTCGGACCCTACCCGTCCCGTGATCGTGATCCACCTGCACGGGGTCGGCAAGGCACATCGGGCACATCCGGCGCTGTTCCTCGATGAGCGCATCGCGCTCGGCTTCGCTCATGCCGCAGTGGCGCTTCAGGTGGCCTGCGCGCCCCTTCATCGCCTTGCACGACGTGCAGAGCGCCGCCGGACCGTCCCGGTGGTACGCCGCCGCGGGCTCCCGGCAGTGGGCCTGCGGCCCGTCACGCATCGCCCTGTTCCTCGCGAAGGCCGTCCGCGGCTTGTCCTCCTTACGCCGCGGACAGCGCTTCACGCCTTGGCCTTCTGACACTCGAAGCCCCCACCGGCCGTAAGCCTTCGATGCAAGGGAAATCCGGGCCTATTGCCCACCCTTTTGCACGAAGGAGCGCACGAAGTCCTCTGCGTTCTCCTCGAGGACATCGTCGATCTCGTCCAGCACCGAGTCCACGTCGTCCGACAACTTCTCCTGGCGTTCCTTGAGGTCTTCCGAGGCCTGCGCGTCCTCTGTCTGCTCCTCGACCTCTTCCGTGGAACGCGTGGCCTTCGCCTGTCCGCCGCCGCTGTCCTTGGTCGCCATGTCCCTCACCCCGCTCGGTTCGCCCCGCTCGATGTGACCTTCAAGATCCGACCCTACAAGCAGGGTCCGACATCGGCCCTGCAGTTGCTGCAACGCCCGGGAGTCACCTCATTGATTCCCGCACCGCGGCGATTTCAGCCGCGGATCGGGCGTGGATCTTGAGGAATTCTGTCGTGCACCTGCCGAAGCTCAGCGGCCGGACAGCGTCCTCACCAGCTCCTCCGCGGTACGGCAGCGGTCAAGAAGCTCCTTGACGTGTTTCCGGGTCCCCCGCAGTGGCTCCAGTGTGGGAACCCGTTGCAGGGAGTCACGCCCGGGCAGATCGAAGATGACCGAATCCCACGAGGCGGCCGCGACATCGTCCGCGTACTGCTCCAGGCAGCGGCCGCGGAAGTAGGCCCTGGTGTCCTCTGGAGGCTTCTGCTCGGCCCGCTCGACCTGGGACTCGTCCAGGAGTCGCTTCATCTTCCCGCGGGCCGCCAGACGGTTGTACAGGCCCTTCTCGGGCCGCACATCGGCGTACTGCAGGTCGATGAGGTGCAGTCGCGCCGCGTCCCACTCCAGGCCGTCGCGGCGCCGGTAGCCCTCCATCAGCTCCCGCTTGGCGACCCAGTCCAGTTCGCCGGACAGGCTCATCGGGTCGTTCTCCAGCCGGCCGAGCACGTCCTCCCACCGGGTCAGGACGTCCTTGGTCTGCTCGTCCGCATCCGCTCCGTAGCGGTCCTCGACGTATTTGCGGGCCAGCTCGAAGTACTCCATCTGGAGCTGTACGCCGGTGAGCGTGCGGCCGCTGCGGAGCGTGATCAGATGTTGCAGGGAGGGGTCGTGCGAAACCTGGTGGAGGGTGCGCACCGGCTGGTCGATGGCCAGGTCGACCGCGATGAAGCCGTCCTCGATCATCGAGAGCACCAGGGAGGTGGTGCCCAGCTTCAGATACGTCGAGATCTCGGAGAGGTTTGCGTCCCCGATGATCACGTGGAGCCGGCGGTACTTCTCCGCGTCCGCGTGCGGTTCGTCGCGGGTGTTGATGATGGGCCGTTTGAGCGTCGTCTCCAGCCCGACCTCCACCTCGAAGTAGTCGGCGCGCTGGCTGAGCTGGAAGCCGTGCTCATGGCCGTCCTGGCCGATGCCGACCCGGCCGGCGCCGGTGACCACCTGGCGGGAGACGAAGAACGGCGTCAGGTGCCGCACGATGTCCGAGAAGGGGGTCTCCCGCTTCATCAGGTAGTTCTCGTGCGTCCCGTAGGAGGCGCCCTTGTTGTCGGTGTTGTTCTTGTAGAGGTGGATGGGCTGGGCGCCGGGGACCTGGGCGGCCCGTTCGGCGGCCTCGGCCATGATCCGCTCGCCGGCCTTGTCCCACAGCACGGCGTCCCATGGATTGGTGACCTCGGGGGCGCTGTATTCGGGGTGGGCGTGGTCGACGTACAGCCTTGCGCCATTGGTGAGGATCACGTTCGCCAGGCCGATGTCCTCGTCCGTGAGCTGGCTGGCGTCCGCGTTTTCGCGTGCGAGGTCGAAGCCGCGGGCGTCCCGCAGCGGGTTCTCCTCCTCGAAATCCCAGCGGGCACGGCGTGCCCGGTGCATCGCGGCCGCGTAGGCGTTGACGACCTGGGACGAGGTGAGCATGGCATTGGCGTTCGGGTGACCGGGGACGGAGATCCCGTACTCCGTCTCGATTCCCATTACTCGCCGTACGGTCATGCGGCCCTCCTTGCCCGGCGGCGCCCCCGGATGGGGTCGGCGCTCAAGTACCGCGGTGCCTCCGGTCCGTGCGCGTGCCCCGCGCCCGCACAGGGTGACGCTGCGGTACCGAAGAGCCTAGAACGCCTTTGCGGCGCTGGGGAGATCATTACAGTCATTGCTCCAGTCCGGTTTTCCCTGGTCACCGCGCCTTATCGGGTGCGGTGGTGAAGCCCCCGGAAAAGCGTCCGGCTGCGGACGCCCCGTGCAGGACATCCGCAGCCGGAGAGCGGTGTTACAGGTATTGGCCGGTATTCGCCACCGTATCGATGGAGCGACCGGTGTCCGCGCCCTGCTTTCCGGTGACGAGCGTACGGATGTAGACGATCCGCTCGCCCTTCTTTCCGGAGATACGGGCCCAGTCGTCCGGGTTGGTGGTGTTGGGCAGGTCCTCGTTCTCCTTGAACTCGTCCACGCATGCCTGGAGGAGGTGGGAGACGCGAAGCCCCTTCTGATTGTGTTCGAGGAAGGCCTTGATGGCCATCTTCTTTGCGCGTCCTACGATGTTTTCGATCATCGCACCGGAGTTGAAGTCCTTGAAATAGAGGACTTCCTTGTCACCATTGGCGTAGGTGACCTCCAGGAAGCGATTTTCCTCGGATTCCGCGTACATCTGCTCGACGACGGATTGAATCATTCCGCTCACTGCGGCCTTCCGCGAGTCGCCGTGTTCGGCGAGGTCGTCGGAGTGCAGCGGAAGATTTTCCGTGAGGTACTTCGAGAAGATGTCCTTGGCGGCCTCCGCGTCCGGTCGCTCGATCTTGATCTTCACATCGAGACGGCCGGGGCGCAGGATCGCCGGGTCGATCATGTCCTCGCGGTTCGAGGCACCGATCACGATCACGTTTTCCAGGCCCTCGACACCGTCGATCTCGGAGAGCAGCTGCGGGACGATGGTGTTCTCCACGTCCGAGCTGACGCCGGATCCCCGGGTGCGGAAGAGGGAGTCCATCTCGTCGAAGAAGACGATGACGGGGGTGCCCTCGCTCGCCTTTTCCCTGGCCCGCTGGAAGACCAGCCGGATGTGCCGCTCCGTCTCACCGACGTATTTGTTGAGCAGCTCGGGGCCCTTGATGTTGAGGAAGAAGCTCTTCCCCGCGGGCTGGCCGGTCACCTCGGCGACCTTTTTGGCAAGGGAGTTGGCGACCGCCTTGGCGATGAGGGTCTTGCCGCAGCCCGGGGGGCCGTAGAGCAAGACGCCCTTGGGCGGGCGGAGTTCGTGCTCCTTGAAGAGGTCGGGGTAGAGGTACGGAAGCTCGACCGCGTCCCGGATCAGTTCGATCTGGCCGCCCAGACCGCCGATCTTGGTGTAGTCGATGTCCGGGACCTCTTCGAGGACGAGCTCTTCGACCTCGCTCTTCGGGATGACCTCGTAGACGTAGCCGGAGCGGGGCTCGAGGAGCAGGGCGTCGCCGGGGCGGATGGTGATGTCCAGCAGCGGCTCGGCGAGCCTGACCACCCGTTCCTCGTCGGTGTGCCCGATCACCAGGGCGCGCTCGCCGTCCTCGAGGATCTCCTTGAGGGTGACGATGTCGCCGGCGCTCTCGAACTCCATGGCCTCGACCACGTTGAGCGCTTCATTGAGCATGACCTCCTGGCCGCGCCGGAGGTCCCCGGTCTCCACGCTGGGGCTGACATTCACCCGGAGCTTTCTGCCTCCGGTGAAAATGTCGACCGTGTCGTCCTCGTTCGCCTGCAGGAAGACACCGAAGCCGGCCGGCGGCTGTGCGAGCCGGTCGACCTCCTCCTTGAGCGCGACGATCTGGTCGCGGGCCTCGCGGAGAGTATTGGCGAGACGCTCGTTCTGCGCCGAGACGCCGGCCAGGTTGGTCTGCAGCTCGACGATCCGCTCTTCGAGAATCCTCGTATGACGCGGAGAGTCGGCGAGCTTGCGTCGCAGGACGGCGATCTCCTGCTCAAGATAGGCAACCTGGCCGGCGGGATCTTCAGACCCCCGCCCCGGCCGGATGCCGCGGTTGATGTCGTCGTCGTGGGCTGCCACGGTCCTCACCTCCTCCAAGGAGCTGGACGCTTCCTGACCCTACCTGGGCCGGTGCAGGTTGAAACCCCTAGATCGAAAAGACTGTCGGGGCGTGTCCGATCTTCACCCTTGCGCACGTCCTCACGCCAAGGGAATACCCACCCAACAACATCGGAAAGCGAGCGGTTGTATCGTCGAGTCGGTCAACACCCGTCAGGGCTGGCGCCACTTAGACAAAAACGGTTCACGTACGCAGGAACGGCAGGCGAGATGACCGCGCAGGACGAAGCCCCAGAGCTGGAAGTATGGATCGACCAGGATCTGTGCACCGGGGACGGCATCTGTGCGCAGTACGCGCCGGAGGTCTTCGAGCTCGACATCGACGGGCTGGCTTATGTGAAGAGCACCGAGGACGAGCTGCTGCAGGACAAGGGGGCCACAACCCCCGTCCCGCTGAAGCTGCTCGATGACGTCCGGGACTCCGCGAAGGAGTGCCCCGGGGACTGCATCCACGTCCGCCGCGTCAAGGACCTGGTCGAGGTCTACGGTCCGGACGCGGAGTAGCCGGCGCGGCGCGCACCGCGTCGGCCGGACACATGATGTGACAGATCACAGACCCTGGGTGCTCATGGCCGCGGGGAGTTCGCTCTGGACGAACTTCCCGCCCTTCCACTGCCACTTGACGCTCCGGTGCACATCGGGGCAGCAGCGCGGGACGTCGAGCGTGGAGTAGCCCAGCAGGGCCGCTGAGATCGCGCCGTTTCCGACCGTGAGGGTTTGGACGGTGCGGCGGCGGGCGGGGTCGAGGAGTGTCGCCACGATCCGGGGTGCGGCCTTGGGGTCGGACGGCTGCGCGAGGACGTAGACGCCGCTGGGCGGGGTGCCGGTCTGGCTGTGGCAGCGGACCACGGCAACGGTCTCGGTCGTCCCGTCGCCGTCGAGGTCGCCGGAGGCCTTCTTCACCACGTCGAGGCGGTTGGGGCCGCAGTCGACCGGAAAGGTCACCTTGCCCGGGTCGGGGGCGGCCACGGGGCGGGGGCCGGCCGCGGCAACGGGGGAGGTCGTGGCCTTGGCGTCGGGGGGCTGGACGAAGGACGCGGCCGCCACGACCGCCGAGATGGCGGTGGCGGTGGCGAGCCAGTGCATGGGGCGCGGCTGGGTGTGCAAAAGGTCCTGGCCTGCCATGGGCTGCACGCGGGGTAACTCCTGTGAAGTGCTGTACCGGTGGGAGTGCCCAGCATCGTTCCACAGGAGGGTGCGCCGAGGAACCGGCCGGGCCGGAGTTTTCCGTGCAGATCCGGTGGGGGAAACGACGGAGCGCCGCCGGCGGTTCCCGGTGGGGAACTCGTCGGCGGCGCCGGGTGGTTCGGTGGCCGGATCCGGGCGGTCAGCCGCGCTCGGCGGAGCTGCCCTTGGGGGCGGCTGCCTGGTCCTTGCCCGGTCCTGTGTAGTCCTCGCCGTAGGCGCCCTTGGCCGGGCGGCGGCGGCGCAGCGGGGGCTCGACGCCGTCGGCGAGCCGGCGGGCGGTCAGCAGGAAGCCGGTGTGGCCGATCATGCGGTGGTCGGGGCGGACGGCAAGGCCCTCGACGTGCCAGGTGCGGACCATGGTTTCCCAGGCCGAGGGCTCGTTGAAGGTGCCGTGTTCGCGGATCGCCTCGACCGTGCGGGCCATCTGCGTCGTCGTCGCGACGTAGGCGCAGAGGATGCCACCGGGGACCAGGGCCTTGGAGACGGCCTCCAGGCACTCCCAGGGGGCGAGCATGTCGAGGATGACGCGGTCGACGTCGGTGTCGGAGAGGTTGTCCTGGAGGTCACCGACGGTGAGCGTCCATGCGGGGTGCGGTCCGCCGAAGTAGCGCTCGACGTTCTGGGTGGCGATCTCGGCGAAGTCGGCGCGGCGCTCGTAGGAGTGCAGCATGCCGTCGTCGCCGATGGCGCGCAGCAGGAAGCTGCTGAGCGAGCCGGAGCCCACACCTGCCTCGACGACGCGGGCGCCGGGGAAGATGTCGGCCATCGCCAGGATCTGCCCCGCGTCCTTGGGGTAGACCACGGCGGCGCCGCGGGGCATGGACAGGACATAGTCGGGGAGCAGCGGGCGCAGCGCGAGGTAGGCGACGTTCCCGGTGGTACGGACAACGCTGCCCTCGGGAGCACCGATCAGCTCGTCGTGGGGGAAAGCTCCCTTGTGGGTGTGGAAGCTTTTTCCCTCTTCGAGCGTGAAGGTGTAGTGGCGTCCCTTGGGATCGGTGAGCTGGACCTGGTCCCCGACCTTGAAGGGCCCGCGACGGCGGGCGGCACCGGTCGGTTCGGACATGTGACCAGCCTACCGGCCCGTCGGGACGCCGCGGACCAGTGGGCAGGGCGAGTGAGCCGGAGGAGGCTTGGGCGCCCCCGGAGGCGAACCGAGTCCGGTCAAGCAGCCTTGCGGGCCATGGCGGAGACGAAGGCCCGCTCGACGTCGCCGGTGGACAGGACGCCGTAGATCTCGCCGGTCTCCTCGATGACGAGGTATTCGGTGGCGGGGGTGGCGCGCAGGTACTCCAGAAGGTCCTCACCGGCGAGTTCGGCGGAGACCCGCATACCGTCCTTGAGGTCCTGGGCGAGGGTGCCGACGGCGACCCAGGGGCGGCGGTGGTCGGGGACGCCGATGATGGCGGCCTCGCGGACGAGGGCGGTGGGGGTGCCCTGGCGGTCGACGACGACCAGGGCGCGGGCGCCGGCGTCGTTGGCGCGGCGCAGCGCCTCGGAGAGCGGGGTGTCGGTCTCGACGGGGACGGCGCGCCGGGTCAGGGTGCGGGCGGTGAGGTCGGGGAGCCGTTCGCGCAGGCGGGCCATGCGCAGGCTGTTGCCGGCGCCGGTCCAGATGATCGCGGCGAGGATCGCGGCGAGCAGGGCGTCGGTGAGCGAGTCGGCGCCGCCGATCTCGGGGCGGGCGGCGCCGAGGACGCCGGTGTGGGTGAGCAGCGGCAGGCCGATGAGGACGGTGACGGCGAGGGCGCGGCCGACCCAGGCGGCGGCGATGGTGCCGCTCATGGGTTTGCCGGTGATCTTCCAGACGACGGCGCGCAGCATCCGGCCGCCGTCCAGGGGAAGCCCGGGCAGCAGGTTGAAGATCGCGACGATGAGGTTGGAGATCATCAGGCCGGCGAGCAGGACGCCGGGGACGGTGCCGGGTTCGACCAGCTGCATGCCGGCGTAGAAGACCCCGGCGAGGGCGAGGGAGAGCAGCGGACCGACGAAGGCGAGGACGAACTCCCTGCCGGGGGTCTCGGTCTCCTTCTCGATCTCCGAGACGCCGCCGAAGAACTGCAGCTGGATGCGCCGTACGGGGAGCTTGAAGCGGAGCGCGGCCACGGTGTGGGCGAGCTCGTGGACGAGCACCGAGGCGTAGAAGGCGACCGCGAAGAACAGCGAGACGAGATAGCGGGCGGCGCCGAGCTCGGGCAGTACGCGCTCCAGCTGGCCGCCGAAGACCCAGGTGATCAGGGCAGCGACGAGGAACCAGCTGGGCGCGACGTAGACGGGCACGCCGAAGGGACGGCCCATCAGGATGCCGCCCCCGCCGGGCTTCCTCTTGCCCGGCGTGGGTGCCTTGGGCCCGTTGCCGCCCTCGGGCGGCTCGGGCGGCTGGGGCCGCACGGACTCCTCGGGGTCCTGCGACTTCCCGCTCTCGTCCACGGCGTCCCCTCATCGAATACGGCATTCGCCCCTGCTCGGCCTGATATCTCGATCATGCAGGGCGCAGGGGTCCAGGGTCGATGGTATGCGGAGTGCCCCGGCCCGATCCGCTGCGGGGCCCTTGCGGCGCCGGCCCGTCCGCGCCTGTCAGTGGCGGGCCGTAGGGTTTTGTGGCATGGGATGGAGCACGGAGCAGGCCGGGGCGGGCACACAGGGCGGGGAAGCCGGGGCGGGCGCGGAGGCTGCCGGGGTGGGCGGTGAGGCTGCCGGGCCGGGGGCGCGGGGCGGGGAGCAGCCGCGGCCGCCGGTGGCGCTGTCGCCGTCGCGGGCGAGCGATTTCATGCAGTGTCCGTTGCTCTACCGCTTCCGGGTGATCGACAGGCTGCCCGAGAAGCCGAGCCCGGCGGCGACCCGCGGCACGGTCGTGCATGCGGTGCTGGAGCGGCTCTTCGACGCGCCGGCGGCGGAGCGTACGGCCGTCGGGGCGCGGGCGATGGTGCCGGGCGAGTGGGAAAAGCTGCTGGCCAAGCGGCCGGAGCTGGCGGAGCTGTTCGCGGACGACGTGGCGGGTGAGCGGCTGGCGCAGTGGCTGGCCGAGGCCGAGACGCTGGTGGAGCGGTGGTTCTCGCTGGAGGACCCGACGCGGCTGGAGCCGGCGGAGCGTGAGCTCTATGTCGAGACGGTGCTGGATTCGGGGCTGCAGCTGCGGGGGTTCATCGACCGGGTGGATGTCGCGCCGACGGGTGAGGTGCGGATCGTCGACTACAAGACCGGCAAGGCGCCGCGGCCGCAGTTCGCCGAGGGTGCGCTGTTCCAGATGAAGTTCTATGCGCTGGTGATGTGGCGGCTGCGCGGTGTGGTGCCGCGACGGCTGCAGCTGGTCTATCTGGGCAGCGGCGATGTGGTGACGTACGACCCGGGTGAGGCCGATCTGCGGGCCGTGGAGCGGAAGTTGCTGGCGCTGTGGGAGGCGATCCGGCTGGCGACGGAGACCGGCGACTGGCGGCCGCGGCCGACGAAGCTGTGCGGCTGGTGCGACCATCAGGCGCACTGTCCGGAATTCGGCGGCACTCCCCCGGTGTATCCGCTGCAGATCCGCCCGCCGGAGGGCGGTGGGGTGCCGCAGGGCAGAATGGGGGACATCTAGCGCAGTTGCCCTACCAGGCACTGTTCGCCCGGACAGGCCTATCAAAGGAGAGCTCGTGGCCATCCGCGTCCTGCTGGTCGACGACCAGCCCCTGCTGCGTACGGGATTCCGGATGATTCTGGAGGCGGAGCAGGATCTTGCGGTGGTCGGGGAGGCCGGTGACGGTCTGCAGGCGCTGGAGCAGGTGCGCGCGCTGCAGCCGGATGTGGTGCTGATGGACATCCGGATGCCCCGGATGGACGGCGTCGAGGCGACCCGGCAGATCACCGGACCGGCGAAGGACGGGCCGGCGAAGGTGCTGGTGCTGACGACGTTCGATCTGGACGAGTATGTCGTCGAGGCGCTGCGGGCGGGGGCGAGCGGCTTCCTGCTCAAGGACGCGCCGGCCCATGAGCTGGTGCAGGCGATCCGGGTGGTGGCGGGGGGCGAGGCGATGCTCGCGCCGAGCATCACGCGCCGGCTGCTGGACAAGTACGCCGGGCATCTGCCGTCGGGCGAGGAGCCGGTGCCGGACACGCTGCACACCCTCACCGAACGCGAGGTGGAGGTGCTGAAGCTGGTGGCGCGCGGGCTGTCGAACGCGGAGATCGCCGCGGATCTGTTCGTGAGCGAGACGACGGTGAAGACGCATGTGGGGCACGTGCTGACGAAGCTGGGGCTGCGCGACCGGGTGCAGGCGGCGGTGTACGCGTACGAGAGCGGGCTGGTGCGCCCCGGCGCCCAGTAGCCGGCGCGGGACTGACGCTTTGGCAGACGGACGACGGCGGGGCCGGCCCGGGGAGATTCCCGGGCCGGCCCCGCCGGTGTGTGTCAGGTCCGGTCAGGCCTCGGACGACTTGCTGATCTCCCAGAACCGGAAGACGGTCGAGGGGTCCAGGGTCCATTGCAGGCCGGAGACCCCATCACGGGCCACCGCGTACTGCTTGCCCTGCCAGAGCGGGATCATCGGCACGTCCTGCGCGACGATGTCCTGCAGCTGCCGGAACTGGGACTTGGTGGCGCCCCGGTCCGGCTGGTCGGCCGTCTTGGGCAGCAGGTGCCCGGTGATGGTGGGCGAGCTGTAGTGGTTGGCCACCACGCTGTCCTTGCCGAAGAACGGCGCGGTGAAGTTGTCGGGGTCCGGATAGTCGGGGATCCAGCCCTTGACGTAGACGCCGAACCGGCCGGAGGCCACGCCCTGCTCGTACTCCTTGGTGGGCAGGGTGCGCACCTTGGCGTCGAACAGGCCGCCGGCGTTGAGCTGTTGGGCGATTTTCTCGAAGGCCGGGACGGTGCCGGGGCCGAAGCGGTCGGGGGTGGCCCACAGCGTGAGCGGCACCTTGCCGTTGTAGCCGGCCTGGCGCAGTGCGTCCTTGGCCTTGTCGGGCTTCGGGCTGTCGCCGTAGGTGTTGAAGAAGGAGGTGCTGTGGCCGGTGATGCCGGCCGGGACGATCGAGTACAGCGGCACCGCGGTGCGCTGGTAGACGTCCCGGACCAGGGTGGAGCGGTCCAGCAGGTAGGCGATCGCCTTGCGGACGCCCAGTTTGCCGGCGACCGGGTCCTTGAGGTTGAAGACCAGGTGCATGACCTCGGCGCTGGCGCCCTCGACGACCTGGGTGCCGTGCTGCTGCTTCAGCGAGGCGTTGTCGAGTGCCGCGATGTCCTTCATGGACAGGCCGCGGTAGGCGACATCGACGTCGCCCTTCTCGACGGCCGTCTTGAGCTTGTCGGGGCGGTTGAAGAACTTCACGGTCATCCCGGAGTTCTTGACCTTGGCGGGGCCCTTGTACGAGCCGTTGACGCCGAAGACGGCCTTCTGGGAGCTGTACTCCTTGAGGGTGTAGACGCCGGAGCCGGTGGCCTTGCCGTCGGTGCGCAACCGGTCGGCGGGGTAGTCGGCGTGGTCCACGATGGAGCCGGCGCCGGAGGCTATCTTCATCGGGAAGGTCGCGTCGGGCGACTTCAGCCGGAAGATCACGGTTTTGGCGTCCGGTGCCTCGACCGTGTCGAGCGCGGAGAACATCACGGCGGGGCCGTTGCGGTCCTTGATGCGCCGGGTGCGGTCGAAGGAGTACTTGACGTCCTTGGAGGTCAGCGCGTCACCGTTGCTGAACTTGAGGCCGTCCTTGAGGGTGCAGCGGTAGACCTTGCTGTCGCTGTCGGTGAAGCCGCAGCGTTCGGCGGCCTCCGGCTCGGGGGTGGTGCCTCCCTTGGGGAAGCTCAGCAGGGACTGGAAGACGTTGTTGAACAACAGCCATGATCCCGGCTCGTAGCCGGACGCCGGGTCGGTGGACTGGACCTTGTCCGTCATCCCCATGACCACGGGCTCGCCGGTGCCGGCCGCCCCCGAGTCGTCCGTGCCGCACCCGGCGACCGCGAGCAGGGCTGTGGCCAGCCCGGCTCCGATCGGGGCGGCCAGCCACTGGTCACGCTTCCTCACTAAACGGTCCTCACGTTCTGGGTGGTGCCTGTCGGGCCGCGGCGGGGAGGCCGTGGCGGGGTGTACTGCATCGGGCCGATCCGCGGGCTCAGTCGGCGACGCCGCGGCTGAGCTCCCAGATCTGCAGCGACGAGGAGGAGTTGAGCGCCCACTCGATGCCGGTGACGTCATCGCGGGCGACCACGTACTGCTTGCCCTGCCACAGCGGGAGGAGGGGTACGTCGTCGGCGATGAGGTCCTGCGCCTGCTTGAAGTTGGCCGCGGCGGCGTTGCGGTCGCTCTGCTGCCGGCTGTCCGGGATCAGCTGCGACTCGATCTTGGGGTTGCGGTACGGGGAGCCGAGGAAGTTCTGCTTGCCGATGAACGGCGCGATGTAGTTGTCCGGGTCCGGGATGTCCGCGAACCAGCCCATGTTGTAGACGCTGTACTTGCCGTGCAGGGCGTCGGTCCGGTACTGCTGCCAGCTGTCGACGCCCTTGACGCTGACGTCGAACAGCTTGGTGCTGTTGAGCTGGCTCTGCAGCGCACGGACTTCCTTGGCGGTGCTGGAGCCGTAGTGGTTCGTGGTGTACGTGAGGGTGAACTTCACCGGGGTGGAGATGTTCGCCTGCTGCAGCGTCTTACGGGCCGCGGTCACGCTGGGGTTCCCGTACTTGGTGAAGAACGAGTTGATGTGACCGGTGAGGCCGGTGGGAACCATCGAGTAGAGGGGGTCGCCGGTGTAGGAGTAGACGTCGCGCACCAGCTCCGAGCGGTTGACGATCTGCGCCATCGCCTTCCGCACGGCCTTGTTGGAGACGGCCGGGTCCTTGATGTTGAAGGCCAGGTACCGGATTTCCTGCCCCGGCATCTCCTGGATCATGACGTGCTTGTCCTGGGAGTTCTGCAGTTCCCTGATCTGGTCGGGCGACAGCCCGCGGTACATCAGATCGACATCACCCTTGCGCAACCCCTGCTCCGTGGCCTTGGAGTCGGCGTAGAAGCGCATCTCGACCTTGTCGTTCTTCACGTTCACCCCGCCCTTGTAGCCGGGGTTCTTGGTGAAGGTGGCCTTGGTGATGCGGTTGTTCCTGCGCTCCGTCTTCAGCGTGTACGGGCCGGAGCCGACCACGTCGAAGCCGCTGTAGAGACGGCCCTTGGGGTACACCTCGCTGTCGACGATGGCCGCGGCGGGGGTGGCGAGCTTCTGCGGGAAGGTGGCGTCCGGCTTGCGGAGGTGGAAGACCACCTCCTTGTCGTTGGGCGTCTCGACCTTGTCGATGTCGTCGAGCAGCGCGACCGGACCGTTGGTGTTGTTGATGGTCCGCATGCGGTCGAGGGAGAACTTGACGTCCTGTGCCGTCAGGGCGTGCCCGTTGGAGAACTTCAGACCGCTGCGCAGGGTGCAGCGGTACTGCTCGTTCTGGGTGTCGCGGAACCCGCAGGATTCGGCCGCCTCGGGTACCGGCGCGGTGCCGGTCCTGGGCAGCCGCATCAGCGTCTGCAGGGTGCCGCGCAGCATGTTCCACGCATCGACGTCGTAGGCCTGCGCCGGGTCGAGCGGCGCGGGCGCCGCCTTGGTCGCCTCGATCACGGTGGGGACGCCCACGACGATCGGATCGCCGCCTTCGCCCGCGCCGTCCGTGCTGCCACAGGCTGCGAGAACGGGGGCGAGGAGACCGGCCAGCGCCGGCAGCACCAGGGTCTTGCGATTCATCGTCGGCAGGTTCCTTATCAGCGCAGAGGTGTTGCTCGCGTCGACATTAGTAGGAACGGCCAGCCGCTCTCAGACGCAAAGGAGTTGATTCGATATGGGCTCCGGATAACGACGGGCGGGTGATCGATATCCGGACGGTGGAACGATTCGCGCGTTGCTCCACCAATCCGGACACTTACCCCCGCCCAAACCCCCCGGCAGCCCCTCTGGAACACCCATGGGTCCCACTGTCGACGGCCCGGCACGTGAGAAACGTCACGCGTTCAAGGAACAGCGGCGAGGCCGGAATTCGGTCATCGCATTCGTCACGGAAAATGAGCGGGCCGCTCCCCTCGGTTCTGACGGGCATTCTCCGGGACACGCTCAGTGCACGGATCCCCGGCTTTCCGTGATGAGCGTACGGAGAAATGGGAGATCGACTTCTTCCAGCGAGGGCACGACCGTACGGCCCGCGGCCGGCGGGATCGGCGTCACCGAGGGCACCGCGACGACCGGGCAGCCCGCGGCCTCCCCCGCGGCCACACCGGTCAGGGTGTCCTCGATGACCGCGCAGCACGCCGGGTCGGCCCCCAGGCGCGCGGCGGCCGTCAGATACGGGTCCGGGTGCGGTTTGGTGCGCTCCAGGTCGTCGCCCGCGAGGGTCAGCCGGAAGTTCTCCGGGCCCAGGGAGTGCAGCATCTGGTCGACGATGGCGCGGTGCGAGGCGGAGACCAGAGCGGCGGGCACCTCGTGGGCGGCCAGCTCGGCCAGCAGCCGGCGGGCGCCCGGCATCAGGGGGATGCCCCGCCTGATCCGGGCCAGGAAGGCGGCGTTGAGCAGCACGCTGAGCTCGGTCAGGCTGATGTCGACACCGGTGGCCTGAATCAGATACCCGGCGCTGCGGGTCATCGGGCCGCCGACCACGACCTCGCGGTGGGTGTCGTCGAGGATGTGGCCGAGCTCGGCGAAGACTTCCGCCTCCGCCTCCCACCAGAATCCCTCGGTGTCGACGAGCGTGCCGTCCAGATCGAGGAATACGGCTTGGAGGGTCGCGGCTTCGGCCGTTCGGGTGCCGACTGCGGGGATGCTGCTGGTCATCCATCCACCTCCGTTGCGACGTCCCCGAAGGGACGAAAGGGCCGGTCGCCATCCCCGGCTGGGGAGACGACCGGCCACTACCGGACCGATAAGTGTACGACGGTACGGGCCGGAATGCGTGGTGAAGGAGGTCAGGGCCGTCCCGGAGGGACCCGGGGGCGGCCCTGACCCGCTCACGCGGAATCACCGAGTGTCACGGCGCCCCCGGTGGGCTCCCGGCCCTCCGGGTCCGCTCCGGGCTCGCCCCGCTACCGCGCGTTGAAGTACTTCGCCTCGGGGTGGTGGATGACGATGGCGTCGGTGGACTGCTCGGGGTGCAGCTGGAACTCCTCGGAGAGCTCGACGCCGATCCGCTCCGGCTGCAGCAGGTCGGCGATCTTGGCGCGGTCCTCCAGGTCGGGGCAGGCGCCGTAGCCCAGCGAGAAGCGCGCGCCGCGGTACTTGAGGGCGAACATGTCCTCGACGTCGGCCGGGTCCTCGCCCGCGAAGCCCAGCTCGGCGCGGACCCGGGCGTGCCAGTACTCGGCGAGGGCTTCGGCCAACTGGACGGACAGGCCGTGGAGTTCGAGGTAGTCGCGGTAGGAGTTGGCCTCGAAGAGTTCGGCGGTGGCGCCGCCGATCTTGGAGCCGACCGTGACGACCTGGAGCCCGACGACATCCGTCTCGCCGGTCTCCTCGGGGCGGAAGTAGTCGGCCAGGCACAGGCGCCGGCCGCGGCGCTGGCGGGGGAAGGTGAAGCGGGTGCGTTCGGTGCCGTCCTCGTGCAGCAGGATCAGGTCCTCGCCCTTGGACACGCACGGGAAGTAGCCGTGCACGACGGCGGCTTCCAGCAGGTTCTCGGTCTGGAGCTTGTCGAGCCAGCCGCGCAGCCGGGGGCGTCCCTCGGTCTCCACCAGCTCCTCGTACGTCGGGCCGTCACCGGTGCGGGCCTGCTTGAGGCCCCACTGCCCCTTGAAGAGGGCGCCCTCGTCCAGCCAGGACGCGTAGTCGGCGAGCTGGATGCCCTTGACGACGCGGGTCCCCCAGAACGGCGGCTCGGGGACCGGGTTGTCGATGGCGACGTCGGAGCGCACCGCGCCCTCGGGCTCCTCGACCTCCAGCACGGCCGTGTCCCGCTTGGGCACCCGGCGCTGCTTGAGCTCGGGGAGGGTGGCGCCGGGCACGCCGCGCTTGACCGCGATCAGGGCGTCCATCAGGCGCAGGCCCTCGAACGCGTCGCGGGCGTAGCGGACCTCGCCCTCGTAGATCTCGTGGAGGTCCTGTTCGACATAGGCGCGGGTCAGTGCGGCGCCGCCGAGGATGACGGGGAAGTCGGCCGCCATCTTGCGCTGGTTGAGCTCTTCCAGGTTCTCCTTCATGATCACCGTGGACTTGACCAGCAGCCCGGACATCCCGATGACATCGGCGCGGTGTTCCTCGGCGGCTTCCAGGATCGCCGAGACCGGCTGCTTGATGCCGAGGTTGACCACGTTGTAGCCGTTGTTGGACAGGATGATGTCGACGAGGTTCTTGCCGATGTCATGGACGTCGCCGCGGACGGTGGCCAGCACGATGGTGCCCTTGCCCTCGTCGTCCGACTTCTCCATGTGCGGCTCCAGGTAGGCCACCGCGCTCTTCATGACCTCGGCGGACTGCAGCACGAACGGCAGCTGCATCTGCCCCGACCCGAACAGCTCGCCGACGACCTTCATGCCCTCCAGAAGGGTGTCGTTGACGATGTCGAGGGCCGGGCGGTCCTGGAGAGCTTCCTCCAGGTCGGTGTCGAGGCCGTTCTTCTCCCCGTCGATGATGCGCCGCTTGAGGCGCTCCTCCAGCGGCAGGGCGAGAAGTTCCTCGGCCCGCCCGGCCTTCATCGACTTGGTGTTGACGCCCTCGAACAGCTCCATCAGCTTCTGCAGCGGGTCATAGCCCTCGCTGCGCCGGTCGTAGACGAGGTCGAGGGCAGCCTTGACCTGCTCCTCCTCCAGCCGCGCGATCGGCAGGATCTTGCTCGCGTGCACGATCGCGGAGTCCAGGCCGGCCTTGACGCACTCGTCCAGGAACACGGAGTTGAGGACGATGCGCGCGGCCGGGTTCAGGCCGAAGGAGATGTTGGACAGACCGAGGGTGGTCTGGACGTCCGGATGGCGCTTCTTCAGCTCGCGGATCGCCTCGATGGTGGCGATGCCATCCTTGCGGGACTCCTCCTGGCCCGTGCAGATGGTGAAGGTCAGGCAGTCGATGAGGATGTCCGACTCGTGGATGCCCCAGTTGCCCGTCAGGTCCTCGATCAGCCGCTCGGCGATGGCGACCTTGTGCTCGGCGGTGCGGGCCTGGCCCTCTTCGTCGATGGTCAGCGCGATCAGCGCCGCGCCGTGCTCGGCCGCCAGCGCGGTGACCTTCGCGAACCGCGACTCCGGACCGTCCCCGTCCTCGTAGTTGACGGAGTTGATCACCGCACGGCCGCCGAGCTTTTCCAGGCCGGCCTGGATGACGTTCAGCTCCGTGGAGTCCAGCACGATCGGCAGGGTGGAGGCGGTGGCGAACCGGCCGGCCAGCTCCTCCATGTCGGCCACGCCGTCCCGGCCGACGTAGTCGACGCACAGGTCGAGCATGTGGGCGCCCTCACGGATCTGGTCGCGCGCCATCTCCACGCAGTCGTCCCAGCGGCCCTCCAGCATCGCCTCCCGGAACTTCTTCGACCCGTTGGCGTTCGTCCGCTCGCCGATCGCCAGGTACGAGGTGTCCTGGCGGAAGGGCACCGTCTGGTACAGCGAGGCGGCGCCCGGCTCGGGGCGCGGCTCGCGGGCGGTGGGGGCGGTGCCGCGGACCCGCTCGACGACCTGCCGCAGGTGCTCCGGCGTCGTACCGCAGCAGCCACCGACCAGGGTGAGGCCGTACTCGGCGACGAAGGTCTCCTGGGCGTCGGCCAGCTCCGTCGCGGTCAGCGGGTAGTGCGCCCCGTCCTTGCCCAGCACCGGCAGGCCCGCGTTCGGCATGCACGCCAGCGGGATGCGCGAGTGCCGGGCCAGGTAGCGCAGGTGCTCGCTCATCTCGGCGGGGCCGGTGGCGCAGTTCAGGCCGATCATGTCGATGCCCAGCGGCTCCAGCGCCGTCAGCGCGGCACCGATCTCCGAGCCCAGCAGCATGGTGCCGGTCGTCTCCACGGTCACCGAACAGATCACCGGCAGGTTGCTGCCGGTGGCCTTGAGCGCCCGGCGGGCACCGAGAATGGCGGCCTTGGTCTGCAGGAGGTCCTGGGTGGTCTCCACCAGGAGGGCATCGGCGCCGCCGGCGATCATGCCCTCGGCGTTCTGCTGGTAGGCGTCACGCAGCGTGACGTACGGGGCGTGGCCCAGCGTCGGCAGCTTGGTGCCGGGCCCCATGGAACCGAGGACGTAGCGCTGCTGGCCGGTGGAGGCGGTGAACTCGTCGGCGACCTCACGGGCGATCCGGGCACCGGACTCCGACAGCTCGAAGACCCGCTCGGGGATGTCGTACTCCGCGAGCGCGGCGAAATTCGCACCGAAGGTATTGGTCTCCACGCAGTCGACACCGACCGCGAAGTACTCCTCGTGCACCGAGCGCACGATGTCGGGCCGGGTGAGATTGAGGATCTCGTTGCAGCCCTCGAGCTGCTGGAAGTCCTCCATGGACGGATCCTGCGCCTGCAGCATGGTGCCCATCGCCCCGTCGGCGACCACCACCCGCGAGGCAAGCGCCTCGCGCAGGGATGCGACGCGAGACGTGTTGTCGGACGTTGGCGTGTTCGAGGCCATGGAGATGCTCCCGTGGTTGCGACGGCTGTCGGCTTTGCACCCGCCTTCAGAGGGCGCACCCGGCCAGCGTAGCTGCCGGTCCGGTACACGTGTTCCCCGTTCCACGCCGTGGACAGCACCGCCCGGCTCCCCGCCACCCCCCTGCGCGCACCATCCGTGATCGTTGGCAGACTCCGTTCGCCCAGCAAAAGGTTGCGGAACGCTGACTGAAGTCGGCATGGACCGATATCGTTCAGCATTGTCGAACCGCTCACTTCGGAGGTTGCCCGATGGCACGCACCATCCAGTCGCTGGAGCGCGCCGCAGCGATGCTGCGGCTGCTCGCAGGAGGGGAACGGCGGCTGGGACTCTCCGACATCTCCTCCTCCCTGGGACTGGCCAAGGGCACCGCCCACGGGATCCTGCGCACCCTGCAGCAGGAGGGCTTCGTCGAGCAGGACGTGGCGTCCGGCCGCTACCAGCTGGGCGCGGAGCTGCTGCGGCTGGGCAACAGCTACCTGGACGTGCACGAGCTGCGCGCCCGCGCCCTGGTGTGGACCGACGATCTGGCCCGCTCCAGCGGCGAGGCCGTCTACCTGGGGGTCCTGCACCAGCAGGGGGTGCTGATCGTCCACCACGTCTTCCGCCCGGACGACAGCCGGCAGGTGCTGGAGGTGGGCGCGATGCACCCGCTGCACAGCACGGCGCTGGGCAAGGTGCTGTCGGCGTACGACCCGGTGGCGCACAGCGAGATCGTGGAGGCGGACCGGACGGCGTTCACCCCGCAAACGGTGACCGGGCTGGCGGACTTCGAGCGGCTGCTGGACCTGATCCGGGCGCGGGGCTGGGCCGCGGACGTGGAGGAGACCTGGGAGGGCGTGGCGTCGGTGGCGGCGCCGATCCATGACCGGCGGCGGATGCCGGTGGGTGCGGTGGGCGTCACGGGGGCCGTCGAGAGGGTCTGCCAGGAGGGTGATCTGCGGCCGGAAATCATCGCCGCTGTGAGGGATTGCGCACGCGCTGTGTCCCGGGATCTTGGCGCAGGGCGATTCTGACCGGATTCACCCCATAAGTTCACCTAAGTTTTTCGCCACGGAACCCTTGACGGGGTTCTACCGGTGAACAAAACTGCCGTTCGTCGGTCGGCATTGTCGAACACCTAACGGCAATATTCGCTATGGTGGGGCATTGCCGCGGGCCGACCACCGCCCTCTAGGAGGGCGCGGACCACCGGACGGGACCCGGGGTTCGTCTTCCCCTGGACGAAGGACAAAGGAGTCGCGGGTGTCCAGCTCCGACATCTTCATCAGCGAGACCATCGGTACCGCTGTTCTGATCTTGCTCGGCGGTGGCGTCTGCGCCGCCGTCACGTTCAAGCGCTCCAAGGCGTTCAACGCCGGATGGGTCGCCATCGCCTTCGGGTGGGGCTTCGCCGTCCTCACGGGTGCCTACATCGCCGCGAAGTCCGGCGCCCACCTCAACCCTGCGGTCACGATCGGTCTCGCCATCAAGGGCGGCATCGAGTGGAGCCAGGTGCCGGTCTACTTCGGCGGCGAGATGCTCGGCGCCATGATCGGCGCGGTACTGGTGTGGATCACCTACTACGGGCAGTTCCAGGCCCATCTGAGTGACCCCGAGGTGCTGGCCGACCACACCGGCGAGGAGGGACTGGTCGACCAGTCCGCCGCCCCGGCGGCCGGACCGGTCCTCGGCATCTTCTCCACCGGCCCGGAGATCCGGAACGCGGTGCAGAACCTGGCCACCGAGATCATCGCCACCACCGTGCTCGTGCTGTCGATCCTCACGCTCGGTCTGAGCGACAACGGCAAGGGCGTCGGCGTCCTCGGCACCCTGCTGGTCGCGCTGGTCGTCACCGGCATCGGCCTGTCGCTCGGCGGTCCGACCGGGTACGCCATCAACCCGGTCCGCGACCTCGGCCCGCGCATCGTGCACGCGCTTCTGCCGCTGCGGAACAAGGGCGGTTCAGACTGGGGCTACGCCTGGATCCCGGTCGTCGGCCCGCTCATCGGCGGAGCCCTCGCCGGTGGTATCTACCAGGTGGCGTTCGCCTGAGCCGCCTGACCGCCCCGACTCCGCCCGCACCGACTTCTTGGAGCACACCATGAGCGACACCCCCAGCACCGCCTCCCACGGGCACGGCCCATTCATTGCGGCCATCGACCAAGGGACCACGTCCAGCCGCTGCATCGTCTTCGACAAGGACGGCCGGATCGTCTCGGTCGACCAGAAGGAGCACGAGCAGATCTTCCCGAAGCCGGGCTGGGTCGAGCACGACGCCACCGAGATCTGGAACAACGTCCAGCAGGTCGTCGACAGCGCCGTCCACAAGGCCGGGCTCACCGCCGCCGACGTCAAGGCGATCGGTATCACCAACCAGCGCGAGACCACGCTCCTGTGGGACCGCACCACCGGTGAGCCGGTCCACAACGCCATCGTCTGGCAGGACACCCGCACCGACGCGCTCTGCAAGGAGCTCGGCCGCAACGTCGGCCAGGACCGCTTCCGCCGCGAGACCGGCCTGCCGCTGGCCTCGTACTTCGCCGGCCCGAAGATCCGCTGGCTGCTCGACAACGTCGAGGGCCTGCGCGAGCGCGCCGAGCGCGGCGACATCCTCTTCGGCACCATGGACTCCTGGGTCATCTGGAACCTGACCGGCGGGGTCGACGGCGGCGTGCACGTCACCGACGTCACCAACGCCTCGCGCACCATGCTGATGAACCTCCACCGCCTGGAGTGGGACCCGAAGATCCTTTCGTCGATGGAGATCCCGGCGGCCGTGCTGCCGGAGATCAAGTCCTCCTCCGAGGTCTACGGGCGCACCACCAGCGGTGTGCTGGCCGGTGTCCCGGTCGCCTCGGCGCTCGGTGACCAGCAGGCCGCGCTGTTCGGCCAGACCTGCTTCGAGCAGGGCGAGGCCAAGTCCACGTACGGCACCGGCACCTTCATGCTGATGAACACCGGGCACGAGCCGGTGAACTCCTACAACGGCCTGCTGACCACGGTCGGCTACCGCATCGGCGACCAGCAGCCGGTCTACGCCCTGGAAGGCTCCATCGCCGTCACCGGCTCGCTCGTCCAGTGGATGCGCGACCAGATGGGCCTGATCAACAGCGCGGCCGAGATCGAGACCCTGGCCAGCACGGTCGAGGACAACGGCGGCGCGTACTTCGTGCCGGCCTTCTCCGGCCTGTTCGCCCCCTACTGGCGCTCGGACGCGCGCGGTGTCATCGCGGGCCTGACCCGCTACGTCACCAAGGCGCACATCGCCCGCGCCGTGCTCGAGGCCACCGCCTGGCAGACCCGCGAGATCACCGACGCCATGACCAAGGACTCCGGCGTCGAGCTGACCGCGCTCAAGGTCGACGGCGGCATGACCTCCAACAACCTGCTGATGCAGACCATCTCGGACTTCCTGGACGCGCCCGTGGTGCGCCCGATGGTCGCCGAGACGACCTGCCTCGGCGCGGCCTACGCGGCCGGACTGGCCGTCGGCTTCTGGTCCAGCACCGACGAGCTGCGCGCCAACTGGCGCCGGGCCGCCGAGTGGACCCCCCGGATGGATGCGGCCACCCGTGACCGCGAGTACAAGAGCTGGCTCAAGGCTGTGGAACGTTCCATGGGCTGGCTCGATGACAGCACTGTCGAGGAGTAAAAATGAGCACCCTGCAGAGCGCCCCGGCACTCGGGACGCACCCGGCCAATGGTTCGCACGCGAGCCGCGCCGAGACTCGGGAGCAGCTTTCCAAGGCGACGTACGACCTCCTGGTGATCGGCGGCGGCATCCTGGGCATCTCCACCGCCTGGCACGCCGCACAGGCCGGACTGCGGGTTGCCCTGGTGGACGCCGGTGACTTCGCCGGCGCCACCTCCTCCGCCTCCTCCAAGCTGCTCCACGGCGGTCTGCGCTACCTGCAGACCGGCGCGGTCAAGCTGGTGGCGGAGAACCACTTCGAGCGGCGTGCGGTGTCCCGCCAGGTGGCACCGCACCTCGCCAACCCCCTGACCTTCTACCTGCCCGTCTACAAGGGCGGCCCGCACGGCGCGGCCAAGCTCGGCGCGGGCGTCTTCGCTTACTCGGCGCTGTCCGCGTTCGGCGACGGCGTCGGCCACGTCATATCCCCGGCCAAGGCGCAGCGCGACGTGCCGGAGCTGCGGACGGACAACCTCAAGGCCGTGGCCGTGTACGGCGACGACCAGATGAACGACTCCCGGATGGCCCTGATGACCGTCCGTGCGGCGGTCGAGGCCGGCGCCACGGTCCTCAACCACGCCGAGGTCACCGGCCTGCGCTTCACCCAGGGCCGGGTCACCGGTGCGGAGCTCAAGGACCGGATGGAGGGCGAGGAGTTCGGCGTCAACGCCCGCCTGGTGCTCAACGCCACCGGCCCGTGGGTGGACCACCTGCGCAAGATGGAGGACCCGAACGCGGCCCCCTCCATCCGGCTGTCGAAGGGCGCGCACCTGGTCCTCAAGCGGACCGCGCCCTGGAAGGCCGCGCTGGCCACCCCGATCGACAAGTACCGCATCACCTTCGCCCTCCCCTGGGAGGACATGCTGCTGCTGGGCACCACGGACGAGGAGTTCGAGGGCGACCCGGCCGATGTCTCCGTCACCGAGAAGGACACCGCCCAGATCCTGGACGAGGCGGCCTTCTCCGTCCGCGACCAGCAGCTGTCGCGTGATCTGATCACGTACTCCTTCGCGGGTCTGCGGGTGCTGCCCGGCGGTCCCGGCGACACCTCCAAGGCCAAGCGCGAGACGGTCGTCACCGAGGGCAGCGGCGGCATGCTGTCGGTGGCCGGCGGCAAGTGGACGACCTTCCGGCACATCGGCCGTACGGTCATGAACAAGCTCGCCGCGCTGCCCGGCCACCCGCTGGCCGAGGACATGGAGCCGATCGCGCACCTGCCGAAGAAGCTCCCGCTGCCCGGTATCGCCAACCCGAACGCGGTGGCGCACCGGCTGCTCGTCGACGGCGGTACGCCCGGCCCGCGGATGGCTCCGGAGACCGCCCGGCACCTCGCCACCCACTACGGTTCGCTGTCCTTCGACATCGTCCGGCTGGCGAACGAGAACCCGGCACTGGCCGAGCGCATCCACCCGGACGCGCCGGAGATCTGGGCGCAGGTCGCCTACGCCCGGGACAACGAGTGGGCCGAGACGGTCGACGATGTGCTGCGCCGCCGCACCACGCTGATGATCCGCGGTCTGGACACGGAGGACGTGCGGGCCAAGGTCAAGGACATGCTGGCCGGCTGACGGCGGCACCCGGCCGCTGCGGACGGCGGCCGGGGAGCTGACGGCGCCTCACGGTGACGTAGAGCGCATGACGAGGGGGCGGTTCACGGGGGCCGCCCCCTCCGTCGTCCCCATGGGCTGCACCGCGTACGGGGGCGAGCGGGGCGGCGTACCGGGCCATAATGGGCCTCAGACATCGGATGTCTGTGCCGGCATCCGGGCGGCGGTACCCGGGTGCCGGCATCCGGGCGGCGGTATCCGGGTGACGGCATCCGGGTGACGGCATCCGGGCGGGTGTGAACGGGGAGGTCGGCATGGCGGTCACCGACGAGGCCATCGAGAAGATCAAGGGCATGATCGTCTCCGGGGCGCTGCGGCCGGGTGACCGGCTGCCGAAAGAGAGCGAACTGGCGGCCGAGCTCGGCCTGTCCCGCAACTCGCTGCGCGAGGCGGTCCGCGCGCTCTCCCTGATCCGCATCCTGGATGTGCGCCAGGGCGACGGCACGTATGTCACCAGCCTCGATCCGCAACTCCTGCTGGAGGCCATGAGCTTCGTGGTGGACTTCCACCGGGACGACACCGTGCTGGAGTTCCTTGCCGTCCGCCGGATCCTGGAGCCGGCCGCCACGGCCATGGCGGCCGGCCGGATAGGCCTGGAGGAACTGAACTCCCTGGAGGACCGGTTGAACGCGCTGGGGCCGAGTCCTTCGGTGGAGGACCTGGTCGCCGGCGATCTGGAGTTCCACCGCGGGATCGTCGCGGCGTCCGGCAACTCCGTGCTCTGCTCCCTGCTGGACGGGCTGTCCGGGCCGACCACCCGGGCCAGGATCTGGCGGGGGCTGACGCAGAAGGACGCGGTGGCCCGCACCCTCACCGAGCACCGCGCGATCCTCGGCGCGCTGCGCGACCGGGACGCGGAGGCGGCGCGGGCGTGGGCGACGGTGCATATCGCCAGTGTGGAGCAGTGGTTGCGCGCGTCGCTGTGAGCCGGTGCCGGGCGGCGGTTGTCCCTCCGGTGCTCCCGTGGTTGCCCCTCCGGTGCTCCGCGGTCGTCCCTCCGGACGGTCGTCCCTCCGGACGGTCGTCCCTCCGGACTGTTGTCCCTCCGGCACTGCCGGTCAGGCCGCGAAGCCTCCGTCCACCGCGATCGAGGCGCCCGTGATGTACCGTCCGCCCTCGCCTGCCAGATGGGCCACGGTCGCCGCGACGTCCCAGGCCCGGCCGTACGCCCCCAGGGCGGTGAGCCCGGCCTGCATCGTCGCGCTCTCGCCGTCGGCCGGGTTCATATCGGTGGCGATGGGGCCCGGGGTGATGAGGTTCGCGGTGATGCCGCGCGGCCCCAGCTCCTTGGCCAGGGTCCGGGTCAGGCCGGTGAGGGCGGCCTTGCTGGTGGCGTAGAGGGTGCCGCCGGGGAAGGCGACCCGCTCGGCCATACAGCTGCCGATGGAGATGATCCGGCCGCCCTCGGCGAGATGAGCGGCCGCGGCCTGCGCCGCCAGGAACGGGGCCCGGACATTCGTCCGCAGCACCCGGTCGACGTCATCCAGGGAGATGTCCTCGAAGGGGCCGAGCACGCCGATGCCCGCGTTGTTCACCAGGATGTCCAGCCGCCCGAACCGTTCGACGGTGCCGGCCACCGAGGCCCGCACCGCGTCCGCTTCCCCGCTGTCGGCCCGTACCGCCCAGGCCTGCCCGCCGCCCCGCTCGATCTCCTTGACCACCTGTCCTGCCTTCTCCTGTCGGCTCTGATAGGTCAGGGCCACCGCCGCACCGTCGGCGGCCAGCCGCAGCGCCGTCGCCTCCCCGATGCCCCGGCTGCCGCCGGTCACCAGGGCCACCTTGCCGGTGAGCGGCCGGGGGCCGTGCTCCGCCGTGGTCCCCGCCGTCGCCGTCACGGCCGCCATCACGGTCGCCGTCATCGCGGTCGCCGTCATCGTCATCACCTTCGCATCGAGTCGTCCGTCGTCGCCCGCGGCCGTCCGCGGTCCCACGGAGCCGGCCACATTCCTGCGGAGCCGTCCGCAGTCCCACGGAGCCGGCCGCATTCCGCACCGGGTACACCGGTCTGCCGGTGTTCTCCGTGGTGCGACTCGATCCTCCGGCGCGGCGGATCACGAAGCTGGCGGAATCCGGACGTCGCGTCAGCGGCCCGGCTGCCCCTGCCCGGCCGGCGTCCCGACGCCGTACACCCGCCCCGCCGTTCCCCCGAAGACGTCCGACCGTTCCGCCGCGTCCAGGTGGGCGGTCGCCGACTCCGCGAGCGCCACGACGTCTTCGTAGCCGGCCGCCAGCGTGCACACCGGCCAGTCGGAGCCGAACATCACCCGGCCGGGACCGAAGGCCTCCAGGACATGCCGGGCATAGGGCAGGATCTGCTGCGGCCGCCAGGCGTCCCAGTCGGCCTCGGTGACCAGCCCGGACAGTTTGCAGCTGACGTTCGCCTGCCCGGCGAGCGCGGTGAGAGCGTCGGCCCAGGGCTGCCAGTCCCCCGTCGCGACCGCCGGTTTGCCGGCGTGGTCCAGCACGAAGGCCAGCTGGGGAACGGCGCGTACGGCGGCGTGCGCGGCGGGCAGTTCGCGCGGGGTGACCAACAGGTCGTAGACCAGTCCGGCGTCGGCCACGATGCCCAGGCCCCGGAGCACGTCCGGGCGGAGCAGCCACTCGGGGTCCGGTTCGTCCTGCACCTGGTGCCGGATGCCCACCAGGCCGGCGGGCAGCGCCGCGAGGACCTGGGCGAGCGCCGGGTCGCGGAGGTCGGCCCAGCCGACGACACCGGTGACCGGCCCCTCCCCCACCGCGAGGGTGAGGAGTTCGGCGGTCTCCTCGTACGAGGACGACGACTGGACGAGGATCGTGCCGTCGAGGCCGTGCGCGGTCAGATGCGGGGTGAGGTCGCTCAGCGCATAGCCGCGGCGGATCGGATCGGCCCACGGCCCGTCCATCCACGGCTGCGCGCGCCGGGCCGGATCCCACAGATGGTGATGGGCGTCGATACGCATCAGGGGCGCGCTCCGGGGGTCGTGGGCGGGGTCGTCGCTCGGGCCGCCGGACTCGGGCTCGTCGGCCTCGGGCTCAGTCGTGCAAGGGCAGCGGCAGATCGGGGTCGAGCAGGCCGCGGGCGACGAGCGTATGCCACAGCTCGTCCGGGATGTGACGGGTGAACAGCGCGGCGTTCTCGGCCATCTCCTCGGGACCGGCGGCACCGACGACCGCGGAGGCGACGGCACGGTGACCGAAGGGGAACCGGAGCGCGGCTGCCTTGAGGGGGATGCCGAACCGTGCGCAGACGGCGCCGAGTTGACGTGCCCGGTCGAGGAGGGCGGGCGGCGCGGGCGCGTAGTCGTAGGGCGCGCCGGGCGACGGGTCGGCCAACAGGCCGGAGTTGTAGACGCCGCCGACGACCACGGAGGTGCCGCGGCGCTCGCACTCCGGCAGCAGGTCGTCGAAGGCGGTGCGTTCCAGCAGGGTCCAGCGGCCGGCGCAGAGCACCACATCCACATCCAGGTCGGCGACCAGGCGGGCCAGCAGACCGCTGTGGTTCATGCCGAAGCCGATGGCGCGCACCACGCGCTCGGCGCGCAGCTCGGCGAGGGCCGGGAAGCCGGTCTCGTACACCTCCCGCAGGTGGTCCTCCACGTCGTGGAGGTAGACGATGTCGACGGCGTCCACGCCGAGCCGCTGCAGGGACGCGTCCAGCGTGGCGCGGATGCCGTCGCGGGTCAGGTCCCGTACCCGGGCACGGGCGGGGGTGTCCACGAAGCCTTCGCCGGCGGCCCGCTCCCCCGGCGCGAGCGGCCGCAGCCGGCGGCCGACCTTGGTGGAGAGGGTGTAGGCGGCGCGGTCGCGGCCGCGCAGCGCCCGGCCGAGGCGTTCCTCGGACAGGCCCACGCCGTAGTGCGGGGCGGTGTCGAAGTAGCCGGCGCCGGTGGCGAGGGCGGTGTGGACGACGCGCTGCGCCTGCTCGTCGGGGATGGCGCGGTAGAGGTTGCCGAGCGGTGCGCAGCCCAGGCCCAGGGGCGGGACGGTGACCCCGGTCCGTCCCAGCTCCCTCGGCCCCTGCGGAGAACAGTGCACGGCGGCCTCAGTCCTGCTTCTCGCCGCTGGTGAACCGGGAGATGACCAGCGCGACGATGATGATCATGCCGTTGAGGAACTGGGTCCACAGCGGTGGCGCGCCGCCGAGGGTCATCACATTGATGACGAGCTGGAGCGTGAGGACGCCGGTGAGGGCGCCGAAGAGGGTGCCCCGGCCGCCCTTGAGGCTGATGCCGCCGATCACCGCGGCGGCGAAAACCTGGAAGATCCAGCCGTTGCCCTGGCTCGCGGAGACCGCGCCGTAGTGGCCGGTGTAGAGGATGCCCGCAAAGGCGGCCAGCACTCCCCCGACGGTCAGCACGATCCAGGTGACGCGGTCCACCCGGATGCCGGCCGCGCGGGCCGCCTCCGGGTTGCCGCCGATGGCGTACAGCGCCCGCCCGTGCCGGAGGAAGCCGAGAGCCGCGCCGCCGAGCGTGAAGAGGGCGAGGCAGATCCAGACGGCGGCCGGGATGCCCAGCCAGTCGGCCTGGCCCAAGTAGGCGAAGGACGCCGGGACATTGCCGATGGACCGGCCCTCCGAGAGGCCCACCTGCAGGCCGCGGAGCATGGTGAGCATCCCGAGGGTGGCGATGAAGCCGTTGACCCGCAGCGTGAGGATGAGGAAGCCGTTGGCGGCGCCGATCGCCGCGCCCACGGCCAGGCAGAGCGGGATCGCGGCCTGGTCGGGGAAGAGTTCCAGCCCGGCGAAGCGGCCGCCGTGTGCGGGCATCACCAGCCACAGGGCGACCACCGGTGCCAGGCCGATGGTGGACTCCAGCGACAGGTCCATCCGCCCGCTGATGAGGACGAGCGCCTCGCCGAGCACCAGCAGGCCCAGCTCCGTGGACTGCTGGATGACGCCGACCAGGTTGTCCTGGGTGAGGAACGCGGGCGACACGATGAAGCCGATGACGCCCAGCACGAAGATCACCGGCACCAGGGAGAGATCCCGCCAGCGGGCCGGGTCGATCCGGGGCCGGCGGCGCGGCGGGCGCCAGGCCGCGTCGGTGGCCGGCGGCGATACGGTCTCGGTCATGGCGCGGTCCCTTCCGTTCCGTGCGTGTCCAGGGCCTTGGGCTCGCGATCGCGGGCCGTGCCGGACGGGCCGGGCGCAGCGCCCTCACCGGCCGGCACGCCCTCCATCGCGGCGACGAGTTCGTGATCGCGCCAGCCGGCGGCGAATTCGGCGGTCACCCGGCCGTGGAAGACCGCCAGCACCCGGTCGCAGATCCGCAGATCGTCCAGTTCGTCGGAGACGATCACGGCGCCGCTGCCGCCGTCCGCGACCTCCCGTACGACGCCCAGCAGCGCGTCCTTGGACTTGACGTCGACGCCGTTGGTGGGCCGGACGGCGACCAGCACGGCGGGCTCGCGGGCCAGCGCGCGGGCGATCACGACCTTCTGCTGGTTGCCGCCGGAGAGCCCGGACACCGGCTGGCCGGGCCCGGTGGCCTTGATGTCCAGCGCCGCGATCATCTTGCGGGCGAACGCGCGGGTCCGGGAGGGCAGTACGGTGCCCCTCGGCCCCAGCCGGCCGGCGACGGTGAGGGTGGCGTTCTCGGCGACGCTGCGGCCCGGGACGAGCCCTTCGCGGTGCCGGTCCTCGGGAACGTAGCCGATGCCGGCGGCGAGGGCGTGCGGCACGCTGCCCGTACGGACCGGCCGCCCGCGCACCGTGATCCGGCCGCCGTCGGGGGCGCGCAGTCCGGCCAGCGTCCGGCCGATCTCGGTGGCGCCACTGGCCGTGGCGCCCGCGAGGCCCACCACCTCGCCGGCCCGTACGGTCAGGTCGAGCGGGGCGAAGTGCCCTGTGGCGGCCAGCTGCTGGATGCGCAGCACCGGCTCGCCGGGCGGGCGCGCGGCCGTCCGCGGCCGGCCCGCGGGGCCCGCCTCCTCGCCCGTCATCGCCGCCACCAGCGCGTCCTTGGTCAGCCCCGGGACGGGCGCGGTCAGCACGTGCCGGGCGTCACGGAAGACGGTGACGGTGTCGCACAGCTCGTGGACCTCCTGGAGGTGGTGCGAGATGAACAGGAAGGCCACTCCCCGGTCGCGCAGCTCCCGCAGCTTGCCGAAGAGTCGGTCGATGCCGGCGGCGTCCAGCCGGGCGGTGGGCTCGTCGAGGATGATCAGCCGGGCGCCGAAGGACAGCGCACGGGCGATCTCCACGAACTGCCGCTGTTCGACGCCGAGTTCCTTGATCCGGGTGGCCGGGTCGACCTCGACGCCGTACCCGGCGAGCAGTTCGCGGGCCCGCTCGCGCAGCGCCCGCCAGCGGATGGTGTGCCCGCCCTGGAAGCGGCCCAGGTAAAGGTTCTCCGCGACGGTCAGCTCCGGCACCGTCATCGGCTTCTGGTGGACGCAGGCGGCCTTGCGCTGCCAGGCGGCGGTGTCGCCCCAGCCCGGCGCGGGCGCGCCGCCGAAGGTGACGTGGCCGGCGTCCGGGCGTGCCATGCCGGTCAGTACGGACACCAGGGTGGATTTGCCCGCGCCGTTCCGGCCGACGAGGGCGTGCGCCTCTCCGGGACGTACGGTCAGCCGGGCGCCGTCGAGGGCGACGGTGGGGCCGTAGCGCTTGACGATCCCCTCGGCGTGCACCGCCGCCGCGGGCCCGTTCGCCGCCGGCTCGGGCCCGTTCGCCGCCACCGTGTGCTCGTCCGCCGCCATCGCTACTTCTTCTTCCCGAGCTGGTTGGCCCACAGTTTCCGGTCGTCGACGGTGTCCTTGGTGACCAGGGGCGCCGGCAGCTGGTCCTCCAGACCGTTCTTGATCTTCACGATGGTCGAGCCGTGGCCGGTGGGGCCCGGTGTGAAGGTCTTGCCCTCCAGGCCGGCCTCGGCGTAGTACAGCGCGTACTTGGCGTAGAGGTCGGCGGGCTGGGAGAGGGTGGCGTCGATCTTTCCGGCGCGGATCGCGTCCAGTTCGTCCGGAATGCCGTCGTTGGAGATGATGGTGATGTGCCCGTCGGTGCCGGCCGGCCGCAGGAGCTTCTTCTGTTGCAGGAGGGCGAGCGTCGGCTGCAGGAAGGCGCCGCCGGCCTGCAGGTAGATGCCGCCCACGTCCGGGTGCTGGGCGAGCAGGCTCTGCAGCTTGCCGGAGGCGACCTCGCCCTTCCAGTCGGTCGTCAGCTCATGCACGGTGATCTTCGGGAACTTCTTCTTCATGCACGCCGCGAAGGCCTCGGAGCGGTCCCGCCCGTTGATCGAGCTGAGGTCGCCCTGGAGTTCGGCGACCCGGCCCCTGCCGCCCAGTTTCCTGCCCAGGTAGTCGCAGGACTTCTCGCCGTAGGCGCGGTTGTCGGCGCGTACGACCATGTAGACCTTGCCCTCGTCGGGGCGGGTGTCGACGCTCACCACCGGGATCTTCTTCTCCGCCAGGCGCCGCAGCGCTTCGGCGATGGCCCCGGTGTCCTGCGGCGCCATGACGATGGCCTTGGCGCCCTGGTCGGTCAGCGCCTGCACATTGGAGACGACCTTGCCGATGTCGTTCTGCGAGTTGGACAGCGGCAGCGCGGCCGGTCCGCCGTGGTCCAGGTCCCTTTCGAGGTACTGCTGGTAGGAGTTCCAGAAGTCGGTGTCCGTACGGGGCAGGTCGATGCCGATCCTGCCGCCCGCGGCGCTGCTGCCGCGGTTGCAGCCGGCGAGCGCGGCGGTGGCGAGCAGCGCGGCACAGGCCGCCGCGCCGGTCGTACGCAGTCTCATGGGTGGTCCCTCGGTCGTGGTGTGCGGCTGGTGCGGGGCGCTGTACGGGCCGGGCCGGATGCGGGTCGCCGGATACGGGCCGGGCCGGGCTCAGGGCGTGGCCGGATGCGGGTCATGGCCGGTCAGGTGGCGGGCCGCAGCCGCAGCCCCTGCATCCCCCCGTCCACGGCGAGCGCCGTCGCGGTGATGCCGGAGGCGGCCGGGGACGCCAAGGAGGCGATGGCGGCGGCCACTTCGTCCGCGGTGACCATCCGGCCCATCGGCTGGCGGGCGTTGAGGGCGGCGCGTTCGGCGGCCGGGTCGTCGGCCCGCTCCAGCAGCCGGCCGATCCACGGGGTGTCGGCGGTGCCCGGATTGACGCAGTTGACGCGGATGCCTTCCCGGAGGTGATCCGCGGCCATCGCCAGGGTCAGCGAGAGGACCGCACCCTTGGCGGCGCTGTAGAGGGCGCGCTGCGACAGGCCGGCGGTGGCGGCGATGGAACAGGTGTGGGTGATGGAGACTCGGCCCGGGGCGCCGGCAGCGGTGCGGCGCAGCGCCGGGAGCGCGGCACGGGCGGTGCGCACCAGGCCCAGCACGTTCACGTCCAGGACCCGGGCCCACTCCGCGTCGTCGTTGTCCTCGACCGTGCCGACGGCGCCGATGCCGGCGTTGCCGACGAGGGTGTGCAGGGCGCCCAGCTCCCCCACCGCTTCGGCGACGGCGGCACGTACCGCGGCGTCGGAGGTGACATCGGCCGTGACCGGGACCGTCCCGGGGGGCGCGCCGGAGGGGTCCCGGTCCAGGACGGCGACCCTGGCGCCGCGCGCCAGCAGCAGGGCCGCCGTGGCCGCCCCGATGCCGGAGCCGCCGCCGGTGACGAGCGCGGTCATCCCCGCGAAGTCGGCCGGCGGCCGGGCGTGGTGCGGTGCGGAACTCATGCGGAGACCTCCTGTTCGCCGTGCCGGCTGCGCGGGGAGCGGCGGGCGCGCCACACCGGCCCGTCGGGGAAGCGGTGGGCGGCGATCGAGGCCGGTTTCATCCGGGCCGAGAAGCCGGGCGCGGCCGGAGCGCGGTAGCGGCCGCGCTCGACGACGACGGGATCGCTGAAGTGGTCGTGCAGCTGGTCGACGTACTCGATCACCCGGTCCTCCCAACTCCCGGACACCGCCACGTAGTCGAACATCGCCAGATGCTGCACCAGCTCGCACAGCCCGACCCCGCCCGCGTGCGGACACACCGGCACGCCGTACTTCGCGGCCAGCAGGAGGATCGCCAGGTTCTCGTTGACCCCGGACACCCGCGCCGCGTCGATCTGGACGAAGTCCACGGCGCCGGCCTGCAGCAGCTGTTTGAAGACCACCCGGTTGGCGACGTGCTCGCCGGTGGCGACCTTCACCGGCTGGCCGGAGCGCACCGCGGCATGCCCCAGCACGTCGTCCGGGCTGGTCGGTTCCTCGATCCAGTGCGGGGCGTACGGCGCGAGCGCGGTCATCCAGCGGACCGCCTCGGCCACGTCCCAGCGCTGATTGGCGTCGACGGCGATCCGGACGCCGGGGCCGACCGCGTCCCTCGCCAGCCGCATCCGCCGCTTGTCGTCGTCGAGGTCGGCGCCCACCTTCAGCTTGATCTGGCCGAAGCCCTCGGCCACCGCCTTCTTCGCCAGCCGCACCAGCTTGCCGTCGTCGTAACCGAGCCAGCCGGGCGAGGTGGTGTACGCGGGGTAGCCCTCGGCCTTGAGGCGGGCGGCGCGCTCGGCCCGGCCGGGCACCGCGGCGCGCAGGATCGCCAGCGCCTCGGCCGGGGTGAGGGCGTCGGAGAGGTAGCGGAAGTCGACGAGGGAGACCAGTTCCTCGGGCGTCAGCGCGGCAAGGAACTCCCAGACCGGCAGGCCCGCCCGGGCGGCGGCCAGATCCCAGGCGGCGTTGACCACGGCGCCGGCCGCCATCTGCATCACGCCCTTCTCGGGGCCGAGCCAGCGCAGCTGGGAGTCATGGGTGAGGTCGTGGTGGAGGGCGGCGAGAGCGGCGGCGGTGGTGGGCACGGGCCGGCCGATGACGTACCGGGCGAGGGACCGGATCGCGGCTGCCATGACATCGTTGCCGCGCCCTATCGTGAAGCAGAGGCCGTGGCCCCGCGGTCCGCTGCCGGTGTGCAGCACGACATAGGCGGCGGAGTAGTCGGGGTCCGGGTTCATGGCGTCCGAGCCGTCGAACTGCTCCGAGGTGGGGAAGCGGACGTCGTGGACCTCGAACCCGGTGACGGTGTCGGCCGCAGCCATGGGCATGCCCCCTGAGATGTTGCGGAAGAACATCGGACGTCTGCCAGTCATCCGATGTATAGACCCGCGAGTCAGGCACCGTCCAGACCCCGTACGGAAGTTGACCGACCGTCCCCTGCAACAGATCGGATGAATCTCGCCCCCCTCACGCAAAGGGGCTGCGAACCGGCACCACGGACGCCGTAGTCTTGGGAACGCACGCAATGGAACTGCTGCCGGCGGCCGCCCCAGGTGGCCGGACCGGTCGGAAGGAGGCGCTGGGTGATCGAGCTCGAGGGGGTGCCCGAGCTGATCGACCCGGTCATGGTGGCCGCGTTCGAAGGCTGGAACGACGCCGGCGACGCCGCCTCCGCCGCGGTCGCGCATCTGGACCGGGAGTGGAAGGGCGAGGTCTTCGCCGCGCTGGACGCGGAGGACTACTACGACTTCCAGGTGAACCGCCCCACCGTCTTCCTGGACGGCGGCGTACGCAAGATCACTTGGCCGACGACCCGGCTCTCCGTCGTCCGCGTCGGCGACAAGAACGGCAAGGGGCGGACCCGCGATCTCGTCCTGGTCCGCGGTATCGAGCCCAGCATGCGCTGGCGCTCGTTCTGCAACGAAATCCTCGGCTTCGCCCATGAGTTGGGCGTGGAGATGCTGGTGGTCCTGGGCTCGCTGCTCGGCGACACCCCGCACACCCGGCCGGTGCCGGTCAGCGGGGTCACCTCCGACGCGGAGCTCGCGAGCCGCCTGGACCTGGAGGAGTCCCGCTACGAGGGCCCGACGGGCATCGTCGGCATCCTCCAGGAGGCCTGCACCCACGCGGGCGTTCCCGCGGTGAGCCTGTGGGCGGCGGTGCCGCACTACGTGTCCCAGCCGCCCAACCCGAAGGCCAGCCTCGCACTGCTCAACCGCCTGGAAGACCTCCTCGACGTCCGTATCCCGCTCGGTGAGCTGAGCGAGGACGCGCGCGCCTGGCAGCTGGGCGTGGACCAGCTGGCGGCGGAGGACAGCGAGGTCGCCGAGTACGTCCAGTCGCTGGAGGAGGCGCGGGACACCGCGGACCTGCCGGAGGCGTCCGGCGAGGCCATCGCCCGCGAGTTCGAGCGCTATCTGCGCCGCCGTGATCCGCAGGCCCCTCCCGGTGTGGCGACCGAGGGCGGGCTCGCCGACGGCCGCGACAGCTCCTACCTCCGCGACTCCGCCGGCGGCCGCGGCCGCCCGCCCCGCCCGGTGCCGAAGGAGCCGCGGGAGCCGAAGTCCGGCGACGACAGCGCCGCGGGGCCGAAGGACACCGGTACGGGCGGCGGCCCGAAGGACACCGGCAAGGGCACCAAGGGCTCCGGTGACGCGCCCGGCCCGTCGGAAAACCCGTCAGGGGGCGCGGACTCCGCCGACTCCCCGCGGCCGGAGGACGGCCCGGAGGACGCCGGAAGCTGAGCGCCCCGCGCTGCCCCTCCCGCCGGAACGGGAGGGGCAGCGCTCGCTGCGGGAGGAGCAGCGCCTGCTCACCCCGAGCAGTGGAAACGCGCCCCCGCCCAGTCACCGTGATCGCCGGACTTCTTGCCGTCGGTATCGGTCACCTTGAGGCGTACGTGCCGGACGCCGCCGAGCGGCACGTCCACCGCCACCGGCGCCGAGGTGCCGGTCAGCTTCGGTGAGGTCCACAGCACCTTGCCGTCCCCCTCCACCGAGAAGGCGACCTGCCCGTAGTCCGCGATCTCGTCGTCGATCCCGGCGTCCGCGGTGAAGGACGTACAGCGCCCGCCGGTGAAGAACTCCAGGTCCGAGTCGGCGTGCGTCCCGATGCCCTTGCCGTACGTCTTCCCGGCGAGGGTGAGCGGATGGCCGTCCGCCGCCCCCGACTCGCCGTTGCTGCGGTCCCGTTCGGCCGGTCCGTAGCCATTGGTCTGGCTCAGCCACTCCAGATCGCTCGCCCAGGTGTCGGCGGCGGGCGCCGGCGGTACGGCCCGTACCTCGAAGCGGTGCACCGCCGTCCGCGGCACGCCGGCCGAGCGGTAGCGGACGGTCGCGGTGACGGTGACCGGGTCCGCGCTCCTGGCGTCCCGGGGCGCGGTGAGCGTCAGCGTGTCGCGCCGGGTGGCTCCGGCGGCGATCCGCGCATGGCGCACCGGCGCCGAGACGGTCCAGCCCTTGGGCGCGGACAGGGACACCGACACCCCGTGTGCCGCGCGGGTGCCCGCGGTGAGCGCCGTGCGTACGGATGTCGGCACGCCCTTGGTCACTTCCTGGCCGCCCGGTGTGGCCACCGCGACCGTCGCACCCGGGGTCCGGCCGCCGACCGCGCTCGCGCCCTTCAGCAGCAGGGTGAACGCGCGGCCGGTGGGGCGGGAGGCGGTCTTGACCCGGACGACGCCCGCCCGGTCGGCGGGGTCGTGGAACCAGCCCTCGTCCGCCGCCTCGAACGCGCCCGCGGACGGCAGCCGCCGCAGCGGACGGCCGTCCAGGGTGACGCCGCGGGGCGCGTCCCCGGTGTGCACGGTGAAGCGGTACGGCCGGGCCGTCTGCTTGCCCCGGAACGCGCCCCGCAAGGCGCCGACGCCGATCCGGACGTCGCCGCCTCCGGAGCGCGGTGCCGCCACCTGCACCCGCTGGGTGGCGCTGCTGCCGTCCCGGTGCGCGCGGGTCACCCCGTCGTCCTCGTAGAGGGTGAACGAGGAACGGCCCTGCGGGTAGACGTCCCAGGCGAGCGGCGAGTGTGCCGTCCGGTCCCGGTAGGACCTGATGCCCGGCCACATGGGCACGGCGGCACCGGCCCTGACGAAGAGCGGCAGGGTGTCCAGGGGGGCGCTGTAGCCGTCGACCGTGGCCGGTCCCCGGTAGGTACGTCCGGTCCAGTAGTCGATCCAGGTGCCCTTCGGGAGGTAGATGCCGTCGCGGGTGCCGGTGTCCTGGTAGACGGGCGCCACGAGGAAGTCCCGGCCGGTCAGGAACTCGTACTTGGCGGCGTCGGTGGCGGCCTTCGGGTCGTCGGGGTATTCGAGCGACAACGGCCGCACCGGCCCGACGCCGGTCCGGGTCGCCTCGGCCGCGTAGGAGTACATGTACGGCAGCAGCGACTCCTTGAGCTTCAGGTACTTCCGGTTGATGGAGGTGTAGGGCTCGCCCTGGCGATAGGGCTGTTTGTCGCTGGCCGCCCAGCCGTCCATCGTCATCATCGCCGGGAGGAAGGACTTCCACTGCAGGTCGCGGACGTAGGTGTGGGGGCTGCCGCCGAAGATGCCGTCCACATCGCCGGTCGTGTAGGCGAGTCCGGACATCGTCGCGCCCGCGTAGGTGGGTATCTGCCAGCGGATGTAGTCCCAGCTGCCGCTCTGGTCACCGGACCACTGGACCCCGCAGCGCTGGGCGCCCGACCAGCTCTCGGGGGCCCAGGTGAAGCCCCGGGCATCGCTGTTGTCCTCGATGCCCCGGTAGGCGTCCTTGCAGCCGTCCAGGGCGAACTTGTAGCCGTCGCCGACCCAGGCGACATCCAGTTTGGCGATCCGCTGGCCCGCCTTGACCTGGTCGGCGAGCTTGGCGATGCCGTCCTCGGTCCACAGCCCCAGCTTCATCTTCCGTTCGCCGAGTCCCTGGGAGGTCTCGGCCAGGTTCTCGTAGCCGCAGCCGTAGCCGTCGTTGACCAGCATCCAGCCGCCAGGCAGGTCGTTCTCCGTATAGCCGTCGGCGACCTTCAGGGCGTCGAGTGTGTGCCGCTCCCCCCGGTTCGCATTGTGCAGATAGCAGTCGGAATCACCGATCTCCAGGCCGTACAGCGGCGGCAGGAAGGGCTTTCCGGTCAGCGAGGTGTACTGGCCGATGACGTCCTTGGCGCTCGGCCCGGCGAAATAGTAGGCGTCGAACCGCCGTTCCTTCGCGCGCGTCGTCACCGGCCGGCCGAAGGCGTACGTATTGGGCGCGTACGTATTGCGGAAGACCCCGTAGCCCGCGGACGAGAGGTAGAACGGGACGGAGTTGGGGTGTCCGCCGTCGTCCCAGTGGTAGTCGACGCCGACCTCGACGGTGTGGCCGCGATGTGAGGTGTTGCCGCGCCCGTTCTGCATCCCCGCGCCGTAGAACTGCTCGTCCCCGCCGCGCGCCAGGGTCTGGGTGGTGGTCGTGTCGTCCCAGCTCAGCCCCTTCGCCTCGGACCACACCAACGAGCCGTCGGCCCGCCGCAGTTCGAAGCGGAGCGGCGCCTTGAAGGCCTTCAGGGTGACCTGTGAGGTGCTGAGCTCGTAGGCGTCCTTGGCGTCCCGCCAGTGGGTGGCGGGCGGTGCGCCCTGGGGCAGCACGATGTCCTTGCCGGTCGGGTCGGTGAAGGTGCCGTCCGGGGCGAGTTCGATGCGGAAGATCCGGTCCGTCACGAAGCTGACGCGCGCCTCGGCCCGGCCCGCGTGCAGACGGTAGACGGGCCCGTCCGCGGCGAAGCCGGTGACGTCGCCGACGGTCCGGTCGGGTGCGCGGCCGTCCGCCCGTACGCTGCCCGCCGGGCCCGCGACGGCCGCCACGAGCCCGAGCAGCGCGGCAACGACCGCCACCCGCAGTCCTGTTGGTTTCCTCATGCCCGCAGCTCTAGTCCGCGGCCGGGCCGCGCCACCATGGACTCTTGGCCCGGGTTGCTGGATTTCTGCGCGCCCGGCGGCCGACCGGCGCATGAACCGTGACAAGAGGGGCGCCCCCGCCGACTGGCGAAGGCGCCCCTGAGGACGGGTTCGACGGGTGGTTACAGGGCCACGCCGAGCAGTGCGTCGACCGCACGGGACACGAGGCCGGGAGCGCCCTCGTCGCTGCCGCCGCCGGATTCCTGTGCCGCGGCCCAGCGGTCCACGGCCGCGAGGGCCGCCGGGGAGTCGAGGTCGTCGGCCAGCGCCGTACGGATCTCCTCCAGGAGGGCGTCGGCGGACGGGCCGTCGGGGCGGGAGACCGCGGCACGCCAGCGCGCCAGCCGCTCCACGGCCCCCTCCAGCACCGCGTCGGTCCACTCCCAGTCGGCGCGGTAGTGGTGCGCGAGCAGCGCCAGACGGATCGCGGCCGGGTCGGTGCCGTCGCGCCGCACCGCCGAGACGAAGACGAGGTTGCCCTTGGACTTGGACATCTTCTCGCCGTTCAGGGCCACCATCCCGGCGTGCACATACGCCTTGGCGAAGGGGTGTTCGCCGGTGAGCGCCTGGGCGTGCGAGGCGCCCATCTCGTGGTGCGGGAAGGCGAGATCGGAGCCGCCGCCCTGGATGTCGAAGCCCATGCCCAGGAGGTCCAGGGCGATGGCGACACACTCGATGTGCCAGCCGGGCCGGCCGCGGCCCAGCGACCCGCCGTCCCAGCTCGGGTCGCCGTCACGGGCGGCCATCCACAGCATCGGGTCGAGCGGGTTCTTCTTGCCTTCGCGCTCGGGGTCGCCGCCGCGCTCCGCGGACAGCAGCCGCATCGCCTCGGCGTCCAGCCCGGAGACCTCGCCGAAGTGCGGGTCGGCCTCTACGGAGAAGTAGATGTCGCCGTCCAGCTCGTAGGCGGCGCCGGCGTCGCGCAGCCGCTCCACCAGCGGGACGATGCCGGGTATCGCCTCGACGGCGCCTATGTAGTGGCGGGGCGGCAGCATCCGCAGGGCCGTCATGTCCTCGCGGAAGAGGGCGGTCTCGCGCTCGGCGAGCGCCGTCCAGTCGACACCGGTGGCAACGGCCCGCTCCAGCAGCGGATCGTCGACATCGGTGACGTTCTGCACGTAGTGAACCTGGCGCTTCGTGTCGAGCCACACGCGCTGAACCAGGTCGAACGCGTTGTAGGTCGCCGCGTGCCCCATGTGGGTGGCGTCGTAGGGCGTGATGCCGCAGACGTAGATACGGGCGACGGGACCGGGGTCGAGGGTCACCCGTCCGCCGGTCGCGGTGTCGTGGATCCTCAGGTCGCGGCCCTGGCCAGGCAGGGCGGGGACCTCAGAAGCGGGCCATGCATGCATGCCATGAGCCTAACCGGACGGAGGTTCCGTCTACGAACGGGATCGGAGGTCTGGCCGGAAAGGCGCTCTTGCGTTCAGCGGCCGAACATGCAAGCGGATCGGGCGGTGTCCCGCCGCGCCCACGGCGGAATCTCAGACCGGCGGCCAGGGGATGGCGGGCCATTCGCCGCTCGGCTCCGGGTGCCGGCCGCTGCGCAGCAGCCCGGCCACCCGCGCCCGCAGCGCCGCGATCTCGTCATCCGTGATCAGTTCGGCCAGTCGGGCGGCGAGCGGCGCTGCGTCCTCCAGTGCCTCCTGAAGACCCCGCAGCACCTCCAGCGCCTCGTCGGTCAGCGGCTCCCCCGCCCACCCCCACAGCAGGGTGCGCAGCTTGTCCTCGGCGTGGAACGTGACGCCGTGGTCGATGGCGAAGAACGCTCCGCCGTCGCCGGGCAGCAGGTGGCCGCCCTTGCGGTCACCGTTGTTGATCACGGCGTCGAGCACCGCGAGCCGCCGCAGCCGTGGATGGTCGGCGTGCACCAGCAGCGCGGTGCGGCCCTCGCCGACCTGCGCGAAGCCGACCGCCTTCCAGCCGGGCCCCGGCTCCTCGTCCTCCACCAGGGCCAGCAGCTCGGGCACCTCGTCGCTGCTCTCCGGCGGATCGATCCACTCCTGGACCATGCCGGTGCCGTAGGGGCCGTCGCGCAGCACCGTCACCGGAATGAGGTCCCAGCCGCAGGCACGGGAGATCTCGTACGCGGCGACCTCGCGCTGGGCGAGCGTGCCGTCGGGGAAGTCCCACAGCGGGCGCTCACCGGCGACCGGCTTGTAGACACAGGCGGCGCTGCGCCCGTCCTGCGCGACCGTGCAGTAGAGCACGGCGTTGGAGGCCTCCTGGATGCGGCCGCGTACGGTCAGCTCGCCGTCGGTGAACAGGGCGTCCGACCGGTCCCCGGCGGGCTCCGGCGCGGCCGGCGGCGGGTCCTGGGGGGCGACGGGACCGGGCAGCGGAGCGGCCTGCCCGGCAGGTTCGACGGGCACGGCGCTCAGGCGTCCCGTCGGTATCCGTTCTGGCGCGGGCATACGTGTCCCTCCGGGTCGAGCGGCAGGCTGCACAGCGGGCACGGCGGGCGGCCGGCGTTGACCACTTCGAGCGCCCGCTTGGCGAACGCCCTGGCCATGGTGCCGGTGAGGCGCACCCGCAGCATCGGCGGGCCGTTCTCGTCGTCCTGGAGCAGCCGCTCCTCCGCGTCGGCGAGGTCCTCGTCGCTGTCCGCTTCCAGCTCGACCAGGGCCTGTGCCTCGACGATCATCCGCTCGTCCTCGCCGTCCCAGGCGAGCGCCATGGTGCCCACCCGGAACTCTTCCTCGACGGGCGATTCCAGCGGGGCGGAGTCGGCCACCTCGGCGGGTGAGACGGCGGGCACCGGGGCGTTGCCGCCGCTGCGCCGCACGACCTCGTCCAGCAGCTCGTCGATCCGCTCGGCGAGCGCCGCGACCTGGGTCTTCTCCAGGGCGACGCTGGTGGTGCGGCCGGAGGCGGTGGCCTGGAGGTAGAAGCTACGGCGGCCAGGCAGCCCGACCGTACCGGCCACGAAGCGGTCCGGCGCGTCGTAGAAGAACACCTGACGGGACAACGTCCTGCTCCGATTGCTCGACTGCGGGGTCACTGCGGTCGCTGCACGTCCTGCGGTCACTGCGCGGATCGCAGGCGTGGCGGGCAGCGCCGTCGCACCACCCTACTGCGCCGACTGATCACGCTGCTCCCGCACCACCGCCGACGGCCGCGTCCCGGTCTGCCGCCGCGCCGCCGCCGTCCGCCCGGGGCACGAGTGATCCGAAGTCACCGGTGTCCCCGAGCCGTACGAGGTAGGGGCGCAGCCGGGTGTAGCGGATCGCGGTGACCGAGCACGGCTCGACGGAGATCCGCTGGAAGAGGTCGAGGTGCATGCCCAGCGCGTCGGCGACCAGGGATTTGATGAGGTCGCCGTGCGAGCACATGAGGTAGGCCGCCTCGGGGCCGTGCGTCCCGTCGATGCGGGCGTTCCAGTCGCGTACCGCGTCCACCGCCCTGGCCTGCATCGCGCGCATCGACTCACCGCCGGGGAAGGCGGCCGCCGAGGGGTGCTGCTGGACGACCTCCATCAGCGGCTCGTCGCTCAGCTCGGCGAGTTTGCGGCCCGACCAGTCGCCGTAGTCGCATTCGCTGATCCGGTCCTCGATGTGCGGCGTGAGCCAGGGCCGGGCCTCCAGCAGCGGCGCCACGGTCTCCCGGCAGCGCTGCAACGGGCTGGAGACGACGGCGGTCAGCGGCACCTGGGACAGCCGTACGGGCAGCCCGGCGGCCTGGGCGGCGCCGTGCTCGTCGAGGGCGACGCCGGGGGCCCGTCCGGCGAGCACTCCGGCGGTGTTGGCGGTGGAGCGGCCGTGTCGCACCAGGATCAGCGTGGGCATGGGCGCCACCCTACGTTCCCGGTCCGTGTTCCTGGCAGGTGCCGGCGTGACGAGCGAGAATGCCAGGTGTGATCGTGGACTGCGCCATCTACCGGGACGGCCGCCGCGCCGAGTGCGCGACCGACTTCTCCCGCGCGCTGGAGGAGGCGCGGGCCGAGGGCGACGCCTTCCTGTGGCTGGGGATGTACGAGCCGACGGAACGGGAGTTCGAGCTCGCCAGCAGCGAATTCGGGCTGCACCCGCTGGCCGTCGAGGACGCGCTCAAGGCGCATCAGCGGCCCAAGTTGGAGGTTTACGACGACTCGCTGTTCATGGTGCTGAAGCCGGTCACCTACGACGACGAGGCCGCCACGGTGACCGCGTCGGAGGTGATGGTGTTCCTGGGCGAGGCGTTCGTGGTCACCGTCCGGCACGGCGAGGCCAGCCCGCTGGCGGCGGTGCGCCGGCGGCTGGAGGAACACCGGGAGATCCTGCGGCACGGCCCGGGGGCGGTGCTGTACGCGGTCTGTGACGCGGTGGTCGACCACTACATCGACGTGGCCTCCGAACTCCAGCTGGATCTGGAGGAGTTGGAGGCGGAGGTGTTCGCTCCGGTACGCCGGGACACCAAGAACACCGCGGCCGAGATCTACGCCTTCAAGCGCGAGGTGCTGGAATTCCGGCGGGCGACCGGCCCCCTGGCCGCGCCGATGACCCTCCTGCAGAACCCCGGCGTGCCGTACGTGCACGACCACGCCCGGCCGTTCTTCCGCGACGTCGACGACCACCTCACCCGCGCCAACGAGTCGGTGGAGAGCCTGGACCGCCTGCTCTCGGACATCCTCGCCGCCCATCTGGCGCAGATGGGCGTCCGGCAGAACGACGACATGCGCAAGATCTCGGCCTGGGCGGCGCTGGCGGCCGTACCGACCCTGATCGCCGGCATCTACGGCATGAACTTCGATGACATGCCGGAGCTGAAGTGGCACCTGGGCTATCCGGCGATCCTGCTGGTGATGGTCGTCATCGAGGTCTCGCTCTACCGCCTGTTCAAACGCCGCGGCTGGCTGTGACGGCGCGGCCGGCTGTGCCGGGGGCGGTCCCGGCGGCCGGGCGCCCCGCAGGGCTCAGGCGAACTCCGGCGCCGAGGTGGCCGGGCCGCCCAGCGCGTTCCGGCGCTCGGGCATCCGGAGGCTGACCATCCGCCGCCAGCCGCCCAGCCGCTCATAGCCGTACATCGCCCGGATCCCGGTGGTGATCCCGCCGCTCTTCGCCTTCGGCCACCGCAGGATGCGGCCCATGTGGTCCATCACGGCCAGGCTGACGTCCCGGTAGATGACGATCTCGGTATGGGCGCAGTCGTGCAGGATCCGCTGGATGGTCCGGCCGTGGCCGAGGCGGGCCAGCCGCAGCAGCTCCTCGTGGCAGTACGCCAGGTGGTTGTCCTCGTCGTGGGAGATCATCCGGATCGCCTTGCCCACCTCGGGGTGGTCGCCGAAGTGCTTGTTGAGCATCACCATCTGGTCGGCGGCACGCTGTTCGGTGACCCGGCTGTGCGCGAGGTAGGTGATGATGTCGAGCTCGGTGAGCGGTTCGTCGCGGCGGAGCTTGTCGTGCGCCAGGCCGATGCCCCGCCGCTCCAGCAGTGCGGTGTAGTCGGTCGCCGCGGGGACGGCGGCGGGCGTCAGGCCGCGCTTGCGCAGCAGGGCGTGGAAGATCCGGCCGTGCTTGTCCTCGTCCGCGCCGTGCCGGGTGACCTTGGGCGCCAGCTCGCGCAGCGAGGCGGGCATGAGGGCGGCGATCCGGCCGTTCTCCCAGCCGCCCTGGGCCTCTCCGGTGGCCGCGATGGAGCAGAACAGGCGGTAGGAGTCGTCGTTGTCGACGATCTCCTGGAACAGGCTTCGGGCCGAGATCATCTGCGCCACCTCCGAACGGACACACCCGTAGGAAAAGTCAAAGGGGGTGTCCGGCGGGAGGCAACCGGAGCGGCCGTTCGTACGGCCGTCCGGGCGATGTCCGTCCAGGTGGCGGGCGTAACCCGGCCCCTGTCACTGCGTTGTGCCGCCTGACGGCCGCGGCGGGGAAGATCCCCCGAGCCCCCGCCACGGCCGTGGGGCCGACCGGGCCCGGCACTGTGCGCGCCGGGCCGTGTGCGGGACTTCCGGACGGGTTCCGGTACGAGCGCCTGCCGCCCGTCGCCTACGCCAGGCCGGCCCGCTCCAGGGCCTCGGTGCCGGCCCGCAGCGAGGCGAGGCGGTCCTCCAGGGTGAAACCCGCCGGGGCCAGCGTCAGTGTGGTCACTCCGGCCGCCGCGTAGGCCTGCATCCGCTCGGCGATCCGCTCGACGGAGCCGAGCAGCGTGGTCTGGTCGATCAGCTGCTCCGGGATCGCGGCGGCGGCGCCTTCCTTGTCGCCGGACAGGTACTTGCCCTGGATCTCGGCGGCTTCCTTCTCGTACCCCATGCGCTGGGCGAGCTGGTTGTAGAAGTTCTGCTTAGGGCTGCCCATTCCGCCGACGTACAGGGCGGTGTACGGACGGAACATGTCGGCCAGCGCGCTGACGTCCTTGTCCGCGCCGACGGCCAGCGGCAGCGTCGGGCAGACGTCGAAGCCCTCCAGGGTCTTGCCCGCCTTCTCGCGGCCGGCCCGGAGGTGCGAGATCGCGGTCTCCTCCAGGTGGTCGGCCGAGGGGAAGATCAGCAGAGCACCGTCGGCGATCTCACCGGTCTGCTGGAGGTTCTTCGGGCCGATCGCGGCGATGTAGAGCGGGATGTGCTCGCGCTGCGGGTGGACGGTGAGCTTCAGCGGCTTGCCGGGGCCGCCGGGCAGCGGCAGCGTCCAGTGCTCGCCCTGGTAGGACAGCCGCTCGCGTGACATGGCCTTGCGGACGATGTCCACGTACTCGCGGGTGCGCGCCAGCGGCTTGTCGAACTTGACGCCGTACCAGCCCTCGGACACCTGCGGCCCCGAGACGCCGAGCCCCAGCCGGAACCGGCCGCCGGAGAGGGAGTCCAGGGTGGCGGCCGTCATCGCGGTCATCGCGGGCATACGCGCCGGGATCTGGAAGATCGCCGAACCGATGTCGATCTGCTCGGTCTGGGCCGCGACCCAGGAGAGCACGGTGGCGGCGTCGGAGCCGTAGGCCTCGGCGGCCCAGCAGACGGCATAGCCCAGGCGGTCGGCCTCCTGCGCGACCGCGAGATTGTCGGAGTCCATCCCGGCGCCCCAGTAGCCGAGGTTGATGCCAAGCCTCATGCCGCTCCCCTTACCGATCAGTAACGTCGCTGTTGCGGGGACTGTAGCGCGCGCCCCCGCCGGCCGTCATCGGCGGGTTGTCCACAGGTCCCCTGTTCCCGGCGCGCGGCCAGTAATCTCAAGGCCCATGGAGCAAAGGCACCTCGGCCGTACGGGCCTTCGCGTGTCCCGCCTCGGGCTCGGCACCCTGAACTGGGCCCGCGACACGGACGAGCAGGAAGCCGCCGACCAGCTCAAGGCGTTCTGGGAGGCCGGCGGCACTCTGGTGGACACCGCCGACATCTATGCCGACGGCGGCGCCGAATACCTCCTGGGCCGGCTGACGGAAGGGCTCGTTCCGCGCGAGGACCTGGTCATCGCGACCAAGGCCGGCAGCGTCCTGGCCGCGGACCGCCGCGTCGACGGCTCCCGGCGCCATCTCCTCACCGCCCTGGACGCCTCCCTGGAACGGCTGGGCACCGAGTACGTCGACCTGTGGCAGCTGCACGCCTTCGATCCGCACACCCCGCTGGAGGAGACCCTGCAGGCCCTCGACCTCGCCGTCACCAGCGGCCGGGCGCGCTATGTGGGGCTGTCGAACTTCTCCGGCTGGCAGCTCGCCAAGGCGGCCACCTGGCAGCTGGCCGCGCCCGGTGTACGCAACCGGCTGGCGAGCACGCAGATGGAGTACTCCCTGCTCCAGCGCGGTGTCGAGCGGGAGGTGCTGCCGGCGGCGCTGGATCTCGGTATGGGCCTGCTGCCGTCGTCGCCACTCGGACGGGGCGTGCTGACCGGCAAGTACCGCCACGCGACGCCGGCCGACTCGCGGGGCGCCTCGGAGCATCTGGCCCCGTTCGTCGCGCCCTACCTCGACGAGACGGCGGGCCGGGTCGTCGAAGCGGTCACCACGGCCGCCGACGGACTGGCCGTCACCCCGCTCCAGGTCGCGCTCTCCTGGGTACGCGACCGTCCCGGAGTGACCGCGCCGATCCTGGGCGCCCGCACGGAAGCGCAGCTCAGAGCCGCATTGTCAGTGGAGACCCTTAGTCTTCCTGACGAGATCCGCCGGGCGCTGGACGATGTTTCGGCTCCGGTGCACCACTACCCCGATCACGACTGGAGCACGCTGTGAGTACCGACCGCCTCGCCGGCGAAACCCCGCCCGAGCAGGAGGCCGCGCCCGGGACTGCGGATGCCCAGACACCCGACGACCCCACGGCACCGGAGGACCCCACGGCACCGCGGAACGACGCCATGGCGCCTGGCCCGGACGCGACGGCACCGGAGCAGGCCACAGCACCGGACACGGACACGACGACGCCGGAACACGCCACGGCACCGGACACGGACACAGACACGACGGCGCCGGAGGGCTCCTCGGCCGGCGCCGCGGACGCGACGGTTCCGGTGAGCGAGCCGGCGCCCGCGGCATCCGGCGCCGGGGACCGGGCTCCCGGCTCCGGTGCGGCGCGGGAGACCGCGGTGCCCGCGTCGGGCAAGGCGACCGCGGACGCGCTGGCCGCGGCGGTACGCGCGGTGGAGAGCGGCGAGCGCACGGCCGCTTCGTTCTTCAACGACACACCCCGTCCCGCACCCCGTCCCACCAGGCAGGCCGCACCCGCCGCCCGGCCCCGCGAGGACCGCCCTGACACCACCGGCCGCGCCCCGCAGCAGGGCGCACCCCCCGGCCCCGCCGCCCCGGAGGCCGCCCGGCCCGGCACCGCGCCCGACGCCGGCCGTCCGGCCGGTCCCCCCGTCACGGACACCGGCGCCATGGGCCCGGCCGCCGCACCGGCTCCGGCCGGCCCGGCTCCCGCCCCCCGTCCCTCCGTGGCCACGGCGCCCGGCATCGAGGGCGTACGGCAGGTCCTCACGGCGGGCGGCGCACCCCAGGCGCTGGCGGAGCCCGCCGCGGAAGTGCTCGGAGAGCGGGCGGCCGAGGCGCTGCGCGAGGACCCCTGGCAGTTGCTCGGTGTGCCCGGGGTACGCCCCGAACAGGCCGACGGCTTCGCCCGGGCGCTGCTCGGCCCGGCCTGCGGCCCTGGCGACGAGCGGCGCGCGCAGGCGTTGGTCGGCTGGCTGCTGGAACAGGCCGCCGTCGCGGGGCACTCCGCCCTGGAGGCCGCCGCGCTGCGTGCCGCACTCGCCCAGCGCTCGGTGCCCGACCCCGACGAGGCCCTGCAGACCGCCATCGCGGACGGTGCCGTGCTGGTCTTCCAGGACGCGATCGAGGAACCGGGCCGGGCGCGCCCCGCCACGGGCGACGACGAGGACGAGGAGCAGCCGGTCCGGATCCTGCTCGGCCTGGACCGGTTCGCGATGGCCGAGGAGAGCGTCGCCGACGGCCTGGCGCGGCTGTTGAACACCTTCGAAGCGGTGGCCGGGCCGGAGCGGCACACCGCGGCGGACGCCGGTGAGCCCGGCGGCGACACGGCGGCCTCAAAGCCGACGACCGCGGAGCCGGCGGACGCCGACCGGAGCCCGGCCGCGGAGGGTGCTGGCGCCCCGGCCCCCGACGCCGGAGACACCGGGGCAGCCGCCGACGCCGACGACACCGCCGCCCCCCGGCCCGTACGCCCCTCCGCCGCCGCCTGGGAGGCCGCGGCGGCCGCCGCACCGTCGCCGTCGGCCGCGGAGCTCATCCGCGCCACCGCACACAGCGGCCTGGTGGCGCACACCGGTGCCGAGGCGGCCCGCGCCGAGCCCGCCGCGCTGATCGCCGCGGCCCGCTCGCTGGGCCTGCGGGCATTCGGTGCCACGCATACCGAGAACGGCCGCCGGCGCCTGGCCGCCCACCTCGCCGCGAGCACCCCGGAGGCCGCCGCCGCTTCCGGGGACCCCGGCGCGGCCGCGGTGACCGTGTCCGGCCTGCTGTCCGGCCGCCAGGGCCCCGGCCGTGACGCCGACGGCGCCCTGGCGCTCGATCTGCTGGTCGTGCTGGACGCCCCGCAGCTGGATCTGGAGACCGCCGCGCTGCTCGTCGAGTCGCTGACCGACGGGACCCGCCTGGTGCTCAGCGGCGATCCGGGGGTGCTGTGGTCCGCCGGTCCCGGCCGGCTGTTCGCCGATCTGCTCGCGGCCCGCTTCTGTCCTCAGGTCGCCTCCCGCACCCCGGACTTCGGCCCGATCGGCGAGCTGGTGTCGGGCATCGGCATCGGCGAACTGAGCCAGGTCGAGGCGCCCGGAAAGGAAGTGGTGATCGTCCCGGCGCGGGATGCCGGAGAGGCGGTGCACCGCACCGTCCAGCTGGTCGCCGACTCCGTGCCCCGGGCGCTCGGTGTCCCCGCGGAGCAGACCCAGGTCATCACCGTCGGCCACGGCGGCGCGGCCGGCACCCGCGCGCTCAACGCCGCCCTCAAGGAACGGCTCAGCCCCGGCCCCGGCCGGTTCGGCGGTTTCGACCCCGGCGACCGCGTGGCCTACGCCCCCGCGCCCGGCCGCACGGTGCCCGGCACGGTCACCGGCGCGGACGCGTCCGGGCTGCATCTCGACTGCGACGGCACCGCGGCCGTGGTACCGCGCGAACAGGTCGCTGCGGGAGCCGTACGCCACGGCTGGGCGCTCACCGCGCACCAGGCGGCCGGGATGCGCTGGCCCGCCGCGGTGGTCGTGCTGCCCGGGGACGCCGCGGGCGGGCTGACCCGCGCCTGGGTCTACACCGCCTTCAGCCGCGGCGAACGGCACCTGTCGGTCGTCCAGGGGGTCGACCAGGCGCTGCCCCGCGCCATCGCCGAGGTACCCGTCAAGGAACGCACCACCCGGCTGCGCACCCTGCTGCGGGACAGCGTCCAGAGCGCCGAGGAGCCGCCGGCGGCCGGCTGACCGGAGAGCGCGGCCCGCTCCCCCTGACCACACGCACCACCAGCCGCCGCCCCGGCCCGTGGGCAGCCTCCTGCCGACGGACCGGGGCAGCGGTCGGTGTACACGGATCAGGGCGCTCTGGCGGGGCTGGGGCAGGGCCTGTGGGCCAGGGCCGCCACCCCGCCCACCTCACCGTCCGCGGTCGGGCGCTTCCAGCTCGTCCTCGTCGCCCAGTTCCTCGTCGAAGACCGCGCTGACGTCGAAGCGGCACACCACCCGCTGGGGGTCCGCCTGATCGAACGGCGCGGACAGCCACTCCCCCGGTTCGGCCGGGTCGTCCGCGGCCGCCACCCACAGGGTGGAGTCGCCCTCCTCCAGGCCGAACTCCTTGTGCCGGGAGGCGATCTCGTCCGGCTCGAACTCCCCGAAGAGCACGCCCAGCGCCGCATGCACGCTGGTGCCGACGACCGCGGCGGCGTCGGCGCCGCTGCCCGCCGCCTCGTCGGCGGCATCCGGATCGAGGTCGGCGATGCGCTGGGCCTGATGCAGCAGCCGCTGCGGTTCGGCGACGGTGTAATCGCGCCGGATCAGCACGCTCAGCGCACTCGGCTCCTCCGGGCCCGCGTAGGCGGGCAGGGCATCACTCCCGGGGATCTCGAAGGGGGTGACCTCGTCGTAGGTGTCGTACAGCAGCTCGTCATAGACCTCTGCCGCCGCGGCGAGCTCGTCGAACGCGGCGTAGACGGCCGGATCGTCCTGCCCCGAGCGGCGTTCGACCGCGTCGAGGTGACGGTCCAGCGCGGCTTTGACCGCCTTGGCGGCGGCACGTACCTCGGCAGCGGAAGGCTGCGCAGCATCAGACATAGTGCAGACGCTATCCGTACCGGGGCCGGTCCCGCACAATAGATGCGATGCCGGAATACGAATTCTGCGATGTGTACGTGCCTCGGGGAGTGTCCCGGAAGGCCGCCACTCGCCTGCTGACCGACCATGCCGAGTACGGACACTGGGAGTTGGACCGACTGCGCCTGAACCCGGACGGGAGCCGCAAGGTGCGGCTGCGCCGCCGGATCATCCGCCAGCTCCGTGCCACATGGTGAGCGCCACCGGCGCCTGAGCACGGCAGAGCGGGCCCCGCTTGGGCAGGGCCCGCTCGTGGAGCGCCGGTGCGCTATGTCGTGCTGCTCACCGGCGGGCGGCGCGCGCCTTGCGGTAGATCAAGGCGCCCCCGAGCAGCAGTCCGGCGCTGGCCGGAATCGCGTAGCCGACCCCTCCGGCACCCGTCTGCGCGAGGTGACCGACGGGCTTGGGGGGCGTCACGATCTGGCTGTGCCCCCCGGTCTGCGGCTTCGTCCCCGGCGTGTGCGGCGACTGCTGGCTGGGCTTGCCCGGCTGGTGAGGCTTGCCCGGGTGGTGGGGCTTACCGGGCTGGTGAGGCTTACCGGGCTGATGGGGCTTGCCCGGGTGATGCGGCTTGCCGGGCTCGTGCGGCTTGCCCGGGTGGTGCGGCCGGCCCGGGGCCGGCGTCGACCCATTGGCGCAGTGGTTGCCGAAGGCCGGGTTCAGCAGCCCGGCCGCCGAGACGCTGTTGCCACAGGCGTTCACCGGTACGTCGACCGGAGCCTGGACACTGTTGCCCGACGCGACACCGGGCGAGTTCGAGGCCCCGCCCGCGGCGTTCGCACCGCCCTGGTGTCCGGACTGGTGACCACCCTGGTGTCCGCCGATGTGCCGACCACCGCCGACGTTGGCGCAGTGGTTGCCGAACGCGGGGTTCAGCAGCCCGACGACATTGACGGTGTTGCCACAGGCGTTCACCGGTACGTGCACCGGTACCTGAACACTGTTGCCGGATCCGACGCCGGGCGAGTTCGCCGCGCCTCCGGCGGCTCCCGCGTCGGCCTGTGCATAGCCGGCGGCCATGGCGAGTACGCCACTGGCGGCCGCCATGGTGATCAGGCCCTTTCGTGCGACCTGTCTCATAGGTTGTTCCCCTGCCTAGTGCCTTACAGGAATACGGGCAAGTGAGGATCCTCGGAAGAATCCACCGGCCCGCCGAAACCCAGCGGCTCCGGAATGTGGTGCGCCTTCCGGAGCCGGACCGAGTCAGACCCTTACCGGGTGCAAATACAACGCCAAAGGACGCCAGAAGGTCACTTGTTGACGCAGCCCTCGCCGAACGCGGGGTTCAGCAGCCCGATCACGGAGACCGTGTTGCCACAAGCGTTCACCGGAACGTGTACCGGCACCTGGATGGTGTTGCCGGAAACCACACCAGGAGAGTTCAGGGCAGCGCCCTGGGCACCCGAGTCAGCAACGGCCAGGCCCGCACCGGCGAGCACGACACCACCGGCCACTGCCGCAGCGGCGACGACCTTCTTGATCATTATTCCTCCTTGTAGGCAATACGATCCCAGCCGCGGACCGCACTCACTGCAACGAGAAAAATGCTGTTGAAGCTACGAACACATCGGTGCGTTCACCCTTTTCAGCGAAGCCGGTGCGAAAGGCAGGAAATCCGCGCCGAATTCAGCTCTGGTCGATGAACCGGTCGAGCACCCGGACCCCGAACTTCAGTCCGTCCACCGGCACCCGCTCGTCCACACCGTGGAACATTCCTGCGAAGTCCAGCTCCGGCGGCAGCTTCAGCGGGGCGAAGCCGAATCCGCGGATCCCGAGATCGTCGAAGGACTTGGCGTCCGTGCCGGCGGAGAGCATGTACGGCACGGCGCGCGCGATCGGGTCCTCGGCCTGCAGCGCCGACTGCATCGCCTCGACCAGCGCACCGTCGAAGGTGGTCTCCAGCGCCTTGTCCGCGTGGACGTCCTCCCGCTTCACCCGCGGGCCCAGGATCCGGTCCAGGTCGGCCAGGAACTCCTCCTCGTGGCCCGGCAGGAACCGGCCGTCGACATGGGCGGTGGCCTGCCCCGGGATGACGTTGACCTTGTAGCCGGCACCCAGCTGCGTCGGGTTGGCGGTGTTCTTGAGCGAGGCGCCGATCAGCTTGGCGATGCCGCCGAGCTTGGCCAGCGTGGCGTCCATGTCCTCGGGGTCGAGCTCGGTGCCCAGCGCGTCCCCGAGCTGGTCGAGGAAGGAGCGCAGCGTCTTGGTCACGCGCACCGGGAACTCGTGCCGGCCCAACCGGCCGACCGCCTCGGACAGTTCGGTGATCGCGTTGTCCTTGTGGATCATCGAACCGTGACCGGCGTTGCCGTCCACCGTCAGCTTCATCCAGTGCATGCCCTTCTGGGCCGTCTCGATGAGGTAGAGCCGCACCTGCTCGTTGACGGTGAAGGAGAAGCCGCCGACCTCGCTGATCGCCTCCGTGACGCCCTCGAAGAGGTGCGGGTGATGGTCGACGAGGTAGCGCGCGCCGTAGGTGCCGCCCGCCTCCTCGTCCGCGAGGAACGCCAGCACGATGTCGCGCGGCGGCTTGCGGCCGGTGCGCAGCCGGTCCCGGACGACGGCGAGCGTCATCGCGTCCATGTCCTTCATGTCGACCGCGCCCCGGCCCCAGACGCAGCCGTCGGCGATCTCCCCGGAGAACGGGTGGTGGGTCCAGTCGTCGGCGTTGGCCGGCACCACATCGGTGTGTCCGTGGATGAGCAGCCCCGGCCGCGAGCGGTCCTCGCCCTCGATCCGGGCGACGGTCGAGGCGCGGCCCCTGTGGGACTCGAAGATCTGCGGCTCCAGGCCGACCTCGGCGAGCTTCTCCGCGACGTACTCGGCGGCGGCCCGCTCCCCCGGGCCCGAGTGGTCGCCGTAGTTGCTGGTGTCCATCCGGATCAGATCCCGGCACAGGTCGACGACCTCGTCCTCACCGGTCACCGCACGGCCCGACTGCGACTCGCTCATGCGGCGCCCTCGCTTCGCCCGGCCCCGCATGCGCGGGGCTCCCACCTCTCCATGGTTCGCTCGCGGAGCTGACTCACGGTGCCTCCTCTGGCTTCACGGCCGCGTCACGCACCCCTCAGAGCACGGCCCACGGCGGGTCCACTGCCATCCTCCACCCGTCGCCCGCTGTACCCAAGGCCGCAATACTCCCGACATGCGCTGGTCACAGCCCCGCTTCCGGCCGAATGCAGGGGTGATCGACCACCCGCGAACGTTTGCTATTGTTTTCCACGTCGGAACGGCCCAGGCCGCACCGGCAGACACCTTGTCCGGGTGGCGGAATGGCAGACGCGCTAGCTTGAGGTGCTAGTGCCCTTTATCGGGCGTGGGGGTTCAAGTCCCCCCTCGGACACCAGCTGAGACCCCAGTTCATCTGGGGTCTTCTGCTTTCCAGGACTGTGGCGTGACCAACCACGTGACCAACAGCCTGGCGAATCCCCAGGTCAGACCAGGGATGACAGGCTGAGTCGGCCGGCACCGGAGGCGGCGAGCTTCTGCGCTCCGTCCCTACGAGAGTGGCCGTACCGGGCCATCGTGTAGTTCGGCGAGTGGTGCCGGCGTTCGCAGAAACCTCTACGGGGTTCTCCCCGGCCTCCAGATCTTGCTGTGCCTCCAGTCGTGGATGCGGAAGTCCTCGGGCAGGTGCAGCCGGGTCCGGAGCGTCAGCCCACCGGGCCGAAACCTTCTCGTTGCTCCACGGTCGGGCAGGAACTCCAGTCACATTTGGACATGCTCGCCCGTGCCGACTGCACCCGCGTCTTCTCGGAGAAGACCACTACCCGTGTGAAGGAGCGGCCGGAGTTGGAGAAGGCACTCACGCCGGCACGGGAGATCAAGGCAGCCGCGCCGAATCAGCCGGTCATCCTGATCGTCGCCGAGATGAAGCGGCTTGCCCGGAGTGCGGCAGAGCTGATGACGCTGTCGTCCACGCTTCAGGCGGACGGCATCCAACGGGAACTCCTGTCCGGTCCCCTTCAAGGCGTGTACGACCCGAATGGGGCAGGTGCCATCGTGTTCGCCGTGCTCGCCGTGAGTGCCGAGGTGGAGCGGGAAGGCATCCGGGAGAAGGCGTTGGAAGGGCTGGACGCTGCGGCCCGCAAGGGCAACGTCGGTGGGCGTCCGACCGTCGTGGACGAGGACAAGTTGGCCGTGGCCCGCGCCCGGTACCTCAAGGGAGAGAGCGTCACGTCCATCGCCAAGGCCCTGGGAATCGGTCGTGCCACCTTGTACCGCCACCTGGGAGAGAGCGCCTGAGACAGGCGCACACGGACACAGGCAGGCCCCCGGCATCACGTCGGGAGCCGCTGTGATGCACCGGGCTGTCAGGTGCTGACCTCGGAGTGCACCGGGACCGATGGCCGAACGCCTGTGAGTGACTCCGCCCGAGCGAGAAGGCGCGGGGCCAAGTCCGGGTACCAGCCACGGGCTACGGCTTGCAGCATCTCCGCCAGGGCAGCGAGTTCTCCGACTCGGCCGGCTGGGGTGTCCAGGACCGAAGCGAACTCCAGCCGGATACGGTCCGCCACGTCGGGAACGAGAAGGCTGTTCGCGTGGAGAAGACCCGCGTCGTAGCCGTAGGGCACGCGGCCCCACCGCTCCCAGTCCAGCAGGGTGAGGGGCATGGTTGTGAGGTTGCCCCAGTGCAGGTCACCGTGTCCGGTCACCCGCTCCACCTTGGCAGGGGCAGGGATGCCGAGGAACTGGGGGAAGGCGCGCTCGATCCACCCGTCGCGGACAGTGGCCCTCGCCCCCTCCGCCCCAGTGAGCAGGGCCAGGGCTCGGCGCAGGTCGACCCACCACTCGTCAGGCAAGTGGGGGTCGTGGTGCAGGTCGGCCCGCTCCGGGGACACGACGGGATGTGTCACGTAGCCGAGGACTTCGGCCTCGAAGGCCCACTCGCCGTCGGTCCAGTCGTACACCTCGTACAGGCGCGGTCGCGGGACAGCGTCAGGCACCAACAAGGAGGCCCCCACGATGCCCTCCCCCTGCTTCCTGCCCGCGTTCCTCTCAGCGGTCCGGCTTACCCGGAGCCACCGGTTCCCGGCCTGCCGACCGAGTGTGACGCCCTGGAAGCCCCACGCCAGCGGGCCCATGCACGTGAGACCCAGAGCCTTGGCCGCCCGGTCGTGAGCGGCCTCCATCAGGGTCTGTACGTCCTCACTCGGCGGCGAGTTCATCGGTCACCCTCCTCAGTTCCTCCGCCGTCAGGGGCGCAGCCAGAGCCTTCGCCGCATCGTCCCAGTGTTCGCGCGTGCTCGCGTGGTCAGCCCCGCGTCCTTCGCCTGCACCAGCGGTCCGCCGCCGTCGAGCGCCTGCCTGATCAAGTCATCCATGATCAGACTGACGGGCATCTGCAACCCCGTGAAGTGGTGTTCGGTGGAGCCCGCCGCCTGTCGGACGAGCGCGAGCAACTCGGGAACTGTGAACGCTTCGGAGGTCAGGCCCGTCCAGGTGGCGACGCCGTACCCGCCGATCCTGCCTGCATGGGCGAACTCCTCCAACGCCGTGAAGGCTTCCCGCATACGCCAGTGCAGAGCAGCCCGGTCAAGGCCGTGCCCGTGGTGTTCGGGGTTGTGCACGAACGCCAGATCCACGCGGCCGAGCACGGCCAACGAGCGCTCCGTCTGCCAGTGGACGAAGCCCGGTTCAACGCTGTGCCGGCCGGCCGCCTCTTCCTGGGTGAGCACGCCCTCAGCCAGGGCGGTGCGGCCTTGCGCCTCCGTGAAGAACCCCGTCTTCGTAGCTACCCGCACACTCGGGGACTCCCCGAGAACCGGGCGCAGCTCCTCATGCGCCCGACCGTGGGCGTAGTTGGGTGCCGTGTCCACCCAAGGGCTACCGGCAGCCAGGGCGGTGCGTGCCGCCTGACTGACGGCACGCACGCGGTATGTCCCCAGGGAGAGAGCGGCGGTCACAGCGCGGTCCCCACGACCGCGACGGCATGGCCCTCGATGAGGGCGGAGACCAGCTCGGCCACGACCTTGATCTCCAGTCCGGTGAAGTCGGCCATCTCGCCGAGCGTGGTCGGCTGACCGGTCAGCAGCGCGCCGAGGACGGGCGCGGCCGACTCGGTGAAGTCCCAGGCGGTACCGGCCGCCGAGAACGTGACCGTGCTGTGGGCGGGGTTGCCGTCAGACGGCCCCGAGGGGTATTCCCGGAGCCCCTGTCGAGCTGGTGCGGTCCCCGCAGGCGTGAAGCGGAGCAAGGTAATCCAATTTCCCTTTTCCCCGGCCCCGCATCCCGCTCGTCAAAAGGGAATGCGTCCTAAGACCGCCGGAAATCGACCGGATTCCAGCGCGGCTGACCAGAAGCCTTGATTGGCAGGGGCGCACATGCTTGACTGGCGAATGAGTAGCCGCTCGGGGCCTCTTCTGTTGCCGCCTTGAGCCGGGGGATGTGAGTCTGCGGCATTGGCGCCTCGATGCGAGCGTTGATACCGGCCGACTCGGCGGGGATTTCGGGTGCCATGGTGCAAGCACTCCATGGATGGCACGGTGAAGTATCGGGGGATGATGGGGGAGTTGGCGAAGGAGATGCCGTAAGAGACCTCGGGACGCGCGCGCAGGCTGCGGTTCGAGCCGGACGCCGAAACCGTGCATACACCACGTGACCTGGGACTTCAGCAGCGCGGGGAATCGGCAGTTCCTCATATGCCTCCGTGTTGGTTCCCATCCGTCTCCCCTTATCGAGCCGTGCGCTCCGCTTTCCCTCAGCTTGTCCAGCGACGAGGAGAGCAAACCGTTCCACCTCTATTCATCGGTTCTCGGCCTTCAGCAGACCAGAGGAAACGCGAATGGGATACTTCCGTCTGCTCGTCGTCGGGAATGGAATCTCGGCGTACGGCAGTTACCTGAATTTGGTGGCCCTGAACGTCTTCATCTACGACGTCACGGGCAGCGCGTTAGCCGCCGGACTCTTCATGGCCGTACGCCTCGCGACCAGCTTCGCGTCGGGCTTTGTGAGCGGCCGCCTCGTCGCGGCTTACGACCGCAAGCGCCTGATGGTCGGCGCCGACCTCTGCCAGGCCGTCTCGCTGCTGACGCTGCTGCTCGCCCCTGAGGGGACGCGCGCCACGCTGCTCTACTTCCTCGCCGTGGTCACCGGCGGTTGCTCGACGCTCTCACAAGTGGCTCTGCGCAGCAGCATTCCGGAGATCGTCGGCAGCGAGCACCGGGCACGCGCCAACGGTCTGCTGGTCGTCGGCCGGTCGCTGGCCATGATCGTCGGTTTCGCCTCGTCGGGCGTGGTGGTGGCGCGGTACGGCTACTCCACGGCCTTCGCGCTGGACGCCGTGACCTTCGTGATCTCTGCGACGATCATGTTCCTGCTGCCCGTACGGACCAGGGCGAAGGCGCCGCAAGAAGCCACCGAAAGCGGTGCGGAGCATGCCTCCCGCGCCACGGCGTGGACGGTCCGGATGCTGCTGCGGACGGCGCCGCTGCTGATGGTGATGATCGCAGTGCGAGCGGTGGACGGGCTGGGCTCCTCTTCCCACAACATCGCCCTGCCCCTCTATTCCCACGGCCTGGACCCCGGCCATCCGGCCACCTTCATCAGCCAGTTCTGGGCCACCTGGGCGATCGGCAACATCGTGGCCCAGCAACTGTTCGGCCGGGTCGCCAAGAGGACCGGCCGGACGCCGGGCGAGCAGGCGTTCGCGCTCGGGGCATGTGTGATGTCGGCGGGCTTCATCGTGGTGTTCTGCGGGCTTCCCACCGTGCCGGCCATCATCGCCGCGCTCATCGCGGGGGCGGCCGATGGATTCACCGAGACCGTGTACGTCACGAGGCTGCAAGCCGCCCCTGACAAGCAGCGCGGTCGCCTCTTCGGGCTCTCCGCCTCGGCCGAGAACGCCGGCTTCGGTCTGGGGATGCTCGTCAGCGGGGCACTGCTGGAGACCTTCTCGCCGCTGCAGGTGGTGGCGTCCTTCCACGGCCTTGCCATCGTCCTGTGCGCAGTCCTGCTCCTGGTGAGCATGCGACGGGCCGGCGCGGCCGCCCGGCGCACGGAGGAACCGGTCCGCCCGGACGTGCCGGCAGCGGCGGAGGGACGCAGCTGATGACGCTACGCAACCCCGACCCTCGCATGGCTGTCATCGGCATGGCCTTCCGGCTGCCCGGTGCCGACACTCCCGAGGAGTTCTGGCGCATCATCCGCGACGGCACGGACCGCATCACCCGGTTCACGGAAGAAGAGCTGGCTGCCGCCGGTATTCCTGCTGAGCAGTACCAAGCGGCGGATTTCGTCGGCGCGTCCGGTGTGGTGGAGGACATCGCCGGATTCGACGCCACGCACTTCGGGATGAGCGCCCGCGAGGCCCAGCTCACCGACCCTCAGCAGCGCATGTTCCTGGAGTGCGCCCAGCACGCCCTGGAGAACGCCGGATACCCGGACGAGCGGGACGGCCACCGGGTGGGTGTCTACGCCAGTACGGGCTACCACCTGTACGCCCTGCGGAGCTACTTGCTCCACCACGTGCTGCCCGGCCAGGCCGTCGACGACTGGATGGCGGGGATGCAGATCACGATCGGCAACCACAACGATTTCACGGCCACTCGCGTCGCCTACCGGCTCGGTCTCACCGGACCGGCCCTCAGCGTGCAGAGCGGGTGCTCCAGTTCCCTGGCCGGAGTGCAACTCGCCGCACAGTCGCTGCTCATGGGCGACTGCGACATAGCCCTCGCCGGAGCGGCCGCCGTCCATGTGCCGCAAGTACTCGGCTATCGCTACGTCAAGGGCTCGATTCTCTCCAGGTCCGGCCGCCTGCGCCCCTTCGACGCCGACGCGGACGGGACGGTCGGCGGTACGGGGGTGGTGGCCGTCGTGCTGAAACGGCTGGAGCGGGCCGTCGCCGATGGCGACACCATCCATGGCGTCATCCGCGGCTGGGGCATCGGCAACGACGGTGCCGGCAAGAAGGCGTTCACCGCCCCCAGCGCCCAGGGCCAGCGCACCTCCATTCGCCAGGCTCTGGAGCGTGCGGGTGTCGGCGCGGAGACCATCGGCTACCTGGAGACCCACGGCACCGGCACACACAAGGGTGACCCGATCGAATTCGACGGCGCCACCGCCGCGTACCGCGAGGACACCGACCGCACCGGCTACTGCGCCCTAGGCTCGGCCAAGGCCAACATCGGCCATCTCGACGCGGCCGCCGGAGTGGCCGGACTGATCAAGACCCTCCTGGTCCTGAAGCACGGCGTCATCCCGCCGATGGCGAACTTCAGCAAGCCCAACCCCGCCATCGGCCTGGACCACAGCCCGTTCTACATTCCCCGGACCGCCCGACCGTGGCCGGAGAGCGACACCCCGCGCCGTGCGGGCCTCTCCTCCCTCGGTGTCGGCGGCACCAACGTCCACCTCGTCCTCGAACAGGCCCCCGACCCCACGCCCCGGTCCGGCACCGCCGCTGCGCCGGACCTACTCCTGGTCTCGGGGAGCACCGAGGAGGCCCTGGCAGCCAACGCCGGCGCCCTGCGCGACCGCCTGCGGCAGCAGCCCGGCACACACCTGGCGGACCTCGTCACCACCACTGCCCTCGGCCGCGTCCACGGCCGGCACCGGCTCGCTGCCCGGGGCGCGACCCCGGTCGCTCTCGCCGACGTCCTCGACGCATGGCTGAGCGGCACCAACCCGGCAGCGGTGACGACGGGAACGCCACCGCCGGAAGGCTTGGCCCGCGTGGCCTTCCAGTTCACCGGGCAGGCCAGCCCCTACCCCGGCATGGCCACCGCCCTGTACGAGCGCTTTCCCACCGTACGCAACGTGCTCGACACCTGTGAGCGCCGTTACCGCGACCTCACCGGCGGCTCCCTGCTCACCGGGCTGCTCGGGAACGGCTCGCACACGGGCGGGCCCTGGCACACCGACACGGCGCAGCCCGCCCTGTTCGCGCTGCAGTGCGCCCTCGTCCAGCTGTGGCGCGACGCCGGTATCGCTCCTGACGTCGTGGCCGGGCACAGCGTCGGCGAGTTTGCGGCGCTCCATGCGGCCGGAGCCCTGTCGCTCGATGAGGGGCTTCGTGTCACCGCCGCTCGCGGCCGGCTGATGCAGCAGCGCTGTCTGCCCGGTGCGATGACCGCGGTAGCGCTCGACCGGGAGGCTGCCCAGGCGCTGGCTGCCGAGGTGCCGGGCCTGGAGCTGTCCGTGACCAACGGGGAGCGGGCAAGGGTGCTCGCCGGGCCCGCCACGGCCGTGGACCGGCTGGACGCCCTGCTCGACGAGCGCGGCATACCGGGCGAGCGGCTGCCCGTGGCGCGCGCCTTCCACACGGCCTTGATGGAGCCGATGCTGGACGATTTCCGGACGGTCCTCGGCGAGGTGGCCTTCCGGCCGCTGCGCATCCCGTTCGTCAGCGGGCTCGACGGCATGACACGCCCGCCCGGGTGGGCCCCGGACGCCGCGTACTTCCTCCGGCACACCCGTGAGCCGGTCCGCTTCGACGAGGCGCTGCACGGCATCGGCCGGCACCGGCCCGATGTGCTGCTGGAGATCGGACCGCACACCACCCTGAGCGGCCTGGCACGCCGGGCGCTGCCGAGCGTGCGGTCGTTGCCGTCCCTGCGGCGTGGCACCGCGCTCGGCGCGCTCTGGGGCGCGGCGGCCGCGTTGCACTGCGCGGGAGCGGACATCGACTGGCGTGCGCTCCTGGCGGGCTGCGGGGGCAGGCGGATACCGCTGCCCGGATACCGCTTTCAGCACAAAGACCACTGGGCAGGGCCGGAGTTGCCGGTCCTGCCCGCCAGAACCCCAGAGATAGATGGAGCCGCAGTGGGACAGCACGAGGCAGTGATGGAGCGGATACGTCGAAGCATCACCGAGTCGACGGCGCGGCACCTCAGCCATGATCCATCGGCCATCACCAGCGACACCTCCTTCTTCGACCTCGGCGCCGACTCCTTGCAGATGATCAGCGTGCTGCGCGAACTGGAGCAGGAGCACCAGGTCAAGGTGACGATGCGAGAGCTGTTCGAGGAGACGGGCACGCCGGGCCTGCTGGCGAAGCTCATCGCCGACCGGCTTCCTGGAGCGAAGACGGCGGCGCCGGAGCACGTGGCGGAGCGGGCCTGGGCTCCGGAGCCGGTCGACCGGCGCTCCCCCGCCGCACGCGAGCCGGTGGCTGCCCATGCCCAGTCCGTTCCGGAGCCCCCGCCCGTCGCCACCGCTCCCGACTACGCCACTCGCCAGGAGCTGGAAGACCTCGCCCACAAGCTTCACCAGCTATCGCAAATACAGCTGCAGATGATGTCCCAGCTCTCCCAGTTGCTCGCGCTCCAGGCCGCTTCGGTGACGCTCGGGGGCAACGGCAAGGCAGCCGAGTGACCGGGGTGAACGGCGTCCGTGCCGCCCTTGACCAGGACCTGGCGGCGATGGCCGGACTCTCGCGGCGCATCGCCGAGCAGATGGGCGCCGGGGCACCCGCCGCGGGGCGACCTGCTGAGCCGCACGCCGTGCACGGCCCCCGGGTGACCGTCCCGCGTGCCTCCGGCATGATCCAGGGCACCTCGCCACGTTCCCAGCAGCAGCATCTGGACGACCTCGTACGCCGCTACACCGCCAGGACCCCGACATCGAAAGGGATCGCCCAGCGCTACCGCCGTGTTCTGGCCGACAGCCGTGCCGTCGTCGGCTTCCGCAGCAGCACCAAGGAAATGCTCTACCCCCTTGCGAGCCGCCGGGCGAGCGGCGCGCGGCTGGAGGACGTCGACGGCAACGAGTACGTCGACATCACGATGGGCTTCGGCGTGCTGCTCTTCGGCCACGAGCCGGCCTTCGTCAGCGAGGCCGTCCGTGAGCACCTGTCGCGGGGCATCCAGCTCGGCCCCCGCACCACCGAGACCGGCGAGGCGGCCGAGTTACTGGCCGAGCTGACCGGCCTGGAGCGGGTGGCGTTCGCCAACTCCGGTACGGAAGCCAACTCCGCAGCCATCCGCCTGGCCCGCGCGGCCACGGGACGGGGCAAAGTCGTCACCTTCCTGGGGGCGTACCACGGCCATGCCGACAACGTCCTCGGCCGCCCCCCGGGCGCAGGGACGGAGCGCGCCACCGTGCCCGTCTCCCGCGGTATCCCGCACAGTGCCGTCTCCGATCTGCTGGTGCTCGATTACGGCAGCGACGCAGCCCTGGAGGCGATCGAGCAGCAGGCCGCGGAGATCGCCGCCGTCGTGGTGGAGCCGGTGCAGAGCAGACACCCCTCTTTGCAGCCCGTCGAGTTCGTGCGGAAGCTGCGCGAGCTGACCCGCCGCCACGGCATCGTGCTGATGTTTGACGAGATGCTGACCGGCTTCCGCCCGGCGCTGCGGGGGGCGCAGGAGCTGTACGGCGTCCGCCCGGACCTCGCCACCTACGGCAAGCTGCTCGGTGGCGGCTTCCCCATCGGAGCCATCGCGGGCCGTGCCGACATCATGGACGGCGTCGACGGCGGCTACTGGTCGTACGGCGACGACAGTTACCCGCCCGCTGACACCACTTTCTTCGGCGGTACGTACATCCAGCACCCGGTGTCGATGGTCGCCGCGCGGGCCGTTCTCACGCACCTCAAGGAGCACAGCCCGCGCCTGCAGGAGCAGCTCAACGCGCGTACCGCCGGACTGGCCGCCACGCTCAACGGCTTCTTCGAGGCCGAGGAGTTCCCCCTGCGGATGAGCCACTTCGGCTCCCAGTTCCGTTTCGAGCACCGCGCCGACATGGAGCTCCTTTACCACCACTTGATGCTGCGCGGGGTGCATGTCTGGGAGTGGCGCAACTTCTTCCTGTCCACCGCCCACTCGGACGGCGACATCGAGTTCCTCGCGGATGCCGTGCGGGGCGCGCTGCGCGAGCTGCGGTCGGCGGGCTTCTTCCCGGGCAGCCGTCCCGCGGCCCCGAAGACGGTGGTCCCGAAGACGGTCGTTCCGAAGGCAGTGGTTCAAAAGGCAGTGGCACCGGAGCCGGCCGCACCCACAGCGGCATCTGCCACGCCGGCCGCCATGACCCGGAACACCGCCGCGGCCACCGCACTTTGCCCGGCTCCCGCGAACGGGCCCGCGCCCCGCACCCCCGACTTCAGCGTCTACTTCTTCGGCGACTACCCACAGGACGCCACCACGCCCCGGCACGGCAAGTACGAACTCCTCATGGAGACGGCGCGCTTCGCCGACCGGCACGGCTTCCACGCGCTGTGGATGCCCGAGCGCCACTTTCACTCCTTCGGCGGCCTCTTCCCCAACCCGGCGGTGCTCGCCGCCGCGCTGTCCCGTGAGACCGAGCGCATCCGGCTCAACGCCGGTTCCGTGGTGCTGCCGCTCCACGACCCGATCCGGGTGGCGGAGGAGTGGTCGATGGTCGACAACCTCTCCGGCGGGCGTATCGGCATCGGCGTTGCCAGCGGCTGGAACGCCAAGGACTTCGTCTTCTTCCCCGACCGCTTCGGCCGGCACAAGGAGGTGATGTACGAACAGGTGGAGCGGGTGCGCAACTTCTGGCGCGGTGAGGCGCTACGGCGCACCACCGGTGACGGCGAGGACGAGGTGCGGCTCTTCCCCCGGCCCGTGCAGGACGTCCCGCCCATGTACACCGCGGTGGTCGGCAACCCGGAGTCGTACGAGCTCGCCGCCCGCCACGACCTGGGCATCGTCACCAACCTGATGACGCAGAGCGTCGAACAGCTCCAGGAGAACATCACCCGCTACCGCCGCGCCCGCGCCCGGCACGGCCTGGATCCGGACGCCGGCCGGGTGGCCGTCCTGCTGCACACCTACCTCGCGGCAGACGACGACACCGCGCGGACCGGGGCGTACGAACCGCTGTCCCGCTACATGCGCGCGTCCCTGTCACTGTTCAGCGGCGTCACCAACAGCCTCGGGCACAGCGTCGACCTGGCCGCCCTCAGCGAGGACGACCTGGCAACGGTGTTCCGCCGCGCGTACGGCCGCTACTGCGACCAGCGGGCCCTGATCGGCACGGTGGACAGCGTCGGCCCGGTGGTGGACGCGGTGACCACGGCGGGCGCCGACGAGATCGTCACCCTGGTCGACTTCGGTGTCGCGCCGGACGAGCTGCGCGCGGGCCTCCCCCACATCGCCGCGTTGCGCCGTCGCTACCTGGAGAACCCGGAGAAGCCTGCTGCCCCGGCAGCCTCCACGCCGGCCGCTGCCGCCGCCGTGCCGGCCGCCGCCCCCGCCCCCGTGCCTCGTGAGGCGCCGCTTTCGCCGGGCCAGGAGCGGATCTGGTTCCTGGAGCGGCTGCTCCCAGGACGTACCGCCTACAACGAGGTCAAGGCGATCCGCCTCGAGGGCCCGCTCGACGTGCCTGCTCTGCGTGCGGCTCTGCACGGCCTCATCGCCCGCCACGAGGGGCTGCGCACGGTCTTTTGGGAGACGGGAGGTGAGCCGCGGCAGGTGGTGCAGGCATCGGCCCGGCCGGACTTCGAGGTCGTGGACGGCACCAGCCGTCCGGAGGCCGCGGCCTTGGAGGTCCTGGCGGCGGAGAGCGCCCGCCGTTTCGATCTGGCGGCCGGCCCGCTGTTCGTCAGCCGTCTGGTCAGAGTTGCTGACGACGAGCACGTCCTCGTCCTCTCCCTCCACCACATCGTGGTCGACGCGGCCTCCGCCACCGTCCTGGCCCGCGACCTGTCCGCCCTCTACCGCGCCGCACTCGACCGGACTTGCCCCGCTCTGCCGACGATGGCCTGGAGCTACGCCGATCACGCTTGCGAGCAGGCGGCATCCGCGGACGACCCCAAGGCCGCCGAGGACCTGGGCTACTGGCTCCATGCGCTCGGCGGTGATCTGCCCGTATTGGACCTGCCCACCGACCGGCCGCGCCCCGCAACGATGACGTCCAACGGCCGGGCGGTCTTCCGCACTCTCGATCCCGGTCTCTCCCGACAGCTCCGGGAACTGAGTCGTCAGCACCGGAGCACCCTGTTCATGACCCTGCTCGCCGGGTACGCGGCGATGCTGCACCGGGTCACCGGTCAGGAAGACATCGTCATCGGCGTCCCGGTCTCCGACCGGCCTCAGCGGGCCGAGGACCTGCTCGGATTCTTCGTCAACACCCTTGCGCTGCGCTTCGATCTCTCCGGCGATCCCGGGTTCGGCGAGCTGCTGGACCGGGTGCGTACCGTCGCTCTCGACGCGTACGACCACGCCGACGTGGCGTTCGAGACGGTGGTCCGCGAGCTCGCCCTGCCACGGGTGGTGGACCGTACTCCGGTGTTCCAGGTGCTCGCCGAGTTCCAGCGCAGCGAACCGTTCCGCTTCGAGCTGCCCGGCATCGTGGCCACGCCCCTGGACGCCGGTCCGGACAAGGCCCTGACGGATCTCACCCTCTACTTCACCGACCAGCCCCAGGGCATCCGCTGTCACCTGGAGTACAACACCGACCTGTTCGATCCGGACACCGTCGAGCGGTTCTTCACCACCTTCCGGGACCTGCTCGCGGCGGCGGTCGACACCCCCCGGACACCGCTGTCCCGGCTTACCGCAGTGGCCGCCTGCGGGGAGCCCGTACCGGAGTCCTGGCAGCGCGGCCCTTCCCGTACGTCGCCGGACACCGCTGTGCACGAGCTGGTGGGCCGGCAGGCCGCCGAAGTCCCGGGCCGCACGGCGGTCATCAGCGGCGACACCGTGCTGACCTACCGTGAACTGGACCGGAGGGCCGAGCAGTTGGCCGCCGTACTCCAGGAGCAGCACGCGGAGGACAGCTCCGATGACGTGGTGGCCCTGTGGCTGCCACGCTCCGCCGATCTCGTCGTAGCCATGCTCGCGGTACTCAAGTCGGGCCGCGCCTACGTGCCGCTCGACCCCTCCCTCGGCCGGGCGCGCGCCCAGCAGGTGATCGTCGAGTCCGGGGCCCGGATCGTGGTGTCCACGCCGGCCGAGGCGGCCGCACTGGCGCTGCCCGGCCAACTGACCACCGTGGCACCCGACGCCACCCCGCGGCGGCCCCGTCGCGCCGCGGCCGCCACGGACCGCGAGTCCCTGTGCTGCGTCCTCTACACCTCCGGCAGCACCGGCACACCCAAGGGCGTCGCGGTGCCACACCGCAGCATCGTCGACCTGTGCCGGTGGCACCACCGGCGCTTCGCCTTCACCACAGCCGATCGCAGCGCCGTCGTCTGCAGCCAGAGCTTTGACGCCTCGGTCCTGGAGATCTGGCCGGCACTGACCGCGGGCGCCTCGGTCACGATCGCCGACGAGGCGGTCCGCAAGGACCCGCTCGCCCTCTCCCAGTGGTACGCCGAGCAGGGCGTCACCTTCTCCATCCTTCCCACGGCGCTGGGCGAAGCGGTGCTGCAGCTGCCGCCCGGCAACCAGCCGCCACTGCGTCATCTGCTGCTCGGTGGTGACGTGTTGCGCACCCGCCCGCGGCCCGAGGCACCGTACGAGACGGTGAATGTGTACGGGCCCACCGAGGTCACGGTGCTGTGCACGGTGGAGACCGTGGCCCCTCAAGGCTCTCCCCCGGCCGACGGGCCGATCGCCATCGGCCGCCCGGTCGACAATGTGCGCCTGCGCGTGGTCGACGAGTCGGGCAGCCCGGTGCCGGTCGGAACCGTGGGGGAGTTGTTGGTCGGCGGCCCGGGTGTGGCCCTCGGCTACCTGCACCGGCCCGGATGCACCGAAGAGCGCTTCTGGCCCGACCCGGACGGCGGCCCGGCCGCCCGCCTGTACCGCACGGGCGACCTGGTGCGCTGGACCACGGACGGAAAGCTCGAGTTCCGCGGCCGGACCGACGACCAGGTGAAGATCCGCGGTTTCCGGATCGAGCCGGAGGAAGTCTCCCGCGTACTCAACAGCCTGGACGGCGTGCGCGAGGCGGCCGTGCTGACCCGCCGCAACGAACGGGACGAGGCGTATCTCGCCGCCTACGCCGTCCCCGCCGACCCGGTCGGCGAAGCCGCCGACGACCGGCAGGCGTTCGCCGACCTCATGGCCGACGAACTGGCGGCCCGGCTGCCCGAGTATTTCGTGCCGCGCGCCTGGCAAGTCCTCACCGGGCTGCCCCTGACAGGCAACGGCAAGCTGGACCGCGCGAAGCTGCCGCCGCCCGACCTCGTCGCCGCGGCACCGCGACGGGAACGGCATGCCACCGGTGAGGAGACGGGTGCCGGCCCCGGCACAGGCAGCGAGCCCGGCCCCCGCACCACCGTCGAGCGGCGGATACGGGAGCTCTGGGCAGCCGAGTTCGCCCTCGACGCCGACGGCCTCGGGGCCAACGCCTCGTTCTTTGACCTGGGCGGCCACTCGATCACCGTGATGCGGCTGGTCAACCGGGTCCGGGAGGAATTCGGCACCGAGTACCCCATGGCGCGGTTCTACCAGGAGCCCACGCTGCGGGCCATGACGTCCTATCTCACCGGGGAAGCAGGAGAGGCCCAAGCGTCCGGAGCCGACCACGGGAGCGGCGCCGTCGAACGCCGGGCGCCCGCTACCGAGCAGCAGGCGCGCTTCGCCTCGGTTCACGCCCGTCACCCTCTTCCGCAAGTCTTCAACGTCGCCATGCGGATCACCTTCTCCGGGGCCCTGGACGTGGCGGCGCTGCGCACCGCACTGACCCGGCTCACGGAACGGCACGAGGGGCTGCGGACCCGCCTTGCCAAGGACGGCGAAGGCTGGCAGCAGGAGGTGCTTCGTCCCCGGCCGGTGGACCTCCCCGTCGAGGACCTGACCGCCCGGCCTCCCCAGGAGCGGGATGCCGCCTTGGCACGCGCCGGCGCCGAGGCCGCGGAGACCCCGCTCGACCCCGTCGCCGGCGTTCCGATGACGGTTCGCCTGCTGCGCACCGGCGAGAAGACGTGGGTGCTGCTGTTCGCCCTGCACCATGCCCTGTGCGACGGATGGTCCGTCAGCCTGCTGCTGAAGGAGCTGGCCGCGCTCTACACCGCGGCCATGACGGATACCCCCCACACCCTGACCCCCGTGCCCTATCAGCCCATCTCGTACGCGCAGTGGCAGCGCGACCACGCCGATGCAGCCGCCGACGAGCGGAAACTGGATTTCTGGCTGCGCCAGTTGGACGGCGTTGACTTCGGAGTCGACCTGCCGCTCGACCGGCCACGCTCGACGACCGCGAGCGGGCAGGGCGGGATGGTGATGTTCACCGTCCCGGCCGAGCTGCGTACCGCCGTGGAGCAGCTGGCCAGGCAGCGGCGCACGACCCCGTTCGTGGTCACCGCGGCGGCCCTGGGCCGGATGCTGTCGCGGAAGTCCGGGCAGCCGGACGTCTTGTTCAACATTTCCTACGCCAACCGTGAGCGCCGCGACTTCGAGTCGCTGGTGGCCTGTGCGACCACAGGGTTTGCACTCCGGGTGCGCAATGGCGCGGCCGGTCCCTTTGCCGCTCTGACGGACCAGGTCGCCCGTACCACTGTGGAGTGCATCGATCAGGTCATGCCGGTACGCCGGATCGCCCCGGTGATGCGGGAGCGAAAGGGCATCCCCATGCCTGACCAGCTGGCTGTCGGCTTCGCCTACCAGAGCTCGCTGGATACCGACATCGAGCTACCGGGGCTGACCACGACCGTCGAGGATCTTGCCCCGGCCGCATCCCGGACAGACCTCACCGTCGGGCTCGTGCCCACCGGGGGCGTACTCGCGGGTTTCATGGAGTACTCGGCCGACCTGTGGGACCGCGCGACCATCGAGGGGTGGGCCCGTGACTACGTCGAGCTCCTGCGGAGGGAGGTGCGGCAAGCTCACGGCGGCTGAAGGACAAGAAGGCCGGGGTCCACCGGGCCCCGGCCACCTTGAATGCCCTGGTCACCGCCTGTGTGCGGCCCGCAGCCCGGGGCCCGCGGCCCGGCGCTGCCGTGGACACGGAGCGGGCGGGCCCCGAGCCGCCCCGGACCCGCTTTGCGTTGTCGGCCCGGCTGGGGTTCTCTTGCCGGGTGAGACGCAGATCCCCGGTTCCTCCCGCCCCGCTCCCCCAGCGTGACGGTATCGATCCCGTACGGGTGCGGCTGCCCGCCGATCCGGAGGGGGTGTGGGGGACGGTCCGGGAGCATCTGGTCGACCGGTTCCAGGGGGCGATCGGGGCGCGGCGGGTGGACGCGATGCTGGGCGCGGGGCGGTTCGTCGGGACCGGCGGTGCGCTGAGCGGGGCGGAGCCGTACGAGCCCGGGCGGTACGTCTGGTTCCACCGGGACTTCGCGCCGGAGGTGCCGGTGCCGTTCGAGGTGCGGGTCGTCCACCGCGACGAGCGGATCGTGATCGCCGACAAACCGCACTTCCTCGCCACGACGCCGCGCGGGCGGCACATCACCGAGACCGCGCTGGCCCGGCTGCGGCGCGAGCTGGAGCTGCCCGCGCTGCAGCCCGCGCACCGGCTCGACCGGCTCACGGCGGGGCTGGCGCTGTTCGTCGTACGGCCCGGGGACCGGGGCGCGTACCAGGGCCTGTTCGGCGGGCGGCGGGTGCGCAAGGAGTACGAGGCGGTGGCGCCGTACGACGCGGCGGTGGCGCTGCCGGTGACCGTGCGCAGCCGGATCGTGAAGGAGCGCGGGGTGATGGCCGCGCGCGAGGAGGCCGGCGCGGTCAACGCGGAGAGCCGGATCGAGCTGGTGGAGCGGCGGGGCGGGCTGGGCCGGTACCGGCTGCTGCCCGCGACCGGCCGCACCCATCAGCTGCGGGTCCATATGAACGGCCTCGGGCTGCCGATCCTCCACGATCCGGTCTATCCGGTGGTCGCGGACCCGGACCCGGACGACTTCAGCGCGCCGCTCCAACTGCTCGCGAAGGTACTGGAGTTCACCGATCCGGTGGACGGCAGGACGCGGCGGTTCGAGAGCCGGCGGCGGCTGGCGGCGTGGGACCCGGCCCCGGTGGCATGACCGGGGGCCGGGAGGCGGGCGCCGCATCGCCGGGTCCGGACCGACGCCGAGCCGCACGGTATTTGCGGTGCGGTCGGCCGCCGGGTGTGCCTAAGGTGCGCCGGTCGGTGGAGTGGGTGCGGGAGAGGGACGGGCGGGCGCATGCTGATTTTCGATGCGGATGACACGTTGTGGGAGAACAACGTGGTCTTCGAGCGGGTCATCGACGAGTTCCTGGAGTGGATGACGCACCCCGGACTCGACCGGGCCGGGGTGCGGGCCGTGCTCGACGGGATCGAGGCGGCGAACGCGGTGACCCTGGGATACGGCAGCAAGGTGTTCCTGCACAGCCTCGGCGAGTGCGTGGCGCGGCTGCGGGGCCGGGCCGCGACGGCCGAGGAGGCGGCGCGGATCTCCGGGTGGGCCGGGGCCTTCGACGGGGACCGCGTGGAGCTGATTCCCGGCGTCGCCGAGACCCTGGCCGAACTCGCCCGGCGGCACGATCTGCTGCTGCTGACGAAGGGGGACACCGAGGAGCAGCAGCGGAAGATCACGGCCTCCGGGCTGACCCGGCACTTCCGCGGCGTCCACATCGTGGCGGAGAAGAACACCGCCACCTATGAGGAGCTGACCCGCTCCTACGACCTGGAGCCGGGCTCGGCGTGGATGATCGGGAACTCCCCCAAGTCGGACATCCTGCCGGCCCGTTCCGCGGGCCTGAACGCGGTGTTCATCCCGCACGACCACACCTGGGTCCTGGAGCACGGGGAGCTCGACCCCGCCGACGAGAAGGTGCTGCGGCTGTCGGCGTTCGGTGACCTGCTGCGGCACTTCTGAGGCTGAGAAGGGCGGGAGAGATGACGGTGGCGGGGCCCGGGGTGTCCTGTGTCTTCGTGTGCCATGACGGCGCCGGGCGGGTGTTGCTGGCCCGGCGGAGCGCGGGGGCCAGGGATGAGCCGGGGACGTGGGACTGCGGCGCCGGGGCGCTGGAGTTCGGTGAGTCCTTCGAGACGGCCGTGGCACGGGAGGTGCGCGAGGAGTACGGCGTGCGGCCGCTCGGCATCGAGCAGATCGGGGTGCGCAATGTGCTGCGCGGCGATCCGGTCGACTCGCACTGGGTCGCGGTGGTCTTCGCCGTACGGGTGGCGCCGGCCGGGGTGACGATCGGCGAGCCGCACAAGTTCGATGCGCTCGCCTGGTGCGCTCCCCATGAGCTGCCGGTGCCGCTGCATTCGCAGTGCGGTGCGGCTCTGGAGCTGTTCGGCGCGGTGCCCGGTGCCCGGCGGGCCGGCCGGGGGCGGGACTGACGCGGGACGGGGGCCGCCGATGGGGCGGGGCGGGGGGCGTCTCCCCCGCCCCGCCCCGTTTCGTCTACAGCGGTGCGATGTCGGTCAGTTCACCGTCCTCCAGGGCGAGCCGGCGCGTGATGCCGATGTCCCTCAGGAACGCCGGGTCGTGGCTGACGACGAGGAGCGCGCCCTCGTAGGACTCCAGGGCCGTGACCAGCCGGCGGACCGATGCTAGGTCGAGGTTGTTGGTCGGCTCGTCGAGCATCAGCAGCTGCGGGGCCGGTTCGGCCAGCATCAGCGCGGCGAGCGAGGCGCGGAAGCGTTCGCCGCCGGAGAGCGTGCCGGCCTGCTGGTCGGCCCGTGCGCCCTTGAACAGGAAGCGGGCGAGCCGGGCCCGGATGCGGTTGTTGGTGGCGTCCGGGGCGAACCGGGCGACGTTCTCGGCCACGGTCAGCGCGGGGTCGAGGACGTCCAGCCGCTGCGGCAGGAAGCGGAAGGGGACATGGGTCTGTGCGACGCCCTCCTGCGGGGGGATCTCCCCGGCGAGGGTCCGCAGCAGGGTGGTCTTGCCGGAGCCGTTGCGGCCGGTCAGCGCGATGCGTTCGGGGCCGCGGACCTCCAGCTCGGCCTGGGCGCCGTAACGGGTGCGCAGGGCGTGCAGGGTGAGCACCGTGCGGCCCGGCGGCACGGCGGTGTGCGGCAGGTCGATGCGGATCTCGGCGTCGTCCCGGACCGCCTCGGCCGCCTCGTCCAGGCGCTCTCTGGCCTCCTTGAGGCGTTCGGTGTGCAGGATGCGGTGCTTGCCCGCGGATACCTGGGCCTCCCTCTTGCGCTCGTTCATGACGATCTTCGGTTCGCGCTTGTTGGCGTTCATCTTGTTGCCGTAGCGCACCCGGCGGGCCAACTTGACCTGGGCGTCCGCCAGTTCGCGTTTCTGGCGCTGGACGTCGGCCTCGGCGGCCCGCACGGTGCGCTCGGCCGCTTCCTGTTCGACGGCCAGGGCGTGTTCGTAGGCGCTGAAGTTGCCGCCGTACCAGTGGATCTCCCCGTCGCGGAGGTCGGCGATCCGGTCGACGAGTTCGAGGAGTTCACGGTCGTGGCTGACCACGACGAGCACGCCGGACCAGCCGGTGACCGCGTCGTACAGCCGCTGCCGGGCCGGTCCGTCGAGGTTGTTGGTGGGCTCGTCGAGCAGCAGGACGTCCGGCCGGCGCAGCAGCAGGGCCGCCAGCCGCAGCAGGACCCCCTCACCGCCGGACACCTCGCCGATGGTGCGGTCGAGGTCGAGGCCGGGCAGCCCGAGCTGGTCGAGGGTGGCGCGGGCGCGTTCCTCGACGTCCCAGTCGTCGCCGATGGCGGTGAAGTGTTCCTCGCTCGGGTCGCCGCCCTCGATGGCGTGCAGGGCGGCGCGCGCGGCGGCGATGCCGAGCGCTTCGTCGACCTTCAGGTGCGTGTCGAGCGGGGCGTGCTGCGGGAGGTAGCCGACCTCGCCGGCCACCTTGACGCTGCCCGAGGTCGGGGAGAGTTCGCCCGCGATCAGCTTCAACAGGGTGGACTTTCCGGCCCCGTTGGAGCCGATGAGGCCCGTACGGCCGGGGCCGACGGCCAGCGGGAGGCTTTCCAGGACGGGACTGCCGTCGGGCCAGCTGAAGCCGAGGCCGGTGCAGACGATGGCCGCGGAGGACGCGGAGGTGGGTGGCATGGACACAGGGGTCTCCTGGGCGCGAAGGGGTGTGGGGAATGCGCTGGGAGACACCGCACCGTCGGCGCGTCGTCAAAACGCCGGGTGCGTCGGGTACGCCGTACGTACGCCGAGGTCGCGGACGGGCCGCGCGAGGCATGAACCGCCGCTCCGGATACCGGAAGCGCAGGGCGGATCACCGTCGCGGGCGCGGTGCCTCAGGACCTCAGACGAGCAACGGCCTTCTCCGATCGGCGGCAATGGGACCGGGGTTGACGATACGGGGGACGCCGCCGAAACGCAAACGCTATTTCCGTTGCGTTTATTATTTGGGGTTGGGTTGCGGTTGCGGTTGCGGTTGCGTTGACGGTTGCGCTCGTGTTCCGCCCTGCGCGTCGTTTCCGCTGTGCGTGCGGCGTCCCCGGATCTCGGTCCCCTACTCCCCGGCTCCGTCGCGCGGGCGCAGGCGCACCCGGGCCGGGCCGGTGGCTTGGAGGGTGATCCCGGCGGCGACCGGCACCTCCTGGTCCACGGCTTCGAGTTCGTACGTCCGCAGCAGCACGGCCAGCGCCAGCACGGACTCCAGCATCGAGAAGTGCGCCCCGATGCAGGCGCGCGGCCCGCCGCCGAACGGGAACCAGGCGTAGCGGTGCCGCTCCGCCTCCCGTTCTGGTGCGAAGCGCCGCGGATCGAAGCGCTCCGGGTCCTCCCACAGCTCCGGGCTGCGGTGGGTGACCCAGGGCGCGACGACCACATCGGCACCGGCCGGGATGCGGTATCCGCCGATCTCCGTGGCGGCCACGGCCCGGCGGCTGATGACGGGCGCCGCCGGATACAGGCGCATGGACTCCTTCAGCGCCTGGGTCAGATACGGCAGACGGTCCAGGTCGGCGGCCGTGGGGGTGCGCTCGCCCAGCACCCGGTCGATCTCCTCGCGCACTCTGTGCTGCTCCTCGGGGTGCCGGGCGAGGAGGTGGAGGGTGAACGCGAGGGAGGTCGCGGTGGTTTCGTGCCCCGCCAGCAGGAAGATCAGGACCTGTTCACGGACCTCGGTCGCGTCGAGGGAACCGTCCTCGTCGTTGCCGGCGGCGGCCAGCAGGGACAGCAGGTCGTCCCCGGCGTCCCCGGCATCCCTCCCGTCCGCCTCGTCCGCCGCCTCCGGGGCCGCCCCGCGCGCCGCCCGCCGGTCCGCGATGATGCGGTCGCAGAGGGCGTTCAGCTCGTCGGTGGCGGCCCGGGCCCGCAGGTTCGCGGGGGTGGGCCACTCCCGCGGGACCTTCACGGGTACGTAGGCACGCCGGACGACATAGGCGTTGATGACCGGGGCGCACCGGTGGAAGGCGTCCTCGGCCGCCGCCGCGTCCAGGCCGAACAGGATCCGGGCGACGGTGCGCAGCGCCAGCCGGTTCATCTCGGGGACCAGGTCCACGGTCTGGCCCCCGGCGGTGTGCCAGCGTTCGGCTGAGGTGCCGGCCTCGGTCGTGATCGCCGCGGCGTAGCTGTCGACCCGGCGTTTGGTGAACAGCGGCTGCACCAGCCGCCGCTGTCTGAGGTAGTCGGAGTCCTGGCTGGTGAGCAGGCCGTTGCCGAAGGCCTGCCGGACCTCCTCGTAGAGCGGGTGGTCCTTGCGGAAGTTGGCGGCCTGGGAGCCGAGGATCTGCTGTACGCCCTCGGGCGCGAAGACCGCATGGAACACGCTGCGCAGACCGGGCGGGCCGGCCACCAGCCGCACCACATCGCCGTGCGTACGCCGCGCGTTGACGAAGGTGGTGAGGGAGTCGCGCCGCAGGTCGAGCATCGAGCCGAGCACCGGGAGACCGGCCGGGCCGGGTATCGCGCTCTCCGGTGCGGGACCGGGGTGAGGGCCGGGGTGAGGGTAGGGCTGGGGGTCTGTGAGGGGCATGCCGGATGTCTATCCCGCGGAACCGGGTTCCTACCCCCGCCCGGCCCTCCGTCCTCGGGGGCATGGCGCCGCCCGTAGCATGAGCCGGATGATCGACAAGCGTGCCGGACGGGCAGCCACCGCGGCCCCGTGCCGGGTCATCGTATGCCGGGGCTGCTGCTGCGGCGATGCGGCCAAGATCCCGGGCGTGGACCACGCCGGGCAGATACCGCGGTTGCGCGCGGCGCTCGACGGCGCGGCGCCGGTACGGGCCTCGGAGTGTCTGGACGTCTGTGACCAGGCGAATGTGGTCGTGGTCCAGCCGTCGCCCGCGGGCCGGGCGGCCGGCGGGCGCCCCGTGTGGCTGGGGCTGGTCAACGACGACGACGCGCTGGCCGATATCGCCGCGTGGATCCGGGCCGGCGGGCCCGGTCTGGCCGAACCGCCGGGCGTGCTCGACCTCTATGCGATCACGGTGTCGCGACGGGTACGGGAGGGGCTGGAGGGCTGAGCTGAGGCGCCAGGACGGGGCCGCGGCGCCGTGAGCGGCCCACCGCTGCACCGGCTCCCGGCTCCCGGCTCCCGGCTCCCGGCTCCCGGCCATGGGTTACCGGCCATGGGTTACCGGAGTCTTACGACAGCAGGCCTGCCCGCCCGCCACCGCGCGCGCTGGTGTTGGCTGGCCCCATGACGTCTCCCTCCAGAAGGGCACGCTGAGCCCGTGCACCGCGCAACGCCGCCCTCCGCACCCCCGCCCGTCCCGCTGCACGGGCCGCCGCGCCGTGTCCTGGTCGTCGAGGACGATCCGACCGTCGCGGAGGTCGTCACCGGCTATCTCTCCCGCGCCGGCTACACCACCCGGCACGCCGCCGACGGTTTCGCCGCCCTCGACCGGGCCGCGGAGTTCCGCCCGCATCTCGTGGTGCTCGACCTGATGCTGCCCGGCCTCGACGGGCTGGAGGTGTGCCGCCGGCTGCGCCGCTCCGACGACGGCCCGGCGGTCCCGGTGGTGATGCTGACGGCCCGCGGCGAGGAGGCGGACCGCATCCTGGGGCTGGAGCTGGGTGCGGACGACTATGTGACCAAGCCCTTCAGCCCGCGCGAGCTGGTGCTGCGGATCGGCTCGGTGCTGCGCCGCGCGGAGTCCGCGCCGCCGGCCGCGGCGCCCTCGGCCGTCCTGTGCGCCGGGGACCTGCGTGCCGACCCCGGCGGCCGGCGCGCCGACCGCGGCGGACGGGCACTCTCCCTCACCGCCCGCGAGTTCGATCTCCTCGTCTTCCTGATGCGCCACCCCGGGCAGGTCTTCTCCCGGGAGGAGCTGCTGGCCCGGGTCTGGGGCTGGGAGTTCGGCGATCTGTCCACGGTGACCGTGCACGTGCGGCGGCTGCGCGAGAAGATCGAGGCGGATCCGGCCGCGCCACGGCTGGTGACGACGGTCTGGGGCGCGGGCTACCGCTTCGACCCCATGGAGGACGAGCCCCCGCCGGAGCCCGGACCGCTGCTGGAAGGCGATCCGCTCTCATGACGGACTTTCTGGTCATCGTGGCGCTGGCGGCGCTGGGGGCGGCGCTGGCGGGCCTGCTCGCCGCGCCCGCGGTACGGGTGCTGCGGCGGCGCTCGGTCGCGCTGTCGCTGTTCGCGGTGGCGGTGCTGGCGGTGGCCGCGATGGCGGCGGGCACGGTGGCGGTCGCCCAGGCGATGTTCCTGTCCGGGCACGACCTGGGCGTGGTGATGGCCGTGGTGGCCGTCTCCGGGGTGGTGTCGCTGGCGGCCGCGCTGCTCTTCGGACGCCGGATCGCGGCGGGCAGCCGGGAGCTGGCACGCTCGGCCCGTACGGTCGGCAGCGAGGGCGGCTTCGTGGCGCCCGCCGAGCCGCCCACCGCGGAACTGGCCGCGCTGTCCCGGGCGTTGGAGGAGACCAGCGGGCGGCTCGCCGCGGCACGGGAACGGGAGCGGGCGCTGGATGCCTCCCGGCGCGATCTGATCGCCGGGATCTCGCACGACCTGCGCACCCCGCTCGCCGGGCTGCGGGCGATGGCCGAGGCGCTGGAGGACGGGGTCGCCGAGGACACCGCGCGCTACCACGCACGGATGCGGGTCGAGGTCGACCGGCTGGCCGCCATGGTCGACGACCTCTTCGAACTCTCCCGCATCCAGGCCGGGGCGCTGGCACTGACGCTGTCGCGGGTGTCGGTGTACGACCTGGTGGACGATGCCCTCGCCGGGGCCGGGCCGCTGGCGCGGGCCGGCGGGGTGCGGCTGGTGGACGGCGGGGTGGCGCCGCTGCCGGTACGGGTGGACGCCCAGCAGATCACCCGCGTCCTGGGCAATCTGCTGGTCAACGCGATCCGTGCGACGCCGGCGGACGGCACCGTGGCACTCAGCGCACGACACGAGAAGGGCCGGGTGATCCTCGCGGTCGAGGACGGCTGCGGGGGCATCCCGCCGGAGGATCTGGCGCGGGTCTTCGACACCGGCTGGCGCGGCGGCGCGGCCCGCACCCCGCGCGCGGACGGCCAGGGCGGCGCCGGGCTGGGTCTCGCGATCGTCCGCGGGATCGTGGAGGCCCACGAGGGCCGGGCGACGGTACAAAATACCGGGGCGGGCTGCCGCTTCGAGGTCGAACTGCCGTCGGCGGACGTGCCGGTGGAGGCGTAGGAGGGCGGCGGATGGGGCCGTGGACGGTTTTGGCGCGCGTGGGGCCGGGCCTTGGTGTGCGCGTGGGCGTACGGGTGTGCCTGGCGCGCCTCAGCGCCGTGCCGCCGCTCCGTCCCGGCCCGCCGGATCCGGGCCGCGCTCCTCCCGCCCCTCGTCCCCCGTCCGGCGCACCGGCAGGTCGCGGACGGCCCCGACCGGCGAGAGGAGCAGGATCAGGGCGGCCAGCGGCACCCCGGCGGTCATGATCCACATGGCCGGGCGGAGGCCGAGGGCGGAGCCGAGCGCGCCGCCGAGCAGCGCGCCCAGGGGCAGCGTGCCGTAGTTGAGGAAGGAGCTGCCGGCGATCAGCCGGCCGAGCAGGGCCGGCGGGCAGTAGCGCTGCTGGAAGCCCGCCTTGAGGGTGTTTCCGCCCACCACACCCGCGCAGACGCCGAAGCTGCCCGCGACGTAGAGCAGCGCCCCGGCGCCATGGCCGGCGAGGGGGATGAGCAACGCGGTGCCGGACAGGCCCAGTTCGCACAGCAGCATGGCGCGGGCCGTACCGAACCGGTCGGCGGCCCGGCGCGCCAGGAAGGCGCCCACGATCCCGCCCGTACTGGCCAGCGCCGTCAGCCCGCCGACCGCGCCGGGCGGCAGACCGACCTCGCGGACCAGGAAGACCGCCGCGATCGACTGGTACCCCATGAGCGCGAGGTTGGAGGCGGCGCCGAAGAGCGTCAGGGTGCGGAGCCATACATCGCCGGTGACCAGCCGCAGCCCCTCGGCGATGTCCGCGAACAGGGTCCGTGCGGCGCGGTCGCGGGGGTCCGGGCGTGGTTCGCGGTGCCGGATGCGGAGCAGGCACAGCAGGGATATGAGGAAGCCGGCGGCCTGGGCGGACAACGCGTTGACGGCGTCGGCCAGTTGGGCGAGGAAGCCGCCCGCCCCCTGTCCCGCGATCTGCGCCGCCGAGGCGCTGCCGTGCAGCTTGGCGTTGCCCTCGGCCTGGTCGGCCGGTGCGAGCAGGCCGGGGAGGTAGGCGCTGTAGGCGGTCTGGAAGACCACCGCCGCGGCACCGGCCAGCAGGGCCACGGCGATCAGTAAGCCGAGGCTGAGCCCGCCGTAGCGGGCGAGGAGCGGTACGGCGGCGAACAGCACCAGTGACAGGCCGGCGGCGCCCAGCATCAGGGGCCGGCGGCGCGTCCGGTCCACCCAGACGCCCACCGGGAGGCCGATGAGCAGCCAGGGCAGCCAGCCGCAGGCGCTGAGCAGCCCGACCGCGAAGGTGGAGGCGTGCAGGGTGGACACCGCCACCAGCGGCATCGCCACGGTGGTGACCGCCGCCCCGAACTTCCCCGCCGTCTCACCGCACCACAACAGCCGGAAGTCACGATGGCGGCGCAGCAGTCCGCTCATCGCTCGTGCCGCTCCTTGCGCGGGAAGGCCTGCAGCTGGACGACGACGGGCCGCTGCTCCTCGGGGGCTTCCTCGTCGGATCCGCTGTGCGCCGCCGCCCGGTGCCGTATCACGACCTGCTCCAACTCCGCGTTCAGTGCGGCGAGTTGTCCGGGCGTCAGGCGCAGATCGTGCCACTGGGAGAGGGTGCCGGCGTCCCGCCACTCCGGGGCCCAGTCCTCGATGAGGTAGCTGACGACCCGGTTGAAGTGCTGCTGGACGATTTCGTGCACATAGAGCTCCAGCGCGCCTCGGGTGTCCGGATCGTCGCGGAATTCGGTGGTGTCCAGCCGGTGGGCTACCCGGACCGCCCGCCACCAGCGCTCGCGCTTGGTGCCGCGGCCGGTCTCCTCCTCGATGAAGCCGTGTTCGGCGAGGTGCCGCAGATGCCAGCTGACCGTACCGGTGTTCTCGCCGAGACGGCGCCCGAGCCCGGTGGCGGTGTCCGGCCCGTCGAGCCGCAGCAGCTCCAGGATGCGCATCCGCAAGGGGTGGGCGACCCCGCGCAGGCTGCGGGCGTCCATCCGGCGGGTCGGGGGCGCGGCCGGCGGCGTCGGCGTCGGGCGGGACGGGTGCTGTGCTGCGGAAGCGTCAGACATGAACGGCAGCCTAGAGTTGCAGAGACTCCTCTGCACAGAGATCTCTGCAGAGAAGTCTCGGCAACGGGCGGGAGCGGCCATGCCGTGGGAAGGAAGCTAGGACCTGTCCTCGGAGTCCCTGTTCGCGCTCTCCCCCGCTTCCGCGCCGTCACCCCCGTCCTCCTCCCGCTGCTCCCACAACGGATGCTCGCGCCGTGCCCATTGCGCGTCGACGGAGCCGGTGCGCAGGCCGCGGCGTGACTCGGGGTCGCCGTACGCCTTCCCGACATGGCCGGCGATCACGATGATCACGGCGAGCGCGAGCCAGTCGTGGACGAAGGTGGCGCCGGTGCGCCAGACCAGGGGCGCGAGACCTGTGAACCACATCAGCAGCCCGGTGCCGAGCATCACCAGGACCGCACCGGCGATCCAGGCGGCGTAGAGCTTCTGCCCGGCGTTGAACTTGCCGGCCGGGCGGCCCCCTCGGCGGCGCAGTGCGGCGCGCAGCCACTGGCGGTCGTGCGGGCCGTAACGGTTGAGGCGGGTGAGGTCGGCGCGCAGGGCGCGGGAGCCGAGGCCCAGCAGCAGGGGGACGGGCAGCAGGACGCCGGACCACTCGTGGACGGTGACCATCAGGTGGCGGCGGCCGACGAGTTCGGCGAGGAAGGGGAGGTAGAGGCAGCCCGCGGCGAGGACGCAGACGGCCATCAGGGTGGCGGTGGCGCGGTGCACCCGGCGTTCGGCGGGGGTGAAGCGCGGGACGCGGGGGCGCGCCGTGGCGGTGGCGGACCGGCTCTCAGGTGGTCGGGGCATCGTCGCGTCCGTTCGACCGGCCGACCCAGGCGTCGATGTCATATCCGAGGTTCTCCCAGTAGCCGGGCTGGACGTGGTCGGTGACGGTGATCCCGGAGAGCCACTTCGCCGACTTGTAGAAGTACATGGGCCCGACATAGAGGCGCACCGGGCCGCCGTGGGCGTGGGCGAGCGGCTTGTCCTGCATCCGCAGGGCGACCAGGACGTCGTCGCGGCGGGCCTGTTCGAGGGTGAGGGATTCGCTGTAGGTGCCGTCGAAGCAGGTGAAGCGGACGGCCTTGGCCTCGGGGCGGACGCCCGCGACGTCGAGGAGGGCGGAGAGGCGGACGCCCTCGAAGGGGGTGGCGGGCACCCGCCAGCCGGTGACGCACTGGACGTCGCGGACGAGCCGGGTCTGCGGCAGCCGGCGCAGACCGGCGAGGCTCAGGGTGGTCCGGTGGCGGACCAGGCCGTCGAGGGTCAGGCGGTAGGTGTGGGCGTCCTTGGCCGGTACGGAGCCGGTCACGGAGTAGTAGCGGAAGCCGCCGCCGCCCGGGAGCAGGCCGGTCAGGCCGGTGGGGTCCTGCTGTGCGGCGGCCCCGAGGGTGCTGTCGTAGGCGCTCTGCAGGTAGGGGGCGGCGGCGACGCCGGCGGCACCGGCGGCGAGCATGCCGAGCACCACGCGGCGGCCCACGGGGGTGCCCTGCCCGTCCTCGCCGCCGCCCGCCGGGCGGGGCCTCTTCGCGTCCTTGGTCACCCTTCGATTGTGAACCCCCCGCGGGGGCCGGGGCCGGCGTCCCGGCCCCGGCGTCAGACTTTCGTCATCAGCGCCGCCGGGTCACGGGGCGGCGGCCTCCCGGGCGCGGCACAGTGCGGTGGCCCGCGCGGCGCGGAAGGCGCCCGCGCCGTCGCGGCCCGGGTACGACCACGGGGCGCGGGTGGCGTGCGGACCGATCCGCTGGAACAGCGTGGCGGCCTCGGCGGTCCGCCCTTGGTGGAACGCGGCATGGGCGAGGAAGTTGAGATCGATCTTGCGGCGCGGGTGTTCCTCGCCCTCCCATTCCAGCCACCAGTCGACGGCGGCCTGCAGCACCTGCCGGGCGCGCCGGGTGGACCAGTGGCCCCAGCCCGCGGGGTCGGGGGGAGCCAGGCCCGCGGCGGCGAGGACGCGGTAGCGCTCGGCGTGCGCCACGACGGGGAGGAGGGCGAGCGGGGAGTCGGCGGGGGCACGTGCCGCCGCGCGGGCCGCGAAGACATGGACCGGGTGCCGCGGATCGTCGGCGACGCCCGGCAGCTGCTCGGCCAGGGAGGCCGTCATGAGGTGGTGTGCGTGGTGGTGGTCGCGGTGGCGGGCGCACACCTGGTGGAAGGCGTGGGCCCGTTCGCCCGGGGTGCCGGTGCGGCGGGCGAGGATCAGCGCGCCGAGCCAGGGGGTGGGGTCGTCGGGCAGCATCCGGGCGGCGGTGGCACAGGCCTGCGCGGCGGCCCCGGTACCGCTCTCGCCGCGCAGGGCGAGATGGACGGTGGCGAGGGCCAGGAGGGTGGCGGCGTCACCGCTGTCCGGTTCGGCGAGCAGCCAGTCGCCGGCCCAGGCGGCGCTGCCGGGGCAGGTGGCCAGGACGGTTAATCGGTGGCCGCGCAGATCCCACTGCGCACCGGTCCCGGCGAGCAGGGTGCGCACCCTGGCCCACTGGCCGAGCGTCAACGCCTCGACCGCGAGGGCCAGTTGGGCGTCGTCCAGGGCCGGGGTGAGCACCGGGGGGCCGGGGCGGGCGCGTCGGAGGGGTGGCGGCATCGGTGGCGACATCGAAATCACGGGTCAGGGGCTCCATCAGGGGCTCCACGGCGCGCCGCACCGGCCGTCTCACCGCACCGAGTCGTCCTCGGCGGGCGGGGACCGGATCCGCGCACCTCTACAGAGGGTGACGACTTGGTCCGCACCAGTCATCACGCACAGCAAAGCGGCCCGCAGAGCTCCGCGTCAAGGCGCGAAGGGGAATGGCCGGATCCGCCCCCCCTCTCTCTTCGTCCACGGAAGGGAGCGGCCCGCCTCCTGCCGGCGGGGCGAGGCCCCTCCGGCAGCACGCTCCCCCGCACCGCCCCTCCCCCTCAGGACACCGCCCGCGCCGCCGCCCGGCCCGCCGTCCGGCCGGAGAAGAGGCAGCCCCCGAGGAAGGTCCCCTCCAGCGAGCGGTAGCCGTGCACCCCGCCGCCGCCGAACCCGGCCGCCTCGCCCGCCGCGTAGACGCCGGGCAGGGGTGTGCCACCGTCGGTCAGCACCCGCGAGGAGAGGTCGGTCTCCAGTCCGCCGAGCGTCTTGCGGGTGAGGATGTTCAGCCGTACGGCGATCAGCGGGCCGGCCTGGGGGTCGAGCAGCCGGTGTGGCGCCGCGGTGCGGATCAGGCGGTCCCCGAGGTAAGCGCGGGCCCCGCGGATCGCGGTCACCTGGAGGTCCTTGGTGAAGGAGTGGGCGATCTCCCGGTCCCGCGCCACGATCGCGTCGCGCAGCGCCTCCTCGCCTATCAGCGGCTCCTTGGTCAGTTCGTTCATCCGCCGCACCAGGTCGGTCAGCGAACGCTCGACGACGAAGTCCGCGCCACGGTCCATGAACGCCCGCACCGGCCCCGGTGCGCCGGCCCTGGCCCGGCCCAGCACGCCGCGGATGCTCTTGCCCGTCAGATCGGGGTTCTGCTCGGAGCCGGAGAGGGTGAACTCCTTCTCGATGATCTTCTGGGTGAGGACGAACCAGGTGTGGTCATGGCCCGTCCGCATGATGTGTTCGAGGGTGCCGAGGGTGTCGAAGCCGGGGAAGAGCGGCACCGGCAGCCGCTTGCCGCGCGCGTCGAGCCACAGCGGGGACGGTCCGGACAGGATCCGGATGCCGTGCTGCGGCCAGACCGGGTTCCAGTTGTCGATGCCCTCGGTGTAGTGCCACATCCGGTCGCGGTTGATGATCCGGCCGCCGGCCGCCTCGGCGATGCCCAGCATCTTGCCGTCCACATGCGCGGGCACCCCGGACAGCATCCGCCGCGGGGGCTTGCCGAGCCGTTCGGGCCAGTTGGCGCGCACCAGTTCGTGATTGCCGCCGATACCGCCCGAGGTGACGATCACGGCCTGGGCCTTGAGCTCGAAGGCGCCGGCCACCTCGCGGCTGCTGGGCCTGCCGCGCTCGGCGTCCGAGGGCTCCAGGACCTCGCCGCTGACCGTGTCCACGCTCCCCGCGGTGCGCGACAGCCCGGTCACCCGGTGGCGGAAGCGCAGCTCCACCAGTCCGCGGGCGACCCCGGCCCGCACCCGGCGCTCGAACGGGGCCACCAGCCCGGGGCCGGTGCCCCAGGTGATGTGGAAGCGGGGGACGGAGTTGCCGTGTCCGGTCGCGTCGTAGCCGCCGCGTTCGGCCCAGCCGACGACGGGGAAGAGCCGTACGCCCTGCCGGTGCAACCAGGAGCGCTTCTCGCCGGCCGCGAAGTCGACGTAGGCCTCGGCCCAGGAGCGCGGCCAGCGGTCCTCGGGCCGGTCAAAGCCGGCCGTGCCCAGCCAGTCCTGCCAGGCCAGCTCATGGCTGTCGCGGATGCGCAGCCGGCGCTGTTCGGGGGAGTCCACCAGGAAGAGACCGCCGAAGGACCAGTGGGCCTGTCCGCCGAGGGACTGCTCGGGCTCCTGGTCGAGGAGGATCACCTTCCGTCCGGCGTCCACCAGTTCCGCGGTGGCCGCCAGGCCCGCGAGCCCCGCTCCGATCACGATCACATCAGCGTCGTACGCCATCTCAGCAACTCCTCAACGGGGCACGCCGGGCGCCCCGGCCGCCTGGTGGAACGATCCTCAGCGCACCCGACTGCCGCGTCAACCACCGGGTTACCGCGCAGTACGCCAAGGCGCGCGGGAGAATGGTCGGTGACGAGGGCCACGCCACGCCCGCCGCCTGGTGACTATCCTCAGGCGCATCCCCCGCCCCCGATACGAGGTGCGACGTGACGGTGATACTGCTCGCCCTTGGAGCGGCCTGCTGTCTGGGACTCGGTTTCGTGTTTCAGCAGGCCGCGGCACAGCACGCCCCGATGAAGGACTACCTCTCGGTGCGGCTGCTGCTCGATCTGGTGCGGATGCCGCTGTGGCTGGCAGGTATCGGTCTGATGGTGGTCGGGATGGCGCTCGGCGCGATGGCGCTGGGGATGGGCGACATCACTTTGGTGGAGCCCCTGCTGGCCACCAACCTGCTGTTCGCGATGGCGCTGTCGCGGCGGCTGACCCGGCAGCGGCTCGGCCGGAGCGGCTGGGCCGGGCTGTGGCTGCTGGCGGGCGGGGTGACGGCCTTCATCGTGGCCGGGCGCCCCCAGGGCGGACAGCGCAGCACGGATCATCTGTGGCAGTGGCTGATCATGGGCATGGTGCTGGGCACCGCGCTGCTGCTGGCGGCGGTCGCCAAGCGCGAGCGGGTGCATGTGAGCCTGGAGGCCGCCCTGCTGGGGATCGCGGCGGGACTGATCTACGGGCTGCAGGACGCGCTGACCCGGATCAGCGGGGAGCACTTCGGCGAGGGCGGCTGGTCGGCCCTGGTCACCAGCTGGCAGCCGTACGCCATCGTGGTGCTCGGTGTGCTGGCGCTGGTGCTCGTTCAGAGCGCCTTCGAGTCGGCGCCGCTGCGGCTCTCGCTGCCCGCGCTGACCGCCGCCCAGCCGCTGGCCGGCATCGCCTGCGGGGTGGGGTTCCTCGGTGACCAGCTGCGGGTGACGCCGGGGGCGCTGGCGTGGGAGGTGGCCGGGATCGTGGCCGTCGTCGCGGGCATCGTGCTGATCGGCAGCCATCCGGCGATGCCGCCGGGGTCCGGCCGGCGCGAGGACGTACGGGAGCTGCAGCCGCACTGAGGAGGGCGTCCCGGGCGCTCCCCCGCGGTGGCGGACACGCGCGCAGACCGCCGCCGGGAAACCGTCGCCCGATGGGCCGTGCCCGGGTCCCGGGTGGTTGCATGGCTGCCATGACCGATCAGCAACCGCTCAACGCGGACGAAATCCTCGACGTCGTCGATGAGAACGATCAGGTCGTGGGGCAGGCCCCCCGCGGTGAGACCTACGCCCGCAGGATGCGCACCCGCTGCGCCTTCGTCCTCGCCCGGGACGAGGCGGATCGGATCTTCGTTCACCGCCGCACCCCGCAGAAGCTCGTCTTCCCCTCGCACTACGACATGTTCGTCGGCGGGGTGCTCGGCACCGGCGAGAGCTACGACCGGGCGGCGCTGCGCGAGGCCGAGGAGGAGCTGGGCGTCCAGGGGCTGGAGCCGCCCCGGCCGCTGTTCAAGTTCCTCTACGAGACGGCCGAGCACACCTGGTGGTCCGCGGTCTACGAGGTGCGCTGCACCCTGCCGGTCGCCCCGCAGGAGTCGGAGATCGACTGGTTCGCGTTCCTGACCGAGGAGGAGCTGGCCCGGCGGCTGGACGAGTGGCCGTGGACGCCGGACGGGCTCGCCGCGTACCGGCAGCTGCTGGCCCGGCGGGAGGCGGGGGAAGTCTGATGCGCCCCGGGCAGGGCACCGGCCGGCCGATAGGGTTTCGGCCATGATCCTTACCGAGGCACTGCGGTCGGCCGGCGCTGCCGTACGGCTGTGGTTCTCGCCCGCGCGGGTCCGCGAGGAGGGCACGACCCCCGACTACCGCTTCTCGCTCGCCAACGAGCGCACCTTTCTCGCCTGGCTGCGCACCGGGCTGGCGCTGGTCGGCGGCGGTTTCGCGGTGGACCAGTTCCTGCCCCGGCTGCACCAGGGGCTGCGGGTGACCTGCACCGTCGTCCTGCTGGTGGGCGGCGCGCTGTGTGCGCTGCGGGCGGTCAATCACTGGGTGCGCTGCGAGCGTGCGATGCGGCGCGGCGAGGACCTGCCGGTCAGCCGCTTCCCCACGGCGCTGGCGCTGAGCGTCGGCGTCCTGGCGGTGGCGGTGGTCGTGCTGGTCCTCCTGGGCCGGACCAGCTAGCCGATGACGGGCAAAGCGCCCCCGGGCGCCGGGCCGCCGCGTGCGGCCCCCGACCGGGACCCCGGGCTGCAGCCGGAGCGGACCCGGCTGGCGTGGCGGCGTACCACGCTGTCCGCCACGGCGCTGGCGGTGCTGGCCGCCCGTCAGCTGCTGCACAGCGCCGCCCCCGGGCCGGTGGAGGTGGCTCTGGCGGCGCTGACCGGCCTGTTGTGGAGCGCGTTCGTGGCGCTCGCGCACCGGCGGATGCGGGCGATGCTCACCGGCCGGCCGCCGGGCCTGCCCCCGCGGACGGCCCTGCTGCTGGTCGGCTGCACCCTCGGGCTGGCGCTGTGCGGCGCGGTGATCCTGGTACGGCCGGGGCACTGAGCCGGAGCCTGAGCCAGGGCATGGGGCCGGGGTGCGGCGCCGGGGTCCGGCGCCACCACGGCGGGCGGCAGAGGTACGGTGACGCGACCCCCGCCGTCCCGGGTCGGGACCGACTCCCGCCCCGGCAGCGGGACATGAGAGACCACCGGACGAGGGGACACACCCGCATGGACGACTCGGCAGCACGGGACACGCCGGCACGGACCCCGGCAGCACACGCCTCGGCGGCACCGACCCCCGAGCCCTACCTCACCGAACTGGCCGCCGGGGTCCACGCCTTCATCCAGCCGGACGGCGGCTGGTGCCTGAACAACGCGGGCTTCGTCACCGACGGGGACGCCACCCTGGTCGTGGACACCGCCGCCACCGAGCGCCGGGCGCGCCTGCTGCGCCGCCGGATCGCCGAGAGCGGCGCGCCCACGCCCCGCATGGTGGTCAACACGCACCACCACGGCGACCACACCTACGGCAACTGCGTCTTCGCGCCCGAGGCGACGGTCATCGGGCACGCCTCCTGCCGCCGTGAGCTGCTGGCCGCCGGGCAGCAGCTGCACGCGGTGTGGCCCGAGGTGGCGTACGGCGACATCCGTCTGACGGCGCCCGAGGTCACCTACACCGACGAGCTGGCCCTGCACGTCGGGGACATCGAGGTGCGGCTGATCCACCCCGGCGTGGCCCACACCACCGGCGACACCGTCGTCTGGCTGCCCCGGCAGCGCATCGTCTTCGCCGGGGACCTGGTCTTCCACGGCGGCACCCCGTTCGTCTTCATGGGGTCGCTGACCGGATCGCTGCGGGCACTGGAGTTGCTGCGCACCCTGGACGCGGTCACCGTCGTCCCCGGGCACGGCCCGGTGACCGGCCCCGAGGTGTACGACGGCATCGAGCGCTACCTGCGGTTCGTCGGCCGGCTGGCGCAGGAGGGCCGGGCGGCCGGGCGTACGCCGCTGGAGGTGGCCCGGGAGGCGGACCTCGGCCCGTTCGCGGAGTTGGCCGAGAGCGAGCGGCTGGTGGCGAACCTGCACCGGGCGTACGCGGAGCTGGCGGGCACCGCGCCGGGGGCGCCGCTCGACGTGGTGGCCGGGTTCGCCGATATGACGGTGATGAACGGCGGGGTGCCGATGGCGTGTCACGCCTGACCACGGCCGTGCGGGCGGAGGCCTGAGGGGAGGCCGGGCGCGTCCGGGACCGCGAGCGTGGCGGAAAATCCCCGCGTGACCCACGCCCCACGGCCCGGCACTGGACGCCATACCGACTAGTCGGCATGATCGTGCTGCAACCGATCGGCCGACCGACCGTCCACTCCGTACGGAGGAGCACGATGAGCAAGGGCACCCCTCCCCCGCAGCCCGAGGGCCAGGAGGATCCTCCCGGCCTCGACCTGGAGCGATTGCGCGAGCATCTGGGCCGGGAGCGGCCGGGGCTGGCCGGCGGCCCGCTGCGGGCCCGGCTGATCGAGGGCGGGCGGTCCAATCTCACCTACCGCGTCACCGACGGCGCCGCCTCCTGGGTCGTCCGGCGGCCGCCGCTCGGCCATGTGCTGGCGACCGCGCACGACATGCGGCGCGAGCACCGGGTCATCAGCGCCCTGCACGAGACACCGGTGCCGGTGCCCGAGGCGCTGCTGCTGTGCGAGGACGAGTCGGTCATCGGCGCACCCTTCTATGTGATGGAGCTGGTCGAGGGCGTGCCCTACCGCACGGCCGGCCAGCTGGCCCCGCTCGGGCCCGAGCGCACCCGGGCCGTGGTGCTCTCCCTGGTCGATACGCTCGTGGACCTGCACGCGGTGGACCCCGAGGCGGTCGGGCTCGGCGACTTCGGCCGCCCCGAGGGCTTCCTGGAGCGCCAGCTGCGCCGCTGGGGCAAGCAGTTGAGTGCGTCGAAGAACCGTGACCTGCCCGGGATCGACGAGCTGCACGAGAGGCTGGGCCGGGCGCTGCCCGCCTCGCCCGCCCCGGCCGTCGTCCACGGCGACTACCGCCTCGACAACGTCCTGATCGGGTCCGACGACACCCTCAAGGCCGTCCTGGACTGGGAGATGTCCACGCTCGGCGATCCGCTGACCGACCTCGGCCTGCTGGCGATGTACAGCTCGGACCTGGGCCTGCCGCAGTCGCCGGTGAGCACCACCAGCAGCGCCCCCGGGCACCCCTCGCCGGGCGAGCTGATCGAGCGTTACGCCGCCCGCTCGGGCCGGGACACCTCCGCCATCGCCTGGTACACGGCGTTCGCCTGGTTCAAGCTCGCCGTGATCCTCGAGGGCATCCACTACCGCTTCACGCTCGGCCAGACCGTCGGCGCCGGGTTCGACCGGATCGGCGAGCTCGTCCCCGTCTTCATCGACCACGGACTCACCACCCTCAAGGAAGGCTGAGGCACCCATGGACTTCGCATACGACGCCCGGACCGAGGAACTGCGCGCACGGCTCCTGACGTTCATGGACGAGCACGTGTACCCGGCCGAGCGGACCGCCCATGAGCAGCGGGCCGCGCTCGCCTCACCGTGGGACACCCCGGCGATCGTCGAGGAGCTGAAGGCCGAGGCCCGGCGGCAGGGGCTGTGGAACCTCTTCCTGCCGGACGCGGAGCACGGCGCCGGGCTGACGAACCTCCAGTACGCTCCGCTGGCCGAAATCACCGGCCGCAGCCCCCAGTTGGCGCCCACCGCACTGAACTGCGCGGCACCGGACACCGGCAACATGGAGGTGCTGGCGCAGTTCGGCAACGAGGCGCAGCAGAAGCAGTGGCTGGCGCCGCTGCTGGCCGGTGAGATCCGGTCGGCGTTCGCGATGACCGAGCCGGAGGTGGCCTCGTCGGACGCCACCAACATCGAGACGCATATCGCGCGGGATGGCGACGATTACGTTATCAATGGGCGCAAGTGGTACATCTCCGGCGCGATGAACCCGCTGTGCCAGATCTTCATCGTGATGGGCAAGACCGACCCGGACGGCCCGGACCTCCGCCGCCAGCAGTCGATGATCCTGGTCCCGCGGGACACCCCCGGCGTGGAGGTCAAGCGCGCCATGCAGGTCTACGGCTACGAGGACCACTACCACGGCGGCCACGCCGAGGTGGTGTTCCACGACGTACGGGTGCCGGCGAGCAATCTGATCGGCGAGGAGGGCGGCGGCTTCGGCATCGCCCAGGCGCGGCTCGGCCCCGGCCGGATCCACCACTGCATGCGGCTGATCGGCATGGCCGAGCGCGCCATCGAGCTGATGTGCCGCCGTGCGGTGACCCGTACGGCGTTCGGCAAGCCGCTGGCCCAGCAGGGCGTGGTGCAGGAGTGGATCGCGGACGCCCGGGTGGCGGTGGAGCAGCTGCGGCTGCTGGTGCTGAAGACCGCCTGGCTGATGGACACCGTCGGCAACAAGGGCGCGCACACCGAGATCCAGGCCATCAAGATCGCCACCCCGCGCACCGTCGTGGACATCCTCGACAAGGCGGTACAGCTGCACGGCGCGGGCGGCGTCAGCCAGGACTTCCCGCTGGCGGAGCTGTGGGCCGGCGCCCGCACGCTCCAGCTGGCGGACGGCCCCGACGAGGTGCACCAACGGTCGCTGGCGCGCCGCGAGTTGAAGCGCTACCTGTAGGCCCGACGGCCCGGGGCGGCCCCGGTACCGCAGCCGTGCCCGAGGGGGTGGGGACCTCGGGCACGGCCTGCGTACGTCCGCGAGCCGGGCCCCTTGTCCACCCGTCGGAGCGGGCCCCGGCCGTGCGGCCCCCACGGCTATCCTCGGGGGATGCGTATCGGAGAACTGGCGCGGCGGACCGGGGTGCCGGTTCCGTCGATCAAGTACTACACCCGGGAAGGCATGTTGCCCCCGGGCGAGCGCATCAGTCCGAACCAGGTCCAGTACGCCGAATCGCACATCCGGCGGCTGAAGCTGATCCGGGCGCTGACCGAAGTGGGCGGCTTGTCCATCGCGGCGGCCGCCGAGGTACTGGCCGGCATCGACTCTCCGGGCACCACCCCGCAGGGCATGCTCGGGACCGCGCAGTCGGCGGTCAGCAAGGTGGCCACCGAGCGGGGCACCGACGAGATGTGGCAGCGCGCCGAGCGCGAGGTCGCGGAGCTGGTGCGCCGGCACGACTGGGCGGTGCGGCCGGAGAATCCGGGGTGGCGGACGCTGGTGCAGGTCGTGGTGGCCTACCACGAGCTCGACCAGAGCGAGCTGCTGGGCCTGCTCGACCGGTATGCGCAAGCCGCCGGGTCGCTGGCCGCCGCCGAGCTGGCGGCGTTCGACGGGGTCCCGAGCCTCGACGCCCAGATCGAGGGTGCGGTGCTCGGGACCGTACTGGGCGACACCGCGATGGCCGCACTGCGGCGTATCGCCCAGGAGGACGTGGCCCGGCGGGTGCGGGAGCGGTCTCAGACGCTCTGAGCGGGCACGCCGGCCGGCACGAGGTGATGCACCCGGGCCGGCGGCAGGTTGCCCAGCACCAGTTCGGTACGGAAGGTGTGCCGGTCGAGTATGCGGCGCAGCGCGTTCTGGCCGTCGAGGGCGTGGACCCGGTTGGCCGGGCCGCTGAACGTGCGGCGGACCGTGGCCCCGCCGACGTAGCCGAAGAAGGAGAGCGTGCCGCCGGGCCGCAGGGCGCCGAGCAGCCGGTCGAAGATGTCCGTGGTGGTCGGGGCGTCGAAGTTCGCGAACGGCAGGCCGCAGACGATCGTGTCGTAGGTGCCGAGTTCGTGCTCCTGCACCAGGCCGGTGAGGAACTGCAGCCGGGGGTCGCTGCCGTAGGCGCCGTGCAGGATGTCGACGAAGCGCGGGTTGGCCTCGACCAGGTCGAGGGTGTCCTCGCGGCCGAGCGCGTCGGCGATGTGGCGGGTCACGGCGCCGGTGCCGGGCCCCACCTCCAGGACCGCGCGGGAGCGGCCGGGGCTGGGGACCAGGTAGCGGGTCAGGGCCTTGCCGAGCCGGGGACTGCTCGGAGCAATCGCGCCCACCTCCCGGCGCGTTCGTGCGTACTCCCGGAGAAACAGCGTCACTTCAGCCACAAGGCCACCCACATCGGTAGTGATAGCAGAACTATCGATACCGTAAGTTACGGACGGCGGATGAGGACAGCCCCGAGCCGTAACCACCCCTTGAGTGTCCTTGCCCGGGAGCGCATTCCCGCAGGCCTTGCGCGCAATCCAACAAATTCCTGAAGATGCGGTGAAGGCCCGCGGGGACGCGCCGGGAGGCGGCCCGGACCGCCTCGATGTGGCCGGTCCGATACGCAGGGTGAGGGTGTGTGAGGAACGTCACCCCCGCACATGTGGCCAACGGAACACCGCGGCCGGCCGGTACGGGCGGCGCACGCGGCGTGTGGTGCGCGCCGGAGAAGGGCGGCGCCCCCTACGGCCGCAGGGCACGCAGCAGCAGGTCCGCCAGGTGATCGGCGACCTGCTGCGGGCTGAGCGGTCCGTCCTCGCGGTACCACGTGCCCAGGTGGTGCACGGAGCCGAAGTGGTAGTCCACAACCAGGTCGGCGGGGATGTCGGCGGCGAAGACGCCGGTGCGCTGGCCCTCCTCGACCAGGGCCCGGAACCGCTCGTGGTAGCGGCGCCGTTCGGCACGTACCTGCTTGTCCTTCTCCGGGCTGAGCTGGTGCATCGAGCGAAAGAAGATCTTGGTGTCGTCGAGGTTCTGGATGGTGGTGACGACCACATCGGCGGCGGCGTCCCGCAGGCGCTGCTCCACCGGCGCGTCGGCGCCGGCGAAGTGGTCCAGCCGCTCCTGCTGGAGTCGCAGGACCCGGCCGTAGACCTCGTGGAGCAGATCCTCCTTGGAACCGAAGTAGTGGTAGAGGGCGCCCTTGGTGACGCCCGCCGCATCGACGATCTCCTGGACGGAGGTGCGGTCGTAGCCCTGCTCGGCGAAGAGCCTGGTGGCGGTGGCCAGCAGCCGCTGGGCCACCGGCTTCGCACCGCCGTTGCCGTTGCCGTCCTTCGTGCCGGCCATCGCCCTCACCTGTCCTTCGTGCTCGTCATGCGCGGTGGCGCAGCTCCCGTCGGAGGATCTTGCCACTCGTGGTCTTCGGAAGCTCGGCCAGGATCTCCACCGCACGGGGATATTTGTACGCCGCGAGCCGTTCCTTGCAGTAAGCGGCCAGCTCGGCGGGTTCCGGGGACGTGCCGGGGCGCAGGCTGACATAGGCCTTGACAGACTCGCCGCGGTAGGCGTCGGGCACCCCGACGACCGCCGCCTCGCGCACCGCCGGATGGCTGTAGAGGACGTCCTCGACCTCGCGGGGCCAGACCTTGAAGCCGGAGGCGTTGATCATGTCCTTCTTGCGGTCGACGACGTACAGCCAGCCGCCGGCGTCCATGAAACCGATGTCACCGGTGCGCAGCTCGCCGTCCGGGATGGCCTCGGCGGTGGCGTCGGGGCGGCGCCAGTAGCCGGGGACGACCTGGGGGCCGCGGACCGTTATCTCGCCCTGCTCGCCGAACGGGAGGTCGCGGCCCCTCTCGTCGGTGATCCGCACGAGGGTGTCGGGGCCGGGGACGCCCACGGCGAGCGTGCCGGAGACCTTGTCGACCGGTGCCTCGCGGCCCGGCGGGACGCTGGCACAGGGGGCGGTGCACTCGGTCAGGCCGTAGCCGTTGTGGAGGTACGGCCCGAAGTCGGTGCGGAACTTCTCGACGAGGGCGGGCGGCAGCGGCGCACCGCCCGAGGACATGGTCCAAAAGGACGCGAAGTGGTCGCGGGTGACCTCGGGGTGGGCCATCAGCGCCATGTAGGCGGTGGAAGGCCCGACCGTATAGGCGGGGCGGTGCTCCAGGAAGGCGTCCAGGACGACGCCGGCGTCGAAGCGGTAGGCGAGCGCGAGGGTGCCGGAGTTGGCGACGCAGGCGGCCAGTTCGCAGACCATGCCGGTGATGTGGAAGAGCGGGGCGAGGGCGAAGTAGGTGGCACCGTCGGGCAGGCCCAGGCCGGCGCGCTGGCGTTCGGCGTTGTAGATGACGTTGCCGTGGGTGTTGGTGGCTCCCTTGGGGGTGCCGCTGGTGCCGGAGGTGTAGCTGATCAGCGCGAGGTCGTCGGCGGTGAGCTCCGGGTCGGTGGGCACGGCGCGTATCCTCCCCCACTGCCTTGAGGGCGTGGGAGGTGCCCCCATCGCCGTGCGGGCGACGGTCAGCAGGTCGTCGGCGCCCTCCTGGGGGCCGAGCCGGTCACCGCGCAGCACCCGCCGGTCGTCCCGGGTCTGCAGGTCCCGTTCCCAGGCGGTGAGCGCGATCCGTACGGACGGCGCCCCGGCGGCGGTGGCCCGCAGAAAGCCGTCCCAGGTGCGGTCGGCGCAGATGACGGCGGTGACCTCGGCGTCGTCCAGGATGTGCCGCATTTCGGCGGACTTGTACATGGGGTTGACCGGTACCACCACCCCGCCGGCCTTCCACACGCCGAGCAGGGCCAGCACGAAGTGCGGGGTGTTCTGCAGCATGACCGCGGCCCGGTCGCCGCGCCGGAAGCCGCGCTCGGCGAGGTGCGCGGCGATGCCGTCGGAGAGCGCGTCGGTCTCCGCGTAGGACAGCCGGCCGTCGAAGTAGGCGAGCGCCGTACGGTCGGGGACGCGGCCGACCGCGGCGCGGAAGGCGTGCAGTGTCGAAGGGGGCGGCTGCACGGGGGCGCGCTGGGCGTCGGTGAGCTGTGCCAGCCACGGCATGTCCTGGTAGGAGGTCATCGGGGTGCGGCCCTTTCTTCCTGATCGCCTGAATCATCCCTGCGGGGGAAACGCCCGGGTGACGCGGGGTGGCGGTGACGTGCGGTGACGCGCCGGGCCGGGGCCGGCCCCGTCACCCCGCGCCGGCGGGTGGCCCTACGAGCGGCCGCCCTCGGCCTGCTCCAACTTCCGCTGGAGGTGGTTCATCCCGCCGAGCCAGCGGTCGGGGTCCGCCGCCCGCGCGGTGTAGTAGTCCGCGACCTCGGGGTGCGGCAGGACCAGGAAGCGGCCCTCGGCCATCGCCGCGAACAGGGCGTCGGCGACGTCCTCGGGTTCCACGGCCGTGGGCGTCAGGACCAGGTCCCCGGCGGCGCCGGTGGCGGCCAGCATGTCGGTGCGGACGCCCTGCGGGCAGATGGCGTGGACGTCGATGCCGCGGTGCCGATAGGTCAGCGAGAGCCATTCGGCGAAGGCGTAGGCGCCGTGCTTGGTGACGCTGTACGGGGCGGCGGCGACCATGGTGAGCAGGCCGGCGGCGGAGACCGTGGAGATGAAGCGCCCGCTGCCGCGCTCCAGCCACTCGGGCAGCAGCTCCCGCGCGGCCCGGACATGTGCCATGACGTTGACGTCCCAGGCCAGCGTCCAGTCCTCGTCGGACGCCTCGGGCCCGCCGCCGGTCCCCACCCCGGCGTTGGCGCAGAAGATGTCGATACCGCCGCCGAGCGCCGCCCGTGCGGCCGGGACGACGGCGGAGGCGTCTCCGGCGACCGCGATCGCCCCGATCTCCCCGGCGGTCTTCGCCGCCTTGGCCTCGTCGAGATCGTTGACCACGACCCGGGCGCCCTCGGCGGCGAACCGGCGGGCCAGCGCGGCGCCGATCCCCCCGCCCGCCCCGGTCACGACAACGGTCTTGTCCCGTACGGCTGCCACCCTGGGTCTCCCTCGGTCGGGTCGATGCGACGGAGGCAGACTAACCAGTCGGTATGTCCCGGCGGAAGAGCCCTTGCCGAACCGGCGCCGGGTCCGTGCGGAAGAGTCCGCGCCGCACCCGCCGCGTCCCTACGGAGGAGTCTTGGCCGCGCCCGCCGAGTCCGTCCCGCCGCGCCCGCCGAGTCCGTTCCGCCGCGCCCCGGAGCGGGCTAGCGTGCACACGACACGTACCCGGTTGATTCCTGATCACGGAGGTGTGCGGATGGCTCTGTCGAGACGCGTTCTGCTCGGGCGGCTGGCGACGGCCGGCGCGGCCGGTGCGGCACTGGCCACGGGCGCGGGGCCCGCGCAGGCGGCGGGACCCGCGCACGGCGGCGGCCGGCGGGTGCACACCGGCTTCGACCGGCTGTCCGCCGACGGCTACCGCCTGCTGGACGGCCGCACGGTGGGCATCGTCACCAACCCCACCGGCGTCACCCGCGACCTGCGGCACATCGTGGATGTGATGCACGCCGACCAACGGGTGCGGCTGACCGCCGTCTTCGGCCCCGAACACGGCTTCCGCGGCACCGCGCAGGCCGGCGGTTCCGAAGGCCGCTACGACGATCCGGCCACCGGACTGCCGGTCTACGACACGTACAACAAGAGCGGCAGGGAACTCGCCGGCATCTTCGGCGCCTCCGGTGTGGACACCGTCGTCTTCGACATCCAGGACGTGGGCGCGCGCTTCTACACCTACATCTGGACGCTGTACGACTGCATGGTGGCGGCGGCGCTCGCCGGCAAGCGCTTCGTCGTCCTCGACCGGCCCAATCCGGTCACCGGCCGCTCGGCCACCGGCCCCGTGCTCGACAAGGCGTACGCCTCGTTCGTCGGCCGGGAGCCGATCGCGCAGGCACACGGGATGACGGCGGGGGAACTGGCGCTGCTGTTCAACGGCGAGTTCGTGCCGCAGGCGGCCGGGCGCCCGGTGGAGCTGGAGACCGTGCGGATGACCGGCTGGCGGCGCACCGACTTCTTCGACGCCACCGGCCTGCCCTGGGTGCCGCCGAGCCCCAACATGCCCACGCCCGACACCGCCCTGGTCTACTCCGGCACCTGCCTCTTCGAGGGCACCAACCTCTCCGAGGGGCGCGGCACCACCCGCCCCTTCGAGCTGCTGGGCGCGGAGGGCATCGACCGCCGCTGGGCCGCGGCCGCCACCGAACTGGACCTGCCCGGCGTCCACTTCCGGGAGGCCTATTTCGCCCCCACCTTCTCCAAGTTCCAGGGCAAGACGATCGGGGGCGTCCAGCTGCACGTCCACGACCGCGAGGCGTTCGACCCGGTACGTACCGGCATCGGCCTCCTGGTGACCGCGAAGCGGGTCTGGAGCGGCTTCGCCTGGCGTCCCGACAACGGCATCGACCGGCTGACCGGCTCGTCGACCGTCCGGAAGATGATCGACGCGGGCGCGGGGACGGACGAGATCGTCACCGCCTGGCGGGAGAACCTCGCCCGCTTCCGCGCACTGCGGAAGCCCTATTTGCGCTACGCGTAGGGGCGTTGGGCCGACGGCGGTCCGGGCCCGCCCCGGTCTCACGAACCGAGACGGGCCCGCTGCGCTCTTGACCGGCCGCTCCACCGGGCCGGAAAGTGCGCTGGTGAGCAGCGACGCGACAGCAGCACAGGGATCAGCAGACGCTCCGCCGAAGACGGCGGGGGAGGCCGGCGGCGGTGAGAGCCTGCGCCGGGTGGCGGTGGCCTCGTTCATCGGGACGGCCATCGAGTTCTACGACTTCTACATCTACGGGACGGCCGCCGCGCTCGTCCTCAACCAGGCGTTCTTCCCGACGCTCAACCCGGTCAACGCCACCCTCGCGTCCTTCTCCACCTACGCGGTGGCGTTCGCCGCACGGCCGCTGGGCTCGGTGCTCTTCGGCCACTTCGGTGACCGGGTGGGCCGCAAATCCGTGCTGGTCGTCTCGCTGCTGCTGATGGGGCTCTCGACGGCGTGCGTGGGGCTGCTCCCGGGCTATGGCGCCTGGGGCGTCTGGGCGCCGTTGCTGCTGCTCGTGCTGCGCTTCCTGCAGGGCATCGGCCTGGGCGGCGAGTGGGGCGGGGCCGCGCTGCTCGCGGTCGAGCATGCGCCGCGCAGGCGCCGGGGGCTGTATGCGGCCTTCCCGCAACTCGGCCCGTCCGTGGGGTTCTTCGCGGCGACCGGGGTGTTCTGGCTGCTGTCGTCCGTGCTCGATGACGCGGCGTTTTGTTCGTGGGGCTGGCGGGTGCCGTTCCTGCTGTCGTTCCTGCTGGTCGGCGTGGGGCTGTTCGTACGGCTGAAGATCAGTGAGACGCCGGTGTTCGCGAAGGTGCTGGACGCCCAGGAGGCGAGCAAGGTGCCCGCCGTCGAGGTGCTGCGCCGTCATCCGCGCGAACTGCTGCTGGGCGCGGGCGGCATGATCGTCGCGTACGGCCTCTTCTACACCGCGACGACCTACTGCCTGTCCTACGCCACCGCCACCCTCGGCATCTCCCGCAACACCATGCTGGGGCTCTCCCTCGTCGCCTGCCTGTTCCTGGCCGCCGGGACCTGGCTCGCCGCCACCCGTTCCGACGGCGCCGGGCGCCGCAAGCTGATCCTCGCCGGCAGCGCCCTCGCGGTCGTGTGGGGGCTGGTGCTCTTCCCGCTGCTGGACACCGGGGCGCCGGTGCTGATCGCCCTCGGCATCGGCGGCGCGCTGTTCTGCATGGGTGTGGTGTACGGCCCGATGGGCGCGTATCTGCCGGAGCTGTTCGGTACGCGGGTGCGGTACTCGGGCGCCTCGCTGGCCTACAACCTGGGCGGTGTCCTCGGCGGCGCGGTGGCCCCGCTGGTCGCCACCCGGCTCCAGTCGGCGTACGGATCGGCCTCGGTGGGCTGGTACGTCAGCGCGATGGCGGTCGTCTCGCTGCTGTGCGTGCTGGCGCTGCCGGAGACCCGGGAGCGGGACCTGGTCTGAGGCGCCGGTGACGCCGCGCGCTCACGAGCTCAGCCACCATCGCCCGCTCTCCCTGGACAGCGCCTCCCACAGGAGGTTGAGGGGGTGGCCGGGGGCGTAGGAGTCCCGCTCGCCGCGGCGGGTGAAGACGCCGACCAGCACCTCGGTCCGGGGGCCCACCTCCCCGACGATCTCCAGGGTGCGCAGCCCGCCGGCTTCCGGGAGGCGGCCGTCCGCGGCGGCCTCCCCGATGCCCCGGGTGACCAGCATCGCCCCGCTGACCACTCCCGACCGCAGCAGTTCGAAGCCGTAGTGCGCGGCCTCGATCTCGGCCGCCACGGACAGCTTGTTCCGGTAGTCGGGGCCGTACCAGGAGGTCAGGAAACGGCTGATCAGGCCGCGTGTCGAGACGACCAGCGGCAGCCGGGGCAGGTCGTGGGCGCCGAAGGAGGTGCCGGGGAGCCGTTCCGGCGGCAGGTTCGTCAGCAGGGAGAGCCCGCTGCGCCGCCACTCCATGACCTCGTACGGAGCCAGCACTTCCGCTTCGTCGCCCTGGGTGACCACGACGCTGCCGCAGACCAGGTCGAGTTCTTTGGTGCGCAGCTTGGTGAAGAGGTCTCCGGTGCGGACATGGGTGACCTTCAGATCGACGTCGTCGCGCTCATAGTCCTCGGCGACGCGTTCCACCGCGTCCAGCAGGAAACCGAGGGTGTAGCGGGTGGTGCCGACGGACAGCGTCCGGCCGAGCCGGCGGCGGGCGTCGCGCACGCCGTCCGACCACTCCCCCAGCGTGCGCCGCGCCAGCTCGACCAGCGCCTCGCCGGTCGCGGTGAACAGGGCGTCCCGGCCCCGTCCTTGCTTGAGGACCAGTTCCTCGCCGCACAGCGCGGCAAAGGTGCGGTTCATGGTGTCCAACTGCTTCTGCACACTGGACTGTTCGCGGCCCAGCCGCCGCGCGGCGCCCAGCGCGGTGCCCGCCTCGTGGACGACGATCAGCGTGCGCAGCTGGTCCATGGTGGTATCCAGCAGCTCCGTCGGGTACTGCTGCGGACCTGACAAGGCCATGCCTCGCTTTCCCATTTCCCTGGACTTCCGAACCCTGCAGCATAACCCCCGCGGAATTCCGGCCCGGAGGCCAGTCGGGCTTCCCGGTAGGGGAGTTCGCGCTTCCCGGTACCGGAGTTCGCGCTTCCCGTCACGGGAGAGGGGACGGCGGGGCAACCGGCGGGCGCGCGCAGGCCCCGGGGCGGTGGTGATGCCCCGGGGCCTGGCCGTTCGTGCTCCCTCTGCCGGTGTTACCGGTGTTACCGGTGTGCCGGGAACTCCACGACCTGCTGGTAGGTCGGCCGGTTCTGCCAGCTGATGGTGTCGTGGGTCAGACCGCCCACCGCGCGGTGGATGATCGCGTCCGCGCACCACTGGTCGCCGGCCTTGCAGCTGTCGTCGCCGGGGTAGACCTGCCCGGCCGTCTTCCCGGCCGCCTGCCGGAGCGTGGCCAGCAGCGTGTCGCGGCAGGCGGACAGGTCACCGTTGCCGCAATACGGCTGCGCGAGCGGGCCGGCCACCTGGTCGCCGAGCACCGACCGCAGATCCTTGTCCGCGTAGCTCCACCAGCCGTACTGGAAGGCCGATCCGGCGTGGGCCCCGGTCGGGCCGTGACCGGCCGACGGGGATTCGTCGATGCCGAGATTGGCCCGCAGCGCGTCATAGAGATCGCCGCCCAGCCCCGGCTTGAAGACCGCGTCGATCATCAGCGGCCACCAGGAGTCCATCAGGCGTACGGCGTCGGGGTGGGTGTAGGTGTGCGAGCCCGCGGCGGTCTCGCGGCGCTGGGCACCGTCCTTGTGCCAGGCCTCCAGCTGCTGGACCGCGGTCTTCAGCTGGGGGTCGGTGACGGGCTTGCTGCCCAGGACCCGCAGGAGTTCGGGCAGCACGTCCTCGCCGCGCAGATCGGTGACGGCGGCCTCGGACATGGCGCGGGTCAGCGAGGCCCGGGTCACCCCGCCCTTCTCGGTCAGTGCGCGCACCCGGTCGTCCAGCAGATTGCCGCGGTGCACCGACCCGTTGCCGAAGCCGGCCGAGTCGTAGTCCTTGGCCTGCTTGTTGTTCCACGAGATGTAGTAGTCCTGGCCGACGGACTGCGGGTGCTGGGCGGGCGGGGTGTAGTCGGTGGTGTTGGTGTCCGGGTCGTAGCCCTTCCACTCGTAGGCGTCCTCCGCCTTGATGGGCAGTGCGGGATCGACGTCGGGGTTGCGGACCGGATTGAGGCCGCTGTTGTAGTACGCGATGTCACGGGAGTCGGCGTAGAACCAGTTGAAGGCGTAGCCGATGTGCTCGGCGGCCTGCTGGAACGTCTTGGCGTCGCGGACGTAGGACGGGTCGTTGAACATCTGGAAGCCGATGATCGAGTCGGCCTCGTGACGGTAGGTGGAGCGCTGCGCGGTGTAGGCGACGGGCTTGCCGTCGACGGTGGCGCGGTGGGTGACGGTCCCGTACTTCGTCCGGAAGACCTGCATCCGGTAGGAACCGGCCGCCGTCGGGTCGGCGACGGTGGGCTTCCAGGAGTTGGTGCGCTCCAGCTTCTCCATGGGGACGCAGGCGCCGCGGTAGCGGTAGGAGGTGGAGTCCTTGGTGGGCGCGGAGCCGTCCGCGTTGCACAGTTCCACGGCGTAGGTGTCGGTGATGTCCTGGCCGGCGGAGGTGGCGCTCCAGGCGTAGTCCTGGCCGCGGCCGAGCTGGACGTACATCCCCACGCCGGCGAAGGAGGCGCCGCGGGCGCTGATGCCGGGCCCCTGGATCTCCTGGAGCATCAGGAGCTGCGGCGCGAAGTAGCCGGTCTGCGGGCCGAAGACGGCGACCGGGTGGCCGCTCGCGGAGTGCTTGCCGGAGACCAGCAGGGCGTTGGACATCCCACGGTGCTGGGTGGGGTCGAAGCTCCCCTTGGGCAGCACCCCGTCCTTGAAGAGGCCTTCCAGTTTCCTGTACTTCTTCGGGGCCTTGACCGGGTCCCGCGGCGGTGTCCCGCTCTTGACGGTGGCCGCACCGGTGCGGTCGAAGACCAGCGGCTCGGCCGTGACCGAGCCGCGGTCGGGCAGTGCGGTGCCCTTGGCCTTGGCCGGCTTGACCGCGTACGGGAAGCTGCTGCCGTCGTGCAGGGTCTTGGCGGCCTCGGGGTCGTTGCGCTCCCGGAAGGACTCCCAGACCTGGGTGCCCTTCTCGACGCCGTACTTCTGCTGGGCGGAGAGCAGCGCGAGGGCCGAGGGCACCTCGCCGCCACCGCCGTTGCCGAACAGCCCGCCGACGACGGAGGCCAGGGCTATCAGGTCGGTGAGCTTGAAGGGCTGGATCTCACCGGCGTTGGTGAGGGCGTCGACATGGCCGGTGAGGACGTACTCGCCGGGGAAGTAGCGGCCGTTCTTGGACTGTTCGCGGTAGGCGTTGATGCCGTCGACGTAGGCTTGGGCGTCCTGCATGGCCAGTTTGCCGCGCTCGCCGTTGGAATCGCGGATGTTGTCGACCTGGGCCTGGAGATCGGCCTCGGTGTACGGCGCCTGCGGCCAGAACTGCTGCTCCAGGCCCTGGTTGGCGAGGGCGCCGCCGGCGAAGGAGGTCAGTTCGCCGCGGCCGATGTGGCGGAAGAGGTCCATCAGCCAGAGCCGGTCCTGGCCCGCGGCGTAGCCGGCGCCGAACTCGGTGCCGTAGCGGGTGGTGCCCTTGATGTGCGGCACCCCGGTCTTCTTGTCCCGGGTGATGGTCACGTCGTTGCGGGGCGCGGTGACCTTGCCGACCTGGTCCTGGGGGACGCCGAAGGAGGCGTCGTTGAAGAACGTGGTGAGGGTGTCGTCGGTGAGCGACTGGTAGCCGCTCGCCAGCGCGCCGTACGGGCCGAGTTGGTCGGTGGAGTGCTCGGGGTGGGTGCCGAACAGCTTGTTGCCGAGGATCTCCACCAAGGTGGCGTTGCCGGTGGCGCCGGGCGGCAGGATGTCGGCGCACTGGCCCTGGCAGTAGTCGTCGTTCGGTGCGGCGGCCGCGGCCGCGGTGGGGGGCGGTGCCAAGAGCATGGCACCCAAGGCGAACAGGGCCGCCGCGGCGGCAGTCCTGAGCCTTCCGGTACGTCGTCGCATTCCTGCTCCTCGCTGGGGGTCCCCTGCCCGTCACGAGCGAGGGGGAGGGCGGGCGGGACGTTACCGCCGGTTATCCCTGACCGGAAGATGAACAACAGTCAACTTTTGTTCTTGCGCCGGGAGTTTGCGCCGGAGCCGCCCCGGAAAGCCGGAACATCACCCTGAAACCGCAAGAAAGTTCGAGGGATCCAGTTGGTGATCGACTACGTCCCATCTCCGTTCAGTCGGATCCTCCCCACGGAGGTGGGATGAAATGGCCGGTTTCAGAGCCCTCGCAGAACAGGTCCGCAATCCACGACTCGTCGCGGCCCAGCGGCGCACGGCCCTGCGCAAGTGCCTTGAACGCTTCGCCCCTTACGGGCACCGGGCGACCTGGCACCATCTGTGCACCCGGGCCGGTATCGCGACCCAGGACCGTGACCCCGATCCGGAGCGGCTGATGGCCGCGCTCGCCGAGCTGGAAGAGGCCCGCACGCTCTGGCTCGCGTACGAGGAAGAGTTCGCCACCCGGCGCCGCAAGGAGAAACACGACGGCATCCGGCAGCCCGGCGCGATCGACGAATGGCACCGGCGGACCTGGGGCGGCTGCGACATCGTGCCGTGCGAGTCACCGCAGCGCCACCCCGCGGCCCGCCTCGCGGTGGTGCTGCGCCGCATGATCGTGGCCATGGAAGCGGGGCGGCCGCGCCACGACTGCCCGGTGTGCGGCGGCACCCGCTTCGCCTGGCTCCCGGATGCGGTGGACGCACCGGCACCCGGGCCGGCCTGCCGGCAGTGCGGGGTGCTGGCCCCGCTGTCCGTGCTGACGCACGAGGCGCTGACCACGGCGGGCCGGGTGCGGGTGCACGAGGCGGGGGCGTTCGCGGCGGCCTGACCGGGGCCGGGGCGGGGGGCGAACGGGCGGCGCCGCCCTCCCGTCCGCCCTCGTCCGGCCCAGGCGCGCTCTCGTCCGGCCCGGGCGGGCATCCCCCTCCCCCATGGCCTCCTTTACGAGCCACCCCTCCACCTGAAACAACTGTTCACGGGCCGTCCCCGCACCGGCATCGCGCCCGGCCGGCGTCGGCCCTCCCGCCCGTACGGCACCAGGGCCGTGCGGGCACCCTGAGGAGAGGCTGGCGTCCATGGCCGACCTGCACGATCTGACCGCGCTCGAACAGGCCGGGAAGATCCGGTCCGGTGAGCTCTCCCCCGTGGAGCTCACCGAGCACTATCTGACGCGGATCGAGCGGCTCGACGACTCACTCGGCGCGTTCCTCACCCGCACCCCGGAGACGGCCCGCAAGCAGGCCTCGGACGCCGAGAGCGAGGCCACCGCGGCCCGCCGGGAGGGCCGTGCGCTCCCGCCGCTGCACGGCGTCCCCGTCCCCGTGAAGGACCTCAACCAGGTCGCCGGGGTGCGCTGCACGATGGGTTCCCGGGCGCTGGCCGGGCATGTGCCGACCGTCGACGACCATGTGGTCCACAAGCTGCGGGCGGGCGGCACGATCCTGCTCGGCAAGACCAACACCCCCGAATTCGGGCTGCCGTGCTACACCGAGAACGACCTGGCGCCGCCCGCCCGCACCCCGTGGGACCCGGAGCGCTCGGCGGGCGGCTCCAGCGGCGGGGCGGCCGCGGCCGTGGCCGGCGGCCTGGCACCGCTCGCGCACGCCAGCGACGGCGGCGGCTCGGTCCGTATCCCGGCCTCCGTCTGCGGGCTGTTCGGCATCAAGCCCAGCCGCGGCCGGATCAGCGGCGGCCCGCTGCTCCACGACATCTCCGGCCTGGCCACCTCGGGACCACTGGCCCGTACGGTCGCGGACGCGGCCACCCTGCTGGACGTCATGGCGGGCGCGATGCCCGGAGATCCGTTCGCCGCGCCGCCGCTGCCGCCCGGCGAGACCTTCGCCACCCACGCCCGCCGCGACCCCGGACGGCTGCGGATCGCCTGCCTCACCGAGCCGCCCGTCCCCGGCCTTAAGGTCCACTCCGACTGCCGCACCGCCACCACCGACACCGCCGCCCTGCTGACCGCGCTCGGCCACGAGGTCGAGGAGCTGTCCCTGCCGGCCGACGACGGCATCCTGCTCGCCTTCACCCGTGTCTGGTCGGTGCTCGCCGCGAGCCGCCCCGTACCCCCGGAGCGCGAGGAGCTGCTGATGCCGCTCACCCGCTCACTGCGCGCCCGCGGCGCCGAGGTCTCCGGTCCCGACTTCGCACGCTCGATGTACGCGTTCCGGCTCCTCGCCCAGTCCATCGCGGACGGCCTGATGCCGCCGGGCACCGGCTATGACGTGATCCTCTCGCCCACGCTGGCCGCGCCCCCGGTGCCGGTCGGCGCGCTGCGCAACGACGCCGATCCGGAAGCCGAGTTCGCCGCCATCGGCGCCTTCACACCGTTCACCGCGCTCTACAACGCCACCGGCCAGCCCGCGGTGAACGTCCCGCTGCAGTGGAACGCCGAGGGGCTGCCGATCGGGGTGATGCTGGCCGGGCGCTACGGCGACGAGGCCACCTTGATCGCGCTGTCGGCACAGCTGGAGCAGGCCCGCCCGTGGGCGGACCGCACCCCGGCCATGTGGTGACGCAGCCGCATCACCCGCGCCCGCCCTGCCGTGGGGCGGGCGCTTTTGAGCCGTGGGGCACCACGACCGGGGCGGGCGCACCCGCGCTCACGGCTCGTCGTCCGGACAGCAGCCCTGCTCGTCCCGCTCACCGGACCGGACCCGCGGATGCCGCTGCTCGCCGCCCGCGCGCTGCTGCGCCCCGTCCGGGTCCTTGACGCTCCGGTCGACCCGCAGCCGTCGCGCGCCGGGCCCCTGCTCACCGAGGTTGTCGTACGGATTGGACAGTGCGCAGGTCTCCAGCGAGAGGCAGCCACAGCCGATGCAGTCCGTCAACCGGTCGCGCAGCTCGACGAGTTGGGTGATCCGCTCGTCCAGTTCGGCGCGCCAGAGCGCGGAGAGCCGGGCCCAGTCGGCGCGGTTGGGCGTGCGCTCGTCGGGCAGCTCGGCCAGCGCGTCACGGATCACCGCGAGCGGGATCCCCACCCGCTGCGCCGCCCGCACGAACGCGACCCGGCGCAGCGCGTCACGGGTATAGCGCCGCTGGTTGCCCGCCGTCCGGGTGCTGCTGATCAGCCCCTTGGACTCGTAGAAGTGCAGCGCGGACACCGCGGCACCGCTGCGCGCGGAGAGCTGGCCGACGGTGAGCTCATGAACCTTGTACGGAAGCTGGGGCACGGTTCAACCCTAGGCGACCCTTGGGGGTGGCCTCCCGGCCTCCGGGCTCGCCGACCGTTGACAGCGGGCCCTGCACTCAGCATGCTGAGCAAGCGCTTAGTAAGCATCGGCCGGTGCAGCACAGCGGCGGATGGATCCCGAGGAGGCGGACGAAAATGGCACAGCCCCGAGTGTTCGGATCGCTCGACGAACTGCGCGGCGCAGTCGGTGAGGAGCTGGGCACCAGCGACTGGCTGGAGATCGACCAGAAGCGGATCGACCTGTTCGCGGAGGCCACCGGCGATCACCAGTGGATCCACGTGGACCAGGAGAAGGCCGCGGCCGGCCCCTTCGGCACCACCATCGCGCACGGCTATCTGACGCTGTCTCTGCTGCCCGCCTTCGTACCGCAGCTGATGCGGGTCGACAACGTGAAGATGGGCATCAACTACGGCACCAACAAGGTCCGTTTCCCCGCCACCGTCCCGGTCGGCTCACGACTGCGCGCCACCGCCAGGATCGCGGAGGTGACCGAGGTGCCCGGCGGCGTCCAGCTCGCCACGGTCGTGACCATCGAGCGCGAGGGCGGCGACAAGCCGGTCTGTGTCGCGGAGTCGGTCAGCCGCTTCTACCTGTAGCCGGGCGACGGCCGGGCGGACCGCGGGACACGCGGCTCCCGACGCCCGCGCCCGGCCGGCCCGTTCCGGAAAGCGGGCCGTTCTACCCCTCGCGGGCGGCGGCCCGGTCCACCGGCGCACCCACCATGCGCAGCACGAGGTCGGCATAGAGGGTGCCGACCTCGTCGGGTGTCCGCGGGCCCTGGGCCGTGAACCAGCGGGCGACGTCCACGCACAGCGACAGCACCGCGAGGGTGGTGCCCGGCACGTCGTCGGCCTGGAACTCCCCGCTGTCCGCACCGTCCTGGATGATCTGCCGCAGCACCCGGTCCGTACGGCGGCGCAGACCGGTGATCTCGGTGTAGTGCTCGGGGCTCAGCGCCTGGAGCTCGTACTGGATGACCCGGGCGGTGGTGTGGTGCTCGGCGTGCCAGCGGGCGAAGGTCCGCACGGCGTCGCGAAGGCGCTCGGTGGCGCTGCCCTCGGCCTCGGCGGCGGCTTCCATGATGCGCAGCGCCTTCTCGTGGCCGATGCCGCTGATGCGGTACAGCAGCTCTTCCTTGGTCTTGTAGTGGATGTAGAGGGCGGCCGGGCTCATACCGGCGCGGCCGGCGATGTCACGGGTGGTGGTGGCGTGGTAGCCACGCTCGGCGAAGGCCTCGACGGCGGCGCTGACCAGGCGCCGCGCGGCGTCCGGGGTCACCCCGGCCCACTCCTGGTTCTCCTCTTCGGCCCGCTTCGCCGCCGCACCCATCGCGTACCCCGCTCCTCGATCCGCCAGGGACCCTCCTCTGACGGATCGAACACCATATCGCGCCGCTGAGCAAGCGCTTAGGGCCCCGCGGGGTGCGGGCGGGCCGGGCCGGAGCGCTTAATGAGCACTGCTAGTTTTCCTCGGAGGGCCCCTACTATGTGCCTCATGGCCCGACCCCGTAAGCCCCTGCTGAGCCGCGAACGCATCGTCTCCACGGCGCTGGCGCTCATCGACTCCGAAGGGCTGCCGGCGCTCTCCACCCGGCGACTGGCGGCGGAGCTGGGGGTGAGCGGGCCCTCCCTCTACAACCACTTCACGACCAAGGACGAGATCCTCGACGCGGTGGCCGACACGGTCATCGCCCAGGTCGATGTGTCGGCGCTGGAGACGGGCGAGGACTGGCGCGCCGGGCTGCTCGACTGGGCCCGCTCCTACCGCGCGGCGCTCGCCGCCCATCCGCACATCGTGCCGTTCCTCGCCCAGGGGCCAGGGCGCCGCCCCGCCGGACTGAAGATGGCCGACGCGGCGTTCGGCGGCATGGTCGAGGCGGGCTGGCCGCCCGCCCAGGCCACCAGGGTCTGTGCGATGGTCCGCTACTTCGTCGCCGGCTCCGCGCTGGGCTCTTTCGCCCGCGGCTTCGTGGACGACCCGAGCGCCTACGACCCCGCCGACTATCCGCATCTGGGCCAGGCCCATCTGCTCGCGGAGCATCAACGGCAGGTGGACGAGGGAGCGTTCGAGACCGGGCTGCGGGCCCTGGTGGACGGCCTGGCGCTGCAACACCCGGGACTCGTACCACCGAACGGCGGCTGAGCACGCAGGACGGACCGGCCGACCGCCTCTGCCCTCTACTACCTACTCCTGCTGCCTGCTGCCTGCTGCCTGCTGCCTGCTGCCTGCTGCCTGCTGCGGAGAATGTCAGTGGTGCGCCGTAAGCTCCTGGAGCATGAGCGAGAACCGACTCGGCACCCTGCTGCGGGCCGGCTTCACCGACTGCCTGGGCGAGCGGGACCGGAAGCTGCTGGCGCGCCGCGCTCTGCTCAAGGCAGGCGGCGAGAAACCGCCGTTCCATCTCCCGACCTGCTGGTGGTACGCGGTGCCCGGCGAGAGCTACGAGGGCTTGTTCGCGGCGCTGGACCTCCACGACCGGGTCCCGGTCACCTTCCGCGAAGGACTCGACGTGGCCGGCCTGCCTGCCCGGCCGAACGCCGACCCCGTCTTCGTCACTCCTGAAATCGACGGCTGGCGGCTGATATTCGGCAACCTCGACAGCGTCATCGGCCGGGGCTGGAACGACATGACGGGGGCCGTGGAACGGCTGAGTGCGCACTGCGGCGAGGCGCAGATGTTCTATGAAGACTTCGCGGGCGGAGCGGACATCTGGGCGGTCGCCGAAGCCGGCCGCATCCGGCGCCGGTACGCGCTGGAGAGCAATCCCGAGTGGGTGGGCGAGCCCCTGCCGTGGGAAACGCTGGCCGTCGACGACGAGGACTTCGACCCGGAGTTCGACGAGGCCGAGCCCGACGAAGGCACCGCCGACGCCATGGAGGCGTGCGAGTACCTGTCCGTGCACCCGCGCCCGGTTGACGCCGACGCCGAGATACGCGGCCACGGCTGGCTGGCCATGAGCGCACCGCACGTGGGCCACACAGCACTGGAAGAACTGGCCCGCACGCAGCCGTAGTTCCACGGCGCCGTAGACCCGTTGCGCAGACACCGGGGGCGTCCCCTGCGCCAGAGCATCGACGGCCGCCGGGAGCGAGGGCTCTTCTTTCGCGAAAGCGCGAGGCCGGCCGAGTCAGGTGTGAACCTCAGCCGTCGGTCCCGTAGTCGACCAGGACCAACTCACCCTTGATCTCAGGTGTGTTCGGTCTATGTGATCCGCCCGGCCCGACGCCGCCTGACGTACACTCTGAGGCGCCTTTTCGCTCATGAGCTTGGTCGTACCGGGACGGAAGCCGGCAACGGGAGGACGTATGACGGCGAGTCGGCGAAACATCCGCAGGAACCTGGCCGACTACGCGTTCGCGACGGCGAGTCTGGCCATCCTGGTCGTGGGCATCGTTTTCGTGAATCTTGACCACAGCCTGACGAGTCGTCAAATTCTGGCGAATCTCGGACTGAACTTGATCGCCAGTGTCATCTTTGCCGTTATCTTCTCCTGGTTGAGCGGACGCGTTCAAGAGAGAAGCCTTAACGAGTCGCTGGAAGAGAGCTTCAAAGCCTACTCGGGCGAGATGACGAAAACCTACAAAGACTTCTCCGTCAAACTCACGGCAACAGTGGCGCAGGGTAATACGGAATTCCTCCCGGACGCGCTTTACCCTCCGCTCGACCCGAAGAACGCCGAATACGGTGACCGATTCAACGTCGACATGACTCGCAGCCTTGAGGAAACAAGATTCTACGCTTTTCGCGGACCCAGCGCGCGATATGTGGCAGCGCGGCTTCGCGAATCGAACCATTATCCTCAGCAGGTCAAGGTCGCCATGCTGAGCCCCGGCGACCCCAGGGCAATCCAACGGCGTGCAGCGGACAGGGCACCATGGGGCCGATCCCAGGGTAGAGATATGCAGCAACTCGAAAGCGACCTGCGCCATGAACTTATCCTCAGCGTGGTCTCACTCTTCGACTACCGCAGTTTTTGCCCGGTGGACCTGCTGTACGTCGAAGACACAGCGGTCTACAGGTATGAAATGTTCGACGACTCTGTATACGTCTCCTGGTATGACAGTCCCCGGTCACGTTCATTGGAGATGCCCGAGTCGCTGCGATTCCCTGTGGGCTCATTCCTCTACAAGACGCTCCGCCTCGACCTGATCCGTAGGTTCGATATCTCAAGCAACAAGGCGGTGACCTTCACTCCGCAACAGGATGACGACTTCTTGGCCCAGCATCTGTCCGTGGTGCTGGGGGAGCCCGTGAATCAGTCCGACCTCGACACATGGCGTCGAGAACACGAAAGCTATGTCGAGGACTTCTCCGACTACTTGAAATCGATGTACCGCGACATGCGCCGACTTGAGTGAGCCAAAACAAGGGTACGACCCGGGGGCCATGCCTGACAGCAGCCCGGCCCCGCCCGGCCCGTGCCCGCCGCCTAGAAGACCACCAGCGCCCGTCCGCCCCTGCCCGCCAGCATCGCGTCGAAGGCGGCCGGGATGTCGTCCAGGCCGATCCGCTCGGTGACCAGCGCGGACAGGTCGAGGGCGCCGGAGCGGACGTGGCCGGCGATGACGGGGAGGTCTCGGGCGGGGTCGCTGTTGCCGTAGACGCAGCCGGAGAGGGTCCGGCCGAAGTAGAAGAGCTCCAGGGCGGAGAAGGCCACCTGCTGGTCCTGTCCGCCGATGCCGACGACCGTCGTGCGGCCGCCGCGGCGGGTCGACGACCAGGCCGTACGGATGGTGTCGGCGCGGCCCACACACTCCACGGCGACATCGGCGCCCACGCCTGAGGTGAGCTTGCGGATGCGCTTGGCGGTGTCGTCGCCCGCCACCACGAACTCGGTGGCACCCGCGGCGCGGGCCAGCTCCTCCTTCTCCGGGGAGACGTCCACGGCCACGATCGGGCCCGCGCCGGCGATCCGCGCGGCCTGCAGCGTGGCCAGGCCCACCCCGCCGACGCCGAAGACCGCGACCGACTCCCCGGCCCGTACCCGGGCGTTGTGGTGCACGGCGCCCCAGCCGGTGAGCACCGCGCAGCCCAGCAGCGCCGCGTCGGCGAGCGGCACCCCGTCGGGCAGCGGCAGCGCGGCCCGCGCGGGCACCACGGTCTCCTCGGCGAACGCGGCGGTGCCGAGGCCGGGGTAGAGGTCGGTGGCGTCGGCGGCGAGGGTGGCGTACGGAGCGTCCGCGGCATGGCCGGAGCGGGCGCACAGCCACGGCTCGGCCAGCCCGCAGAAGTGGCAGTCGCCGCAGGACGGCGCCCAGTTGAGGACGACCTGGTCGCCGGGGGCCACCGTGGTCACCTCAGGGCCCACCGCGGTGACCGTGCCCGCGCCTTCGTGACCGAGGACGGCCGGGGCCGGCTGGCGCAGGGTGCCGTTGGACAGGGACAGGTCGGAGTGGCAGACACCGGCGGCGGCGAGCCGGATACGGACCTGGCCGGGGCCGGGCTCGGGCAGGTCGATCTCGGTGACCTGCAACGGGGCGTTGACGGCGGACAGTACGGCGGCGCGGACCATGGAAGGAGTCTCCTCGGTGCGGAGGGCGGAGGGCGGAGTGCGAAGGGCGGGACTGGCGGGGTGGTGAGGGTGACGGGGTGGTGAGGGTGGCGGGGCCGGCGAGGAAGGGCGAGCGGCGCGGCGGGATGTGGCACCGGCCGGGCACTGCCCCGCCGGGCCGCGCCCCGCAGCACGCCCGCCCCCCCGATCAGAACTGCAGCGACTTGGTCTGCAGATACTCGGTCAGACCGTGCGGGCCCAGCTCGCGGCCGATGCCGGACTGCTTGTAGCCGCCAAAGGGGGCAAGGGGGTTGAACCGGCCACCGTTGATATCGACCTGACCGGTGTCCAGGCGGCGGGCGAAGGCGACCGCCTCGGCGTCGTCGCCCGCCCAGACCGCGCCGGCCAGCCCGTAGACGGTGTCATTGGCGATCCGGGCGGCGTCGTCCTCGTCCTCGTACTTCAGGATCGCCAGGACCGGGCCGAAGATCTCCTCCTGGGCGATGGTCATCTCCGGGGTGACATCGGCGAAGACGGTCGGCGTGACGTAGAAGCCCGTCCCGGCGGGTACCTGCGGTCCGCCCGCCACGACCCGTGCGCCCTCGGCGATGCCCTGCTCGATGTAGCCGCGCACCCGGTCCCGCTGCCTGGCGCTGACCAGCGGGCCGACCCGCTCCCCCGGGACGTACTTGGCGGCCGCCGCGGTCGCCAGCTCCACGGCCTCCGCATACTGGTCCTTGTGGACCAGCATCCGGGTCCAGGCGCTGCAGGTCTGGCCGGAGTTGGCCATGACATTGGCGACGCCGACCGCGACCGCCTTGGGCAGGTCGGCGCTGGGCAGGATGACATTGGCGGACTTGCCGCCCAGTTCCAGCGCCACCCGCTTGACGGCGGCGCCCGCGAGGGCACCGATCCGCTTGCCGACGGCCGTCGAGCCGGTGAAGGAGACCAGGTCGACCCCCTCGTGCTCGGCGAGTGCCTGTCCGGCGACCGGGCCGAGTCCGGTGACGAGGTTGAAGACACCGGCGGGTATCCGGGCCGCGTCGACGCACTCGGCGAAGAGCTGGGCGACCAGCGGGGTGTCCTCGGCGGGTTTGAGCACCACCGTGCAGCCGGCCGCGAGCGCCGGGGCGACCTTGGCGACGACCTGGTGCAGGGGGTAGTTCCAGGGCGTGATCGCGCCCACCACCCCCACCGGTTCGTGCAGCACGGTGGAGTTGCCGATCTTCTCCTCGAAGGAGTAGGTACCGGCCAGTTCGGCGTACGAGCCGCAGACCGCGACCGGCACCCCGGCGTGCACCATCGTGCTGAACGCGAGCGGCGAGCCGAGCTCGGCGGTGACGGTCTCGGCGATCTCCTCGGCACGCGCGGCGAGTTGGTCGCGCAGCGCGGCCAGGCGGGCCGCGCGCTCGGCGGGCGGGGTGGCGGCCCAGCCCGGCAGCGCGGCGCGGGCGGCGCGGACCGCGGCGTCCACGTCCTGCGCCGAGCCGGCCGGGACGGTGGCGAAGACCTGCCCGTCGGCCGGGTTGACGACCTCGATCGTGCCGCTGCCCTCGGCGGGCCGCCAGCTTCCGTCGATGTACATCGCGTCGTGCTGCTTCACGTCGTGTCCTCCCGGGCCGGCTACTGGTCCGCCCTAAACTAGCGTCGGTAGTTTTGCGCTGCCAGGGAGCCCGGCACCCGCTGGGGGTGACCACGAGGGACCGACCTGATCGGTCGCGACCTCGCAGTCTGTCCGCGGTCCGGGAGTCTGGACCAACACGCCGACGCACCGTTCGACCGCCTGCCGGCTGCCGGCGGCCGGCAGTGGCTCCCCTCGCCCATCCGAAGGCGAGCATTCCGCATTGCGGAAACATGCCGAATGGGGTCACCATCGGGCATCTCGCACTGAGGGCTGGGCCCGTCAACGGCTCCCGCCCTCGGCCAACACCCGATACCTGAGGTTCACATGCGTCTGCACCGTCTGCGCCACCTCGTCCCGCTCGGCGCCGCCCTGGCCTTCCTCCTTTCCGGCTGCGCCGACGGCGCGGAGAAAGAGAGCCCGGGTCAGGCCACCGCTTCGGCAAAGGCCCCGGCGACAGCGGAAGAGCCGAGGACTTCCGCACCGGACCGCGGCAGGCCATGGGAACCCGACGATGCCTTGCAACGCGCGGAACGGGCTTTGGACGCTTATGACGACGACGGCAGCCGCCCGGAACGCGCCGAGGCCGGGTCCGCGCATCTCGCGAGCGGAGTGAACAAGACGTTCCAGGCACCGGGGAAGCGGTGGTACCGCCTCGACATCACCTGTGACGCAGCGGGCGTTGACGAACTCACCCTGACCCTGACACGCGGCAGCAGGGAACAGGCCTATGGCATCGGCTGCGGGGACCGTGAGGCCGATCAGTTCAACATCCCGCCGGGTGCCCCCTTCACAGCCCGCGTCGAAACGGTCCGGAGCGTCCCCGGCCTGGTCCTGTGGCGCCTGAACACCGTCGCTCCGGGCGATGTGGACGGATGCGCTGACGACATCGAGGGCTGCGGCGGCTGAACCAGGAACGCTCCGCGTTCTTGTGGCGGTCGAACCCGGTCTGACCACTTCGCCCCCGAAGGCGCCCCCGCCCTCCCCCTCGGCGGACGGCTTGCGCCTTCCCTCGATGACGCCGATGCATCCTGCCGCCGGTCCGCTCACGGCCCCTTGGGACGGGCGGGCGGAGCACCGGTGCCCTTGCCCACCCGCCCCGGCCCGGCCTCGTCGGTACCCGAAGCGGGCACCCCGCCCGCGCCGGGTGCGGTTTCGCCACCCCGCACCCCCGCCCGTACGCGCCGCCATCGCGCCCGAGGCCAGCAGCAGCGCCCCGAGCAGGACGAAAGGCGCCGCGGTGCCCGCGAGTCCGGCCAGCAGGCCGGCGGGGGCGGCGACCTGGCCGAGCCGGTTGCCGGTCAGGCGGAGCGCCAGTGCCGTGCTGCGGGCCCGGTCGGGAGCGGCCTGGACGACCGTCGTCATCGACAGCGGCTGGCCGACGCCGAGACAGAAGCCGAGCGCGAGGAGCATCGCCGCCAGTGCCGCCACCGGAACCGGCAGCACCAGGCCCATGCACAGCAGACCGGCCAGCGCACAGCTGCCGGCCATCAGCGCGGTGCGCCCCAGCCACCGGATCATCGGCGTCATCACCAGCCGGCAGGCGATGGTGGCCGCGGCCCGCAGGCTGAGCAGCAGGCGCGCTGCGGCGGGCGACGATCGACTGGGCACCGATGACGAAGCAGAGGTGCCCCAGCCCCATCACCCCGCTCCAGGCGGCCATCACGGGCAGCGAACCGGCCAGACCGCTGAGCGCACAGCCCCCCACTGATCAGCGCCACCCCGACGACCAGCAGTGGAGCACAGCGGCCGTGGTCGGTACGACGGCCGAGCGGGACGGCGACGAGCAGCGGGAGCAGGGCGTAGACGGCAGTGATCACGCCGATGGCCCGCTCTTCCCCAAGCTCTCAACTACGTTCGAGCAGGGGAGACCCCAACCCCCAGCGCGAGGGCCCGGTAGGAGACGGCAGGCCTGGCCATGCTCACCGCTCCTTGGGCGAAGGAGAAGGTGACGACCAGGCGCAGCAGCCAGCTCCTGCCGGGCCTCGCGCTGCCGGTGACGGTGCCGGCGCCGTTGTGGGTGCCGGTCTTCTAGAGGATGCCGAAGAGCACACCGGCGCCCAGGACCACCAGGGAGGTCAGCGCGGCCCACTTGACGGTGAACTTGGTGTGGTCACCGAACTCGACCTTGGCCATGCCGACGAGGACGTAGACGGCGGGGACCAGCGGGCTGGACATGTGCAGGGCCTGTCCCACGAGGGAGGCACGGGCGATCTCGATGGGGGCCACGCCGTGGGCGGCGCCGGCCTCGGCGAGGATCGGCACGATACCGAAGTAGAAACCGTCGTTGGACATGAAGTAGGTCAGCGGGATGCTGAGGACGCCGGTGACGATGCCCATGTGCGGGCCGAGCGCGTCGGGGATGCCGCTGACCAGCCAGCGGGCCATGTGCTCGACCATGCCCGTGCCGGTGAGCACACCGGTGAAGACGGCGGCGGCGAAGACCATTCCGGACACATTGAGCACGTTCTCGGCGTGCGCGGCGACGCGGGCCTTCTGGTCCTTCATGTGCGGGAAGTTGACGGTCAGGGCGAGGGCCGCGCCGAGGAGGAAGAGGACCGGGATCGGCAGGGCCTGCAGGATCAGCAGGGTGAGCAGCGCGACGGTGAGCGCGGCGTTGAACCAGTAGAGCTTGGGGCGCAGGGTGGCCCGCTGCGGGTCCAGGACCTGGAGGCCTTCGTCGGTGTCGGTGCGGGTGCCACCGTCGCTGTGGCTGTCGCTGTCGCTGTCGGCATCGGCGTCGGCCTGGCTGGCGGAGCCGGTGCCCGCGCCGCCGGTGCCCCGCTGCGCACCGCCGCCGGCGGTCGCCGTGCCACCGGCGCCCCCCGCGCCGCCGGCACCCGCGCCGACCAGCACCTGCTCGGTCTCCTTCGCGCTCTCCCGCTCGTCCGCGGCCCCGGCCACCAGCCGGGTGTCGCCGAGGGTCAGCGTGCCGAGCCGCTTGCGCTCGCGCCGGCCGAGGACGTACGCGAGGGCGAACACCGCGACCAGGCCGACGGCCAGGGCCGGGATCATCGGGACGAAGATGTCGCCGGCGTCGAGCTTGAGAGCGGTGGCGGCGCGGGCGGTCGGTCCGCCCCAGGGGAGGGTGTTCATCACGCCGTTGGCGGTGGCGGCGACACCGGTCATGACGACGAGGCTCATCTTCAGCCGCTTGTAGAGCGGGTAGAGCGCCGAGACGGTGATCATGAAGGTGGTGGAGCCGTCGCCGTCGAGCGAGACGATCGCGGCGAGCAGGGCCGTGCCGAGCACCACCCGCACCGGGTCGGCCTTGCAGAACCTCAGGATGCCGCGGACGACCGGGTCGAAGAGCCCGACGTCGATCATCACCCCGAAGTAGATGATGGCGAACATCAGCATCGCGGCCGTGGGGGCCAGGTCGCCGATGCCCTTGAGGACGTAGTCGCCCAGGTGCGCGCCCTGTCCGACCAGGACGCAGAACAGCGCGGGGATGAGCACCAGCGCGGCCATCGGTGACATCTTCTTCATCATGATCAGCGCCAGGAAGGCGGCGATCATGACGAATCCGAGGATTGTCAGCATTAGGGGTACCTCACGTTCGCCCTTGAACAGCTGCCGGGGGGTGGCAGTTCAGGCGACGGTAGGTCCCCTTAACTTTTGTTAACAAGGTCTTGACACGCGAGCAATACGAGCAAAACCCCAGGTCAATACGGATCTCACCGGACGGGCGTGCGCACAACCGGCAACCTGCCGCCGACCGGAGCGCCGGGACGCGGCACCGCCGGAGCCCGGCCGACCCCTCACACCTCCACCGTCTTCCCCTCCGCCGTCTCCCCGTCCCCCGAGACCGCCGCGTCCAGATAGCGCGCCAGGTAGGCCCGGAGCAGTTCCTTGGTCTCCGTGACGATGGCGGGGTCGCCGGCCGGGTCCGTGCGGAAGGCGAGCTGGAGCAGCGCGTCGGCCGTCTCGACAGCGACCAGGAAGGCGGTGCGCAGCCGCTCGTCGGCGGTGTCCAGGCCGAGCGGGCCGGCGAGGAGGGCGCGCAACCGGTCGGCGACCTCGTCATTGGCCTGCCGGGAGGCGTGCGGGGCGGGGACGGTGAACTCCACCAGGGCGAAGCCCGGCATCGTCCGCTTCATGGCGAGGTATTCGTCGACCACCACGTCCATCGCGTGGCGCCACTGGAGCGGCCGGCCGGCCGGGGCGGTCAGCCGGGCGGTGATGCGGTCCGCGTAGGCGTCGAGATTGCGCCGGGCCAGGGCCTTGGCCATGGCGCGCTTGTTGGGGAAGAAGCGGTAGACGGAGCCGATCGGGACGCCCGCGCGGCCGGCCACGGCCCGGGTGCTCAGCTCGTCGTATCCGGTCTCGTCCAGGACTTCGGCACACGCATCGAGGATTCTGGCCAGCCGCTGGGCGCTGCGCTGCTGGACGGGTGCACGGCGCAGGGAGGCGGGCGGGGGGCCGGGGCGAGGGGTCGGCTGCTGCACCCGTCCATCCTGCCCGCCGCCCCGACGGGCGTGAGCGCCATCGCCGCGATCCGGCCCACCGGAGCCGGCCACCTGCTGACCGCAGCGAACCGGCCCCGTCCGGCCGCCCCGGCATCCGACCGACCGGCGCGATCCGGCCGACGCGGCCGGGAGCCTCCGTTGACGCCCCCCGACAGCAATCCTAAGGTCTTGCATAGGATTCCTTGAGCGGCGGGAGCACGCGATGGCAGGCACGGGCAACGAGCAGGCGAGGAAGACGGCCGAAGGGCTGGCGTACAGCACCGGCTTCGGCAACGAGCACAGCTCGGAGGCCGTCCCCGGCGCGCTGCCGGTGGGCCGCAACTCCCCCCAGCGCGCACCGCTCGGCCTGTATGCCGAACAGCTCAGCGGGTCCGCTTTCACCGAACCGCGCGGCCACAACCACCGCTCCTGGCTCTACCGCATCCGCCCGTCCGCCGCGCATCCGCCGTTCGTCCGGGCCGGGCAGCGCGGCGTCCGCTCGGCGCCGTTCACCGACTGCACCCCCGACCCCAACCGGCTGCGCTGGAACCCGCTGCCCGCGCCCGCCGGCCCGACCGACTTCCTGGACGGGCTGTGGACGCTGGGCGGCAACGGCGACGCCACCCAGCGCACGGGCATGGCCGTCCACCTCTACAGCGCCAACACCTCCATGGAACGGCGGGTGTTCGGCAACGCGGACGGCGAGCTGCTGATCGTGCCGGAACGCGGCGGGCTGCTGCTGCGCACCGAACTCGGCCTGCTGCACGCCGAACCGGGCGAGGTGGCGTTGATCCCGCGCGGCATCCGCTTCCGCGTCGAGCTGCTGGACACCGCACCCGACGGCGGGCAGAGCCCGGCCGCCCGCGGCTACGTCTGCGAGAACTACGGCCGCCCCTTCCAGCTCCCCGATCTGGGCCCGATCGGCGCCAACGGGCTGGCCAACGCCCGCGACTTCCGCGCCCCGGTCGCCGCCTACGAGGACGTCGAGGGCCCCGTCGAGGTCGTGAACAAGTTCTGCGGCCACCTCTGGACGGCCACCTACGACCATTCACCGCTGGACGTCGTCGCCTGGCACGGCAACCACGTCCCCTACGTCTACGACCTGCGCCGCTTCAATGTCATCGGCTCGATCAGCTACGACCACCCCGACCCGTCGATCTTCACCGTGCTCACCGCGCCCTCCGACACCCCGGGGCTGGCGGGCGTCGACTTCGTGGCCTTCGCGCCGCGCTGGCTGGTCGGCGAGGACACCTTCCGGCCGCCGTACTTCCACCGCAATGTGATGACCGAGTACATGGGGCTGATCGAAGGCGCCTACGACGCCAAAGCGGAGGGCTTCGTTCCGGGCGGGGGCTCACTGCACAACATGATGTCGGCGCACGGGCCCGACCGGGAGACCTTCGACCGGGCGAGCGCCGCCGAGCTGCGGCCGCAGAAGATCGACGACGGACTGGCCTTCATGTTCGAGACCCGCTGGCCGCTGACGCTGACCGAACAGGCCCGGGACGCCGGCCATCTGCAGCGCGGCTACGACGACGTATGGCAGGGTCTGCAACGTCATTTCCGCCCGTGACACCGGGGAACGCCTCGTGACCACCTTCGCTCCCGACTCGCTCGCCCTGAACCGCAAGCTGCCGCTGTGGTACCAGGTCTCGCAGTCGTTGCGCGCCTCCATACTCGGCCGCTCGCCCGAGGCGCCGCTGCGGCTGCCCACCGAGGACGCGCTCGCCGCACACTACGGCGTGAGCGTGCTGACCATGCGCCAGGCCCTCAAGGAGCTGGAGGCGGAGGGCCTGATCAGCCGGCACCGGCGCCGTGGCACCTTCATCGAGCCGAGCGCCCGGCGCGGTGCGCCGGTGCGGCTGCTGGGCTCGGTGGACACGATCGTGGCCCAGCAGTCCGGGATGAGCACCGAACTGCTGGAGCACGGACCCACCGCGGTCCCGCCCGAACTGTCCGAGTATTTCCCGGACATGGCGGAGGTGGCCGGATTCCGCCGGCTGCGCAGCGACGAGGAGACCGGCGAGCCGACCAATCACGCACACAACTACGTACGCCCCGAGGTCGCCGAGCGGATCGATCCGGCGGATCTGCTGCGCTGGCCGATGACGAAGGTGCTGCGGGACGGGGTGGGCGTCCGGATCAGCCGGATCACCGACAGCGTCGAGGCCCGCCTGGCCGACCCCGAGACCGCCCGCCTGCTGCAGGTTCCGCTGCTCAGCCCGATCCTGCACTACACGGGGGTCACCTACGGTGAGGATGGCGACGTGGTTGATGTCGCCCGGATTCATTACCGGGGCGACAGGTTCTCTTTCACGGTGACGCTTGAGGCGTAGCCGCTGCCCACGTTTTTGGCTTTCCCGCCGTGGGGGTTTCTCTTGCTTTCGCCTGGCGGCGGGCCGGGTCCGCTGCGCGGGGCTGTGGGTGCGGTGACGGACCTCCGGGGCAGGGGTGTGGGACTGCTTCGCTTTACGTCCCACACCCCCGCCCCTCCGGCCCGTCCCCTCCCGTGGGGGAGTGAGTGACGGTGAGTGGGGGCGCGCGAAGTTCGTAGCCAGTTCACTTCACTGTGAGTGACACGTGCACCGGACCACCTACCTGCACTCCCACCTGACTTTTCCCACCCCTCCACGGGAGGGGACGGGTCGGAGCGGGTGGGGGTGTCCGGACGTAAAGCGAAGCAGTCCGGACACCCCCACCCGCGGAGGCCCGTCACCGCACCCCGACAGCCCCGCGCAGCGGACCCGCCCCGCGCAGCGGACCCGCCCCGCGCAGCGGCACGGCCCGCCGCCAGGCGCACGCGCACGCGCAACGACGGGAAAGCCAAAAACGGGCCAAGGCAAAGCGCAGCGAACCGGCGGGGCAGCCAAAACCGGAGGAGCTCAAATCCGTTCCAGGCTCCGCCCGGTACTCCGCGGCCCCAGCAACGCCACGTCCACGCACAGCAGCAGCATCAGCCCGGCCGAGCCGGTGAATACCGCGGCCGGGCCCAGGTCGTTCAGCACGCTCAGTGCCACGAACGGCAGCACGACCGACGTGAGCCGGGACAGGGAGTAGGCGATGCCGATCGCGCTGCTGCGCAGGGCGGTCGGGAAGATCTCGGTCTGGTAGACGTGGAAGGCGTTGGAGAAGACATTGCTGCACACCGTCAGCAGGAAGCCGAAGGTGACGACGGCCCAGGAGGCGGTGGCGAAACCGAAGGCCAGACCGCAGCCGACGATACCCAGTGCCGAGGCGATGATCAGCGTACGGCGTTCGATCCGGTCGATGAGCGGGACGGACAGCGCGGACCCGACCGGATAGCCGCAGAAGCTCAGCGCCGCGTACAGCAGCGACTCGGTGACGGTGTGGCCCTTCGCGGTGAGTACCACCGGTGCCAGCGACCCGAAGCCGTAGTAGCCGACCGTCTGCAGCACCTGGAAGATCCACCACATGACGGTGCGCCGCCGCTGGTCGCCCCGGAACATCTCGGCCAGCGGCACCTTCCGCTCCGGTACGGTCTCCGCCTCCGGCACCGACGGCAGGCTGCCGCCGCTCTCCCGGGCCACCCGCTCCTCCAGCCCGGCCACGATCCGTTCGGCTTCCTCGCCGCGCCCCTGCACCACCAACCACCGCGGGGATTCCGGGAGTTGGCGGCGCATTACCTGGAGGAACCCGGCGCCCAGCGCTCCGGCGACCAGCAGCCAGCGCCAGCCCTCGACGCCCAGCGGCTGATGGGCGGCCACCAGCCGGGCGCCGAGCAGCGCGGCCACCGGAACGCCGAGGAACCCGAAGGTGTACGCATGGGCGATATAGCGGCCGCGTACCGCCCGGGGCAGGAACTCCGCGAGATAGGTGTCGGCCAGCACGAGTTCGGCGCCCAGCCCCAGACCGGCCAGGAAGCGCAGCGCGAGGAACCAGGACAGGTCGGGGGCACAGGCGCACAGCAGCGAGAAGACCGAGTACGCCGCCAGGTTGATCAGGAACATCCGGCGCCGCCCGAAGCGGTCGGCGAGCACCGAGAGCACATTCGCGCCGACGAACATCCCGAGGAAGCCGGCGGCGATCACCCAGGACTTCGCAGTGGGCCCGAGGTGCCACTGTTCGGCGAGGGCCGTGGCCAGCACTCCGCCGAGGAAGATCTCGTAGAGGTCGAAGAAGGCCCCGATGCCGACGACGAGGGTGATCCGGCGGTGCCACCGGGACGGCGGCAGCCGGTCCAGCCGTGCGGCGGCCCGGGTGCCGGTGGGGGTCCCCCCGCGCCGTTCAGGCGTGGGAGAGGTGGTGTCCGTCATGGCGGTCCTCCCCTGAGCAGGTCCCGGCGCGCAGGACGGAGCCAGGTCCGCACCGCGTGGTCGGGCGTACGGCGAGGACCGTACTCCGCCAAGATCAGCAAGCGGAAGACCGCCTTCCCGGCCGCCCCGGCGGTGGAGGTGGCCTGCGGATTCGATGTCGCGGCCGGCCCGGTGGATACCATGCCGGGGTCAACCGAACGGTCCGGGAGGGGCTCCGCGTGACGGCGAAGCAGGACGCGCCACGGCTGTCCGATCTCATGCCCTGGTCCGTGGCGCCGCTGCGGCTCGGCCGCTCCTGGGTGCTGGCGCCGGACCCGGCCACGCTGCGGGCCCGTTGGGCGGCGCTGGTGGACGCCGAGGACGCGGCGGCCCGCGAACGGCTGTTCCGGCCGTCCCGGGCCCGGACCCTGCACTCCGCCGTCGGCCAGCTGCCGGGCCAGGCCACGGCGACCGAGCGGCTGTACCGTGCGGGCGGCCCGTGCCCCGAGCCGGTACGGGTGACGCACGGCCCGTTCGACCAGCAGTGGCTGCTGCCCGATCACCGGCTGATCGACGGCGCCCGGCCGGAGTTGTGGCGGGTGGCGGACGAACGGCAGCTGTTCGTGGTCGAGTGGGGGCCGGTGCCGCAGGTGCCCGGCCCCGCGGTGGTGTGCTCCGCGCTGCTGCCCGACGGGCGTTCCCCGGCCGGCCGCCCCGGACGGATCCGCCCGTTCTACCGGCGTCCCGGCGGACACGAGCCCAATCTCGCCCCTGGCCTGCTCACCCTGCTCGGCCGCCGCCTGGACCGCCCGGTGGCGCCGACGGACCTGCTGGCCTGGCTCGTCGCGAGCGCCCGGCACTCCCCCGACGGCTGCACGGTGCCGCTCACCGCCGACCCGGAGCTCTGGGACCGCGGCGTCGCCCTCGGCGAGCGCCTGCTCTGGCTCGCCACCCGGGGCGCCTACGCACCCGGGGCGGACGGCGCGCGCGGCGGCGAGCGGCCCCGGATGCCGGGCGGCCGGCGCCCGTACGTGCGCTCCGCGCTCCCCGCCCGCGGACTGCCGCAGGAGGTCGCCTACGACCCGGCCCAGGAGGCGCTGCTGCTCGGCGGCGGCCGGATCTCACCGGTGCCGCCGGGCGCCTGGGACTTCCACGCGGGCGGCGTACGCGTCCTGGAAGCGTGGCTGGCCGAGCGCACCGTCACGGCCGCGGCGGGTACGGACGCGCCCGAGGCCGGCTCGCTGGCGGCGCTGCGCCCCGCCGGCTGGCCGCAGGAGTGGACCTCGGAGCTGCTGGAGCTGATCACCGTACTGGCGCTGCTGTCCGAACTGCAGCCGCGGTGTGAGGAGTTGCGGCGATCCGCGGAGGACGGCGGTCCGCTGGTGACAGCCGGCGAACTGCGGGCAGCCGGCATCCTCCCGGCGCCAATCTCCGCGCACCGCCCGGCCTCGGTGCTCGATCACCACGAGGAGGGCCCGGAAGGGCAGTTCGCGCTGCTGTGAGTCCGGCCGCGCGAAGGGCCCCGGAGGCCCCGTAGGCACACAAAACCACCCGCTGCCGGGCAACGGGTGGTGGGGAGTGCTGTGCCGGCCGGGTGGGGACGGGGCCGGAGCAATCGAGCGGGTGCCTCACGGCATCGTCGGGGCAAGGGTTCCCGCCCCGGCGAGCACACCGACGAGCTGCCGGCGCCCTGAGTCTGACGAGCGATCGGACCGCGGTGCCGCGCCGGGACGGTGTGATCGCCCGAGATGCCGCTTCAGCAGCGGATCAGCCGTGACCCCCGAACAGCGAGCGCCGCAGCCTGCGCAGCGGCGCGAACAACGACACCCTGGCGCCGCGGCTGTTCCTCGCACGCGAATGATCGCGTGCGGTGAGCTCCTGCATCAGCGAGGTCGCGCCCTCCACCTCGCGCTGCGGAATGGCGGGACCACCCAGCACCGCGAAATGGCGGTCGAGACGTGCACTGGACGCACCGCTCCCGCAATTGATGGCAGGGACTCGCGCCCTGCTACGCACTGTTATCTGTTCCATGACTCTCCCCACCCTACGAGGGCACCCGGCCCGGGCAGGGTAACCCTATCTCTCTCGGAGGACACGCGTGCAGACCGGTCAACGGATTCACCTGCCTCGCCTTGACGTTGACGAACACCATACGGAATGTCACGTACGCCGCATGGGCCAGGGCGAGTTGAGCGTCATCGGGCTGCCGCCGGGGGCGCGCGGGGCGCCTGACGGGGCGCCAGGGTGCACGGGGAGAGACCGGAATCTCACTGCCTCTCCCCGGCGACCGGCGAGCGGGTGATTACGCAGCGGAGGCGAACACCGGCAGATAGCCGCCGGACTGCCCGGTGGCGGTGGGGTGGTAGGACTCCAGCACGGGGAGGGTCACGCTGTGCAGCCAAGCGCTGCCGGAGCACAGCTCATGGCCGGAAAAGGTGGCGTTGACATCGGCGAAGGTGAAGCCGTGGTCGGCGGCCCGCTTGGCGGTCACGCCGTTGATGTCGTCGGCGGCCGCGTTGATCGCGGCACGGGACTTCTCGGAGAGGCCGGCGATACAGCTTCCGCCGAGCTTGTAGAAGCGGGGGTAGCCCACGACCACCACATGCGCGGCCGGGGCCTTCCGGGAGATGGCGCTGTACACCCCGTCGAGCTGACCGGGCAGGGTGGTGTCGATGTAGGTCCTGGCCTGCGCCACCCGGGACAGGCAGGCGCTCTCGCCCTGGAGTGCACAGGTCGTCATGGTGTCGGCGAATCCCGCGTCGTTGCCGCCGATGGTGATGCTGACCAGGCCGGTGGAGCTGTTGAGCGGGGTGAGCTGGCCGCCGAGAACGTCACCCGTTCGGGCGCCGGAACAGGCGGTGAACTGGAAGGAGGAGGGGGAGTGCGCGGCGGCCCACAGGGCCGGGTAGGCCTTGCTGCTGCGCTTGCAGGAGCCGCTGGCACTGTCGTAGCTGCCGGCCCCCACACCGGAGGAGTAGGAGTCGCCGAGGGCCACATAGCCCGTGGCGGTGGGGAGTTGAGCCGATACGGCGGCGCTCGCGCCGGTGAGCGCGAGCGTCATGGTGACGAAGAAGGCGGATGTCAAGGCCGCACATCGGGACAGTCTCATGAAACCTCCCTTAGCAGGGTCTCTGCCACTTTCGTGGTAGCAAAACTCACGGGTAGCCGGAAGTGTCCATGCCAAAATTCGTCGGCAGTTCACGGCAAATATCCCGATACGTGGGGATGTTCGCCCTCCGCCCTCCCGTCACGGCCCCCTGCCTACGGGGGCACGGGCCTTCCTCCTCGCCGGGGCTTCTCCTCGCCGGGGCCGCTCCTCCGCCGGTCCCGTCCGCCTCTCCGGGCCGGTGTGCGGGAGGCCGGTCATTCCTCGGCGGGGCCCAGCCGGCCGGCGAGGCCGGGGACGAGGAAGGCGGTGGCCGCGATGACGACGGCCACCAGCAGGATCACCAGCGTCGGACGTGTCCCCAGACCGAGCAGTCCGGCGCCGAGCAGGCCCCCGGCGAACATCGCGGAGACCGAGACCAGCCGGCGGCCCGCCGCATGGCTGCCGTACCCCAGGCGCTTGTCGTGCCCCAGGGGTGACCCGCTGACCAGGGCCGTCATCGCCCGGGTCTCCACCGTCGTCGTGAAGTCGGGGGCGGCGGTCCGTATGGCGGTGACATTGCGCATGCCCATCGCCACCGCCATCAGCCCGACGACCACCAGGCGCCGGCCCGGCGGCAGGCCCCGGACCGGCCCCCACTCCCATGCGGCCGCCGCGGCCCCGGCCAGCAGCGTGGCCTCCGTGACCAGCGCGACCGGGAACCACTGGCGCCGCCGCACGGCCAGCGCCGATTCCCACCGCGCCCCGAGCGCCGCGCCCAGGGCGAAGGCGCCGAGCGACACCACCGTCGCCAGGACCGGCAGTCCGCCCTGACCGGCGATACCGAACCCGAGGAAGAGCAGATTGCCGGTCTGGGTGGCGGTGAAGACCTGACCGAGCGACAGAAAGCTGACGGCGTCGAGCACCCCGGTGGCCACGGTCAGGCACACCATGATCACCGTCAGGGCGATTCCGCTCGGCGGCTCCACGGGCACGGCTCCTTCCGGCGGTCACCTCGCCTCGCGGCACGTCCCCCCAGTCTCCGGACGGCCGGCCCGCGCCGGCGCCATTGCGCCGTCCGAGGGCGGCCCGGCGCCGCGGCACACCAGCCGGCGAACCACCCACTACGCCCGGGTTTCTGGGTAACAGTTCTGTTCTGGTGCGGGGAAAACGCCGGGATAATCCGTGTACGCGGCGGACGGCTGTGACAGATCATGGCGGCATGTGTGCCGATCACGTCCAGCCGTCCGCCACCGAGGATTCCCTTCCGCTCCGGCTGACCATGGACGACAGCGATGCGCCCGCCGATGTCGTCGACGCGCTTTTCCTGGGGCGATTCGCGAAGGGAGAACAGCCGTACGCCCGCGGCCGGTCCCTGGACCGGGTGAAGTCCGGCCTGACGCTGCTGCCGCCGGGCGCACGGGTCCTGCGCTCGGCGAAGGACGAGGACCGCAGCGCCACGCTCGCCGAGGGCGACGGTTTCACCCTGCTGGTCTCCCGCTGGAACCGCGGCGCCGATGTGACGGTCACCGCCGTCACCGACGAGCTGGCCGAGAAGGTGCTGGGAGCCGCCACCGACGGTGCGCAGGACGAACCGGAGCCACAGCCGGAGAACGTGGCCATGGGCTTCTGGTACTTCTCGCCGCGCCGCGGACCGCACCGCACGTCCCGGCAGATCTCGGCCGGCACCTGGGAGGAGATCCGGCCCAACTACACCGCGCCGGTGGCCGAGGCCATGGACCGGCTGATGAAGGTGGCGCCCGAGGAGATCGCCGGACGGCTGCTGTTGCTGCACGGCCCGCCCGGTACGGGCAAGACCTCCGCGCTGCGCACGCTCGCCCGCTCCTGGCGCGACTGGTGCCAGGTGGACTGCGTCCTGGACCCGGAGCGGCTGTTCCACGACGTCGGCTATCTGATGGACATCGCGATCGGCGAGGACGACAGCACCGGCAAGGGCCGCTGGCGGCTGCTGCTCCTGGAGGACTGCGACGAGCTGATCCGCAGCGAGGCCAAGCACGCCGCGGGCCAGGCGCTGTCGCGGCTGCTCAATCTGACGGACGGACTGCTGGGGCAGGGCCGTAACGTCCTGGTCGGGGTGACCACCAACGAGGATCTGGAACGGATGCATCCGGCGGTGATCCGCCCCGGACGCTGTCTGGCCCGGATCGAGGTCGGGCCGCTGACCCGCCCGGAGGCCGTGAGCTGGCTCGGCACGGAGCAGGGCATCGGACGCGCGGGCGCCTCGCTCGCCGAACTGTACGCACTGCGGCGCGGCACCCGGCCCGCTTCGGTCCCGTCGCAGGACTCGGGTGCCGATGCGGGGCTGTACCTGTGAACCTCTGACGCTGTGCCGCCCGCCCCGTCAGTGCGCCCGCCCCCGCGGTTTCATGGGCACCCCCGGGAGGTCGGGGGCCGGCAGCCGCTCCCCGTCGTAGCCGTGCACCTCGCCGAAGCGGGAGCCCGACATCCAGGCGTCGCGGGCCTCCTCGATGTCCTGCTGCGAACGCCCCACGAAGTTCCACCACATGAGGATCTGCTCCTCGAACGGCTCGCCGCCGAGCAGCATCAGGCTGCTGTCGGCGTCGGCGCGCAAGGGCAGTTCGCTCCGTCCGCAGCCGAGGTAGAGGAGGGCGCCGGGGGCGAGGCGCACCCCGTCGACCTCGCTCTCGCCGGAGATGGCCAGCGCCGCGTATTCGAAATCGGGCTCGACCGGCAGCCGGGCGTCCGTGCCGGCGGCGAGCGCGAGGTCGGCGCCGGCCAGCGGGGAGTAGGTGGTGCCGGGTGAGGTGGCGCCGGCCAGCTCGCCCAGGACGACGGTGGCGGACAGTCCGCCACCGCCGGTGATCACCGGCAGCTCGGTGTGGTGCTCGAAGGCCGGTGCGGTGTCGCGGTGTCCACCGGGCAGCGCCACCCACAGCTGGGCGCCGTGCAGGATGCGGCCATGGCCGGAGGGTGACTCCTCGGAGTGAGCAATGGCCCGGCCCGAGGTCATCAGGCCCAGCTCGCCCGGCCGTACGGTCTGCAGGCTGCCGAGGCTGTCGCGGTGCAGCACCTCGCCCTCGCGCAACCAGCTGACCGTCTGCAGGCCCATGTGCGGATGCGGCGGCACCTGCATCCCGGGCTCACCGGCGATGTCGTCGGGACCGTAGTGGTCGACGAAGCACCAGGCGCCGACCATCCGCCGGCCGAGGTTCGGCAGCAGTCTGCGGACGACGGTGCTCTCGCCGAGCGGCACCTGCTTGCCGGGCTGGACGTCGCGGACCGGGCCCGTACGGCCGTTGCCGCCGCACGGACGGGGCGCGGGTCTGAGGTCGAGGTTGCTCATGGCGCCACGATAGGCACGGCCGGGGGTGCGGCCCGGGCAGGCACACGAGCGGCCCGGAGTGACGCTCCGTCAGGCATACAGCTCGCGCAGCCGTACGGACAGGCAGGTCACGCAGCCCTCCAGCTTCTCGAACTCGCTGATGTCGACGACGGCCGGCTGGTACCCCAGGTCGGTGAAGAGTTCCGCGCTCCTGGGTGCGGAGGCGGCCATCAGCAGGGTGCCGCCGCCGAGCAGTACGACATGGGAGCCGGATTCCTCAGGGACGGGCAGGAAGCGGGTGAACGCGGCGGGGTCGTCCACCAGGGGCGGATGGCCGATGACGGTGCCGTCCGGGAGGGCGGTCACCGCGGATTTGAGGTGCAGCACCCGGCTCACCGGCACGGCGATCACGCGGGCGCCCAACGGTTCGAAGACGGCGCGGAGTTGACGTATGCCCTCGGCGTTGGTGCGGCCGCCGCGGCCGACGTAGAGGGTGTCGCCGACCTTCAGGACATCACCGCCGTCGAGGGTGCCGGGCTCCCGGATCTCGTTGACCGAGCAGCCGAGCGCCTCCACGGCCGCGCGGGCGCCGGGCACCTCGGCCCGGCGGACCCCGGCGCCGGGGCGGGCGAGCAGCGCCACGTTGCGGAACATCACCACGGCGTCCTCGACGAAGACCGCATCGGGGCAGTCGTCGGCGGGGTCGGCCTCGACGGTGTGCCAGCCGTGGTCGCGCAGCACCTGGACATAGGCCTCCCACTGGCGCAGGGCGAGCACGGGGTCGACCGGATGCCGTTCGATGTGGGTGACCAGACCCTCGGCGAGGCGGGGTCCTGGACGGCGGACGAGCGCGTGCTTGCTGGGCATGCGGATCCTTTCGGGCGTGGGGCGTGAGGCGTGGGGCGTGGGCCGTGGTGGCTGCGGCTCAGGCGTCGGGGTAGGCGGCGCGCAGGGCGTTCTCGACGGCGGCGAGGGCGGCACGGTGGTCCAGGCCGAGGCGCCGGGCGCGGTGGGCGTAACTCTCGGCGGCCGCGGCGGCTTCCTTGTCCGCGGCCTCCCCGGCCGCCGCGATGAAGCTGCCGTTGCGGCCCCGGGTCTCGATCACCCCGTCGGTCTCCAGGGCGCGGTAGGCCTTGGCGACGGTGTTGGCGGCCAGGCCGAGTTCTTCGGCCAGGCCGCGGACGGTGGGGAGTTTGTAGCCGACCGGGAGGCCGCCGTCCCTGGCCTGGTCCGCGATCTGGGTGCGTACCTGCTCGAACGGCGCGGCGGCCGCCGCCGGATCGATGGTGAGGGTCAAGGTCTGCGGGGACACGGTGGCGCTCCTGGTGCGGTGGGTGGGGCGGGCGGATACGTGGCGGCCCGCCCCCGGGGGTCTCGGCCCCGGGACACGTGCCGTGCTCGCACCCGTCCGTCGGTGCGCGGTTTTGTCGCATCCATTGTGCGTCAGGAGTGCGGGGCGTGCGGGAAGGTGGCACTCCTCGGAGGGATGACACGGATCGGGGGTGGCACCGATCCGGAGCGGCATCGGCCGGGACCGCGCCGCTCGGGAGAGCCATCGAGGGCGCGGAAAAAGAGGCGGCACAACGGCGCACCGGCGCGTACCGTCCGCCGTCATGACACTTACCGTTACCGTGCGCGACTACCGCCCCGCCGATGCCAAGGCCGTCGCCGACCTGCGGCGGGCCGTCCTGCCCTACCGGCTCGCCACCCCGCGGGGCATCGCCTGGGAGGTCTCCGCCGCCCCCGCGGCGCAGCGCCTGCGACTGAGCGTCGCGCAACGGGACGGCAGGATCGTCGGCGCGGTCCAGGCAGGGGTGCTGCACGACGCCGAGGTCCCCGGCCAGGCCGCGGTGTCCCTTCAGGTCCATCCCGGGCACCGCGGCCGGGGTGTCGGCCATGCCCTGCTGACCTCGGCCGAGGACCACCTCTTCGCGGCCGGTGCCGACCGGATCTTCGTCTGGGCGACCGACGAGCCCGGCACAGCGGCCTTCGCGCAGCGCCACGGCTACCGCCGTGCCCGCCCGGCCCACTACCTGCGCCTCGACCTCACGGCGGGCGGCCTGCCGTCGCTCCCCTCCGCGCTGCCCTCCGGCGTCCGGCTGCACACCGGCGCGGACTTCGAGGCCGACCCGCGCCTGCTGTACGCCGCGGATACCGAGATCAGCGCCGACGAACCGGGCGAGGTGACCCTCGACGCCATGGCCTACGAGGACTGGCTGCTGCATGTCTGGGAACACCCCCATCTCGATCCTGACCTGACCTCGGTGGTGACCGTGGACGGGGAGATCGCCTCCTTCGCCCTGGCCGCGACGGACGGTGACACCCGCTACTCCTCCGCGATGACCGGCACCCGCCGCGCCTTCCGAGGCCGGGGCCTGGCGGGGCTGGCCAAGGCCTTCTCCCTCCACCGCGCCCGCGACGCGGGATGCACCGAGGCCTTCACCCACAACGACGCCGGCAACACGGCGATGCTCGCCGTCAACCGCGCCTTCGGCTACCGGCCGTTCGCCGCGGCGTGGCGGTATGTGCGGGAAAGGGCGGCGGACTGACCCGCCCTGACACGCCGCCCGGTCACGTCGGTATGCCGGGCGGGAACCCGGCGATCAGCGCATACCGCTCGTCGGTCACCTCCTTGCCCCACAGCACCGGGTCGTGCGAAAGGTCCTCGACGTGGGTGTGGGCCGCCAACGGCTCGACCAGGGCGGCGAGTTCGGCGGCCGGGATGCCGATCGGCTCGGCCTCGCCCCAGCGGCCCTCGACCAGCACCAGCCGCCCGCCGGGAGCGAGCAGTCCGGCCCAGTGGCGCAGGACGGCCGGAGGATCGGGCAGCGCCCACAGGACATGGCGCACCAGGACGGCATCGAACCGATGCTCCCCCACGGGTGGTTCGGCGGCCTCCCCGACCAGGAACGCGGCGTCGTGGCCCGTGAGCTTGCCGCGCGCCTGCGCGATCATGCGCGGGGAGCGGTCGACGCCCGTGACCTGGTGGCCCTGCTCGGCGGCGAGCAGGGCCAGGCTTCCCGTGCCGCATCCCAGGTCGAGGACGGCGGCGGGAGCGGACGGGAGCCAGGAGCGCAGCCGGGCGGCCCAGGCGGAGCGGACGGCGGGGTCGCGAAGGCCGTGGTCGGGCTCGTCGTCGAAGGAGGCGGCGGCCTCTTCCCAGTAGGCGGCGTCGGCGGTCGGCAAGGTCGATTTCCCCTGGTCGGCAGGGGGGTTGGGGAGGTCGGCGGAGGGCTGGGGAACCGGGTCGGCGGGCGCTTCGGTACACATGAGCCGATGGTGCCAGGGACCACTGACAACGCCGGGCGGACGCGTTCCGGCCGGGCCGGGGGCGCCCTGCGGCGGGCGCCGGGAAGAGCGCCCGGACAGGGTGAGGGAGTACCGTTGTAGGCGCCGGTCGGATGCGGCGGCGCCGCCCCGGACAGAGCGCCTGCCGCATGGTGGGACCGGCATTGGACCGGTCAGATGAGCGCTTCCCAGAGCAGCCGTCTCTCCGGAGACGGGGTCTTCGACCTCACACGGACGGCCGTGGTGATGGCCGATCGCGCAGGGGTGGCGCAGGGCTGGACCGCGGGCGCCGAGCGGCTTCTCGGCTATCGGGTGTCCGAGGCCGTCGGCCGGCCGCTGGCGGACCTCTTCGCCGGGGTGGGCGCCGGCTCGGAGCAGGACAGCAGGTGGGAGAGCCGGCTGGCGTCGGCGGACGGCTGGAGCGGGCTGGAGGCCGTACGCCACAAGGACGGGCACCGGCTCGACCTGGAGTTCCGCGTGCTGCCGGTGATGGATGCCCACAGCGGTTTCTCGCGTCTGGTCCTTGCCGCCGAGATGGCCCGGACGCCGTGGTCAGGGGCGAGCCGGTCGTTTCTGGAGGGCATTCTCGGCATGTCGCCGATCGGTGTGGCCATGGTCAACGCCGAGCTGCAGTTCGTCTGGCTGAACGACGCCCTGGAGCAGATGGGCGGTACCAGCCGCGAGCAGCGGCTCGGCAAGCGTCTGGCGGAGGTGCAGCCGGGCCTGGCCGTGGAGGCCATCGAGACGGAGATGCGCCGGGTGCTGCGTACCGGCACCCCCTCGGTCGGCTACGAGTACCTGGGGCGCCCGCAGTCCGATCCCGAGCGGGAGCACGCCTACTCCACGTCGTTCTTCCGGCTGGAGGACGAGGCGGGGCAGGTGCTCGGCGTCTGCTACATGGTCCTCGATGTCACGGAGGGTTACCGGGCCCGTCAGCGGATGGCGCTGCTGAACAAGGCAGGGGAACGCATCGGCAGCTCGCTGGACGTCTGGCAAACCGCACAGGAACTCGCCGATGCCGCGGTGCCGGATCTCGCCGACTTCGTCACCGTCGATCTGCTCGATGCGCTGCTCTCCGGGGAGGAGGCGGCCGACCCGCTGGACGCGGCGGATCTGCTGACCATGCGCCGGGCGGGAGCGCAGTCCGTCCACGAGGGCTGCCCCGAGGCGGTGGTCGCCATCGGGGAGCCGGCCGCCTATCCCCCGTCGGCGCCCGTGGTGGCGAGCCTCACCAAGGGCGATTCCACGCTGCTCCGAACGCTGGATACCGCCGACGGCGACCCGTGGGACGAGGACCCGGTCCGGGCGGCGCAGCTGCGGGCCGGGGGCTTCCACTCGCTGATGGTGGTGCCGCTGCGGGCGCGGGGCGTCTTCCTGGGAGCGGCCACGTTCGCCCGCTGGCAGGCCACCGGGCCGTTCCAGTCCGACGACCTGGTGCTCGCCGAGGAATTCGTCGCCCGCGCCGCGATATCCATCGACAACGCCCGCCGGTACACGCGCGAGCACACCGCGGCCCTCACCCTCCAGCACAGCCTGCTGCCGCACGCGCTGCCCGAGCAGTGCGCGGTGGAGGCCGCCTACCGCTATCTGCCGGCCGATTCACTGAGCGGGGTAGGCGGCGACTGGTTCGATGTGATCCCGCTGTCCGGGGCCCGGGTCGCGCTGGTGGTCGGTGATGTGGTCGGCCACGGGATGCATGCCGCGGCCACCATGGGGCGGCTGCGCGCCGCGGTGCAGGCGCTCGCTGACCTGGACCTGTCCCCGGAAGAGGTGCTGGCGCATCTGGACGACATGCTCAACCGGGTCGCCCACGACGCGAACGCCGACGACGGGGTCATCGGAGCCACCTGCCTGTACGCCGTCTACGACCCCGTCAGCTGCCGCTGCACCCTGGCCCGCGCCGGCCACCCCGCGCCGCTGCTCGTCGGCCCCGACGGCGCGGGCAAGCTGCTGGATCTGCCGACCGGCCCGCCGCTCGGGCTGGGCGGCATGCCCTTCGAATCCGTCGAACTGCCGTTGCGGGAAGGGAGTCTGCTGGCCCTGTACACCAACGGGCTGCTGCTGGGGAAGGCCCTCGATCTCGACGGAGGGATCACCAGGCTGCGGCAGGCGCTGGCCGATCCCAAGGCTCCGCTGGAGGACCTCTGCGAGACGGTGATCGGCGGTCTGCCGGGCGGGCGGCCGGTCGACGATGTGGCGCTGCTGCTGGCACGTACCCGGGCCCTGCCCCGGACCCGGCTGGCCACGTGGGAGATTCCCGCCGACCCGTCCGCGGTCGGCGAGGCCCGCCGGACCGCGGCCCGCCTGCTGCGCGAATGGGGTCTGGAAGAACTCGGCTTCTCCACCGAGCTGATCGTCAGTGAACTGGTCACCAATGCCATCCGGCACGCCTCCGGGCCGATCGGCCTGCGGATGATCCGCGCGGGGGAACTGATCTGCGAGGTCTCGGACGCCAGCAGCACCACCCCGCACCTGCGCCATGCGCGGACCACCGACGAGGGCGGCCGCGGGCTGTTCCTCATCGCCCGCTACGCCCAGCGGTGGGGCACCCGCTACACCGCCCAAGGGAAGATCATCTGGGCCGAACTGCCGCTCGGCCCCACCACCGGGACCGCCCCGCCGGCCGACCTCGGCACGCTCCTCGAAGACCTCGACGACCAGGCGGACTTCACGAGCGCGGAGGGGCGGTGAGGACGGGGAGCCGGGGCAACGGGGAGACGGCGGTCCGGGGAGCCGGGAGGACGGGCGATGCCCGTTTCCTCCCGCCTGCCTGTGCCCCCGCTTAGCCGCTCCTTAAGCCCGCCCTAAAGATCCTCAGGAACCGCTCTCCAGGGGCAAATCCGCTGTTCAGCGGGGCTAGCGTGCTTCTCGTAAGGCGGCCCTGCGGGCCGCCGGCGCCGCTCTCCGGGGGAGAGGCCGTGGCCCGTGTCCCGCCCCCCACCATGGTGCCGCCTCGTACCCCGCTCGATGCAACGGATGAAGGAGACCCCCACGATGACCGCTCGTCGCAAGGCCACCGGAATCGCACTGGCCGGAATCGGCCCGCTCGCGCTCACCGTGCTCACCGCGAGCCCGGCCGCCGCGCACGGTTCGATGACGGACCCGGTCAGCCGGGTGTCGGCATGCTACGCGGAGGGGCCCGAGAGCCCGAAGTCCGCGGCGTGCAAGGCGGCCGTGCAGGCCGGCGGCACCCAGGCCTTCTACGACTGGAACGGTGTACGGGACGGCGAGGCAGGCGGCCGGTCCAAATCGCGCATCCCCGACGGCAAGCTGTGCAGCGCCAACAACCCCGAGTACAAGGGCCTGGACCTGCCCCGTGCCGACTGGCCCTCCTCCAGGATGCGGGCGGGCAGCCACACTTTCCGCTACAAGGCCACCGCGCCCCACAAGGGGTACTTCGAGCTGTACCTCACCAAGAGCAGCTACCACCCGGCCAAGCCGCTGAAGTGGTCCGACCTGGAGTCGAAGCCGTTCGCGAAGGTCACCGACCCGAAGCTGACCAACGGGGAGTACGTCTTCAACGGCAAGGTGCCGGCCCGGTCCGGGCGCCATCTCATCTACAGCATCTGGCAGCGGTCGGACAGCGCCGAGGCGTTCTACACCTGCTCGGACGTCGTCTTCGGGAAGGACAGCGGCCAGGCGGCGGCGAAGCCCGCGCCGACCGCCTCGGCGCCGACCGCCCGCCGGCTCGCGGCGGGCGCCGGCAAGTCGTCGATGGACATGAGCGGGCACGACCACGGAGGCAGCGGCTCCGGCGCCCACACCGGTGCCGGCACCCACACCGGTGCCGGCACTCCGGCGGACGCCGATGCCCCCGCGCCGGGCGGCAGTTCGCAGGTCGGCGGCAACGCCCCGCAGGCCCAGGGCGGCGGCAAGCCGGCCGGCGGGCAGCAGCTGGCGGAGACCGGTGGCGACAGCTCCACCGCCCCGCTGGCCATCGGCGGCGCCGCCGTCCTGGCCATGGGCGCCGGGGCGCTGCTCGCCACCACCCGCCGCAAGGCTGCCCGGCACCGCGGCTGAGGGCCACGCCGGCGCTGACGACCGCACCGCGGCCGTCTTGGAAACGACGCCGCCCCCTTCGCCCCGGGGGCGGCGTCGCCGCGCGCCGGGCCGTCCGCCCCGCCCCGCTCCGGAGGATGCCCTCCCCCATAGTGGAGAGTAGCCTCTAGAACATGGCCAGGCCGTCCCGCTTCGCTACCCCGCAGCTCCTCGACGCCGCCGTACGGCTGGCAGCCGAGTCCGGGCCGTCGGGGGTCACCATGTCCGCGGTCGCGGCGGCCGTCGGCGCACCCAGCGGCTCGCTCTACCACCGCTTCGCCGGCCGCCCGGCACTGCTCGCCGAGGTGTGGCTGCGTACCGTAGAGGACTTCCAGGTGGGCTACTTCGAGGCCCTTGAATCGTCGAAGGACCCGCGCGCGGGGGGCCGGGCGGCCGCCCGCCACATCGTGGCGTGGAGCCGCACCCACCCGGCACAGGCCGCGCTGCTCCTGTACGGGGAGCACGACTTCGGGTGGGACGACTGGTCCGACGAGCATCTGCTCCGTGCGGAGGAGGGGAACATCCAGGTGCGGGCGGCCATGGCAGCGCTCGCGGGGGCGCTGGGACTGCACGGCAGGGCGGGCCTGGACCGGGTGATGCTCGCCGTCATCGACCTCCCGCTGTCGCTGGTGCGCCGCCATCTGCACGGCGGCTGCCCGCTGCCGCCGCACGCCGAGGACCTGGCGGAACAGTGCACCGACGCCCTGCTGGCGGGCGACTGACGGCAGCGGTGCACCCTTCGTACGGGACGACTGACGGCAGCGGTCCACCCTCCGCACAGGGCGGCTGACGGCAGCGGTCCACCGCCGTACGGGACGAGCCCACCACCCCTACGGGCGGTGGGCCGCACCCGCTCCCGGTCAGCCCGACACGCAGGTGGTCGGGGTGGCGTGCGCCGGGTCGAGGGCGTTGGCCGTCTCGTGGAAGGCGACGCGGTCGGCGAGCCCGATGGCCACATGCTCGGAGAGGTCGACGGCACACAGGTCCTGGAGCACGACGTTGTGCACGTCGGGGCCGCTCAGGAACTGCGTCCGGTAGGGGGTGACGACCTCGTCGTACTTGGTCGCGATCACCGTGTAGTGCACCCCGGGCACGGTGTCGCCGCCCTCGTTGAGGCGGTTGAGGATGTCCGAGCCGACGATCTGGTCGGACAGCCCCGGGATCGCCTTGTCGAGGTACTGCTTGGCACCGGGGAAGTAGGGCAGCAGGCGGGTCAGCCCGTCCAGGTCGGTGCCGTGGTTGTCGGGGGCCAGCCCGACCAGCGCGTTCACCTTGTCCGCGCCGCCGTGGAACTTCATGTAGACCCGCGGCATCATGCCGCCCTGCGAGTGGCCGACGAGATCGGCCTTCGAGGTGCCGGTGGCGGCCAGCACCCGGTCGACGTAGTCGGCAAGCTGCTGGGCGGAGGCATCGACCGGGCCCAGCCCGTGGAAGAACGGGACGCCGGGCAGCTGCCCGTAGTCCAGGGAGAAGACACAGTAGCCGCGGGCCACCAAGTAGGGCGCGAGACCGAGCCAGTTGTCGATGGCGTTGCCCAGGGTGCCGTGCACCAGGACCACCGGCCGCGGGTGGTCGGCGGAGGGCTTGCAGGAGTAGTTGTTCCAGCCGCTGCGTACGGCCGCATCAGAGGGGCGGCGCGCAGCGTCTCCGGCCGGGGTGGTGGCGGGCGACGGGTGGGCATCAGCGGCGGCGGGCGCGGCGGTGAGACCGAGGGCCAGCGCGAGGGCGGGGAGGAGGGTGAGCGCTCTTGACCAGTGCAGCTTCATACGATGCTCCTTGCGGGGTGAGGGGACTCCGAAGTGCTCGGTGAGCCGTTCACGCGATCCGGATCGCAAGGGCCAACGCAGTTGACTGACAAGTAAGTTACGGCTGGGTAAGCACGGAGTGCCAGCGGCGTGACGGTGAAGGAAGCCCCACACGACCCTCACCGGACGTCCGGGACGCGGCGCGCCGCGGTGTGCCGGTGCCCGGTTCCGTACGGGACGGCCGCCGGGGACAGGAGCCGTCCCGTACAGTCAGTAATGCCTTGACCAGTGACATCACAGCCAACAGCGCCTTGACCAGTGACCGCGGCACGAAGGGCATGAGGGGACACCGATGACACCGATGGAGACGGCGGGGACAGCGGATCTGACCGGCATGGTGGAGGTCTCGTCGGAGGGGGAACTGCGCGAGCTGATCGGCGAGCCCAGCTCCCATGCGGCGAACAAGACCCGCCACCGGCTGCACGACCTGGACCGGCGGTGGCTGGCCCGCTCACCGTTCTGCGTGATCGCCACCGCGGATGCGCAGGGCCGGTGCGATGTCTCGCCCAAGGGCGACCCGGCGGGCTTCACCCATGTCCTGGACGACACCACCCTGGTGATCCCGGACCGCCCCGGCAACAAGCGCCTGGACGGCATGAGGAACATCCTCGGCAACCCGCATGTCGGGCTGGACTACTTCCTCCCCGGGCGCGGTGACACCCTGCGGATCAACGGCCGCGCCCGGCTGCTGCGCGACGCCCCGTTCTTCGACGAGCTGATCAGGAAGGGCAACCGCCCGCGACTGGCGCTGCTGGTGGAGGTCGAGGAGGTCTTCTACCACTGCTCCAAGGCGTTCCTGCGCTCGGAGCTGTGGAATCCGGAGACCTGGCAGCCCGACGCCCTGCCCTCGCGGGCCCGGATCGTCAAGGGCGTCGAGCTCCAGGACGTGCCGCTGGAGGAACTGGAGCGGCACTACGGCCCGGAGTACGCGAAGAAGCTCTACGGCTGAGGCACCGGCTCCCCCTCGGGGAGCGGGCCCCTACGGCCGGACGGCCCCGGGCCCGAGGGGCTTGGTGCCCGGGGGCGGGGGCGTACGGCCGTGCGGGCCGAGGGTTGCCGCGGGGCGTACGCTCCCGGTGCCGAAGCGCGCCCTGGCCCGGTCGACGGCCGCCTCGATGCGGTGCGCCTTGTCGTCGGAGGGGTCGAAGGTCAGCTGTCGCGCGGCGAGTTCGGCACGGCACAGGTCCTCCGCGCGCAGCGCCACGGACCGTACCCGCGCCCGCTGCAGCCCGAGCGCGGCGTGCAGCGCATAGGCCGCCCCGGTCAGCGCGGGACCGTGCGCGGTCGGCCCGTCCAGCCGCCGGGTGCGGGTCGTGGTGGAGCGGTCGGCGTAGCGGACGGTGAGGGTGAGCGCACGGGCCACCTGCCCGCTCGCGCGCATCCGGGCACCGAGGTCGTCGGCGAGCGAGAGCAGTGCCCGGCGGCGCCTGGCCGGGTCCAGTTCGTCGTGGGCGAAGCGGTGTTCCGCGCCCATCGAGCGGGCCGCGGCGTTGGGCGTCACCGGCGTCGGGTCGATGCCGCGGGCCCGCTCGTACACGAGGCGGCCGGTCTTCGCGCCGAGGATCCGCTGCAGGGTCGCGGGCGGTGCGGCGGCGATCCGGCCGACGCTGTCGAGCCCGTACGCGCACAGGGCGCGGGCGGTGGCCGGGCCGACGCCGTGCAGCGCCGAGGCCGGACGGCGGTCGAGGAAGGCGGCGACGGCCCCGGTGTCCTCGGGGACGGCCCGGATCTCCCCGGGTGCCGCCGCCTGCGCCGCCAGCCGGGCGAGCAGCGGGTTGGCGCCGATCCCGATCGTGCACCGTACGCCGTGCCAGGCCAGCGCGCGCAGCCGCACCAGTTCGGCGATGCCTGCCGCATCCCGGCCGAAGTAGCGCAGCGCACCGCGCACATCCGCCAGCGCGGCGTCCGGCGGCAGCGCCTCGATCACCGGGGTGAACCGCGCCAGGAGCCGCAGCAGTTGCTCGAACTCTCCGGCGCTCACGGGGGCGTCGTCGGCGGCCCGGAAGCGTATGTGGAGCATGCCCGGCTGCCGCGGGGCGCCGGACGGCTCCGTCGGTGCGGTGGGCGGGTCCGGCGGTGCGGTGGGCGGCCTCGGTGCGGGCGTCATCCCGCGCTCCCCGGGCTGGAGTGCCACAACTTGCGTCCGGTGGCGGCGCGTTCGCCCGCGGGCTGGAGATCGGCCCACGGGTGCAGCTCATAGCCGGTCTCCAGCCGGATGGTGCGGCCCGGGGCGGCGTCCGCCGGCACGGACTCCCGGCCCGGCCCGTGCCCCTCCCCCGGCCCCTTGCCCGCCCCGTCATCCGCTCCGCCCCGCCCGTCGTCCGTCCCGGCCGCCGGCTCGTCCTGCCCCTCCTGCCCCTCCGGCTTCTCCGGTCCCGTCGCGAGGCGGGCGGCGACCGCCTCCAGCCCGCCCTCGCGACGGAGTTCGGCCAGTTCGGCGAGGTTCCAGGCGGCGGCGCCGACCACGCTGAGGCTGCGCGGCCCGCGCCGCTGGACCGTACCGCGCACCAGCAGCAGCCAGGAGTGGAAGACGGTGTGCGCACACGCCGCAAGGGGGGTGGGGGTACCTCCCGGGCCCCCAGGGCCCGGGGGATCGTCGAAGAAGGCGCAGTCGACCAGGCCCGTGCTGTCGTCGAGGGTGGTGAAGATGACCCGGCGGCCGGAGCGGATCGGCGGCGTCTGGGTGGCCGCCTTGGCCCCGGCGACCAGCACCGTCTCGCCGTGCCGGGCGCCGCGCAGCAGCCGGGCCGGCAGCGCGCCCAGCTCGGCGAGGAAATCCCGGTGGTCGGCCATCAGATGGCGGGAGGTGTCCATGCCGAGGACGCCCAGCTCGGCGCTGAGCCGTTCGACATCGCTGAGGTCGGGCAGCCCCGCCGGCTCGACCTGGTCGGCCGGTGCCGCCCGCTGTGCGCCCGCGCCGTCCAGGGCCCCGGACGGCAGCGTCAACTGACCGCCGGACGTCTGCCGTCCGTGGCGGTGCAGCTCGGCGAGGTACAGCAGCAGATCCCGCCGGTTGGCGCCGAAGGCGTCCAACGCGCCGACCCGGGCGAGGCGTTCGGCCACCGGGCGGCTCGGCCTGGCCCGCTGCCACAGGTCCTGGAGGGAGTGGTAGGGCTGGCCGGCCGCGATCCGCCGCGCCTCGGCCTCGCTCATACCGTGCACATCGCAGAACGCGAGCCGCAGTCCCCAGAGCGCGTCCCGGGATCCCTCCGACCCGGACACCAGTTCGATCCGGTGAGCGACCGCCGACCGGTTCACGTCCAGCGGCAGTACCGGCACCCCGCGCCGCCGCGCGTCCGCGAGCAGCAGCCGCTTCGGGTACATCCCGGGGTCATGGGTGAGCAGCCCGGCGTAAAAGGCCGCGGGGTGGTGCGCCTTGAGCCAGGCGGACTGGTAGGTGGGCACCGCGAAGGCCACCGCATGCGCCTTGCAGAAGCCGTACGAGCCGAAGGCCTCGACGATCTCCCAGGTACGCGCGATCACGTCGGGCGGATAGCCGCGCCGCTCGGCGCAGCGGGCGAACCAGGCGCGGAGCCGGCCCTGCAGCTCGGGGTGCGACAGGGCGCGCCGCTTCTCGTCCGCCTCGTCCCGGGCGCAGCCCGTCATGATCCGCAGCAGCTCGATGACCTGCTCGTGGAACACCACCACCCCGTAGGTCTCGCGCAGCGGTTCCTCCAAATCCGGGTGCGGGTAGCGGACCGGCCTGCGGCCGTGCCGGGCCTCGATGAAGGGCCGCACCATATCGGCGGCGACCGGCCCCGGCCGGAAGAGGGAGATGTCGACGACCAGATCGTGGAAGGTGGCGGGCTGCAGCCTGCCGACCAGGTCGCGCTGGCCCGGCGACTCGATCTGGAAGCAGCCGAGCGTCTCGGTCGAGCGGATCAGGTCGTAGGTCGCCCGGTCACCGGGCGGCACCTGCGCGGGGTCGTCGAGGTCGATCCGGTGCCCGGTGGCCCGGCCGATCTCGGCGACCGCATGCGCCATCGCGGACTGCATCCGTACGCCCAGCACATCGAGCTTGAGCAGCCCCAGGTCCTCCACGTCCTCCTTGTCGAACTGGGACATGGCGAGCGGGGACATGGCGGGCGGCCCCGCTTCCCCGCCCCCGGCGTGGGGGACCTCGGTGCTGGTGGGCACGACGGGCGTGCGGTCCAGCAGCGTGGCGTCGGAGAGCAGCACCCCGCACGGGTGCATGGCGATCCCGCGCGGCAGCGCGTCCAGCGCCTCGACCAGCTGCCACAGCCGCTCATCGCCGGCCTCCCGCACCCCGCGCAGCTCCGGCAGCTCGGCCAGCGCCGCCCGTGCGTCGCGGGCGCGGATGTGCGGGAAGGCCTTGGCGAGGCGGTCCACCTGCGCCGGGTCCATGCCCAGGGCGGCGCCCACATCCCGTACGGCGTGCCGTACGCGGTAGGTCTCGGGCATCGAGACGGTCGCCACCCGCTCCGCGCCGAAGCGGTCGAAGATCGCGCGGTAGACCTCCAGCCGGCGGGCGGACTCGACGTCGATATCGATATCCGGCAGCGCCGCCCGGCGCTCGGACAAGAAGCGCTCCATCAGCAGCCCGTGTTCGACCGGATCGGCGTGGGCGATGCCGAGGAGGTGGTTGACCAGGGACCCGGCGCCGGACCCGCGGGCCGCGACCCGGATGCCCATCTCCCTTATGTCGTCCACCACTTGAGCGACCGTCAGGAAGTACGAGGGGTAGCCGAGCCGTTCGATCGTGCGCAGCTCGTCGTCCAGCCGCGCCCAGCGCCCGCGGTCGCGGTCGTAGCCGCGCAGCACCATCCCGGCGGCGCAGCGCGAGCGCAGCACCCGGGCGGCGGTGCGGTGGCCGGCCCCGACCAGCCGGGGCTCGGGGAAGTGGACCCGGCCGAGCCCGATGTCGTCCTGCGGGTCGACCAGGCACGCACCGGCGGTCTCCTCGGTCATGGTGAGCAGCCGGTGGGCCAGGCCGCGCCGGAATCCGGCCGCCTCGGCGATCCGCTCGGCGGTGTGGCGCATGGTGGCGGCGTCCTTGAGCCAGCGCTCGCCGCTGTCCCAGGACTCGGGCCGGTGCCGGTCCACCGGCACCAGGCGGCGGGCGGAGTCCAGGACGTCGGCGACCGGCCCCTGACCGGGATCGGCATAGCGGACCGCGTTGGTCAGCACGGCGCGGACGCCCTGGTCGACGGCGAAGCCGAGGGTGCGGGCGGCCAGCCGCGGGGAGCCGGGGCCGCTGCCGGGCCGCCCGTGGTCGACGACCTCCAGGCGCAGCGCTTCGCCGTACAGCTCGCGCCAGGGAGCGAGGAGCCGGGCGGCGCGGTCCGGGCGGCCGGCGGACAGCGCCCGGCCGACCTCGGAGTCCGGCCCGAGCAGCACGGTCAGCCCGTGCGTGGCGGATTCCAGGGCGCTCCACGGGAGGACGGGCCGCTCGGCCCGGCCGGCGTGGGCGGCGGAGACCAGCCGGCACAGGGCGGCCCAGCCGGCCGCTCCGTCACGGGCCAGGAAGACGGCGCGGGCGGCGGACTCGTCGAGGAAGGCGCCGCCGCGCACCGGGGCGCGCCGCCGCGCGGTAGCGGTGCCGACGGGGCCCGCCTCGTACTCCGCCACGGCGAGTTCGGCCCCGAACAGCGGACGGATTCCGGCCTCGGCGGCGGCCTTGGCGAACCGTACGGCCCCGGAGAGCCCGTCCCGGTCGGTCAGCGCGAGGGCATCCATCCCGCGTTCGGCGGCACGCTCGGCCAGCCGCTCCGGATGGGAGGCGCCATAGCGCAGGGAGAACCCCGAAGCGGTGTGCAGATGCGTGAACCCGGACATCCGCACCTCCTGCACCTCACCCGCCCCCGGCTGACCTTGCATCTCTCGTGTCCCTCGCTCCTCCCCTCCACCATAACCCGCCCATCGAACATTCGTACGAACACGCACCCCGGGGGCCGCCTCCGCCCTCCACCGATCAGCCCCACCCGCTCCCTCGTGGCGGACCACCGCAACGACACCTGGGGCGCAATGCGCACCCGCCTGCACTTCACGGTGGAGGACGGAAAGGTGAGCCGGTTCGAAACGGGGCAGGCGTGACGCCCGGCGGGACGCAGGGGCCCGCGCTCCCGCACGTCACCGGAGTCGATCTGCGACACTGGTAGAAACATGCCTGCACAAGCAGGCGTTGACGTCATCAGCGTCACGGCTCCGCGGAAATCAGCGGCATGACGGCCGGATCTCACCCTCACGTGGGAGGTATCCGATGCCCTTCATCGACATCAAGGTGATCGCAGGGGTCTTCACCCCCGAAGAGAAGCAGAAGATGGTCGAAGATGTCTCCGAGGCGTTGATCGCCATCGAAGGCGAGGCACTGCGACCGGTGACACATGTCGTGGTCACCGAAACGCCCAGCGGCGCATGGGCCATCGGCGGTAAGGCCCTGACGGCCGAAGACGTCCAGGCCAAGAGGGCCGGCTAGCCCGGGCGGCATCCACTGGACCGAAGAGCACAGTGCCCGTCACGCCGAAGAGCACCGTGCTCGTCACGCCGAAGAGCACGGTGCCCCTCGCGTGATCACACCTTCCGTACGGTGACGCCGGCCCGCCCGCCGCCCCAGCGCTCACATATGCGTGCCGCCGTCGATCCGGATCTCCGTGCCGGTGATGAACGCGCCGTCCTGTGAGGCGAGCATCGCGATGACGCCCGCGACCGTGTCCGGGCTGGCGAATCCCTCGCCGAGGGCCGGGGTGAGCTTGTCGAACAGGCTCGTATCGGCGTCCTCGGGCAGGCCCGGGACGCCGCCGCTGGTCATGCCGCTGGCGATGGAACCGGGCGCCACGCAGACCGCGCGCAGCCCCTGCTTGCCGTACTCGGCGGCGATGGCGTGCGTCATGGACTGGATGCCGCCCTTGCTCGCCGCGTACGCCGACATGTACGGGTGCGCGAACGCGGCGGAGGTGGAGCTGAAGTTGACCACGACCGGCGCGCGGCCTTCCAGGAGCGCGGGCAGCGATTCGCGGATCATCAGGAACGTGCCGGTCAGGTTGATCGAGATGACCTGCTGGAAGTCGGCCAGGGTGGTCTCGTGGGTGTGCGAGGCACGCAGGATGCCGGCCGCGTTGACCAGGACGTCCAGGCCACCGAGGCCGGCCGCCGCGGCGGGGACGGCGGCGCGGACCGCCGCCTCGTCGGCGATGTCCAGCACCGTGGTCTCCAGCCGGCCGGCGACGCCGTCCGCGGCCGCACGGTCGGCGGTGGCCCGCAGACCCGCCGCGTCGATGTCCGCCGCCACCACCCGGCCGCCCTCGGCGAGGATCCGGTGGACGGTGGCCCGGCCGATGCCCGAGCCGGCTCCGGTGATCAGGGTGCGGCGGCCGTCAAAGCGGTTCATGGTCCGGTTCCGTTCTCGATGTGCGTTGGCGCGGTGATGCGCTGGCGCGTTGGCTCGCTCGCGCGCTGGTGTGCTGGTGCGTCGGCACGTCGGCGCATTGGCACAGTACGTCTGACTGGCACATCGTGCCAATCACGCGTTACGTGCCACTACGGCGCGAAGTTCCGTAGGCTGACGCCATGCCGACCCCGCCCCGCCCGGCCCCGCTCCCCCGCACCTCGCTCACCGAACGACGCAAGGCCGAGACCCAGCTGGAGATCGCCCGTACCGCGGCGGCGCTCTTCGCCGAGCGCGGCACCGCCGTCACCGCCGACGACATCGCACGCGCCTCGGGAGTCGCGCTGCGCACCTTCTACCGCTACTTCCGCACCAAGGAGGAGGCGGTGAGGCCGCTGCTCGCCGACGGGGTGCGGCAGTGGACCGACGAGTTGGCCGCCGCACCGGCCGGGCCGGGCGCACCTCCCGTACGCGAGGTGCTGGAGCGGTCGGCCCGCCGGTCGCTGACCCCCGCCGACGAACCGGCCGCGGAGGCGCTGCGCTGGACCCGCGGGCTGCTGCGGGCGATGCCGGACGATCCCGCGCTGCGTGCGGTCTGGCACCGGGTCCACCACGACGCCGAGGAGGCACTGGTGCCGCTCCTGGCGCGGCTGACCGGCGCGGGAGGGCTGGAGGTGCGGCTGGCCGCGGCCGCCGCGAATACCGCGATGCGGGTCGCGGTGGAGGAGTGGGCGGCGGGGGACGGGGCGCCGGACGGCCCGCGGGGGCCCGGCAAGCTGGTGGTGCGGTGCCTGCGGGCGCTGACGGCCGGGCTGCCGCAGCTCGACGGGGCGCACGACCGGGAACACCGGCCGCCGGCCGGGTAAGCCGAGCCGGCGATGGCCGGTTCTTACCTCAGTGGGCACTCCGGGCGACCCGGAGGGCGCCTCAGGCCCCCCTCTTCGGCCAATCGCCGGAGATCGAAACCCGCCCGAACGGCCGGTCGGCGGCCGGATCCCTTCCTTCCGGGTATGGGTGACCTTTGCCAGGGGCATGACCGGCACCGCATCCGCACTGGCCGAGCCCGCCTTTCCTTCGCGCGACCCGCACCACCTCCGGTTACGTTCGCGCCATTACTCTCAGCTTTCACCTAATGACTAAAAGCGATCGCCTTATGCCCACTCAAGATGCTTTCGGGATGCGGTTGGGCCAGACTCCCGTCCGGTATCTGCACCTTCGAGCAAGGGAGTGTTCGTCATGCGGTACATCACTGGGGCGGTCGCGCTCGGCGCGGCACTGGTCCTGGGCACGCTGGCCACCACCGCACAGGCCGCCGCACCGGCGCAGCCGTCGCGGACCGGTGGTCTGTACGCCCCGACGGAACTGGTGCTGACGGTGGGCCAGGGCGAAAGCCGTGCGACCGCCACGGTGCAGCGCGCCGTGACGCTCAGCTGTATGCCCGGGGCCAGGGGCAGCCACCCCGACCCGAAGGCCGCCTGCACCCAGCTGCGGGCGGTGGCCGGTGACTTCAACGCGATAACCGGCGCCTCCTCGGAGCGCCTGTGCACCAAGGAGTGGAACCCCTTCGTGGTCACCGCGGACGGCGTGTGGCAGGGCAAGCGGGTCTCGTACAGCCACACCTTCGCCAACCCCTGCGCGATGCGCAACGACAGCGACGTGGTCTTCGCGTTCTGAGCCGATCCGATCTGAGCTCGGCTGAGCTGCTTCAGATCCCCGGGCACCGGAGGGTGGTGCCCGGGGATCGTCGTGTGCGGCGGGCACCGGGGGCCGGCGCCCGCCCCCGGAAGCCGAAGCATCCGGGAGCCGGTGCCGTGCGCCAGGAGCGGTGCCGTGCGCCGGGAGGGTGCGCTGCCGCGCGGAGGTCAGCCGATCTGGGCGCCGTAGGCCTTGAGGGCCTCCGGGACCGGCTGGAAGAAGGTTTCGCCACCCTTGGAGCAGTCGCCGCTGCCGCCGGAGGTGAGGCCGATCGCGGCATCGCCGTCGAAGAGCGCGCCACCGCTGTCACCGGGCTCGGCGCAGACATCGGTCTGGATCAGGCCCTCGACCGTGCCCTCCTGGTAGTTGACGCTGGCGTTCAGCGCCTTGACGGTGCCGTCGTGGACCTGGGTGGTGCTGCCGCTGCGCTGCACCTTCTCGCCGACGGTGGCCTCCGCGGCCTTGGTGATCTTCTGCGTGCTGCCGTTGTAGAGGTCGACCTCGCTGGGGTGCGGGGTGTCACCTGTGTACTTGGCGAGGGAGAAGTCGTCGCCCGGGAACTTGGAGTCCTCGGTGGTCGCGATCGCCGAGCCGCCCTGCTTGTCGGACCAGCTCTTGATCTCGTTGCCGCAGTGGCCGGCCGTCAGGAAGTACGGCTTGCCGTCCTTGACGACGTTGAAGCCGAGCGAGCAGCGGGCCCCGCTCCCCCAGATCGCGTCGCCGCCACCGATGAAGGGGGTGAACTCGCCCTTGCTGTGGCGCACCTCGACCTTGTCACCGAGGGCCTTGGCGACCTTGGTGAGCCGGTCCAGCTTGGTGCCCTTGACCGTGCGGTCGGCGGTGACCACGACCTTGTTGCTCTGCGGGTCGATGCCCCAGGACGTGCCGGGGATGGTCGCCTTCGACTTCAGCGTCCGCCGGGCCGAGTCGAGCTGGGCGAAGGTGTGCTTGACGAGTCTGGCTTCCGCCCCCTTCGCCCGCACGGCCCGGGCCTGGGCCTTGTTCACCACATTGACGACCAGCTTCTTGGCCTTGGCGTCGTAGAAGGAACCGGCCGTGTCCGTCTTGAGGTGGGAGGCGAGGGCCGACGCCGCGGTGGAGGTCAGCTTGGCGAGCGCGGGGGTGCGCGCGGGGGCCGTGGACGCGTTGGCGTTGGCGAGGGTGACAGTGGCGGTGGCGGCGAGCGCAAGGGCTCCGGCACCTGCGACGATGACACGCCGGTTGGGTATGCGACGGTGCTTCAAGTCAGAGCCTCCGTGGGGGGAAGAGCCCGGAAACCGTGGGGAGTTGTCCGAGCCCGGAGAGTGAGGAGTCAGGGCAGGGACGGCCCGGGGAGCGGATCCCGGGAGGCGCGCCCATGCCCACGTGCGGAGCCGAGTATCGCCATCCGCCTCACTCGCGCACAAGACCGGGTTCCGGTCTCACATACGGGAGTTCACGATTTCGCCACACGAGGGTCACGCCGGTGTCCGCATACCTCGACGCCGAGTGCGGACATCAGCAGGCACACCGGGCACCCGGCGGACGGCAACGTGTGAGGACTATAGCTGGCCGGAAAACGGCGGCCGGGAACCGGCCCCCGTACAGCAGAGAACGCCGTAAGCGACTACATAAGCAGGCATATACGGCGATGAGACGGACATCAGGAACGCAGTTCCCCCTCCACCGCTACGGCAGTTCCTCGGCGTCCGGAAGGTCCTCCAGCTCCGGGGGTGGCGCGCCCTCCTCGCCGCCCTCCTCGCCGCCCTCGACGGCCGCACCCGAGGTCCCGGACCGCGCCGGACCATCCGGGCGCCGCCCGGCGGCCCGCTCCGCCTCGGCCGCCACGGTCTGCGCCTGGGCCTGCAGCCCGGAGCGCTCCAGGAACCGCAGCAGTTCGACCGGGAAAGGCAGGACAAGGGTGGAATTCTTCTCGGCGGCGACCGCCACCACGGTCTGCAGCAGCCGCAGTTGCAGCGCCGCGGGCTGGTCGGACATCGCCTGGGCCGCCTCGGCCAGCTTCTTGGACGCCTGCAGCTCGGCATCGGCGTTGATCACCCGGGCCCGCCGGTCCCGGGTCGCCTCCGCCTGGCGGGCCATCGACCGCTTCATCGTCTCCGGCAGCGAGACGTCCTTGATCTCGACCCGGTCGACGGTCACCCCCCAGCCGATGGCCGGGCTGTCCATCATCAGCTCCAGGCCCTGATTGAGCTTTTCCCGGTTGGACAGCAGGTCGTCCAGTTCGCTCTTGCCGATGATCGACCGCAGTGAGGTCTGGGCCATCTGCGAGACCGCGAAACGGTAGTCCTCGACCCGGATGACCGCGTCCGCGGCGTCCACGACCTTGAAATAGACGACCGCGTCGACCCGGACGGTCACGTTGTCCCGGGTGATGCCCTCCTGGGCGGGCACCGGCATCGTGACGATCTGCATGTTGACCTTGCGCATCCGGTCGATGCCCGGAACGATCATGGTGAACCCCGGCCCGCGCACCTGGGAGGCCAGCCGGCCCAGCCGGAGCACCACACCCCGCTCATACTGCTTGACCACCCGCGCCGCGGCCACGAGATAGACGGCCCCCACGGAGGCCAGCGCCACCCCGGCCGTCACCAGTTCTTCGACCATCACGGCTCCCTGACATGTGCCGCGCGCCGTCCGAATCGCGCTTTTTACTATGGTATGCCCGGCCAGGGAGGGCGGGCGAGGAAGCCCATGCCAGGCGCTACCGGGCGCGGCCGGGCCCCCGTCCACCGGTGGACGGGGGCCCTTGGGCTGCCGGAGAAGGGTCCGGTGTGCCGCTGGAACCGGACCCGGCGATCGGTACGGTTGCTGCCCCGCCGTACGGACCCGGTGCGCGCGGGCCGGGCCGTACGGAGGTCAGCCGGCCGGCGTCAGTAGACGCTCACCCCGTAGGCGCTCAGCGCCTCGGTGACCGGCTGGAAGAACGTGGTGCCGCCGGACGTGCAGTCGCCGCTGCCGCCGGAGGTGAGGCCGAGCGCCTTGGTCCCGGAGTAGAGCGGGCCGCCGCTGTCGCCGGGCTCGGCGCAGACGGTGGTCTGGATCAGTCCGGAGACGATGTCGCCGCCGCCGTAGTTGACGGTGGCGTTCAGCGCGGTCACCTTGCCGCTGTGGATGCCGGTGGTGGAGCCCCGTCGGGTGACCGACTGGCCGACGGAGGGGGTGCCGGCGCTGGTGATGTCCTGACTGCCGACCGTGCCCTCGTGGGAGACCGAACCGGTGTACTTGATGATGCCGTAGTCGTTGCCGGGGAAGCTGCTGCCCGCGGTCGGGCCGATGCTCGCACCGGAGCCGGTGGTCCACGGCGGGTTGCCGTCGGTGCAGTGACCGGCGGTCAGGGCGTAGTAGGTGCTGCCGCTGCGGACGTTGAAGCCCAGCGAGCAGCGCCAGCTGGGGGCGTAGATGGCGTCGCCGCCGGAGATGAACTTGCGGAAGGTGCCCGCGATCCGGTCGATGCGGACCGCATCGGCGTTGCTGCCGGCGGCCCGCTCGATCCTGGCGATCTCCGCCTGGGAGACCGTGCGGTCGGCGGTGACGACCAGGGTGTGGCTCTTGCTGTCGACCCGCCAGGCGGTGCCCGCGACATCCGCGCCGCGGATCGCCTGGCCGACGGCGGTGAGCTGGGTGGCGCTGAACGTCCTTGTAGGGGCGGGGATTTGCGCGTTGGCGGTGGGGATGGCGATGGCACCGACGGCCACCAGTCCGGACGCCACGGCGATCAGCCGGGTGCGTCTCGCTACGCCGCTGCGGGGGGTGGTGCGCTCGTTCCTCACTGATTCCTCCGAGGGGGATCGGGGGGCCGCCGGTGGGCAGCCCGTGAGGCGCAGCCGAAGGGCACCCGAGAATCCGCACGTTCATTTTCAGCGTGCCCCTGACAAGCGCTGAGCGGAGTTTCGGGCGCGCCACCCCCGCAGCGCAAGAGGTCCACACGCTTGTCTTGTGCCGGATACACGTGCTTCATGGCCGCACCGCCGCAACACTCCGCCCCGGCAGCCTCGTTGACGGCTGCCGGGGCGGCGCTGACCCCCTCGGTCGGAGGTGCGACGGATCAGCGGACGACGCGGTTCCGCCCGCCGGCCCGGCGGAGCGACGGGCAGGGTGGTCCGCGGTCGGGCTCGGGCCGAAGAGGCCGTCGATACGGCCCGACTACCCCGCCGACGTCCGCGCACGGGGCAGCCTCTCCGTCGCCGCCGGTGTCGGCACCCCGCCCGGCGCGACCTGTCGGGCCGACGGCAAGGCCCTGGCAGGCCAGGACATCGACAGCCGGACCCGCGGTTCCTCCATGAGTTCAAGCGGCTGGACGTCGGCTTCGCGTTCAGGAAGGGCACCTCGCCGGCGCCCGCCGCGCAGGCCGCGGTGGGCCGGCCGCAGAAGGACGGCACCTGCGGCCGGATCCTCAAGAAGTGGGGCACCGGGCCCTGGGCCCTGACCGCATCGCGGATCAACCCGCCGGAGATCCGCTGACCCAGGGCCGTCGGACGACGGGACATGTGCGCTGGTCCCGCGTATGAACCTACCCGCCGGTCCGGTCCGCCTGCCGCTGACCGTTTCCCGCCCGGGGAGGGTCAGGTACCGACCGTGAGGCTCTTCATACTGTCAGTTTCCTTACGGGGCGCGAAAGGTGATGACACGCCACCCTCTTTGCACCAGATGTGTCACGAACCCCCCGTGCGGCGGCTATCCACTTGGCACACTGTCGGCCTGATGGACGACGATAGGGGTACACACACAGACACCGCGGGTGAGAGGAGGCGTCAATGGGATCGGTGCGCAAGGCGAGCGCCTGGCTTGGCCTCGTCGACGACAGTGATGACGAGCGCTACTACGACGACGACTACGCCGAGGGACCCGATGCCGGCGACTCGGGCGAGGGCCCCTGGGTCACCGACCCCCGGGTCCGGGTGGCCGACGATACCGCCCAGGACCAGGGCACCCGCATCGCCACGGTCACCCCGGAGAGCTTCCGGGACGCCCGCGGCATCGGCGAACTCTTCCGGGACGGGGTCCCGGTGATCGTCAACCTGACGGCCATGGAGCCCTCCGACGCCAAGCGGGTGGTGGACTTCGCGGCCGGTCTGACGTTCGGTCTGCGGGGTTCGATCGAGCGGGTCGCCACCCGGGTGTTCCTGCTGACCCCCGCCGATTACCAGGTCGTCAGCGGTGAGGCCCGCGCCCACCGCAACGGCGGTTTCTTCAACCAGAGTTGAGCGCGACCCGCGTGCTTTTCGCCGGGGGTCCGGGGACTCGCGGCGGCAGCCGCCGGTGTGCCGGCCCCCGGATCACACAGCGACCGGCCTGAGCGGGCGGGACCGCTCACCGGAAGGCGTCCAGACCGGTGAGCGCCTTGCCGAGCACCAACTGGTGCATCTCGACGGTGCCCTCGTAGGTGAGCACCGATTCCAGGTTGGTCGCATGCCGCATGACGGGGTACTCCAGCGAGATCCCGTTGGCCCCGAGGATCGTCCGGGCCGTACGGCAGATCTCGATCGCCTCCCGTACGTTGTTCAGCTTCCCGAAGCTGATCTGCTCGGGACGCAGCCGCCCCGCGTCCATCCGCAGCCCCAGATGGTGGGCCAGCAAAATCCCCTTGTGCAGTTCGACGGCCATGTCGGCGAGCTTGGCCTGGGTGAGCTGGAAGCCGCCGATGGGCTTGCCGAACTGCTCCCGCGTCGTCGCGTAGTCCAGCGCCGTCTCGAAGCTGGTGCGGGCGGCCCCCATGGAGCCCCAGATGATGCCGTAGCGGGCGTGGCTGAGGCAGCCGAGCGGGCCGCGCAGCCCGGTGACCTCCGGAAGCACCGCGTCGGCCGGCAGCCGTACGTCGTCCAGGACGAGTTCGCTGGTCACCGAGGCCCGCAGGGACCACTTGTGCTTGATCTCGGAGGCGGCGAACCCGGGAGTGCCGGTGGGGACCAGGAAGCCGCGGATGCCGTCGTCGGTACGGGCCCAGACCACCGCGACGCCGGCCACCGAGCCATTGGTGATCCACATTTTGCGCCCGTTGAGCACCCAGTCGCCGCCGCTCCCGCCCTCGCGCTTGGCGTGCGTCCGCATCGCGGCGGGGTCGGAGCCGATGTCCGGTTCGGTCAGGCCGAAGCAGCCGATGATCTCGCCGGCCGCCATCCGGGGCAGCCACTGCTGCTTCTGCTCCTCGGAGCCGAAGCGCCAGATCGCGTACATGGCGAGCGAGCCCTGGACGGAGACCAGGGAGCGGATTCCGGAGTCGGCGGCCTCCAGCTCCAGGCAGGCCAGGCCGTACTGGACGGCGGAGGCGCCCGTACAGCCGTAGCCGGTGAGGGACATTCCGAGGGCGCCCAGGGAGCCGAGTTCGCGGGCGAGTTCACGGATGCCGGGCAGCTCGCCGCGCTCGTACCAGTCGGCGATGTGCGGCAGGACGCGGTCGGCAGCCCACCCGCGGACGGTGTCCCGGACGGCACGGTCCTCGTCGGTCAGCAGGTCGTCGAGGCCCAGCGGGTCACCGGGGTCGAACGGCGGGACCACCGGGGCTGCGGACACCGGGGACGTGGCGGACGGCTTTGCGGGCATGGCGGGGCCTCCGGCGGGTTCAGCGCTCGCGAAAAACTAGCAGCGGTAGTTATTCGCTTCCGACGGTACGGCCCACGGTGCCGCGCGGCAAGGGTCACCGCCGCGCGGCGGGGCGGGCAGGCACCGGTCGGGGCAGGCACGCGCCTTGCGGGGCAGCGACTCCCGCAGGGAGAAGCGCCGGTCAGCGGCCGGAACTCGCCGGGGCGGGCTCGCCGCTGCCGCGGCCGGCACCGGCCGTGCCGCCGCCCGGCGCAGGCTCCCCGTCCGCTTCCGCCCGCTCCGTGGACTCCGCCGCCCGGCGCGGCAGCCGCAGCGCGATCCCCGCACCGACCAGCAGCAGCACGGCGCTGGCGACGAGGGTGACGTGCAGCCCGTGGACGAAGGACTCCCGGGCGGCCTCACGCAGCGTCACCTTGGCGCCCTCGCCCAGTCCGGCGGCCACCTTGTAGGCCTCGCCGAGGGAGTGCGCGGCCGAGGCGGAGGCCCGCTCGGGAACGCCGTCCACATGTGCCAGGCCCGGGGCGTAGGCGGCGTTCATGACGCTGCCGAGCAGGGCGACGCCGATCCCCGCGCCGAGTTGGTAGGAGGTCTCCCCGATCGCGGCGGCCCCGCCCGACTGTTCGGCGGGCGCCTCGCTGAGCATCGACTCGTACGCCCCGAACAGCGTGGACTGGAAGCCGAAGCCGAGCAGGACGAAGCCCGCGGACAGCAGCCAGGGGCGGTCCTGGCTGCTCATCGCGGTCAGACAGAGCACCGCGACGGCGGTCAGCACGAAGCCGAGGGACACCATCGCGCGCGGGCCGAGGGCCTGCAGCATCTTCGAGCCGGTCAGGCCGGCGGCCATCGCGGCGAAGACCAGCGGCAGCATCCGCAGACCGGTCTGCAGCGGGCTCAGTCCGAGTACGAGCTGGAGGTACTGGACGGCGATCAGCTGCAGGCCCACCAGGGCGAGCATGGCCAGCACGATGCAGCCGACGGAGGTGCCGAAGGCGGGCCTGGCGAACAGCCGCATATCGATCAGCGGGTGCGTGCGCCGGCGCTGGCGGCGTACGAACAGGACCAGCAACAGCATGCCGAGGACGATGGGCAGGAGCGTGGTCGGGCCCAGCACGGCCGCGCCGCTGCCGATCCGCTTGACGCCGAGGACGATGCCCAGCACACCGAGCGCCGCGACGACCGCGCCGATCACGTCCCAGGGGCCGTTGCGCTCCCCGCGCGACTCGGGCAGCAGCCACCGGCCTATCAGCAGCATCGCGGCCATCATCGGGATGTTGATGAGGAAGACCGAGCCCCACCAGAAGTTCTCGACGAGGAAGCCGCCGAGGACCGGACCGACCGCGGCACCGACCGCGGCCACCGCGCTCCACACGCCGATGGCGACCGCGCGCTCGCGCCGGTCGGGGAAGACCTGTCGCAGGATCGACAGCGTGGCCGGCATGATCATGGCGCCGCCGATGCCGAGCAGGGCGCGGGCCACCATCAGGATCTGCGGGTTGGGCGCGAGCGCGGCGGCGGCCGAGGCCAGGCCGAAGAGGCCGTAGCCGAGAAGAAGGATGCGGCGGCGGCCGACCCGGTCGCCGAGGGTGCCGAACAGGATCAGCAGCGAGGCCGCGATCAGCGGGTAGACGTCGACGATCCAGAGGAGTTCCACCGGGCCCGGCCGCAGGTCCTCGGTGACGGAGGGCACGGCGACGTACAGGATCGTGGTGTCCAGGGCGACGAACAGCAAACTGACGCAGAGCACGATCAGCACGGTCCAGCGGTTCGCGCCGCCGCCTGTGAGCCGGGGAACACCAGCCGTCCGTCCACTGCCGGACGCGGTCGTCCCGGACATGCAGCACCTCCAGTCATGCTCTCGCGGCCACGGATCAGGGCGCGAAAACGCCCCGGTGGAACCGGCGGCACAAGCGAGTAGAGACGTCAGACTACGCGAGTCCCGGTGAGTGCCGCGTGGCTCACCTCACGAAGAGACGCACATCGCAGCGCCGTGCGTTCCCCACCCCGCCGTCGGCAATCGTTCTTCGGCCACCTGGATAATCTTCCGGATGAACGATCTTGCCTCCGCGGCCGTTCCCGGCCGGCCCCTGTGCGACGTGCCCGCCGCACGGGCCGCGCTGCGCCGGGCCGCACCCGCGCTGGCGGCCTTCGCGGCGATCCGGCTGCTGGGTCTCGTCGTCCTCGGGGCCTGGTCCACGGTCAACGGCAAGGACTGGCACACGCTGCTGGCCGGCCGCTGGGATGCGCTCTGGTACACCCGGGTCGCCGAGCAGGGCTATGGCTACACGGTTCAGCTGCCGCACGGCGCTGTCCACTCCGACCTGGCGTTCTTCCCGCTGCTGCCGTCTTTGGAGCGGGGTCTGCCGGCCGTGGTGCCGCTGTCGCCCGCCGATGCCGGGCTGGTGGTGTCCTGGCTGGCGTCGCTGGCTGCCGCCTGTGCGCTGTACGCGACCGGCGAGCGGCTGCACGGGCACCGGGCCGGGGTCGCCCTGGCGGCGCTGTGGGCCGCGGTGCCGGTCGGGATCGTGCAGTCGATGGCGTACTCGGAGTCGCTGTTCACCGCGCTCGCGGCCTGGGCCCTGTATGCCGTGCTGACCGGGCGCTGGGTGTGGGCGGGGGTGCTGGCCTCGCTGGCCGGGCTGACCCGGCCGGTGGGTGCGGCGGTGGTCGCGGCGGTGTGGGTCACCGCGGCGGTGACGCTGGGGCGGCAGCGGACCGGCGGCGTCCGGGGGCGCGCGGCGCTGCGCGCGCAGCCGGGCCTGCTGCCCGGCGTGCTGCTCGCCCCGCTCGGCTGGTGCGGGTACTTCCTGTGGGTGGCGGCGCGGCAGGGCTCGTTGACCGGATATCTGGACGTCCAGGCGGGCTGGGGCAACGGCTTCGACGGGGGGATCGCCTTCGGTGCCTTCCTCGGGGAGCTGCTGTCGGGCCCCTCGTTCGCGGCCGGCCTCGGACTGCTCCTCGGCGTCGGGCTGCTGATCTGGCTGTATCTGCGCGGCGTACGGCAGGGCCAGCCGCTGCCGCTGGCGGTCTACGGCGGCACGGTGCTGCTGCTCGCGCTGACCGCCAAGGGCTACTTCGGGTCCAAGCCGCGGCTGATGCTGCCGGCCTATCCGCTGCTGCTGCCGCTGGCGGCCGGGCTCGCGCGCCGGAACCCGGTCCGGTCCTGGCTGGTCGTCGGCCTGGTGGCGGCCGGCTCCGCGGTGTACGGGGCGTTCTGGCTGAACGGTTCGGGCCCACCGTGACGAGCCACGACCCTGCGTGATCGAACAAACGCTTTGCGTGACACTCCTCCGGGGGAGCGACGCGCGCCACCGGGCGGCGGACGGATAAACCCTGCCGGGAGAAAAGCAGATAAGGCGCTCATGGTGACGACACGCGGGCCCCGGGAAGCGATTGAGAATCGCCAGGAATTCCCCGCCAAATCCCAGCTCCGAAGCCCCGATTGAGACACATTCCACATCACATCGTCATTACAAAGCGCACAGTTTGACCAAGCACCTACATCACACGCGGTAACGTCGATTGAGTGCGTACCGATGACAAGCTCGACCAGATGGAGGAGCAGCGCCCGACCGATCGCGTCCGACCGCCCCGCATGACCCGGACCCGCCTGTGGCTGTTCTGGGGAACGCTGGCGGTGTACCTCGCGATCGTGGCCGGGGTGCTGGCTACTACATGGCTGGTCACGTTCGACTGGCAAGTCATGTTCTTCAGGCCGTACAAGCAGTGGCCTGAGATCCATGCCTTCCTCGACTACTTCGTTGTACTGGGGCAGCGCGGACCGACCGCGGTGGCGGTGGCGGCATGGCTGGGCTGGCGCTGCTGGCGCCAGCGCAACCTCCACCCGCTGCTGGTGCTCGGCGCCTCGCTGCTGCTGCTGAACATCACCGTGGGCGCCGCCAAGCTCGGCATGGGGCGGCTCGGCCCGCACTACGCGACCGTGGTGGGCGCCAACGAGATGGGGCTCGGGGGCGACATATTCCCCTCGGGTCACACCGCGAACGCCGTGGTCACCTGGGGTGTGCTGGCCTACCTGGCGACCACCTCGCTGCGCCGCCGCACGCTGTCGGTGATCGCCGCGCTGGGCGCGCTGGGCGTCGGCATGACCACCGTCTACCTCGGCACCCACTGGGTCAGCGATGTGCTGCTCGGCTGGGCCGCGGGGCTGCTGGTGCTGCTGGCGATGCCCTGGCTGGAGCCCGGCATCACCTGGTTCGAGGACCGCCTCATGGGCATCCTGCTGCGGCTGTGGCTGCGGCTGCGCCCCGATTCGCTGCGCGGCCCGCTGCCGGTCGGCTCGATGGCTCCCGAGGTGTCCCGGCAGCGCATCGCCCCCGACGGCGAGGTGCTGGTCCGCGAGACGATCTCCGCCGGCACGGGCGGCCGGTCCGCCGCCCACAACCCGGACACCTGGCCGCACCACTCCTCGCGCCCGTACACCATCCGTTCGGAGCGCGCCCCGGTCACCCCGGCGGGCAGCCGGCGACCGCCGCACGCGGACCGTTCGCGCACCACGCCGCTCAGCCCGATCTCCGGGCGCGGCCGCAACGCGAACGGCTGACACGGCGCAGGCGGCGGGGCCGGTACGCACACCCCCGCCCCGCACCGAGGCCCCGGCCGCTCCCCACGGAGCGGCCGGGGCCTCGTCGTGCGTACGGCGCTCAGCCCTGCCAGGTGCGGTGCACCGTGCCGTCCTTGACCTCGAAATTGAGGCGGCCGGCCAGGTACTCCATGGTGATGATCGCGCCCGGCGGCAGCGAGCGGACTGTGGTCCAGCCGCGCCCTCTGGCCTGCTCTTCGGCGTCCTGCTGGGCAAGGCCGACATACGCCTCGATGTCGTCCTGAGGGTTGTCCGGAAGGTTCGGTACGTCAGCCATGACAGCCACCGTAGGCGTCCGGGCCGGCCCGCGGAAGCCCGGCCCCCGCACACCTCGGTGACCTCCCGGTCCGGCCTTCGTCACACTTGTGTCACAGCGAACGCTGGTGCGTTCGCCGGAACTCCGTCACCCTTACGCGCCGCGTGACGGCGCAACCGGGTGGAAAATTAAGCGGCCGGAATTCCGCCTTGATCAAATGCGAAACGGGATGGGTAACTCCGCGCATCGCGGCGAGCCGTCCGAAAATAATCCCCGGTGAGTTTCGGATTACCCGTGCCTGACGTTCTTTATCGGCCGCCGGGAAATTGTCCAACGAGACACACTCCGCACACATTTCCCGCACATCGCCCCGCTTGCCGCCTCCGCGCCCGCTCCGGCCCCTTCCGCCTGCCGTACGCCGGAGCGGCCACCGGGCCGTCCACCGGGCCGCCTGATCCCACCGGAACGGACCGGAGCGCCACCTCGCTCTGCGCGCCCCGCGCGAGCATCATGTGCCGGGCCCAGTACACCTTCGACGAACGGGGCGCAGCGGATGGTTACCGACACCGGCCGGGCGGACCTGCGGCCCCCCGGGGCGCGGCGCCGCGGGTCGGTGCTGGTCGACTGGCTGACGACCACCGACCACAAGAAGATCGGGCACCTCTATCTGATCACCGCGTTCGGCTTCTTCCTGGTGGGAGGTCTGCTGGCGCTGGTGATGCGCGCCGAACTGGCCCGGCCGGGGCTGCAGATCATCGACGCGGAGCAGTTCAACCAGGCGGTGACCATGCACGGCACGATCATGCTGCTGCTCTTCGCCACCCCCGCATTCGCCGGTTTCGCCAACGAGATCATGCCGTTGCAGATCGGCTCGCCCGATGTGGCCTTCCCACGGCTGAACATGTTCTCGTACTGGCTCTTCCTCTTCGGCGGCCTGATCGTGCTGGGCAGTTTCCTCACCCCGTTCGGCGGCCCGGCCTTCGGGTGGACGGCCTACGCCCCGCTGAACTCGATGGTCCGCTCCCCCGGCGTCGGCGCCGATATGTGGATCATGGGGCTGGCGCTGACCGGCTTCGGCACCATCCTCGGTGCCGTCAACTTCATCACCACGATCATCGTGCTGCGGGCGCCCGGGATGACGATGTTCCGGATGCCGGTGTTCACCTGGAACATCCTCTTCACCTCGGTCCTGGTGCTGATGGCGTTTCCCGTGCTGGCGGCGGCGCTGCTGGTGCTGGAGGCGGACCGGCAGTTCGGGTCGGTGGTGTTCGAGGCGCAGTGGGGCGGTGCGCTGCTGTGGCAGCACCTGTTCTGGTTCTTCGGCCATCCCGAGGTCTACATCATCGCGCTGCCGTTCTTCGGCATCATCACGGAGATCATCCCGGTCTTCTCCCGCAAGCCGATCTTCGGCTACGTGATGCTGATCGGGGCGACGATGGCCATCACGGCCCTGTCGGTGATGGTCTGGGCACACCACATGTTCGCGACGGGGGCGGTGCTGCTGCCGTTCTTCTCCCTCATGTCGTTCCTGATCGCGGCGCCGACCGGGGTGAAGTTCTTCAACTGGATCGGCACCATGTGGCACGGCTCGGTGTCCTTCGAGACGCCGATGCTGTGGTCGGTGGGATTCCTGGTGAGCTTTCTGTTCGGCGGGCTGACCGGCGTCATCCTCGCCTCCCCGCCGATGGACTTCCACGTCACCGACACCTACTTCGTCGTCGGCCACTTCCACTACGTCGTCTTCGGAACGGTCGTCTTCGCCACCTACGCGGGCTTCTACTTCTGGTGGCCGAAATTCACCGGCAAGATGCTCGACGAGCGACTGGGAAAGATCCACTTCTGGACACTGTTCGTCGGCTTCCACACCACGTTCCTCGTCCAGCACTGGCTGGGCGTGGAAGGCATGCCGCGGCGCTATGCCGACTATCTCGCCGCCGACGGCTTCACGGCCCTCAACACCCTCTCCACCGTCGGCTCCTTCCTGCTGGGCCTGTCCACGCTGCCGTTCCTCTACAACGTCTGGAAGACCACCCGCCACGGCTCCCGGATCACCGCGGACGACCCCTGGGGCTTCGGCCGCTCCCTGGAGTGGGCGACCTCCTCGCCGCCGCCGCGGCACAACTTCACGACTCTTCCGAAGATCCGTTCCGAGGCCCCCGCCTTCGATCTGCACCATCCGGAGGTGGGGAAGCAGCCGACGGCGGCGCCGCCAGTGCCCGGGAGAGCCGGTCCCTGATCTCCCGTATACGGCTCTGCAGCTCCGGCGGCTCGCGGACCTCGAAGTCGAATCCGGTCAGCACGATGTGGAGCACCATCAGCTCCAGGCTGTGCGCCCCCGTACGCAGCAGACAGGACTGCTCGTCGACGGCTTCGAGCGTCCCCGCGGCCGGGCCGATGCGCTCCGCGGCGCGCTCCAGCGGGGCGTGCAGCAGCACGGTGGCCTGCCGGGCGTAGACCCGGGTGGAGATGCCCCGGGAGACATACGCGGCGAGATCCGGCGCCGGCGGCGGGCGGGGCGTGAAGCGCGGCCCGTGCGGCGGGGTGGGGGTGAGGCGGTCGACCCGGTAGGTGCGCCAGTCCGCACGGTCCACGTCCCAGGCGACGAGGTACCAGTGGCGCCGGGCGCAGACGAGGCGGTGCGGCTCCACGATGCGGCGGGAGCAGGTGCCGTCGTGGGTGGTGTAGTCGAAGCGGAACTGCCGGCAGTCGCGGCAGGCGTGCGCGAGCTCGGTGAGGAGGTTCGGGTCCACCCGGGGGCCGCCGCTGCCGGGCAGCGGGACCGTGAAGGCGTTCAGCGCACCGATCTGGCGCTGCAGCCGGTGCGGCAGCACCTGCTCCAGCTTGGCCAGCGCGCGTACGGAGGACTCCTCGATGCCCTCGACGCCGCCCACCGCGGCGGTGCGCAGCCCGACCGCGACCGCCACCGCCTCCTCGTCGTCGAGCAGCAGCGGCGGGAGTTCGGCACCGGCGCCGAGCCGGTAGCCGCCGGCCGTCCCCGGCGCGGAGTGGACGGGGTAGCCCAGCTCGCGCAGCCGGTCGATGTCCCGGCGCACCGTGCGCGGGGTGACGTCGAGCCGGTCGGCGAGCTCCGCGCCGGACCACTCCCGGTGGGCCTGCAGCAGCGAGAGCAGGCGGAGCAGACGTGCCGAGGTCTCCAACATGGCCCGAGTTTCGCAGCCTTTGCGGACAGCCGCGGTCCTCGATGCGTCACCGGGACCGCGGGCGCCGCTCCGTCAGTTCCCGGCAGGCCCCGCGACCCGGACGGCCAGGTCGTTGTCGAGCGTGTAATACGGGCCGATCCGCAGCTCTTCCGCCGCGGCCGGCACCGGTAGCGCGGGGTAGCTGAAGACCTGCTTCTTGTCGGCCACATCGTCCAGGAGTCGGGCGATGCGCACCGGCCGGGCGCCCTCGGCGGGGCGCAGCCACAGGTCCCAGGGCTCGCTGCCCTGCTGCCACCGGCCGGCCAGCTCCTCATAGGGCAGCGTGAAGGTGAACCCGGAACCCTCGACGGTCAGTGGGACGGTGACCGTGACCGGTGCGGCGTCCGGGGTGCCCGGGGCGCGGCGCGACCGCGCCTCGGCGCGGGCACCGGAGCCCGGCACGGTGCCGTAGAGCCGGCCGGAGACCGTCAGGCCGTCGGGCGCGACAAGGATGTCACCGGCTTCGGCGTGCGGACCGCGCAGCCAGCTGCGCAGCGCGAGGTTGCCGAACTTGGTCGCGTACGGGATGCGCACACCGAGCCGGCCGATGCCCGCCAGCGGCCTGCGGTCGACCAGTGACCGCAGGTCGTTGAGGCCCGGCAGCAGGCGCCGCGGGTCCCGGCCGTCGCCGAGGTCGGCGTAGGCGTTCCAGCGGCCCTCGGCGAGGGAGACGGTGCTGGGCAGCACGGCGCGCAGGCGTCCGGCGCCGTTCGGGCCGAGCGGCAGCCGTACCTCGTCGTCCGCACCGTCGCCGCCGCGCAGCCGCAGCACCAGCGCCGCGCTCCAGGCGGTGGGGGTGTCGTGGGGGACGTTCAGGTCGAAGGTGAGGCCGCCCGCGGAGTCCGCGATGCAGTCGGCCCGCAGTGCGACCGGCTCCGCCTCCGTCGCCCGCTCCCCCGTCCGCTCGGGGCCCGGGGTGTGCGCGCTCACCGGAACTCCGGGTTTCTGATCAATGGCAGCGGGCTCCTTCATCTCGTCTCCGGTCACGGTCAGTTGGCTCGACGCCGTCATACCGTCCGCACCCCTCTCATCGCGGCGCGGGCCGCATCCTTGGTGGCGTATGCGCCGCCGAGCAGGGCTCCCCGGGCGCGGTGCAGGCTGCCGCGCAGCCGGTGGCCCCGCCTGCGGGCGAGCAGTTCGGCGAAGAGCTCTTCATGGCGTTCCGCGACCGTGGCGGGGTCGAAGCGGGCGGATGAGGCCAGCGCGGCCGCGCCCATCCGCTTGCGGGCGTCATCGTCGTTGATCAGCGTGAGCAGCGAGGCGGACAGCGCCTCCGGGTTGCCGACCGGGACCAGCTTGCCGTCCACCCCGTCGTCGATGATCTCGCCGGGGCCGTGCGGGCAGTTGGTGGCGACGACCGGCAGGCCGCAGCGCATGGCCTCGACGATGGTCATCCCGAAGGACTCCAGGCTGGAGGAGACCGCCGCGATCGAGCCCTTGGCCCACTCGGGCTCCAGGGGGTTGGCCGGGCCCATCAGGAAGACGTGGTTGTACAGGCCGAGTTCGTCGATCAGGGCGCGCAGCGCGGCCTTCTCGGCGCCGCCGCCGTATATCCGCAGCCGCCAGTCGGGGCGCTCGGCGACGACATGGGCGAAGGCGCGGATGAGGACGTCATAGCGCTTGACGCGGGTGAGCCGGCCGGCCGCGACGACCCACTTGCCGCTGCCGTCCGCGGGCGCGAGAGCGGGCGCCGGCACGCTGTTGGGCACCGACTCGACCCGCACACCGGGCAGCCGCAGTGTGCGGCGGTAGGCACGGGCGTCGGCCTCGGTGACGGTGGTGACCGCGTCGAGGCGCGGATAGGCGCTGCGCAGTGCGAGTTTGAGCGCCTTGCTGTGGGTGTCCAGGGTCAGGTGCTCCTGGCCTATCCGGACCGGGCCGCGGCGCGCCTGCTTGGCGATGTGCACATTGAGACCGGGCCGGGTGCCGACCACCACGTCCGTCTCCATCCGGCGCAGATGCTGGGCTATCCGGCCGTCGGTGAGCTCGCTGTACTGGCCGAACCGGTTCTCGGCGGCGGGAAATATCCTGGCCGGGCGGGCGTGCGCGGGGTCCGCGCCCTCGTAGGCGGGGCTGTTCTCCCTGAGGTCCACGAGGTGCCGCAGCGCGACGCGCGGGCCGAGGTCGAAGACCGGGGCGTCGCGGTGGCGCAGTACGGACACGATCTCGACCTCGTGCTGCTCGGCGAGCGTACGCGCGAGGTTGAACGTCGTCCGGATCGTCCCCCCGATGCCGTAGGCATTGTGAATCAGGAATGAGATGTGCATCCGTCCCCGTGTCCCCTGGTCTTCCGTTCCGGTCTCCCCGTGGGATGCGTCGCGCCCCCCTCCCGATGGCGCGACACATCCCCCTGCGAACGGTAGGACCGCGAAAGCCGGTTCCTGGTTGGGCCTTTCGCCAACTTGTTCCGCAAAAGTTAGGTCATCGGTAGCCGCGGCAGGGAACCTCCCGGACCCGGATCCCCTCCGCCGCGTTCACCAGGCCTTCCGGCGCCCCGCTCGCGCCGCTGAACTCCCGTCGCCGGACTCCCGCCGCCCGCCCGTCAGTCGTCGTCCGCCGGACGGGAGTGCTTCTTCGGGCTCTCGGGGAGCCGCAGCTTGGTGCCGGCCATGAGCTTGCCGGGATCCGGTCCGATGGTCGACCGGTTGGCGCTGTACAGCGCCCGCCAGCCGCCCTTGACCTGGTACTTCTCGGCGATCTCACCAAGCGTCTCCCCGCTCCGTACGACATGGGTCCGCGCGGGGGAAGCAGCCCGTAACGCCGGGCGCACACCGGCCAGGCGCCCCATCCCTGGGCGGCCTGCACCCGCTTCGCGATCTTGATCTGCTCCTTGCGGGTGGCGAGGTCGGCCCGCTCCGCGAAGTCGAGGCCGCCGAAGGCCTCCCAGGTGGGCTGCCAGAACTGCAGCCCGCCGTAGAAGTCGTTGCCGGTGTTGACGTGCCAGTCCCCGCTGCTCTCGCACTCCGCGAGGCAGCCCCAAGGCCACTGGTCGGCGGCGCAGGCGTGCGTGGCCTTGCCGCCGGGGCCGCCGCCGGTCCCGTCGGCGGCGGCGTCGCCGGGCAGGCACAGCACCAAGGCTGCGGCCGCGGTGAGCAGCCCGACGGATCCCACGAAGCGCCGGGGCGCCGAAGAGTTGTCCGACATAGCCGGTGACGGTAAGCAGCCGTCGGCCGCTGACCAGCGCGCCACGCCCTCAGGACCCCGCCCCCACCCGGTCCGGTGTACGGAACACCGCCGACTGCGCCAGGTTCTGCGCAAGAGTTGGCGTTATGTGACCGCTTCTGAGGCGGCTTTCCACGGTTTTCCGCTGTGCGGGGATTGGTTCGATTCCGTTCCCGCCCTCGCGTGACTCCTGCCGCAGGTCACCCGTTGTCCTTGTACGAGCCGGGAGACCACCCGGCAGACGCACAGAGATCGAGGAGCCACCCGTGCCGCGCATGCTCGACGTCAGCGACGACGTTCGCGCCGAGATCGGCGACGAAGAAGCCGACCGCCTGCTGGCCGGTGGCGACGCCCCCGGCAGCTACGACTGCACCTCCTGCCGGACCCCCGGGGACAGCGAGCAGGAGCGCACCAGCACCGTCCTGTTCGTGGGCGAGGAGACCGCGGTGCTCGCGTTCGCCCACGCCACCTGCATCCCCTCGCAGGTCGTCCCGGTGTCGGAGGAGCAGCTTCAGGGAGCCGTGCGCTCCATCACCGGCGAGGACGCCGCCCCCGAGATTCCCGCCCCGGCCGTCCCGCTCCCCACCACCCCGCGCCAGGCGACCCTCGGGATCACCTGCGGTCTGGTGCTGGTCGAGGGCGACCTGCGCCCGGCCCTGGTGGTCGAGCCGGACGGCCCGATCGCCCGCCCCGGCTCGGCCGGCCCGGACGACGCCTTCCTTCCGCTGCTCCTGGAGCAGGGCTTCCACCCGGTGACGGACGTGGACCAGCTCCCCGGCCCGAACCCGGGCTGGTCCGCGCTGCTGGCCATGGGCAAGCTGCACGCCGTCCTGCAGCCGGGCGGCGTGGGCCAGCAGGCCGCCTGGTGGCAGGCCCACCAGCCGCTGGCCGTCTCCGACGGCTGGCGCGCCGCGGCCAACAAGGCGCAGTCGGTGCTGATGTACGCGGCGCCCGCGGGCTCCATCGGCCACCAGCCCCGCGAGGACCTGATGCGCGAGGCGCTGGAGAAGGCCGCGGCCAAGGGCACCCTGGTCGCCGCGGAGATGCCGCTGGCCGGCACCTGACAGCCCCCGGCACCCGATCGCGGGGGCGGGACCGCCATTCCGGACGGTCACGCCCTCGCGATCAGCCATTTCCGCACGAAAGCCGCATCCCGCGGCCGTCGGGGTCGTTGGCACAGACGTGCACGCATACGACCCCTCCTCCCGCGCCCCGTACGCCCACCCGATCCCCGGCATGCGCCCGTCCTACGAACACCGGACGACGCACACCACGGACCATGGTTCGGCCACGCCGATCTATGACGCGCTGTACGCCGAGTACCGCCGCGCTTTCCGGGCCCTGCCCGGGGACCGTACGGACGAGCCGGAGCTCCCGGAGTCGCTGCGCGGTGCCGTGAACTGGAACCGTACGGCGGCGTCCGCGGGCCACTGGGAGGTCGTGAGCCGGCAGCCGTACCACCCGCGGGGCCATGTCCCGGCGGCGCTGCCACCGGCGCAGCGGGACGCCCGGCCGCACGGACACTGAGCGGTCAGCGCGGCCCGGTCCGCCGCTACTTCTTCTTGCTGCGCTTCTCGCGCACCCGCACGGAGATGTGGATCGGCGTGCCGTCGAAGCCGAACTCCTCGCGCAGCCGCCGCTCGACGAAGCGGCGGTAGCCGGCCTCCAGGAAGCCGGAGGCGAACAGGACGAAGCGCGGCGGCTTGGTGCCCGCCTGGGTGCCGAAGAGGATGCGGGGCTGCTTGCCGCCGCGGATCGGGTGCGGGTGGGAGGCGACGATCTCACCGAGGAAGGCGTTCAGCCGCCCGGTGGGGATCCGGGTCTCCCAGCCCTCCAGCGCGGTCTCGATCGCCGGGACCAGCTTCTCCATGTGCCGGCCGGTGCGCGCGGAGACGTTCACCCGCATCGCCCAGGGGATCTGCACGAGGTCCCGCTCGATCTCCCGCTCCAGGTAGAAGCGGCGCTCCTCGTCGAGGGTGTCCCACTTGTTGTAGGCGATGACCAGGGCGCGTCCGGCCTCCACGGCCATCGTGACGATGCGCTGGTCCTGGACGCTGATGGATTCGGACGCGTCGATCAGGACGACCGCGACCTCGGCCTTCTCGACGGCCGCCGCGGTGCGCAGCGAGGCGTAGTAGTCGGCGCCTTCCTGGAGGTGCACCCGGCGGCGGATACCGGCGGTGTCCACGAACTTCCAGGTCTTGCCGCCCAGTTCGATCATCTCGTCGACCGGGTCGCGGGTGGTGCCGGCCTGCTCGTTGACGACCACCCGCTCCTCGCCGGCGACCTTGTTCAGCAGCGACGACTTGCCGACGTTCGGCCGGCCGATCAGCGCGATCCGGCGGGGGCCGCCGAGGGCGGTGCCGAAGGTCTGCGCGGGGGCCTCGGGCAGCGCCTCCAGCGCGGCGTCGAGCATGTCGCCGGTGCCCCGGCCGTGCAGCGCGGAGACCGGGTAGGGCTCGCCCAGGCCCAGCGACCACAGCATGGCGGCGTCGGCCTCGCCCGACGGGCCGTCGACCTTGTTGGCGACCAGGACGACGGGCTTGCCGGCCCGGCGCAGCAGCTTGACGACGGCCTCGTCGGTGTCGGTGGCGCCGACCTTGGCGTCGACCACGAAGACCACCGCGTCGGCGGCCTCGATGGCGAACTCGGCCTGCAGCGCCACGGAGGCGTCGATGCCGAGGACGTCCTGCTCCCAGCCGCCGGTGTCGACGACCTTGAAGCGGCGGCCGTTCCAGTCGGCCTCGTAGGTGACACGGTCGCGGGTGACGCCCGGCTTGTCCTCGACGACCGCTTCCCGGCGGCCGATGATGCGGTTCACCAGGGTCGACTTGCCGACATTGGGGCGGCCGATGACGGCGAGGACGGGCAGCGGGCCGTGGCCGGCCGCGGCGATGTCGCCCTCGACCTCCTCGAGGTCGAAGCCCTCCTCCGCGGCGAGCTCCATGAACTCCGCGTACTCGGCGTCGCCCAGCGCACCGTGCTCGTCGCCGGCGGGGATCTGGTCGTTCATGAAGTCCGTTCCTCGTTCATCATCGTGATCGGTGGGCCGCTCGTCCGCGGCCCACTACTCAAGTCTCTTCAGCGCCCGGTCAGGCGCCTGGCCTGTGCCAGGTGGGCGGTCAGCCGCTCCTGGATCCGTACGGTCGCCTCGTCGAGCGCCTTACGGGTGCGCCGCCCGCTGCCGTCGCCCGCCGCGAAGGCGTCCCCGAAGACGACATCGACGCGGGAGCGCAGCGGCGGCACGGCCGGTGTCAGCCGGCTGTGCCGCTCCGTGCTGCCGAGCACCGCCACCGGCACCACCGGGGCGCCTGAGCGCACCGCGAAGTACGCCAGGCCCGCGCGCAGGGAGGCGAAGTCGCCCTCGCCGCGGGTGCCTTCCGGGAAGATCCCCAGCACTCCGCCCCGGTCCAGTACCCCGAGGGCGTCGGTGATCGCCTTGCGGTCGGCGGTCTCGCGGTCCACCTTCAGCTGCCCGATGCCCCGCAGGAACGGGTCCAGCGGGCCGACGAAGGCTTCCTTCTTGATCAGGAAGTGCACCGGCCGCGGCGCGGTGCCCATCAGCATCGGGCCGTCGATGCCGTGCGAGTGGTTGACGGCCAGGATCACCGGGCCGGACGGGGGCACCCGCCAGGAGCCCAGCACCCGCGGCCGCCACAGCCCGTACATCAGGCCGATGCCGATCCGCCGGCCGACCGCGGCGCCCGCCTCGCTCGGGGCTCCGCCGCTGTCGGTCACCGGGCGACCCGCCCTGCCTTCTCGGCGCCGGCGCCCTCGATGAGGGTGACCACGCACTCGATGACCTGCTCCAGCGTGAGCTCGGTGGTGTCGACCTCGACGGCGTCGTCCGCCTTGGCCAGCGGGGAGGTCTTGCGGCCGGAGTCGGCGGCGTCCCGCTTGATCAGCGCCTCGCGGGTGGCGGCCAGGTCGGTGGCCTGCTGGGGGTCCTTGCCCTTGAGCTCACCGCTGCGGCGGGCCGCCCGCGCCTCCGGGGAGGCGGTGAGGAAGACCTTGAGGTCGGCGTCGGGCAGGACGGTGATGCCGATGTCCCGGCCCTCGACGACGATGCCGTGGGGGGCCTCGGCGGCGATGCTGCGCTGCAGATCGGTGATCAGGGTCCGCACCTCGGGCACGGCACTGACGGCGCTGACCGCGGCGGTGACCTCCTGGGTGCGGATCGGGCCCGCGGCGTCCAGGCCGTCGACCGTGATGGTCGGGGCGGCCGGGTCGGTGCCGGAGACGATCACGGGCTTGGCGGCGGCGTCGGCCACCGCGGTCGCGTCATTGACGTCGATGCCGTTGTTCAGCATCCACCAGGTGATCGCGCGGTACTGGGCGCCGGTGTCGAGGTAGCCGAGGCCGAGCTTGGCGGCGACGGCCTTGGACGTGCTGGACTTGCCCGTGCCTGCGGGGCCGTCGATGGCGACAATCACTGCTGCCGGGGCGGTCCGAGCGGCGGTTTCCACGGTGACGAACACCTTTCTTGTACACGGGGCGGGGGTCCAAGGGCCACAATGGCCCCGGACAAGGTTACTGGCTCACCCGCACGGCGCCGTCCACGGTGTCATTGCCGGATCGACCAGCCCCGCTCCCGCAGCTCCGCGGTCAGTCCCGGAACGGCCTGCGGCTCGACCATGAGCTGGATGAAGCCGGCCTGCTGGCCGGTGGCGTGCTCGATGCGGACGTCCTCGATGTTGACCCCGGCCCGGCCGGCGTCGGCGAAGATCCGCGCCAGCTCGCCGGGCTGGTCGCCGATGTGCACGGAGACGATCTCATAGGTGGCCGGGGCGGCGCCGTGCTTGCCGGGCACCCGCTCCCGCCCGGCGTTGCCGCGCCGGAGCACGTCCTCGATGCCGCCGGCGCCGCCGCCGCGCTTCGCGTCGTCGGCGGACTCCAGGGCGCGCAGGGACCGTACGGTCTCGTCCAGGTCGGCGGCGATCTCGCCCAGCACATCGGCGACCGGGCCCGGGTTGGCGGAGAGGATGTCGAGCCACATCGCCGGATCGGAGGCCGCGATCCGCGTCACATCGCGGATGCCCTGGCCGCAGAGGCGTACGGCGGTCTCGTCGGCGCCCTTGAGCCGGGCGGCCACCAGGCTGGAGACCAGTTGCGGGGTGTGCGAGACCAGGGCGACGGCGCGGTCGTGCGCGTCCGCGTCCATCACCACCGGGACGGCCCGGCACAGGGCGACCAGCTCCAGTGCGAGATTGAGCACTTCGGTGTCGCCGTCGCGGGTCGGCGTGAGCACCCAGGGCCGGCCCTCGAAGAGGTCGGCGGTGGCGGCCAGCGGGCCGGAGCGCTCCTTGCCGGCCATCGGGTGGGTGCCGAGGTAGCCGGACAGCTCGCAGCCCATCGCCTCCAGCTCACGGCGCGGGCCGCCCTTGACGCTGGCGACGTCGAGGTAGGCGCGGGCCGCCCCGCGCCGTATGGCATCGGCCAGCGCCGTCGCGACATGGGCCGGCGGCACGGCCACGACGGCCAGGTCGACCGGGCCCGGGGGCGGCTCGGTGGTGCCCGCGCCGAGCGCGGCGGCGGTGCGGGCCTGGGCCTGGTCGTGGTCCTCCAGGAAGACCTGGACGCCGCGGGCGCTCAGCGCCAGCGCGGCGGAGGTGCCGATCAGGCCCGTTCCGATGACGAGTGCGCTCCTCACTGCGCGATGTCCTTTCGCAGCGCCCCGGCCGCGCCGAGGTAGACATGGGCGATCCCGGCCTTGGACAGATCGGTCTCGACATGGGCGAGCACCCGCACCACGCGCTCCATGGCACCGGTGATGTCCAGCTCCTGGGCGCAGATCAGCGGCACGTCCGTGATGCCCAGGGCGCGCGCGGCGGCGGCCGGGAAGTCGCTGTGCAGATCGGGGGTGGCGGTGAACCACACACTGATCAGGTCGTCCGCGCGCAGGCCGTTGCGTTCGAGGAGGGCGGTGAGCAGTTCGCCGACCTGCTGCTGCATATGCTCCGCGTCGTCCCGCTCCAGCTGGACGGCCCCGCGGACCGCTCGTACCGCCACGTCGCTGCTCCCCTTGCGTTCTGTGCCGCGTCACGCACCTGTGCGCGCACTGATCAGCGTAACCAGCCGCACCGACAATCCGTACGCGGCGGCCGGCCGGCGAGACGGCCGGCGGCGCACGGGCGGCGGTCCCCGCACGTCGCGGCCGGGCACGCCTGCACGTCGCGACCGGCCGCCCACCGGCAGTGAGCGCGCTGCGGAGTTCGACATTCCGCTTCCAAAACCTGGTGACATTCACCATCCCACCAGCGACAATCGCCGCCATGTCCGAAGCCGCCGAAGGTCACACCCTGGTCGCCGAGCACACCGTCTACTCCTGTGTGATGGGCTCGCGCGCCTTCGGTCTGGCCACGGAGACCAGTGACACCGACCGGCGCGGGGTGTATCTCGCGCCCACCCCGCTCTTCTGGGGCTTCGAGAAGCCCCCGACCCATGTGGAGGGGCCGCGCGAGGAGGAGTTCTCCTGGGAGCTGGAGCGGTTCTGCCATCTGGCCCTGCGCGCCAACCCCACCATCCTGGAGTGTCTGCACTCCCCCCTGGTCGAGCGGGTCGACGCCACCGGCCGGGAACTGCTCGCGCTGCGCGACGCCTTCCTGTCCCGGCAGGCCCACCGCACCTTCACGGGCTACGCCGGCGGTCAGCTCAAGCAGCTGCGGGCCGATGTGCGCCAGCACGGCGCCCCCCGCTGGAAGCACGCCATGCATCTGCTGCGGCTGCTGGCCTCGTCCCGCGATCTGCTCCGTACCGGCAGGCTCACGCTGGACGTCGGGCAGGACCGGGAGGAGCTGCTGGCGGTCCGGCGCGGCGAGGTGGCCTGGGACACCGTGGAGCGCCGGATGGCGCGGCTGGCCGAGCAGGCGGAGGCCGCGGTGTCCGGCTCGCCGTTGCCGGCCGAGCCGGACCGGGGCCGGGTGGCCGACTTCCTGTTCCGGGCCCGGCGGGCATCGGCGCTCGGCTGAGGCCCGGCCGTCCCGGTCCGGACGAGGTGTCCCGGTCCGGACGAGGTGTCCCGCCAGGACGGCCAACCCGGGCCCGGACGGTGGGTCCTGGCCCGGACGACGAGGTCGTGCAGCGCCTCGCGGGCACCGGGAGCGCGGCAGGGCCGTCGCGTCCTGCGCGGCGTCGAGCCGGGCGTGCAGCGCCTCGACGTCCCCGCGCAGCCGCTCCGGGTCCACCACCCCACCAGCCGTGCCGTGTTCGGCCGCCTCCTTGGCCGCGATCAGCTCCGGCAGGTAGGCGGGCGCGGCCGACTCGCCCGCCAGCGTGGGCAGATGGGGCTGCCCCCGGCCGCTCTCCATGAGGTGGATGCCGGTGAGCAGCACCCGCAGCGTGTACAGCAGCGGCTTGAGCTCGCCGGTCTTCTCGAACAGCCGCCACTGGGTCCTGGCGAAGCCCCGGTAGTGGTGGGCGTGGTGGGAGGTGAGCAGGTCCGGCACCAGCGCGAGCAGTTCGTCGTGCACGGGAGTGGTGTGCACGACCAGGGGCGAGACGAGCTGCTCCAGTACGTAGCCGTTGCGCCGGAGCAAAAGCCGGGCGAACTTGCGCAGGTCGTGCGAGACCAGGTCCAGCTCGGTGCGGTCCTGCTCCCACATCCGGGTCCTGGACTCCTCGGGCTCGTACAGGCCGAGGAGGGCGGCGGCCGGAGGTGGGCGCCGCGCAGGTCGACGTCGGAGTCCCGGGACGGGAAGCCGTACAGGTGCGCGCCGGAGACCGTCGCGAAGACCAGCGGGTCGTCCTGCTCGGCCACCACGGCACCCAGGTCGACGGCGGGCAGCCCGGCCGCGCGGAGGACGGCCTCCCGTGCGGTGGCCGTTGCGGGAGCCGTTGCGGGAGCTGTTGTGGGGGCCGCTTCGGTGGCCGTCCCGGTCGCTGCCGGGTCCTCAGGCATCCCAGGCCTCCCCCAGTGCCAGCAGTTCCCCGCGGTACTCGATACGGGAGGCCCACGCCCCGGGCCAGGCGCCGGCGCCCAGGTGGGCACCCGCGAAGGCGCCGGTGAGGCAGGCGATCGAGTCGGAGTCCCCGGAGGTGCAGGCGGCCCGGCGCAGCGCGGTGAGCGGTTCGCCGGGGAAGAGCAGGAAGCACAGCAGGCCGGTGGCCAGCGCCTGTTCGGCGATCCAGCCGGCGCCGGTGGCCAGGCAGGGGTCGGCCTCCGGGTCCGGGGCGCCGAGCGCCGCGTCCAGCCGGTCCAGGACACCGAGGCATTCGTCCCAGCCGCGGGCGGCGAAGGCCGTCGCGGAGGGCTCCTGGCTCTGCCGCCACAGGTCGCCGAGCCAGTCCTCCCGGTAGACGGTGCGGTGGTCCTCGGCGTACGCCCGCAGCCGGCCCGGCAGCTCGGCGGGCGGTGTGCCGTCGGCGAGGGCGCGTACGGCGTAGGCGGTCAGATCACTGGCGGCCAGCGCGGTGGGGTGCCCATGGGTCAGTGCGGACTGCAGCTGTGCGGCGCCGGAGCGCTGCTCGGGGCTCAGCCCCGGTGCCAGCCCGATCGGCGCGACCCGCATATTGGCGCCGCAGCCCTTCGACCTCATCTGGGGGCCCCGGCCCAGGGCAGGTCCCGGTCGCTGAGCAGTTCACAGGCCCTCAGGCACGTCCAGCCCGGTGCCCGGTTGTTGTCGGGCGAGCGCCACCAGGCGACTTACTCCTCGCGCACGGGACCCTCGAGAGCGGCCGGCGTGAGGTCGCCGTGCCCCATGGCGGTGCGCAGCCCGCGGCCCAGCGCCAGCGTCATCTGGGTGTCGTCGGTGACGAAGGCGGGATCGGGCAGCGCCATCTGCCGCCACGGGCCGCTCTTGGCCAGGATCGACGGCACAGCGTGGAACTCGGTGGGAAAGCCGAGCGCGTCGCCGAGAGCGAGCCCGATCAGCGAGCCGGTAGCGGCGGACCCCGTGGACACCATCAAAGAACCACCCCTTAATGTCACAGTGACACTAAGGGGTGGTACGACGCCTCCGCAAGGCCTTTCCCTGCCGTGCGGCGTCTAGAGCTCGACCTCGCGCATCAGCATGCCGACCTCGGTGTTGGTCATCCGGCGCAGCCAGCCCGACTTCTGGTCGCCCAGGGCGATCGGGCCGAAGCTCGTCCGCACGAGCTTGTCGACCGGGAAGCCGGCCTCCGACAGCATCCGGCGCACGATGTGCTTGCGGCCCTCGTGGAGCGTGACCTCGACGAGGTAGTTCTTGCCGGTGTTCTCCACGACCCGGAAGTGGTCGGCGCGGGCGTAGCCGTCCTCCAGCTGGATGCCGTCCTTGAGCTGCTTGCCCAGGTCGCGCGGGAGGGGGCCCTGGATCGCGGCCAGGTAGGTCTTCTTGACGCCGTAGCGCGGGTGCGTCAGACGATGGGCCAGCTCGCCGTGGTTGGTGAGCAGGATGATGCCCTCGGTCTCGGTGTCCAGCCGGCCGACGTGGAAGAGCCGCGTCTCACGGTTGGTGACGTAGTCGCCCAGGCACTGGCGGCCGTCCGGGTCCTCCATGGTGGAGACCACACCGGCCGGCTTGTTCAGCGCGAAGAAGAGGTACGACTGGGTGGCGACCGTCAGGCCGTCGACCTTGATCTCGTCCTTCTCCGGATCGACCCGGACGCCCTGCTCCATGACGATCTGGCCGTTGACCTCGACCCGCGCCTGGTCGATCAGTTCCTCGCAGGCCCGCCGCGAGCCCATACCGGCCCTGGCCAGCACCTTCTGCAGGCGCTCGCCCTCCTGGTCGCCGAACGTCTTGGGCGTCTTGACCTGCGGCTTGTCGTGGCGGGCGCGGTTGCGCTCCTCCACCTGGGCGTCGTACTCACGGGGCCGCGCGGGCGCCTGGCCGCGGCCGCGCTGCGGGCCGCCGCTCTTGCCGCCCGGGCGTCCCTTCGCGGCGGCGCCCGTACGGGGACCGCCCTTGGCACCGCCGCGGGCCGCCGCGCCCCGGCTGCCGCCGGACTTGGGGGCGCCGCTCTTGGGGGCGCCGCCCTTGGGGCCGCCGCCCCTGCGCTCGTCCTTGCGCTCGTCCTTGCGGTCCGACGAGCCGCCGGAGCCACTGGTTCCGCCGACGTCGTAGCGGCGCTCCTCAGGACGGGGGCGGCCAGCGCGCTGCTGCTTCTCGTCCCGCTGGTTGCCCGCGCCGCGGTAGTTGCCCCGCCCGCTGTCCCTGTTGTTCCTGCCGCTGCTTCGCATCAATGATCCGTCTGAGAGTCGCCGCTGTCGTCTACGTCGAACGACGGGATACCTTCCGGGGAGTCACCCTCGACCGCCTCCGCCTCCGGGAGGAACGGTGCGAGCTCAGGGAGCTCGTCCAGGCCGCGCAGGCCCATCCGCTCCAGAAAGTAATTCGTCGTCCTGTACAGGATCGCACCTGTTTCAGGTTCCGTCCCCGCCTCCTCCACCAGGCCGCGCTGGAGGAGCGTGCGCATCACACCGTCACAGTTCACGCCGCGTACGGCCGAGACACGGGAACGGCTGACCGGCTGACGGTACGCGACCACGGCCAGAGTCTCCAAAGCCGCCTGCGTGAGCCGGGCCTGCTGCCCGTCCAGGACGAAGCTCTCCACCGCGTCCGCGTACGCGGCACGGGAGTAGAACCGCCAGCCCCCGGCCACCAGCCGCAGGTCGAACCCGCGCCCCTGGCGGGCGTAGTCCTCGGACAGCTCGCGCAGCGCCAGCGCGACCGCCCGGCGGGGCCGCTGCAACACCCTGGCCAGGTGTTCCTCGGTCGCGGGCTCGTCGACGACCATGAGGACCGCCTCCAGCGCGGGCTTCAGCGCCAGCTCGGCCACGCCCAGCGCCCCGGCCGGTGCCTCGGACCGCTCCCCGGGGGCCTCGCCCGGCACCTCGCCCGGGCCGGACGCCGCCTCCGTGATGTCGTACGCCCCGCTGCCGGCCACGCCGCTCATGCCCGCTCCTTCGCTGTGTGCTCTCCCTGCTCCGCCCCGGCGGCGCGCTGCCCCGGTTCCTTATCGAACTCGTCCGTGACCACCGGCTCGGCCCCCTCCGCGCCCGTCCACCGGACCGTGAGCGCCCCCAGGGCCTCCTCCTGCTCCAGGACCACCACCCGCTCCCGGTAGAGCTCCAGCAGGGCCAGGAAGCGCGCCACGACGGTGAGGGTGTCCGGTGCGTCGCCGCACAGATCCGCAAAGCCGGCCTCGCCCGCCTCCCGCAGCCGCGCCATCAGCACCTCGGCCTGCTCCCGCACGCTCACCAGCGGCGCATGGATGTGGTCGACGTAGACCTGCGGCCGGGCCTTGGGCTGCATCGCCTTCACCGCGAGCTTGGCGAATCCCTCCGCCCCGGTGCTGATGACCACCTCGGGCAGCAGCTCGGCGAGGTACGGCTCCAGCCCGACCGTACGGGGATAGCGCCGGGCCTCGTCGGCCAGCCGGCCACTGAAGATGTCCGCGATGCGCTTGTAGGCGCGGTACTGCAGCAGCCGGGCGAAGAGCAGATCACGGGCCTCCAGGAGCGCGAGATCGGCCTCGTCCTCCACTTCGGCCGCGGGCAGCAGCCGGGCCGCCTTCAGATCCAGCAGCGTCGCCGCGACGACCAGGAACTCCGTGGTCTGGTCCAGATCCCAGTCCGGCCCCATGGCCCGGATGTGCGCCATGAATTCGTCGGTCACCTTCGACAGCGCGACCTCGGTGACGTCCAGCTTGTGCTTGGAGATCAACTGCAGGAGGAGGTCGAAGGGGCCCTCGAAGTTCTCCAGCCGGAGGGTGAAGGTGCCGTCGCCGGCCCCGGGGGACGTCCCGCCGGGAGAGGTATCAGGCGTGTCCTCGGGGGTGTCCTCGGGGGCGTTTTCGGGGGTGCCCTCAGGGGCCTCTTCGGGGGTGTTCTCGGGGCTGTCCCCGGGGGCGCCGTCCGGTGCCGCCGGCACATCGGGTGCCACCGGCCCCGCGGCGGCCCCGCGCCCGAGAGGTCTGCGGGCGCGGGGCGCGGGGGCATCGTCGTGGGTCGTCGGCATCGCGGTCGGTCCATGGTGCTGTGGTCCCGCGCCGGGGGCGACGGGCTGGTCACGGGCGGGGCGACCCGCCGAAGAGGCAGGCTATCCCGCGGCACCGCGCGAGCGCCGGTCCCGACGCGGCCGGTCCCACGCGGCGTGACGTTTCCGCACCGCTTCGGCACCAGGGCACCACGCCACCCGCGCCCCACGCATGCGCCGGGGCCGGGCGTCAGCGCCCCCGCAGCCGCCGCACCAGAATGCTGGCGTCGCCGCGCGACTCCAGGTCGGCGAGGACGACGGCGACCGCCTCGCGGACGATCCGGCCGCGGTCGACGGCGAGACCGTGCTCACCGCGCAGCACCAGCCGGGCGTGTTCGAGGTCCATGAGCTCCTCGGCGGAGACATAGACAGTGATCTTCTCGTCGTGCCGCTCCCGGCCGCTGGGGCGGCGGTTGGCGCCGCGGGAGCCGCCGCGCCGGCGGCCCTGGCCACCGGCCTGTGCCGTCGCCGCGGCCGCGTCGGAGGCCGCCTGGCCACTCTGGCCCGCCTGCGCCCGGTGGCCCTTGGCGGCGTCGCCGTCGTTCTCCCGGCCGCCGTGCTCGGCCGGGGGGCCGACGGCGGGTACCCGGGGCGGTGTGGCCGGTCCGCCGTCGCCGGCCGTCGCCGCCGGGGCGTCCCAGCCGCCGCCTCCGGACCGTCGCTGCCGTACCGCGGTGGCCGTCTCCGGCTCCTCCTCCGCCGTATCGGGCTCACCGGCCGGTGCGGGTACCCGGGGCGCCTCGCCGCCGGCCGTGGAGCCGTTCGCCGAACGGCGGGGGCTGGAGGGCTGCAGCCCCCCTCCCCCGGTGGTGCGGAACAGTTCGTCGGCTCCCGGCAGACTCACTCGGCGTGACACCGGGCGAGCACCTCCCTGGCGAGCTGACGATAGGCGGCGGCGCCGACGGAGTTGGAGGCGTACGTGGTGATCGGTTCGCCCGCGACGGTGGTCTCGGGGAAACGGACCGTACGGCCGATGACGGTGTGGTAGACGTGGTCGTCGAAGGCCTCGACGACGCGCGCCAGCACCTCACGGCTGTGCACCGTGCGGGAGTCGTACATCGTCGCCAGGATGCCGTCCAGCTCCAGTTCGGGGTTGAGCCGTTCCTGGACCTTTTCGATCGTCTCGGTGAGCAGCGCGACACCGCGCAGCGCGAAGAACTCGCACTCCAGCGGCACGATGACCTTGTGAGCCGCCGTCAGGGCGTTGACGGTGAGCAGACCGAGGGAGGGCTGGCAGTCGATGACGATGTAGTCGTAGTCGGCCAGCAGCGGCTTCAGGGCGCGCTGCAGGGTCGACTCGCGCGCGACCTCACTGACCAACTGCACCTCGGCAGCTGACAAATCGATATTGCTGGGCAGCAGGTCCATGTTGGGGACCGCGGTCTTCAGGAGCACTTCGTCGGCCGCCATGCCCCGCTCCATGAGCAGGTTGTAGACCGTCAGCTCGAGCTCCATCGGGTTGACGCCGAGTCCGACCGACAGGGCACCCTGCGGGTCGAAGTCGACGAGCAGCACCCGTCGTCCGTATTCGGCAAGCGCGGCACCCAGGTTGATGGTCGAGGTGGTCTTGCCGACCCCGCCCTTCTGGTTGCACATGGCGATGATTTTGGCGGGGCCGTGGTCGGACAGCGGTCCCGGGATGGGGAAATAGGGAAGCGGGCGTCCGGTCGGGCCGACGCGCTCCCGGCGCTGGCGCGCGGCGTCCGGCGCGAGCGTCGCGGCGTATTCGGGGTCGGGCTCGTACTCCGCGTCCGGATCGTAGAAGTGCCCCTCGGGCAGGTCGTCGTAGTCGGCGAGACGGGCGGGTTCTCCACTGCCCCGGTCGCCGGCCATGGCGTTCACGTGATGGCCGTCCATGCTCTGGTGGGCTGTCGTGGAAATGCTCTGATGGGCTGCGAAGGTGTGGACCGCAACGGAGCCGACAGCCTCGCGCCCCGAGGGACCCTGGTCCCCTGCAACCGCTCCTGGTTGACCACCTCCGGGAGTAAATGTCGACTCATTCACAAGTCGTCTTACCTCCTTGGATGTGACCAGGAAACTTTATCGATAGGTCAGCGTGGCACCATGCCGACGGTTGGCGACTCTATGGCGTGTCGGGCGTCCGCAGCAACACAATCCGCCGGACCCGGCACGATGTGTCGGTAACCGGACCCCTGATGTCAAGGGCGCACGTGGCGTCGGACCGAAGTTTCCGGGGTGCGCGAAACGGCTAAAGGGTCACGTTCGCGGCGAGTTGGGGGCCGACGTTCCGGAACGCGGCGTTCCGCTCGCCACACATGCAACCGGCCGGGCCTTGTCGGCAAGGCCCGGCCGGTTATGCGGCGTTGACGCGCTTCGTTGACGTCTCAGCCGAGGAGCGTGCGCAGTTCGACGTGCTCCAGGCCGTGCGCCTCGGCGACGGGGCCGTAGACCACCTTGCCGTCGTGCGTGTTCAGACCCTTGGCCAGCGCCGGGTCACGGCGCAGCGCCTCGACCCAGCCGCGGTTCGCCAGCTCCACGATGTAAGGCAGCGTGGCGTTGGTGAGCGCGTGGGTGGAGGTGTTCGGCACCGCGCCGGGCATGTTGGCGACGCAGTAGAAGACCGAGTTGTGGACCGCGAAGGTCGGCTCGGCGTGCGTGGTGGGACGGGAGTCCTCGAAGCAGCCGCCCTGGTCGATCGCGATGTCGACAAGAACACTTCCGGGCTTCATCTTGGCGACGAGCTCGTTGGTGACCAGCTTCGGCGCCTTGGCGCCGGGGATCAGGACGGCACCGACGACGAGGTCGGCCTCGACGACGGCCTTCTCCAGCTCGTAGGCGTTGGAGACGATCGTCTGCACCTTGGTGCCGAAGATCTTGTCGGCCTCGCGGAGCTTGTTGATGTCCTTGTCGAGCAGGGTGACGTGGAAGCCGAGGCCCACGGCGATCTGCAGCGCGTTCCAGCCGGAGACGCCACCGCCGATGATGACGGCCTTGCCCGCGTGGACACCGGGGACACCGCCGGGCAGCACACCGCGGCCGCCGGCCTGGCGCATCAGGTGGTAGGCGCCGACCTGCGGGGCGATCCGGCCCGCGACCTCGGACATCGGGGCGAGCAGCGGCAGCTGGCGGCCGGCCGTCTCGACGGTCTCGTAGGCGATCGCGGTGGTGCCGGACTCCAGCAGCGCGTCGGTGCACTCCCGGGAGGCGGCCAGGTGCAGGTAGGTGAAGAGCGTCTGGTCCTTGCGGAGGCGGTGGTACTCCTCCGCGATCGGCTCCTTGACCTTCAGCAGCAGGTCAGCGGTGCCCCAGACCTCATCGGCGGTGTCCAGGATGGAGGCACCGGCGGAGACGTACTCCTCATTCGTGATGGAGGAGCCGGCGCCGGCGTCCTTCTCGATGAAGACCTGGTGGCCGTGGCGGACGAGTTCGTTCACTCCGGCGGGCGTGATAGCCACGCGGAACTCGTTGTTCTTGACCTCGCGGGGGATGCCGACCTTCACGTCGATCACGGTCCTTGAAAGAGAGGGTGCAGGAGGAATTATCCCCTCATGCGTTGCATGACGGAACTGACCGCGCCGAACGCGGCCCGGCCAGTCTATTGAAGGAGCTCTCGTTGTCTAGCCTTGCAAAGCATTAATTTCTGCGAGAAGCACCACCGATTTCGCAGGCTACTGGGAGTGATCTTCGAGAAGGCGCTCCCCCACGGCCCGATGGAGCCGTGCCGCTGCCGGGTCCCCGAGGCGTTCGAGGGTGTCCGCAATCCGTAGTTGCAGTGCCGCCTCCAGTCGTCCGTCGCCCGCTTTCCTGGCGATGCCGAGGGCTTCGAGACAGGTCCGCAGCGCCTCCTCGGGCCGCCCCGCGTACTCCTGCACCCGGGCCAGCTCACCGGTCGCCCGCGCCTGGCCGGCCACATCGCCGGTCCTGCGGTACGTGCCGACCGCCGCCCGCCAGGCCTTGAGCGCTTCGCCCCACCGGCCCGCATAGGTGTGCGCCCCGCCGATCCGGCCCTGCAGCCGCGCCGCATCCCCGCTCTCGCCGCGGGCCAGCCGCAGCTCCAGCGCCCGGCCGTACCAGTCGGCGGCCCGCTGCCAGTCACCCAGCGTGGTGTACGTACCGCCCAGCGACTCCAGCGCCCGGCCGGTCGCCACCGGGTCCTGCACCGAGCGGGCGGCCTCCAGCGCACCCCGGTAGCGGGTGAGTGCCTGGGCGGTGCGGCCCGCCTGCCCGTCCAGGTCCGCGAGGTTCAGCAGGGCGGCGGCCTTCTCCCGCGGCAGCCCACGCCGCTCGGCGACCTGGAGCACGAGGGTGTGCAGCGCATAGAGGTCCGGTGCGGCGGCCTCGGGGCCCTGGTGCGCGAGCAGCGTGCGGGTCAGCGCGGCCATCAACCGGCGGTCCAGCGTGTCGAGTTCACCGTCCGCGACGGCGATGGCGGCGGCGTCGAGCAGCGCACCGCGGCGGGTGTGCAGCCAGTGCGCGGCAGCGGCCTTCGAGGAGAAGCGCAGCGAGCGCGGCAGCCCGGCGACCTTGTGCCGCGCGGGGGAGTCGGCCGGCTCGGCCATCGCCCGGCAGGACTGGAGCAGCCGTACGGTCCGCTCCAGCATCCGGGCGCGGGCCAGCTGGATGTCGGCCGGGCGCTCGTGTTCCGGGAGCAGGTCGCGCGCCAGCGGCGCGAGGCAGCCGGGCAGGCGGTACTGCGGGCGCAGGGCCGGGTCGGGCGCACCGTCGCCGGCGGCGGCCCCGTCGTCCTCGGCGTCGGCCGGCCGCAGCAGGCCCAGCGCGGTGAAGTCGCCCAGCGTCGTGGCGGCCGACGCCACCGAGCAGCCGGCCAGGGCGGAGGCGGTATGGGCGTCCACGAGACCGGCCGGCGCCAGGGTGATCAGCCGCAGTATGCGGGCGGCGGGCGGCGGCAGGGCGTCATGGACGAGCCGGAAGGCGCGGTACAGCGGGCGGGCGCCGGTGGGCAGGGCCTCGGGCAGCGGGACGGCGTGCAGCGCCTGGTACAGATCGGCGACCGAGGACATGGGCCGGGCGGCGAGCCAGGCACCGGCCAGCACCAGCGCGGCGGGCTGGCCGCCGCACACCTCGGCGACGCTGTCGGCGGTGCGCGGGTCGACGGTGATCCGGGTCGGCCCGGCGTACCGGCTGAGCATGTCGACACCGGCCGCGCTGTCCAGGCCGCCCAGGGCGCACGGCCGGACGTCCGAGATGCCGGTCAGCGGCCCCTGCGAGACCACCACGACCAGGCAGCCGGGGGCGTCCGGGAGCAGCGGTTCGACCTGTTCGGCGCCCGGTGCGTCATCCAGGAAGAGCAGCGCGCGACGCCCGGCGAGGGCAGCGCGCAGCTGCTCGGTCAGCTCGTCCTCGGCGGCGCCCGGCGCGGCATCGAGGCCGAGCGCGGCCAGCAGCTCCCGCGCGGTGCGGCCGGTGTCGGCCGGTTCGCCGCCCGGCCCGGTCAGCGTGGCCCGCAGCACCCCGTCGGGATGGTCGTCCGCCAGCTCGTGCAGCAGCTCCTCGGCCAGGGCCGTCCGTCCGGAGCCGGGACGGCCGGCGATCAGCAGCACCCGGCTGCGGGCGCCCTTGCGGCCGGAGAGGGTGTCCAGGCCGGCCCGCGCGATATCGGCGTGCAGCGCCTTGAGCTCGCGGCGGCGGCCGGCGAAGGCGCCGGTGGCGGGGGTGGTGGCGGTCGCACGGGCGGCCTGGCGGGCGGCGGCGCCGTCTCTGCGGGCCCCCGGCGCCCGCTGTCCGGGTGCCGCCGTGGCAGACCCGTCCGCCATCTCCGGCGGGAGGTGCCCCCCGCCCACCGCCTGATCCGTCACCGGTCACGCTCCCGTCCACCTGCGCGTACGTGTCCGCCGCTGGGACGGAACGCTGCCGAGCGTAGTTCACGGGCCGTCACCTCCCCTGCAGAGCAGGGCGGTTGCGTCACCCGATCGGATCGGTGGATCATCCGACCGGCTCGTGGCGGGACGGGGCGGCGGGCGCGGCGGCTCAGGCCTCGAAGGGGCGGGCCGGCCACGGGGCACCGGCCGGCCGCAGCGCGTCCAGGCCCTCGCCGCCCTGGGCGGCGGTCAGCGCCAGCACCCCCACGACGAGGCAGTTGTTGTGCAGCTCACCGGCGAGGACGAGGCGGACCAGCTCGTCGTGCGGCACCCGGGCCAGCTCCATGTCGGCCTCCTCCTCGGAGACCTCGAACCGCTCTCCCTCGGCCTCGGACAGACCGCGGGCGAGGAAGATCCGTACGGCCTCGTCGCAGCCGCCGGGCGTGGTGTAGACATCGGTCAGCACCCGCCAGTCCGCGGCCTTGACGTGCGCCTCCTCGTACAGCTCGCGCTGCGCGGCGTGCAGCGGGTTCTCACCGGGGACGTCGAGCAGCCCCGCGGGGATCTCCCACAGTCGCTGGCGTACCGGGTGGCGGTACTGGCGCAGCACCAGCACCCGGCCCTCGTCGTCGAGGGCGAGGACGGCCACGGAACCGGGGTGGACCTGGTAGTCGCGGGTGACGGTGGAGCCGTCCGGCATGACGACCGTGTCGGTGCGCACGCTGGTCTTGTTCCCGGTGAACGGCGTCGTGGTCGCGGTGACCGTCCACTCCTCGGGGGTGTCCTTGATCGCCATGGCGCGTCCTCCTGTGTGTTGCCTGTGCCAACGCAGAAACCGGGGCACGACCTCGAAGAGGCCGTACCCCGGCAACCGTATCCGCCGCGGTGTTCCTTACTTCGCGGTGCCCGTCTTGCGCGCGACCGCGGCCTTCACCAGCCCGGCGAAGAGCGGGTGCGGGCGGGTCGGACGGGAGCGCAGCTCGGGGTGCGCCTGGGTGGCGACGAGGTAGGGGTGCACCTCGCGCGGGTACTCGACGTACTCGACGAGCTTGTTGTCCGGAGAGGTGCCGGAGAACTGCAGCCCGGCCTTCTTCTCCAGCTCACCGCGGTAGGCGTTGTTGACCTCGTAGCGGTGGCGGTGGCGCTCCTCGACGTAGGGCTGGTCGTCGTAGACCTCGCGGACGATGGAGCCCTCGGCGAGCTTGGCCGGGTACATACCCAGTCGCATCGTGCCGCCCATATCGCCCTCACCTGCGACGATGTCCATCTGCTCGGCCATCGTGGAGATCACCGGGTCGGCGGCGGCCGGGTCGAACTCGGTGGAGTTCGCGCCCTCGATACCGGCCAGGTTGCGGGCCGCCTCGATGACCACGCACTGCAGGCCCAGGCACAGGCCGAGCAGCGGGAGCTTGTGCTCCCGGGCGTAGGTGATCGCGCCGACCTTGCCGTCGACACCGCGGTCGCCGAAGCCGCCGGGGATGCAGACGGCGTCGCAGTCGTCGAGCTGCGCGGCGGCGCCGGCCGGGGTCTTGCAGTCGTCGGAGGTGACCCACTTCAGCTTCACGCGGGTCTTGTTCGCGAAACCGCCGGCCCGCAGCGCCTCGGTGACCGAGAGGTAGGCGTCGGGCAGGTCGATGTACTTGCCGACGAGTGCGACCTTGACCTCGTGGTCGGGGTTGTGGACCCGGTCGAGCAGGTCCTCCCACTGGGTCCAGTTCACGTCGCGGAACGGGAGGTCCAGCTTGCGTACGACGTAGGCGTCCAGGCCCTCGGTGTGCAGGACCTTGGGGATGTCGTAGATCGACGGGGCGTCGATCGCGGCGACGACCGCGGCCTCGTCGACGTCGCACATCAGGGAGATCTTGCGCTTGATGGCGGTCGGCACCTCGCGGTCGGCGCGCAGCACGATCGCGTCGGGCTGGATACCGATGTTGCGCAGCGCCGCGACCGAGTGCTGGGTCGGCTTGGTCTTCAGCTCACCGGAGGGGCCGATGTAGGGGAGCAGCGAGATGTGCACGACGAAGACGTTGTCCCGGCCGACCTCGTGGCGGACCTGGCGGACGGTCTCCAGGAACGGCAGCGACTCGATGTCGCCGACGGTGCCGCCGACCTCGGTGATGACGACGTCGACGTCCTCGGTCGCCATCCGCCGGATGCGGTGCTTGATCTCGTTGGTGATGTGCGGGATGACCTGCACGGTGTCACCGAGGTATTCGCCGCGCCGCTCCTTGGCGATCACGGTGTTGTAGACCTGGCCGGTGGTGACGTTCGCGCTGCCGTCGAGGTCGACGTCGAGGAAGCGCTCGTAGTGGCCGATGTCCAGGTCGGTCTCGGCGCCGTCGTTGGTGACGAAGACCTCACCGTGCTGGAACGGGTTCATCGTTCCCGGGTCGACGTTCAGGTACGGGTCGAGCTTCTGCATCGTGACCCGCAGGCCCCGCGCCTTGAGGAGAGCACCCAGGCTGGAGGCGGTGAGCCCCTTGCCCAGCGAGGAGGCGACGCCCCCGGTGACGAAGAGGTGCTTGGTCGTCGTGGATTTGGGCGGCATGGCCAAGAGGGAGCTCCCGTGGTCGCGAGGTGGAGAGGTGCGAAGCGGCGTGGGGCCTGGGATTCAGGTGCCGTCGCTGCGGTTCGGGGGTGCCGTGACTTCTGCCGTGACATCTATCTGCGTCCCACCGGTCCACGGGGTACCAGGCTATCAGCGACCGGGCATGGTCGTGTCCGGCCGCACAGGGAATCCGGCGGCGGCGGTTCCGGATGACGCTGTCACGTGACGGAGGCCACCCGTTTGGACCGCATTCACTCGTCGCGAGGGTCGCGCGGATCACCCACGTGCGTCGTATCCTGCTCGGACACTCGCGACGAGCCGCCCGGGAAGGCAGCACCCTCCCCCAGCTACCGCTGGACGGTGCCCCCAGCCCGATTTCCGGTCCCGCTGCTCGGCGACGTTTCATGGGCAGGACGGACAGATCACAACGTCCCATGGGGGGCGTGACTCCAGTTCGACGGGAGATGCACGTGGCCGGGCGCATCGAGGACTACGCACTTATCGGCGATATGCAGACCGCCGCTCTAGTGTGCAGGGACGGCACGGTCGACTGGCTGTGCCTGCCGCGCTTCGACTCCCCGGCGGTCTTTGCAGGGCTGCTGGGCACGGAGGAGCACGGATTCTGGCGGATGGGGCCGGTCAACGGCCCCGGGGGGCGGCCCGCGCCGGCCGACCGCCGGCGCTACCGGGGCGATTCGCTCGTCCTGGAATCGGAGTGGGACACCCCGCGCGGCACCGTCCGGGTGATCGACTTCATGCCGCCCCGTGACGGGGCGCCGCAGCTGATCCGCATCGTGGAGGGTGTCAGCGGCCGGGTCCCGATGCGCTCCGAGCTGCGGATGCGGTTCTCCTACGGCTGGGTCGTGCCCTGGGTGCACAAGATCGACGACCGTACGGTCGCGGTGGCGGGCCCCGATTCGGTGTGGCTGGACACCGAGGCGGAGACCTACGGCAAGGATCTGACGACGTTCTCCGACTTCACCGTTTCCCCGGGTGAGCGGATCGCGTTCACGATCAGCTGGGAGCCCTCCCACAAGCCGCCGCCGGCCGTGGCGGAGCCCGAGGCGTCGCTGGAGGCGACCGAGGAGTTCTGGCGCGAGTGGGTCGAGCACTGCACGTACCACGGCCCCTACCGCGACGCGGTGGTGCGCTCGTTGATCACGCTCAAGGCGCTGACGTACGCGCCGACCGGCGGGATCGTGGCGGCGCCGACGACCTCGCTGCCGGAGTGCATCGGCGGCGTGCGCAACTGGGACTACCGTTTCACCTGGCTGCGGGACGCGGCGATCACCCTGTCCTCCCTGCTGCGCACCGGCTACCGCGAAGAGGCGCGGGCCTGGCGGGAGTGGCTGCTGCGGGCGGTGGCCGGCGACCCGGAGAACCTGCAGATCATGTACGGCATCGCCGGTGAGCGCGAACTCGGCGAGAACGACCTCACCTGGCTTCCCGGGTACGAGAACTCCCGTCCGGTGCGGGTCGGCAACGGCGCCGCCGGACAGCTCCAGCTCGACGTCTACGGCGAGGTCACCGAGGCGCTGCACCTGGCGCACATGACGGGGCTCGCCCGCAACGACTACGCCTCGCTGCTCCAGCTCAAGCTGATCCAGTGGGTGGAGAAGCACTGGGACGAGCCGGACGAGGGGATCTGGGAGGTCCGCGGTCCGCGCCGGCACTTCGTGCACTCCAAGGTCATGACCTGGGTCGCGGTCGACCGCACGGTCAAGCTGATCGAGTCCGGGGACGTCGACGGGCCACTGGAGCGCTGGAAGGACCTGCGCGAGACGATCCACCGGGACGTCTGCGAGAACGGCTACGACAAGGAGCGCAACACCTTCACCCAGTCCTACGGCTCACAGGAGCTGGACGCCTCGCTGCTGCTGATCCCGCAGATGGGCTTCCTGCCACCGGACGACAAGCGCGTCATCGGCACGATCGAGGCGATCCAGCGGGAGCTGTCCACCGAGGACGGCTTCGTGCTGCGCTACCCGACGTCCGGTGCGGACGATCTCGGGGTGGACGGCCTGGAGGGTGAGGAGGGCGCCTTCCTCGCGTGCTCGTTCTGGCTCGCCGACGACCTCGCGATGATCGGCCGGGTCGACGAGGCCCGCAAGCTCTTCGAGAAGCTGCTCTCGCTCCGCAACGACCTGGGACTGCTCGCCGAGGAGTGGGACCCCAAGGCCAAGCGGCAGGTCGGCAACTTCCCGCAGGCGTTCAGCCATGTTCCGCTGATCGACACGGCGCTGCGGCTGACGGCCAGCGGGGCCTACGGAGGCTAGGGTCTCTCCCGGAGTTCTGTGGTGCCGTCCGGCTTTCGGGCGGCACCTTCTCTTTGTCAGATTCTCTTTGCCGGTTTCTTTGCCGGAAGTCAGAAGGGGGTCAGGGTGAGGGTGATCTCCTTCGGGGCGCCGTCCTCGAGGTAGGAGGCGAAGCCGGCGACGTCGTCGAAGGCGAAGCCGTAGGCCTTGCCGTCCCTCGTGGCGGCGTGCATGGCCTTGGCGTAGTGGTTGGTCAGGTGCTGCCGGTAGAAGGCGGCCGGATCGGTGGTGGGCTGCCGCGCCTGCGAGGCGAGGGTGGAGCGGTTGAGGGCGGCGCCCAGGACGGCGGCGACCGGGCCGCGGGTGCCGTCATCGGGGGCCGCGAGGGTGCCGTCGCAGAAGAGGACGTCGCGGGTGGACGGCTTGTCGAAGGAGACCGTCCCTCCGGGGGCGCCCCCACCCCGGCGCTCGATGCCTTGGGGGACGGTGAAGGAGAGCTTTCCGCCCCTGACCCGGCCGGTGAAGGTGCCCGCGTCGGTGGTGACGGTCAGGTCCTTGCCCGCGTAGACGGACCAGGCCTCGTCGATCGCCGGGGCGAGGTGGTCCGCGGCGAACAGCCCGCTGTCCAGGCCGTGGCCGGGGGCGATCACGCGCCGGTCGCCGATGACCAGGCGGCCGAAGCCCTCGGCGGCCCGGATGTCGGAGAAGACCGTGGCACGGGCGCCGTCCTTGAGCTCGCCGGTGGTCTGCTCCTTGGCGCCGGTGAGCTCGATCGCCAGCGGGACGCTGAACATGTCGACCATCGTGGTGTTGCAGAACATCCCGCCGGAGTTGTACGTGAACTCGGCGCAATCGTGGAGGACGTCGTAGTTGGGGTCGGAAGCGACCCAGCCCGCCGGATAGGCGAGCGCGGCCTTGCCGTTGCCGTCCTCGACCGCCTTGAACTTGAGCTTGCCGCCCAGCGCGGTGTAGATCCGGCCGGACATCTGCGGCAGCCGAAGGGTGGTGGTGCCGCTCGCGGCGAGCGGTATCGCGTAGTCGGTGTAGCCGTCCGCGCCGTTGTCGGCGAGCGCGACGGGCCGGAGGACGCCGTCCGGGGTGACGTGCACCTGCTGGGTGCCGTCGTTGCCGACGACGTAGAGCCAGACCGAGGAGTTGGCATAGGCGCCGGAGCGGTTGACCACGTGCAGAGGCATCGAGGCGGCGGTCCGGGCGGACGGCACAGGGGCGGGGGCGCCGAAGGCACGGGCGGCCGACGCGATTCCGGAGGCGGTGGCGGCACCGGCGGCGAGGCCGCCGAGCAGGCTGCGACGAGTGATCACGAGGCGGCTCCCTGCAGGGCGGGATCTTGCCGCCCTGCCGCCGCTCGTACACAGGACTTCCCGGGCCGATATCTCATGCTCATGACACTCTTTCCGGCAGTGGGGGGTGGGGAGTTCCTTGGGCCATCCAGCGTGAGAGCGCTCTCATATCGTGCGCAGTGAACCCTGCCGACTCGACGGGACACCGTCAAGTCATCGCGGGGAAAAAGGAGTTGGAGAAATGGAGAGAAGTGGAGAGGAGTGGAGGGTGGCCGATCCGAACGGTCCGGGGCCGCGCCCGACGCTGGAGGCGGTCGCCGCGCTCGCCGGGGTCTCCCGCGCCACGGTGTCCCGCGTGGTCAACGGCGGTGCGGGCGTACGGGCCGCGGTCCGCGAACGGGTTCACGAGGCGGTCGCCGCGCTGGGGTACGTACCGAACAGCGCGGCCCGCTCCCTGGTCACCCGCCGCACGGGAGCGGTCGCGGTGGTCATCGCCGAGCCCGAGGCCCGGGTCTTCAGCGACCCGTTCTTCGGACGCCAACTGCGGGGCATCGGCCGCGAACTGGCCGCGGCCGACACCCAGCTCCTGTTGATGCTCGTCGAGCGGCCCGCCGGCTACGGCCGCATCGGCCGCTATCTGTCGGCCGGGCATGTCGACGGCGCGCTGATGTTCTCGCTGCACCGCGACGACCCGCTGCCGGGCATGGCCGAGCGCGCCGGGCTGCCCACCGTCTACGGCGGCCGGCCCGGCTGGGCGGGCGCCGACCGCGACCCCCGGCCGCTGTACGTCGACACCGACAACCGCGACGGCGCCCGCCAGGCCGTACGCCACCTCCTCGGCCGCGGCCGCCGCCGGATCGCCGTGATCACCGGACCGCTCGACCAGACATCCGCGGTGGACCGGCTCGACGGCTACCGCGATGCGCTCGGCACACCGGAGCCGGACCCGCGGCTGATCGCGGACGGCGGCTTCACGGCGCTGGGCGGTGAGCGGGCCATGGGCAGGCTCCTCGATGCCGTACCGGACCTGGACGCCGTCTTCGTCTGCTCCGACCTGATGGCGAGCGGCGCGCTGCGCACGCTCCGCGCCCGCGGGCGGCGGGTGCCGGACGAGGTGGCAGTGGTCGGCTACGACGATCTGGAGCCGGCGGCCTGGGCGGACCCACCGCTGACCACGGTGCGGCAGGACGTGGAGGAGATGGGGCAGCTGATGGCTCGGTTGCTGCTGAGGCTGCTGGATCCGCGGAAGTCCGCGGGGGTGGATGGTGCAGACGGAGCGGACGGGCCGGAGGGCGCTGACGGGGCGCCGGGCGGGGGGCACGGACCCGGGGCCGGTCCGGCGGAGCTCGCGCCGGTGATCACCAAGGCGCGGCTGGTGGTGCGGGAGTCGGCATGAGGGCGGCGGTGGGCGCGGTCCTCGCCGGGACCGTGCCCCTGCCCCGCTCTGCCCCGTGCGGCGCGGCACCGCCGTCCGGACCGCGCTGCTCCGCACCACGGAATACGGGTACCGTTCCAGGTCATGGGGCCGGAAGCGAAGATCGAAGCCGAGATCACGGTGCGCAGGGCACTGGAGCTGCCCGCGCTGCGACGCGGTCTGCCGGAGGTCCTGGCAGGCGAGGACCGGCTGGACCGTCCGGTGCGCTGGGTGCACGCGGGCGAGGTGCCGCATATCGCCTCGCTGCTCAAGGGCGGCGAGCTGCTGCTGACCACCGGGCTCGGACTGGGGGCCCGGCCGTCCGAACAGCGCGCCTTCATCCGTAAGCTCGCGGACCGCGAGATCGCCGCTCTCGTCGTGGAGCTGGGCTCCCGTTTCGCGTCCCTGCCGGCCGCGCTGGTCGACGCCGCGCGGGACTGCGGACTGCCGCTGATCCAGCTGCACCGCGAGGTCCCGTACGTCACGGTCACCGAAGCGATCCACACCGAGATCATCAACAGCCACTATGCGCTGCTGCGGCGCGCCGACGAGGTCCTGCGACGCTGCACGGATGTGCTGCTGCGGGGCGGCGGCGCTCCCGAGGTGCTGCGGCTGCTGGCCGTCTTCACCGGCAACCCGCTCTGCCTGGAGGCCCCCGACGGCAGCCCGCTCTACGCGGCGGGGCCGGACGCCGACGAGGGCCCGGCGGACGCCGACCCGCTGCTGGCCTGGGAGGGCCTGCGCGACACCGGCGTACGCATCGACGTTCCCGGATGGGGGTCCCCCCGCTCGAGCGGAGCCGAGAGTGGGGGAGGCCCCGGCCCGGACGCGGTCCGCGCCCGGCTCGTCCTGCTGCCCGTCAACGCGCCCTTGGCGCCGGTGCACCGGATCGCCGCCGAGCGCGCGGCCGACCTGCTGGCCGTCGTCATGCTCCAGTCCCGCCAGGAGGAAGTGCTCGCCGCCCGTGGCCGCGGCGACTTCCTCGCCGACCTGGCGGAGGGCCGGATCTCCGCCGCCGAGGCGCCCGGCCAGGCCCGTCTGCTGGGCTTCCGCCCCGGCACGGACCCCGTGCTCCCGGTGGTGATGCGGCTGCCCGCCGGCCTCCCCTCCCCCGGCAGCTGGGCGCTGCTCGCCCAGGCGCTGCGCGAGGAACTTGCCGCCCTCGGAGTGCCCGTGCTCCTCGGCGTACGCCCCGTGGAGGGCCGGGTCCCGATGCTCATCGCGCTGCGCGCGGGCCAGGACCGCGATGCGCTCGCCGACCGGATCGCCGACGCGCTGCGCGCCGGAGTCGTCCGCACCGGCCTGGACCGGCCGGCCGCACACCGTCCGGTGGTCGTGGTCGGCACACCGGGCGACTGGGCGGCGGCGGGCCCCGGCCTGCGGCATGTCACGGAGGCGGCGGCCGCGGCCCAGGGGCTGCCGGAAGCGCCCTGGTACGACGCGCGCCGCCTGGACATCGAGCTGCTGCTGTGGCGGATGCGTGAGCACGGCGAGCAGGGGGTGCTCAGCGACTTCGTGGAGCGCGCCATCGGGCCGCTGCTCGCCCACGACCGTGGTGCCCGTCAGCCGCTGCTGCCGACGCTGGAGGCCTATCTGGCCAGCGCGGGCCGCAAGGCGGAAACGGCCCGCGACCTGAATGTGAACCGGCAGACGCTGTACGACCGGCTGGCCCGTATCGCTCAGCTGCTGGGCACGGACCTGGACGATCCGCAGACGGTCCTGGGCCTGCGCCTGGCCCTGCGCGCCAGGCGCCATACGGACACGCCGTAACGGGCGGCGGGCCCGGACACATCCGGCGGCGCCCGGCCGTGCCCGGCCGCCGCGATACCTCGATGCCGCGACGCCTCGGCTACGCCGGCTGATTCGGCTGGGTCAGTTCGTCGTAGACGCTGAGGACCTGGGTGACGGTGTCGTTCTCGCTGGGCCAGCCGGCGGCTTGGGTACGGCCCGCCGCGACGAGTGCCTCCCGCCGCACCGGGTCGGCGAGGAGCGCGAGCACCGTACGGGCCAGGGCGGCGGCATCGCCGTAAGGCACCAGTTCCGCGGCGCGGCCGACCAGTTCGCGGGTGCCTCCGGTGTCGGTGGCGACCAGCGGCACCCCGGCGCGCAGCGCCTCCTGGGCGATCAGCGAGCGGGCCTCCCACCTGCTGGGCAGCACCACCAGGTCGGCGGCGGCGAGGAGTTCGGGCACATCGTCGCGGCGCCCGAGCAACTGGACCGGCAACTGCTCGGCGTCGATCCGCCGCTGCAGTGCCGCCCGCTGCTCGCCCTCCCCCGCGATGGCGACCAGCGGCTGCGGGTCGAGCGCGCACCAGGCATGCGCCGCGTCCAACAGGAGGTCATGCCCCTGGCTCGGGTCGAGACGGCCGACCGCGAGCAGCAACGGGCGGTCCACCGCGCCCAGTTCGGCCCGCTCCTTGCGGAACATCCGGTCGTGGTTCCCGGGCTCGTCCGGAGCGCCGGCCGACCGGGGGCGGGGAATCGCGACCGGCGCGAGCCGTGCATCACGCGCGCCCCGCTCACGCGCCCGGTCCACCAGGTCGGAGCACACCCCCAGCACGACGGCCGCCGCCCGCGCCACCCTCCGCTCCATCAGATGCGTCAGCCCGGCCCGCGCGCCCTCGATGTGGGCCTTGGTGTGCCAGGTGATGACCAGGGGGACCCGCCGCCCGCCCCGGGGGCCGCGCAGTCCGCGCAACGCCATCGAGGCACGCAGTCCGGCCCGCAGACCGTGCGCATGCACGAGGTCGGCATCCCAGCAGGCGCTGCGCAGCGAGGCCACGCTCGCCGGATCCGTGCGCGGAGGGACATGCACGAACCGCGCGCCCGCGCCGGTGAAGTCGTAGGCCTCCTCGGATTCCGGGGTGGCGCAGACGGTCACCCGCACCCCGCGGGCGACGAGCCCTTCGGCCAGCGAGCGGACGTGCGCGGCGCTGCCGGCGCTGCCGTGCCCCAGCACCTGGACCGTGCGCAGCGGCGACAGCCCGTGCGCCGAGGTCGGGGTGCTGATCACGTGGTCGGGGCTCCTGGGTCGGGGGCGGGACGGGCCGTACCGGCGAGTCGGTCCGTGTGCTGCGGGGTGCCGCGACGCGGACGAGCGGCCGCCCGCCTGTCCGGCGGACGGGCAGGACGGGTCGAGCACGCCCGACAGGACGGGCGAGCACACCCGCGCCTGCGCACCGCGCCCAGGATGCCAGCCCGGCGATGTCAATTCGGCACCGTCAGCCCGCCGTTCCGGTGGGAAGTCTCACCCCGGCACCCACCAGATCACCCACATGGGCGACAAACTGCCCGCGCGGATTAACGGCTCGTTCGAGTGAGTCCGCTTCCCGTAGTGCGCCTGCGCCACGGCAAGGGGCGCGTACGCCGTCGGCCGGAGCGCATGGGGTGTGGCCGGATCGGCGAGCTGACGGAGGTGGTGGCGCTCGGGAGGTCCGGGGGCTCCGGCCCCTCCTCCCCGGCGGCCCCTCCCCCGCGGACTCAGACCGCCGCTGCCGCCCGGCTGACGCGGTCCCCCGCGGCCGCGGCGGCGACCAGCGCCGCGGCGTGTGCGGCCAGTCCCCGGCGGCCGTTGCCCGTGACGATGGCGAGGCCGAGCGCCGCGCCGAGGGCGTGCGCCCCGGAGTCCCCGATCATCGTGCGCTCCCCGAGGTCATCGCCGATGACGGCCGCCGCGGCCCCCATGGGCGCCGCCGACAGCGGACCCGCCGGACCGCGGCGCAGCAGTCCGGGCGCTCCGATGGCCAAGACGGCGCCGGCCGCCCGGCCCGGCCGGACGTCCAGGAGGTTCACCAGGTGGGCCGAGCCCGCGATCACCACACCGGCCAGGAGCTTGTCGGCCGGACGTTCCTTGAGGAGGGCCCCCGCCGCGAGCCCCGCGGCGCCGATCCCGAACAGCTTCACGGCGCCGCTGGTGACTTCCTTGTCCCGGAGTGCCGAAAGATGCGCCCGGAATCCTCGGCGGGGGTCCTCCGCGCCGAACACGTCGTCGTACGCCCCGCAGCCCCCGGCGGCCAGTACTGCCAGCGCCGTGGCGGCCCGGGTCCGGGCGGGCAGCCCCGGTGCGGTGGCGGCGGCGAGCGCGGTACCGGTGGCCGTGGCGAGCCCGGCGTGCAGATCGACGATCCGGCCGGCGTAGTTCTTCCGCTCCCACCGGGCGGCACCACCCGGCGGCCGCTTCCGGAGTGCCGTATACGCGGCCCTGCTCACCCCTGCCGCCCCCAGGAGGACCGAGATCCGCCCCCGCACCCTGGTACCTGCCACCGCCACCATGCCGCTCCCCTCCGCCCGGCACCGTGCCGCGCTCAACTGCCGTCACCCTAGAGCGCTTCACCCGTTACCCGGCGGACGGGACGGCCCCTGCCGGCCCTTCGCCCCGGCCGTCACCGGCTGATCGTCGTGCAGTGCCGCGAAGAGCTTCTTCGCCCGCGGTACGTCCCACTTCACCGCACTGCCCTTGGGGGTCTTGAAGCTGAGGCTGGAGACGGGCACACGGACGCGGGCGCCGTTGCCGGCCGAAACGCTCTTCATCGCTTCGAAGAGCGAGGTGAGGTTCCACAGGCTCATGCTCTTGTCGACGATGAGCGTGTCGAGGCCCGCGTTCATGGTGGGGTAGATCTTGGACGGGTTGAGCAGGGTGCCGGGGGTGGCCGCCTTGCGGGAGAGTGCGGCCAGGAATTTCTGCTGGTTCCGGCTGCGGCCGAGGTCGCCCTGGGCCTCTTGGTGGCGCTGGCGGACGAACGCGAGCGCGGCGCGGCCGTCGAGCCTGTGGCAGCCCTTGGTGAGGTTTTCGCCGGACTTTTCGTCCTTGACGGCCTTGTCCAGGCACATCGGCACTCCGCCGACCGCGTCCACGATGCCGACGAAGCCCGCGAAGCCGATCTCCGTGTAATGCCCGATCTGCAGGCCCGTGTTGTGCTCGATGGTCCGTACGAGCAGTTCGGGGCCGCCACGGGAGAACGCCGCGTTCAGCTTGTCCTTCGACGCGGCGTAGTGCTTGCCGGTCTCGGGGCGGGTGTAGGGCGGGATGGTCACCCAGGAGTCGCGGGGCAGGCTCATCATGGTGGTGCCGTGGGCGCCGGTGTGCAGCAGGATCATCGAGTCGGTGCGGCGGCCCGCGTCGGCCGAGCCGCCGGTGTGCAGGTCCTTGAGCTGCTTTCCGGACAGGCCCTGGCGGCTGTCGGAGCCCACGATCAGATAGTTGACACCCTTGCCCGGCGCCGGCCGGTCGGCGAGCTTGCCGAGGTCGACGTCGCGCTCCAGCTTGGTGTCGGCCCAGGTGTAGGTGCCGACGGAGGCGAGCAGGGTCACGGCGATCAGGAGGCCCGAGAGCCGCAGGATGCGGCGGCGCCAGGTGGGGCGGGTGGCCGCGGGCCGGGTGCTCCTGCGTACGGGCCCACCGCGCCTGCCGTACGGGCCGGGCAGCCGTGGCTCGGTGACCGGCTGCGGTGGAGACGGGTCGTGCTGCCGCACCCGCCCCGCGGCGGGATGCCCCGGCTGCCCCGCACCACCGTAACGGTGGGCGTCAGGAACCCCGGGCGGCCAGTCACTCATGGGCGGACAGTCTGCATGCTCACGTGACCTTCACCAAATATTCCGCCATTCCGCACCACCGGAATGGCATCCAGAGGGGAGAAAGCGGACTCTGCGGTCACCTCGACTTCAGCCTCCGGTACGCTACCGGCTGCCCGAGCTGCTGTGCGGCCGTGCCCGAGCGGTGCATCCGGTGCCACTTCAGGCGGGTGCCGAGCAGGAAGGCCACCACGGACTGGATCACGACGAGATACATCAGCTGCCGGTAGACCAGGAGCTGGAACGGCATTGCCCACAGCGACCGCAGCTTCTCCCCGTCCAGTCGCAGCGCATATCCGGCACAGAGCAACTGCACGAGCAGGAAGCCGCACCAGACGCCGGCCGACTGCCAGGGACCGAGGAAGAGCAGCCCGTACAGCGCGAAGACGTCGACGACCGGCGCGAACAGCGGCAGCGCGACCTGGAACAGGACGAGGTAGCTCAGTCCGCGGCGGCCGGAGCGCCCGGCCGGACCCCTCTGCACGACGACCCCTCTGTGCTTCCACATCGCCTGGATCGTGCCGTAGCACCAGCGGTAGCGCTGCCGCCACAGCTGCCGCAGCGAGGTGGGCACCTCGGTCCAGGCGATCGCGGACTCCTCGTACAGCACCCGCCAGCCCGCCTGCCACAGGGCCATCGTCAGGTCGGTGTCCTCGGCGAGGGTGTCCTCGCTGACGCCGCCGACGCCCATCAGCGCATCCCGGCGGAAGGCCCCGATGGCTCCGGGGACCGTCGGCATGCACTCCAGCACCTCGAACATCCGCCGGTCGAGGTTGAACCCGAAGACATACTCCAGGTGCTGCCACCTGCCCAGCAGGCGACGGCGGTTGCCGACCTTGGTGTTGCCGCTGACCGCCCCCACCGCCGGGTGGGCGAGCGGCTGGATGAGGTGGTGGATGGCGTCCGGTTCGAAGACGGTGTCGGCGTCGACCATGACCACGATCTCGTACCGCGCATGGGCCAGTCCCGTATTGAGGGCGGCCGCCTTGCCCGCATTGGCCTGGCGGATCACCCGCACCCGCGGATCGCCGATCCGGGCCGCGATGTCCGCCGTACCGTCCGACGACCCGTCGTCGATCACGATGATCTGCAGCTGCCGGTGGGTCGAGGCGAGCAGCGAACGGAGGGTGGACTCGATACCCGCCGCTTCGTTGTACGCGGGGACCAGCACCGTCACCGGGTCGGTGACCTCCCGCAGCACGGTCGATCCGGGACGGATGCGGGTCAGCCGCCGGACGTGGGTACGGGCGAAGAACACCAGCATCGCCAGCCGCAGCAGCCCCAGTCCGCCCGCAACGGCGAGCACCCAGGCCATCGCGCTGATGAAGGCGTGTCCCAGGGCCTTGGCCCAGATCAGGGCCGTACCCGACCAGCGCTCGACACCGGAGGCCGGCTCGTCGGGCGAGGGCTGCCCGACCCCCGCCGTCACGGTGGTGAACCTGTCGGCCTTCGGGTTGTCGAGCAGTTCCTTGGTGCCCAGGTACGCGAGATCGTTCTGGCCGAACTGCCGGATCACGCCCTGCGACGGATTGCGGAACCACCGGTCGGCGGCGACCAGGGTGTACCCCTCCGCGCCGGCCTTCCGGGCGGCCTTCCATTCGGCGCCGCACATGGTGTCCACCCCGGTGGTCTGCGGCAGCCGCAGCAGCTTGGTGTGGAGGCCCGCGCTGCCGGCCAGCACCTTCTGCGTGAGCGACTGCTCCAGTGAAGCGCGCAACGGCGAGGAGGCGCCCATGGCGGCGCCGGTGTAGGTGTTCGAGCCGATCTCATGGCCCTCGTCCCTGATCCGCCGCACCAGGTCCGGGTACTGGGCCGCCTGCGCGCCGCGGAGGAAGAACGTGGCGTGGGCGTGGTACTTGCGCAGCAGGTCGAGCAGCCGGGGTGTCCATACGGGGTCGGGCCCGCCGTCGTAGGTGAGCGCCACCGTACGGGCCGGCACCGCGGACGAGACCGCCTTGCCGTCATGGAACCGGAGCACCGGACCGCCCTTGTCCACGGACCTGGGCACGGGGCTGGTGCAGGCCTTGCGCGTCTTCGCGGCGTCCACCTCATGGGTGGTCCAGCCCTCGAAGAGCAGGGCGCCGAACATCACCGGGAGGATCAGGAGCAGCAACAGCCAGTGCCCGCGCGGGTCGCGGGACCGCCGGTGCCGGGCCCGGTTCGCGCGGCGTCTCACACGGCCCCCGGGGTGCGGCAGACCGATGTCGAGGGGGTGCGGCCACGGACGGCGGAGGTCCGGTACGGGGCGACTGTGACGGTAGCGAGCGGGTTTCGCGCGCCCTCCGCGCGCCCGGCGGATACGTCGGCCAACGGTCGGCCGTCGCGTATCTTGTGCCGGTTTGCATACCGTCTGGGCCCGTACATGGTGGGCGAGTGTAGTCACGGCCGAAGGGGGCTACGCCGCGAAGATCATCGCGCCCGGTCCGCCGCAGGGGGCTCCTGACCAGCGCAAACGGCGGCGCGGAGAGAGCGGGCGGCGGACGCCGCGGCGGCCGCGCCGTGAGCGATGCCACTCGGCGGGCCGGGCGTCGGCTCAGCGGCCGGCACCGGCCTCGGTCACGGAGAGGCCCTACCGGAGGATGCCTCTTCGGGGAGACACCCCCTAGTTCCCCGTGCGCGCCGTTTCCAGCAGTTCCTCGGCGTGCGCGCGGGCCGTTTCGGAGTCCTCCTGGCCGGCCAGCATCCGGGAGAGCTCGCGGACCCGCTCCTCACCCTCCAGGACCGTGACACCGCTCCTGGTGACCGACCCGTCGTCCGTCTTCGCCACGAGCAGCTGGCGGTCCGCGAAGGCCGCGACCTGCGGGAGGTGCGTGACGACCACGACTTGCGCCGACTTCGCGAGCCTGGCCAACCTCCTGCCGACCTCGACGGCCGCCTTGCCGCCGACGCCCGCGTCGACCTCGTCGAAGAGGTAGGTCGGTACGGGGTCGGAACCGGCGAAGACCACCTCGACGGCGAGCATCACCCGGGAGAGCTCACCGCCGGACGCCCCCTTGGCGATCGGCCGGGGCGGTGCGCCCGGGTGCGGGGCCAGCAGAAGTTCGACCTCGTCGGCACCGGCCGGCCCGTAGGCGACGGTGCGGCCGCCGACCTCGATGCCGTCGGCGTCCTCGGCAACCTCGGTCTGGCGGATCTCGACGGTCACCCGGGCGTGCGGCATCGCGAGTTCGGCGAGCTCGGCGGTGACCGCGTCGGCGAAGCGCTTCGCCGACGCCGTGCGGGCATCGGTCAATGTTTGCGCCAGTTCGCCCAGTTCCGCGCGCAATGCGTCCCGCTCGGCGGCCAGTTCGCCGATCCGGTCGTCGTCGCCGTCCAGTTCGGCGAGCCGGGCGGCACTCTCCTCGGACCAGGCCAGCACGGCCGCGATGTCCTGGCCGTACTTGCGGGTCAGATGGTTCAGGGCGGCGCGGCGTTCCTCGACCGCGGCGAGCCGCAACGGGTCGGCGTCCAGACCGTCCGCGTAACTGGCCAACTCACCCGCCACGTCCGCCATCAGGATGCCGATCTCACCGAGCCGTTCGGCGAGCGCGGAAAGTTCCTGGTCGTGACTGCGTACGGCCTCCAGCGCACGGTGGGCGCCGGCGACCAGGGTCGTGGCGTCGACGCCCTCGGGGTCCTCGGGGTTGCCGGCCAGCGCGGCGTGCGCGGCACTCGCCGCGGAGGCCAGCGCCTCGGCGTGGCCGAGCCGCTCGGCTTCGGCGGCGAGGTCGGTGTCCTCCCCGGGCTGCGGCTCGGCCTCCGCGATCTCATCGAGGCCGAAGCGCAGCAGGTCGGCCTCCTGTGAACGCTCACGGGCCTGCGTCGTCAGCTCGTCCAGCTCGGCGGCGACGCCGCGCAGCCGGCGGTGGGCGGCGGTGTACTTGGCGAGCGGGACGGCGACCGTGTCCCCGGCGTAGCGGTCCAGCGCCTGGCGTTGGCGGGCCGGCCGCAGCAGGCCCTGCTGGTCGGTCTGGCCGTGCACGGCGACCAGGTCGTCGGCCAACTCCGCCAGCAGGCCGACCGGTACGGAGCGGCCGCCGACATGGGCGCGCGAACGACCCTCGGCGGAGAGCGTGCGGCTGATCAGCAGCGCGCCGTCGTCCAGCTCCGCGCCGGCCTCCTCCGCCCGTACGGCAGCGGGAGCCCGGGGGCCGACGCCGATCCTGCCCTCCACGACCGCCGACTTGGCGCCGATCCGCACCAGCGCGGGGTCGGCGCGGCCGCCGAGCAGCAGGCCGAGGCTGGTGACGACCATGGTCTTGCCCGCGCCCGTCTCGCCGGTCACCGCCGTGAAGCCGGGGGACAGCTCGACAACGGCGTCGTCAATGACACCCAGGGACCGGATCCGCATCTCCTCCAACACGGATACGACCTTACGAGGTCCGGGGGCCGCCCCGCGACGGCCTCCCCTCACTCCTGCCGCCCGCCCCGCGGAAACTCTCCGGGCAAAGCGGGGGAAATCCCCAAGGCGCGCGCTCACGCTCCGCCGCCGGGCGGGTCACAGAACGGAACGAAAGGTGCGCTCATGACGAGAGCGGCGGCGCAGGGGGCGCTGCATGGCCGGCGTCCCGCCCTCACTGGCACGGGGTCCGCCCTCACTGGCACAGGGCCCGCCCTCACTGGCACAGGGCCCGCATTCACCGGGACGGGGCGCGCATTCACCGGGACGGGGCGCGCATTCGCCTCGACGAGGGGCCGCCCGGAGCCGGGCGCCCGGTGCCGGTTACGACCGGACCGGGCGGCGCCACAAGGCCGTCCACAGGAACGGTTCGCCGAAGCACGCCGACTCCGGTCCCTCGTCGTGCATGCGGCGCAGTTCCACCTCCGACAGACCGGAGAAGATCCAGCGCAGGGACTCCGGGGTGTAGGCGAGGCCGCCGTGGAGGCGGGCCTGGCGGTAGAAGTCGGTGTCACCGAGTTCGGAGCCCATCCCGCCCGCCGCGAAACAGGTGAGGGCGAGATGCCCGCCGGGTGCCAGGGCCCGGTCGAGGAGGGCGAGGTAGCTGATGCGGCGGTGCGGCGGCAGGTGATGGAAGCAGCCGGAGTCGTAGATCAGGTCGTACGGGCCGGCCAGCTCGGTGTCCGCAAGGGCGAAGGCGTCGCCGCACAGGAACCTGACGTCGGCCCCCGCTTCGCGGGCCCGGCCCTCGGCCCAGGCGAGGGCGGCCGGCGAGAGGTCCACGGCGTCCACCGCGAAGCCCGCGGAGGCGAGGTGCAGTGTGTTGCGGCCCGGGCCGCACCCGAGGTCGAGGGCGCGTCCCGGGCTGATCAGTCCGCGTGCGAGGTAGGAGACCAGGCTTTCGTCGGGCTTCGCCACGAAGAACGGCACCGGCTTGGAGCGGTCCGCGTAGAAGCCGTCCCACCAAGAGGCCCCAGAGGCCGTCCAGCGGTCGGCCTCCGGCGCGAACAGGCCGTCCAGGAGCTTGAGTACGTCCTCCACGCTGCGGATGTTCCGGTCCATGCGCTCCCCCTTCGTCATCCCCGTCCCCTGCCCTTTCCGCCCCGTTTTCCCCTTTCGCAGATCATAGGACCGGATGTCACCAGGGGCCGGATCCAGAGGTGTGGCCGGGTGCCGTGACGGGCCGTGTGAGCGGTGCGGGCGAAGGCGGGAAGGGTGCCGGGCACGGCCGGGGGCGAAGTACCGCCCAGGTCCCCGGCAAGGGGCGACACGGGGGCATTCCCCGCCGCGCCGCCCCCTGTTTCTCAGGTGAAGAGCCGTCTCTCAGGTGAAGACCCCGCCGGCAGTCCCTAGTGCGGTGCTCCCCGCCACCCCGCCACCGGGAGGGCGAACTTGGCGACCAGACGGTCCGTGAAGGAGGCATGATGCAGGCGGGCCAGGCGTACGGGCACGGCGCCGCGGCGGACCTCGACCCGGGCGCCGGCCGGGAGTTCGATGCTGCGGCGGCCGTCGCACCACAGAACGCCGTGCGGGGTCTTGGGCTGTACCTCGACCGCCAGGACGGAGCGCGGCGAGGTGACCAGCGGCTTGGCGAACAGGGCATGAGCGCTGATCGGGACCATCAGCAGGGCCTCGACCTCGGGCCAGACCACCGGGCCGCCGGCCGAGAAGGCATAGGCGGTGGAGCCGGTCGGCGTCGCACAGACCACCCCGTCGCCGCCGAAGCGCGAGACGGGCCGGCCGTCCACCTCGGTCACGACCTCCAGCATCCGCTCCCGGGCGGCCTTCTCCACCGACGCCTCGTTCAGGGCCCAATCGGTGTGGACGACACTGCCGTTGTTGCGGACGAGGACATCGAGCGTCATCCGCTCCTCGACCTCGTACGCGCGGGTGACGACCCGGTCGACGACCTTGTCGAGGTCATCGCGTTCGGCCTCCGCGAGGAAGCCGACCCGGCCGAGGTTGACGCCGAGCATCGGGACACCGGACGTCCTGGAGAAGTCCGCACCGCGCAGCAGCGTGCCGTCCCCGCCCAGGACCACCAGCAGTTCGCAGCCCTCGGCCGCGCACTGCTCCGACTCGACGCGCTCGACCGACGGCGGCAGCGGCAGATCCGCGGCCTCCTCCGCCAGCACCCGCACACCGATGCCGCAGCGCAGCAGCCCCTGGACGACGAGCTCGGCGCTGCGGATGGCCGCGGGGCGGCCGGTGTGGGCGAGCAGGAAGACCGTCCGCCCGGCTCCGGTGTTCCCGTGTGCTGCGCTGCCTTCAACTGCCTGGGTAGTGGTCAACGAGGCCCCTCCGCCACTGCACGGTCGACATCCGCCGGGTCGAGTGCAGGCGCCCCGGCGCGGAGCCACAGAAAGTACTCGACATTCCCCGACGGTCCCGGCAGCGGGCTCGCAGTTACGCCAAGTACGCCAAATTCCAGCTCCGCGGCGCGCTGCGCGACGGCTCGTACCGCGTCGGCGCGCAGCTCCGCGCTGCGCACCACCCCGCCGCTGCCCAGCCGCTCCTTGCCGACCTCGAACTGCGGCTTGACCATCAGCACCAGGTCCGCGTCGGGCGCCGCACAGCGGGCCAGCGCCGGCAGGACGAGCCCCAGCGGAATGAACGAGAGGTCGCCGACGATGAGATCGACGGGCTGTGAGTCGATCTGTTCGAGGGTCAGCTCGCGCACGTTGGTGCGGTCCTTCACGGTGACCCGCTCATCGCTCTGCAGCGACCAGGCGAGCTGTCCGTATCCGACGTCGACGGCCACGACGTGACCGGCACCGGCCCGCAGCAGGACATCGGTGAAGCCGCCGGTCGAGGCGCCCGCGTCCAGCGCCCGCCGGCCCTCGACCTTCAGGCCGAGCGGTACGAAGGCGGCGAGGGCTCCGGCGAGCTTGTGCCCGCCGCGCGAGACATAGTCCGGATCGCTCTCGTCCTCGCGTACGACCACGGCCGCGCTGGTCTCCACCTGAGTGGCCGGCTTGGTTGCGGTCGCGCCGCCGACGGTCACCCGGCCCGCGGCGATCAGCTGGCTCGCGTGCTCACGGGAACGGGCCAGCTTGCGACGCACCAGCTCCGCGTCGAGTCGGCGTCGTGCCACTCCTGCCACCTGTGGTTCAGCTCCTGTTGTCGTGCGACGTGTCGTGCGTCGTCGGGGAAGGGGCGGGCGGCCCGGGGTGCTGGTCGAGACCGGCCAGCACGTCGCGCAGCCCACGGTGCACATCCTCGTACACCCGCAGGTGTCCGCTCGCCGGGAGGTGGTCGGCATCGGCGAGGCGGCGCAGCGTGGAGTCGACCGCGGCCTGACCGGTCGGCGTCGTCCCCACCCCGAGCGGCTGCGGCTCGGCATCACCGGCCGGCGCAGCTCCCCCTGCGCCCCCGTGGCCCTCCTGCTGTTCCCCGGACGGCACGGGCTCCGGCTGCGCGGCTTGTGCGGGCGCCTCCGGCTCCGGTCCGGGCATCGGCTCTTCCATGCCCCCGACGCTACCTTGGCGAAGGCTGACAAGGACGAACGAGCCGTCCCCGACCTGGCGTATCGTCGCTCACGATGGCAACCCTTGACCAGTGCCGCGCCGCTCTCGACCGGCTGGCCCAGAATCTGTCCTCGGCGGACGGCAACGTCCGGCGCGCGGCCGCGTTCGACCGTTCGCTCAGCTGCCGCATCACGGACCTCGATGTGACCTTCCTCGGGCGGCTGTCCGACGGCTCCATCCAGGAGGTGACCCATGTCCCCGGCCCGCCTCCGCACAAAGCCGAGATCCGGCTGTCCATGGCCGGTGACGATCTGGTCGCCCTGGTGGACGGGAAGCTGAACTTCGCCAAGGCCTGGGGCAGCGGTCGCGTCAAGCTGGAGGCCGGCCTGCGCGACCTGCTGCGCCTCAGGACGCTGCTGTAGTCGCCGTCTCGCCCTTCGCCTTCCCGGCGGCCGGGTTTCCGGCGGCCGGGTTTCCGTCGGCCGGGTTTCCGGCGGCTGGAGCCCCGCCCGTGGCGTTCCCGTCGGCCCGGCCCCCGTCCTGCTCCGTGTGCGGCGTCCGCGCCGGCTCCCGGCCCGCTCCGCTCTTGCCGTTACGGGGCTTGCGCGCGGCCGGGACGACCAGCGGGGTGCCGGTCTCCGGGTCCTCGATGATCTGGCAGCTGAGCCCGAAGACCCGTTCCACCAGCTCCGCCGTGACGATGTCGCCCGGCGCGCCCTCGGCGAGGACCGCGCCGTCCTTCATGGCGATCAGATGGGTCGCGTAACGGGCCGCGTGGTTGAGGTCGTGCAGCACCGCGACCAGCGTCCGCCCCTGCTCCTCGTGCAGCTCGGCGCACAGATCCAGGACCTCGATCTGGTGCTGGATGTCCAGGTAGGTAGTCGGCTCGTCGAGCAGGAACAACGGCGTCTGCTGGGCGAGCGCCATCGCGATCCACACCCGCTGCCGCTGCCCGCCGGACAGTTCGTCGACATAGCGGTCGGCCAGCTCGCCGACCCCGGTGGCCGCCATCGACTCCTGAACGATCCGCTCGTCGTCGGCCGACCACTGCCGCAGCAGCCCCTGGTGCGGATAGCGGCCACGGGCCACCAGGTCCGCCACGGTGATCCCGTCCGGGGCGATCGAGGACTGCGGCAGCAGCCCGAGCGTCCTGGCGACCTTCTTGGCCGGCAGGGAGGAAATCGCGGAGCCGTCCAGCAGCACCGATCCCGTGGCCGGCTTGAGCATCCGCGAGAGCGCGCGCAGCAGCGTGGACTTACCGCAGGCGTTCGGGCCGACGATGACCGTGAAGGAGTGGTCGGGGATGGCCACCGAGAGGTTCTCGGCGATGACTCGCTGGTCGTAGGCGAGGGTGACCTTCTCAGCCGTAAGACGGCTCACTTCGGAACTCCTGAGGTTGTCGTATCCATGCTGGTGCGCGGGGCGTCGGTCCGTCGCGTCCGCCGTCTCATATCCGTCCCGCCCTGCGCTCCGTGGCCAGCAGCCACAGCAGATAGCCACCGCCCAGGACACCGGTCAGCACGCCCACCGGCAGCTGGTCGGCGCCGAAGACCCGCTGGGCGGCCCAGTCGGCGGCGACCAGCAGCACGGCACCCATGAGGGCGGACAGCAGCAGATTGGGGCCGGGCAGGGGTGCGCCGCTGCCCGCGCCCCTGAGGAAGCGCGGGAGGGAGAGCCGCCGGGCCAGCTGGGGTGCGGTCAGCGCCACGAAGGAGATCGGCCCGGCCGCGGCGGTGGCGGCGGCGACGAGCACGACCGCCGCCAGCAGCACGACGATACGGACCCGCTCGACGCGTACGCCCAGGGCGCTCGCGGCGTCATCGCCCATCTCCAGCATGCGCAGCCGACGCCCGTGGAGCAGCAGCAGCGGGACGAGGACGACGCAGACGGCGGCCAGCGGCCACAGCTGGTCCCAGTCGCGGCCGTTGAGGGAACCGGTCATCCAGGTGGTGGCCCGGGTCGCGTCGACGATGTTCGCCTTGGTCAGGAGGTAGAGCACCATCGCGTACAGCATGGCGCTCGCGCCGATCCCGACGAGCACGAAGCGGTAGCCGTGGATACCGCGCTTCCAGGCGAGCAGGAAGATGGCGACGCCGGTGACCACGCCGCCGACGACCGCTCCGGCGGCGACCGCGAAGGTCCCGCCTGGGAAGTAGACGATGGCGACCAGCGCGCCGACGGACGACCCCTGGGCGAAGCCGAGGACGTCCGGGCTGCCCAGCGGATTGCGCGAAACGGTCTGGAAGACCGCCCCGGCGATCCCGAACGCGGCGCCGACCAGCAACCCCACCAGCACCCGCGGCAGCCGCAGGTCCTGCACGATGAACTCCTGGCCGGCATCGCCGCCGCCGGTCAGGGTGGCGATCACTTCGGCCGGGGTCATCGGGTAGTCGCCGGAGCCGATCAGGGCGACGGCGGCCGCCAGCGCGACGGCCAGCAGCACCAGCCCGGCCACCACGGCGGGCACGTCCAGGCGCACCGAAAGTCCGCCCCTGGTGCGCACCACCGTGACCCGCCGGGCCCGCCCCGCCCGGCCGCGCGCGGCACCGCCCGCCACCACCGCCCCGGCGCCCGGCCCGGCGTGCTCTTCGGCGCCCGGCTCGGGGTTCTCCTCGGCGCCCGGCTCGATGTTCTCCTCGGTGCCCTTCCCGGGCCGCATACTCGCGCTCACAGCTGGGCCATCCTCCGACGCCGTACGAGATAGATGAAGACCGGGCCGCCGACGACGGCCGTGACGATGCCGACCTGCAGCTCACCGGGCCGGGCCACCACCCTGCCGAGCACATCGGCGCCGAGCAGCAGGACCGGCGACAGCACCGCGGAGTACGGCAGGATCCAGCGCATATCGGGCCCGGTGATGGCCCGTACGACATGCGGCACCATCAGGCCCACATAGACGATCGGGCCGCAGGCGGCGGTCGCCCCGCCGCACAGCAGGGTGACCGCGAGCATCGCCAGCACCCGGGTGCGGGTCAGCCGGGCGCCCAGCGCCCGCGCCTGGTCGTCGCCGAGCGCAAGGGCGTTCAGCGGCCGGGCGAGCAGCAGCGCGAGGACACCCCCCACGGCGAGAAATGGCGCGATCCGGCCGACCGTCGGCAGGGTGGCCGAGGCCAGCGAACCCACCGTCCAGAAGCGCATCTTGTCCAGGGCCGCGGTGTCCATCAGATTGACGGCGTTGATGTAGCCGACGAGGACGGCGGTCAGCGCGGTGCCGGCGAGGGCGAGCCGTACGGGTGTGGCGCCGCGGGTGCCGCCGAGGACGTACACCGCGACGGAGACCACCGCGGCGCCGGCGAACGCGAACCACACATAGCCGCTCAGCGAGGTGACGCCGAAGAAGCTGATGGCGGAGACGACCGCGGCCGAGGCGCCGGCGTTGATGCCGAGAACTCCCGGGTCCGCCAGGGGGTTCCGGGTCAGCGCCTGCATGACCGTGCCGGCCAGGCCGAGCGCGGCACCGATGATCAGGCCGAGCAGGGTGCGGGGAACACGGACATCGCGGATGACCACATCGGTGTCGGAGCCGGAGTAGTGGAACACCCCGTGCCACACCTGGTCGAGGGGGATCTGTTTCGCGCCCACGGCGATACCGAGGACGGCGACCACGGCCAGTACGGCGAGGGAGGCCACCAGCCCCGCGGAGCGCAGGAGATGCCGTCTTCCGGGGGGCGCGGGGGCCGGGGCCGCTGCCGCTTCGGGGGGACTGTCAACCAACACGTTAGTTAGGTTAGCCTACCCTCACGTCGACCAGCTGCCCTCCCAGAGAGAAGCACCGCCATCATGAGCACGTTCCGTAGCGTCACCCCGTCCCGTCGCGGCTTCCTGGCCACGGGCGGTGCCCTCGGCATCGGCGCCCTGCTCGCCGCCTGCGGCGGGAACAAGGACTCGGGCGGCACCAACAGCGGTGCCCCTACGGGCCCTTGGTCGTTCACCGACGACCGTAAGCAGAAAGCCTCCCTGAAGAACACCCCCCGGCGCATCGTTGCCTTCACCGGCACCGCGGCCGCCCTGCACGACTTCGGGATCGACGACCAGATCGTCGGCGTCTTCGGCCCCACCGAGCTCAAGAACGGCAAGCCCGACCCGCAGGCCGGTGACCTGGACGTCGACAAGCTCACCATCATCGGCAACGCCTACAACCAGTTCAACGTCGAGAAGTACGCGGCGCTGCGCCCCGATCTGCTGGTCACCAACATGTACGAGCCGGGCGCGCTGTGGTTCGTACCGGACGACAGCAAGGACAAGATCACCAAGCTCGCCCAGTCCGTCGCCCTCACCTCCTCCCGCGTCCCGCTCATCAAGATCATCGAGCGCTACGCCGAGCTGGCCGGGTCGCTCGGCGCCGATCTGAAGGCCACGAAGGTCACCGACGCCAAGGCCCGCTTCGAGAAGGCGTCCGAGGCACTGCGCAAGGCCGCGAGGTCCCACCCGGTCAAGGTGCTCGCCTGCTCCGGCAGCCCCGACCTCTTCTACGCCTCCAACCCCGGCATCAACGCCGACCTCATGTACTACAAGTCCCTCGGCGTGGATCTGATCGTCCCCGACCATCTGGACAAGGGCGGCTACTTCGAGAGCCTGAGCTGGGAGAACGCCGACAAGTACAAGGCCGACGTCCTCCTGCTGGACAACCGGACCGCGACCCTCCAGCCCAAGGACCTGGCCGCCAAGCCCTCCTGGTCCAAGCTGCCCGCCGTCAAGGCCGGCCAGATCACCCCCTGGTCGAGCGAGCCGCGCTTCTCCTACGCGGGCGCCGCGCCGCTCATCGAAGCGCTCGCCAGGGCGATCGAGGGCGCCAAGAAGGCCAACTGACGTACGGCCGCGGCGATCGGCGCCCACCGGCCGCAGGGCCCGCCCTCACCGCCCCGTCCGCCCCTACGGGCTCTACGGGCTCTACGGGCTCTACGGGCGAACAACGGGACGCTCACGACCGGCCCTCGCCGCCCGCCGCGGTCTCCCCCGCCCCCACCACCGTTCCCGGAGGTTCCCGTATGACCACGACCGTCGCCCCGTCCACCGCACCGTTCCGCTTCTTCGATGTGCACGTCGTCCGGTCCAGGCGGCTGGGCCCCTCCATGGTGCGGATCACCTTCGGCGGCGAACGGCTCGCGGAACTGGCCTCCGGCGGCCGCGACCAGCGCTTCAAGCTCTTCCTCCCGCAGCCCCACCAGGACCGGCCGGTCTTCGACGACACCGGCGACGACTGGTACACCGCCTGGCGGGCACAGGATCCGGCCGAGCGTGCGGTGATGCGCTCGTACACGATCCGCGAACAGCGCCACGAACCGGCGGAGTTCGATGTCGACTTCGCGCTGCACGGCGCCGGTCCTGACAGCGCCGTCACGGCGGGCGGCCCCGCCTCCCGCTGGGCCGCCCGGGCCCGGCCCGGCGACCGGCTGACCGTCCTCGCCCCCGCCGTCGAGGACAACGGCGGCGTCGACTTCCGGCCACCTGCCGGCACCGACTGGATTCTGCTCACCGGCGACGAGACGGCGCTGCCCGCGATCGCCGGCATCCTGTCCTGGCTCTCCCCCGGCACCCGGGCCGAGGTCTGGCTCGAGATCGCGCACGAGGACGACCGGCAGCGGCTTTCGACCTTCGCCGACGCCGACATCCGCTGGCTCGTCCGGGACGAGGCGGCCGCCGGGCGCGGCGAGCCGGTGCTCGACGCGCTGCGCACCGCCGAGCTGCCCGAGGGCACCCCGTACGCCTGGATCGCCGGTGAGGCCGGGACCGTCAAGGCGGTGCGCAGGCACCTCGTCCGCGAGCGCGGCATCGACCGCAGGGCGGTGAAGTTCACCGGCTACTGGCGCCGCGGCGCCACCGAGGAGGATCTGATCGCGGAGCTGACCGCCGCGGCCGCGGCGACGACGGCGGCCGGGGAGAACTGACGGCGAGGCCCGCCGTGAGGACCGGCGAACCCGCCGGGGCCTTGCGGCGAAAGTCCCGGACCGCACGGCCCGGACCGCACGGCCCGGCCCGCCTCACCTCCCGATCCGCCCCAGCGCCTTCCCCGCCTCCGCCCCGCAACTGCCGTCCCCGGCAGCCGTCCAGGCCGCCGCGCACAGCGCCCGCAGCCCGTCCAGCGACGTCCCCTCGCCCGTCACGGCCAGCGCGCCACCGGCCACCTCGGCCCGCCAGCCGCCGCACCGGAACCCGCCGCCGTCCACGGTCACCTCCGGCTGCGGTGCCAGCAGCCCGCGCAGATCCTCGGCCACATACGCGGGACGGTGCCGCGGCGGGGCGGCCAGCAGGTCGGCGGGGGTGGTGACGCCGGTGAGCACCAGCAGCGAGTCGACCTCGCCGTTGCACGCGCCCTCGATGTCGGTGTCGAGCCGGTCGCCGATCACCAACGGCCGCTGCGCACCGGTGCGCAGCACCGTCTCCCGGTGCATCGGCGGCTGCGGCTTGCCCGCCACCTGCGGCGAGCCGCCCGCGGCGGTCCGCACCACCTCCACCAGCGCACCGTTGCCGGGTGCGATCCCCCGCTCCTTGGGGATCGTCAGATCGGTGTTGGACGCGAACCACGGCACCCCGCGCTGCACCGCGTACGCGGCCTCCGCCAGCCGCTCCCAGTCCAGCGTGGGGTCAAATCCCTGCACCACCGCCGCCGGGTCGTCGTCCGCGGAGCGGACGGGTACGAGACCGCGCTCGCGCAGCGCCACCCACAGCCCCTCGCCCCCGACGGCCAGCACCCGCGCGCCCGCCGGCACCTGCTCGGAGATCAGCCGCGCCACCGCCTGCGCCGACGTGATCACATCGGCCGGGCCGGTCGGCAGCCCGAAACCGGACAACTGGTCGGCAACGGCCTGCGGGGTGCGGGCGGCGTTATTGGTCACATAGGCGAGGTGCATCCCGCCGACCCGTGCGTGCGTCAGCGACTCCACGGCGTGGGCGATGGCCTGCCCGCCGGCGTAGACGACCCCGTCCAGATCCAGCAGCGCCGTGTCGTACGCCTCGCTCAGCGGGCGCCGGCACCCGTCGGGCCGCCTGCGAACCTGCTCGTTCATGCCGTCTCGCTCCTCGCTCCCACACACCGCACGAAGAGATCCGCCGGGTACCGGGCGCACGCTCACCGCGCCGCCTGATACCCCGTTTCCCCCCTCGCGCCTACCGATATTTCCAGCCACACACGGGCTGTCCCCCGATCTTCCCTCATCGGCCCGGCGGCATAGCATTCTTCAATGACCAGTACCGACGGCCTCCGCCTCCACCCGTTCCGCGGACTGCGATACGACCGCGAGCGGGTCAGCAGCCTGACCGCTGTGATGTCCCCGCCGTACGACGTGGTGGTACGGCCGGATGGCGTGCGCCACCTGGAGACCGCCGACCCGTACAACATCGTCCGGCTGATCCTGCCGCACGCCGCGGACCCCACCACCCGCCACCGCCAGGCCGCCGACACCCTGCGCCACTGGCGCGCCGAGGGCGTGCTGCGGCAGGACGCCGAGCCCGCGCTGTACGTCTACGAGCAGCGTTCCGGCGAGGTGCTGCAGCGCGGACTGATCGGGGCGCTGGGCCTGGACGGCCCGGTGCTGCCGCACGAGGGCGTCATCCCGGAGGTGGTCGAGGACCGGGCCGCCCTGATGCGCGCGGCGGCCGCCAATTTCGAGCCGTTGCTGCTCTCCTACCGCACCCAGGGCACCTCGACCGGCGCCGCCGCGGTCATCGAGCGCACGGTGGAGCGCGATCCGCTGCTCGCCACCACCACCGAGGACGGCTTCGCGCACCGGCTGTGGGCGGTCACCGATCCCGCCGATCTCACCGCCGTCGACGACGACCTGGCCGGCCGGCAGGCGCTGATCGCCGACGGCCACCACCGCTGGGCGACCTATCAGCGGCTGTACGAGCAGCAGCCCGGCGCCACCTCCGCCTCGCCGTGGGCGTCCGGCCTGGTGCTGCTCGTGGACACCGCCCGCTACCCGCTCCAGGTCCGGGCCATCCACCGGGTACTGCCGCATCTGCCGCCCGCCAAGGCGCTGGCGGATCTGGCCGGCGCCTTCCGGGCCCGCACCCTGCCGGGCGAGCTGTCCGCCGCCCTGGAGACCCTGGAGGAGACGCCCGGCACCGCCTTCGTCCTCGCCGGCGGGCCGGACTCCTTCCACCTCCTGGACCGCCCCGACCCCTCCCTGCTGGACCGCACGATCCGCCGGGACCGGCCCGAGGCCTGGCGGCGGCTGGACGCCACGGTGCTGCACTCCGTCCTGCTGGACGAGGTCTGGCACATCCCCGACCACCCGTCGGACATCAGCTATATCCATCACGCCGCGGCCGCCGTCGAGCAGGCCGCCCGGCACGGCGGCACCGCGGTCCTGATGCGCGCCACCTCCGAGGAGACGGTCCGTCAACTCGCGGAGCACGGCGTGACGATGCCGCGGAAGTCCACCTCGTTCGGCCCCAAGCCCGCCACGGGTCTGGTCCTGCGCACCCTGGACGACCACCGGAACTGAACTTTCCGGGCCGCCGCCCCTCCACGGCACCTCCCACCCCTCCCGAGGCAAAGTTAGGCTAGCCTTACCTAACCACGTCGCCACGGGTGGGTCTCCCTGCCCCTGCGCGCACAGCCTGCGCTGGACGTGGTCAAGTCCGCACCAGGGAGGACACCTTCATGGATCTCCTCGCGCGCCCCGCCGAGGACCCGGCCGACAGCCGGAGATACCTGCTCAACGAGAAGACGGCCCAGCGCTACCGCAGCGCGGTCACCGAGAGCGTCACACGGATCGGCGCCAAAATCGCGGGCACCACCCGCCCGTTCACCGGCATCACCGTCGACGACCTCGCCCCCGCCGTCATGGGCGTCGACCTCGACGCCCCGCTGCACGACGCGGCCGCCGCGCTCGACGAGCTCGAAGAGGTCTACCTCCGCGACGCCGTCTACTTCCACCACCCGCGCTACCTGGCGCACCTCAACTGCCCCGTGGTCATTCCCGCCCTCGTCGGCGAGGCCGTGCTGTCCGCCGTCAACTCCTCCCTGGACACCTGGGACCAGAGCGCCGGCGGCACCCTCATCGAGCGCCGGCTCATCGGCTGGACGGCCGAGCGGATCGGCCTGGGCGACGCGGCCGACGGGATCTTCACCAGCGGCGGCAGCCAGTCCAACCTCCAGGCCATGCTGCTCGCCCGCGACGAGGCCTGCCGCCGCGCGCTGACCGCCGACGGCGCACCGTCCCCCAAGCTCCCCACTCCGTTCGAGCGGGGAGGGCCCCCAGCCGCCCGCCGCACGGACGTCCTGCCCCGGCTGCGGATCCTCGCCTCCGAGTGCAGCCACTTCAGCATCCGCAAATCGGCCACCCTGCTCGGCATGGGCGCGGAGGCCGTCATCACCGTCCCCGTCGACGAGCACAAGCGGATGCGCACCGACAGCCTGGCCGCGGAACTGGCGCGCTGCCACCGCGACGGCCTGATACCCATGGCTGTCGTGGCCACCGCCGGCACCACCGACTTCGGCTCCATCGACCCGCTCCCCGAGATCGCCGGCCTGTGCGCCGGCTACGGCGCCTGGATGCATGTCGACGCCGCCTACGGCTGCGGCCTGCTGGTCTCCCGCCGCCGCGCCCTGCTGACCGGCATCGAACGCGCGGACTCGGTGACCGTCGACTACCACAAGTCCTTCTTCCAGCCGGTCAGTTCGAGCGCCGTCCTGGTCCGCGACCGCGCCACGCTGCAGCACGTCACCTACCACGCGGACTACCTCAATCCGCGCCGGATGACGGAAGCGCGCATCCCCAACCAGGTCGACAAGTCGATCCAGACGACCCGCCGCTTCGACGCCCTCAAGCTCTGGCTCACCCTGCGCATCATGGGCGCCCACGCCGTCGGGGAGCTCTTCGACGACGTCATCGACCGCGCCGCGGAGGCCTGGAAGCTCCTCCACGACGACCCCCGCTTCTCCGTCGTCGTCCAGCCCCAGCTGAGCACCCTGGTCTTCCGCTACGTCCCCGGCACCGACCAGGACCCCGAACTCGGCGACCGGGTCAATCTGCACGCCCGCGAGGCCCTGTCCGCCTCCGGTGACGCGATCGTCGCGGGCACCGTCGTCGACGGCCGCCACCACCTCAAGTTCACCCTGCTCAACCCGGAGACCACCGTGGAGGACATCGCCACCGTCCTCGACCTGATCGCCGAACACGCCGGCACCTTCCTCGCCGAGCAGCCCCAGCCGGCACTCAGCGCGCGCTGAGGCCCCGCCCTGCGCTCAGCGCGCGCCGGCCCTCCCCACCGCAGACCTCCCCCATCGGAGACCTCGTGTCCGCCCCTCACGACTTCATCGCCATCGGCCTCGGCCCGTTCAACCTGGGCCTGGCCTGTCTGACCGAGCCGATCCACGGACTCGACGGCCTGTTCCTGGACGACAAGCCGTCCTTCGACTGGCACCCCGGCATGCTGCTGGACAGCAGCCACCTCCAGGTGCCGTTCCTGGCCGACCTGGTCACCCTCGCCGACCCCACCTCGCCCTTCTCCTTCCTGAACTACCTCAAGGAATCGGGGCGGCTGTACCCGTTCTACATCCGCGAGAGCTTCTATCCGCTGCGCGCCGAGTTCAACGACTACTGCCGCTGGGCGGCCGGCAAACTCGACAACGTCCGCTTCGCCCACCGGGTCACCCGCGTCGAGTACGACCGGGCCGCCGAGCTGTACGTCGTCCACGCCGATCACCTGCCCACCGGCGAGCGCACCACCCACCGCGCCCGCAAGCTCGTCCTGGGCACCGGCACCCCGCCCTACCTCCCCGACGCCTGCCAGGGCCTGGGCGGCGACCTGCTGCACAACGCCGGCTACCTGGACGCCAAGCCCGCCCTCCAGGCCAAGGAGAGCATCACCCTCATCGGCAGTGGCCAGAGCGCCGCGGAGATCTACTACGACCTCCTCCAGGACATCGACAGCCACGGCTACCACCTGACCTGGGCCACCCGCTCCCCGCGCTTCTTCCCCCTCGAATACACCAAGCTCACGCTGGAGATGACCTCACCGGAGTACGTGGACTACTTCCACGCCCTCCCCCCGGCCACCCGCGACCACCTCAACGCCACCCAGAAACACCTCTACAAGGGCATCGACTCCGCCCTGATCAACGACATCTTCGACCTGCTCTACCAGAAGAACCTGGCCGGCCCCGTCCCCACCCGGCTGCTCACCAACACCGCCCTGAACCACGCCGGTTACGACGAGGCGAGCGTCACCTACACCCTCGGCCTGCGCCAGGAGGAACAGGGCACCGACTTCACCCTCGACACCCAGGGCCTGGTCCTCGCCACCGGCTACCGCTACCGCGTACCGGACTTCCTCGCCCCCGTCCACGACCGGATCGCCTGGGACGGCGCCGGCCGCTACGACGTGGCCCGCAACTACAGCATCGACACCACCGGCCACGGCATCTACGTGCAGAACGCCGAACTGCACACCCACGGCTTCGTCACCCCCGACCTCGGCATGGCCGCGTACCGCAACGCCTGCATCATCCGCGAACTGCTCGGCCGCGAGTACTACCCGGTCGAAAAGGCCATCGCCTTCCAGGAATTCGCCGCCCCGGCCGGCCCGCACCACCTCATGGAGGTCCCGGCATGAGCGCTGTGCTCTTCACCCGCACCGACCCCGCACTGGGGGACTTCTCCGTGCGCCCGGTCGACCCGTCCGCCGACGCCGAGCTGCTGCACGGCTGGGTCACCCACCCCAAGGCCGTCTTCTGGCTGATGCAGGAGTGCGACCTCGCCGCGGTCGAGAAGGAGTTCACGCGGATAGCCGCCGACCCCTTCCACGACGCCTTCCTCGGCCTGCACAACGGCACCCCGGCCTTCCTGATGGAGCGCTACGACCCCGCCCACCGGGAGCTGGTCGGCATCCACACCGCAGCCCCCGGCGACGTCGGCATGCACTTCCTGGCGGCCCCCACCGACACTCCCGTGCACGGCTTCACCCGGGCCGTCATCACCACCGTCATGGAGATGCTCTTCGCCGACCCGGACACCCGCCGGGTGGTCGTCGAACCCGACGCCGGCAACACCGCCGTCCACGCCCTCAACAAGGCCGTCGGCTTCGAGATCCGGCGCACCGTCTCGCTCCCCTCCAAAGACGCCTACCTCAGCACCTGCACCCGCGAACAGTTCCTGGCCACCCAAGGGAGACCACCGATGACCGCCGGCCACGGGCCGAACGCCCAGGACGCCGTCGCCCACCTCACCCCCGCGCTGTGGGCCCGCGCCAACCGCCTGCTGATCCGCAAGGGACTCGCCGAGTTCGCCCACGAGCGGCTGCTCACCCCCCGGCGCCTGTCGCAGGACGACCACTACACCGTCCGCAGCGACGACGGCACCACCGCCTACCGCTTCGCCGCCCGCCGACAGGCGCTGGACCACTGGCAGGTCGACGCCGACAGCATCACCCGCCACCGCGGTGACACCGAACTCCCCCTGGACGCACTGGAGTTCTTCATCGAACTGCGCGAAGCCCTGGGCCTCGGCGAGGACATCCTGCCGGTCTATCTGGAGGAGATCAGCTCCACCCTGTCCGGCACCGCCTACAAACTGGCCGCCGGCCTGCCCAGCGCCGCCGAGCTCGCGAAATCGCCGTTCCAGGCCATCGAGACCGGCATGACCGAGGGCCACCCCTGCTTCGTCGCCAACAACGGCCGCCTCGGCTTCGGCATCCACGAGTACCACGCCTACGCCCCGGAGACCGCGAGCCCGCTCCGGCTGATCTGGCTCGCCGCTCACCGCGACCACGCCACCTTCACCGCCGGCGCCGGCCTGGACTACGACACCCTCATACGCGACGAACTCGGCGACACCACCCGCACCCGCTTCACCGCCACCCTCACCGGCCTCGGCCTCGACCCCGACGACTACTACTTCTTCCCCACCCACCCCTGGCAGTGGTGGAACAAGCTCTCCGTCACCTTCGCCGCCGAGATCGCCCGGCAGCGCCTGGTGTGCCTGGGCCCCGGCGACGACGACTATCTCGCCCAGCAGTCCATCCGCACCTTCTTCAACACCACCAGCCCCACCAAGCACTACGTCAAAACGGCCCTCTCCGTCCTCAACATGGGCTTCATGCGCGGCCTGTCCGCCTCCTACATGGAAGCCACCCCGGCCATCAACGACTGGCTGGCCCGCCTGATCGCCGCCGATGACACCTTCCGCGCCGCCCGCTTCTCGATCATCCGCGAGCGCGCCGCCCTCGGCTACCACCACCGTCAGTACGAGGCCGCCACCGCCAAGGGCTCTCCGTATCTGAAGATGCTCGCCGCCCTGTGGCGCGAAAGCCCGGTGCCCACCGTCGAACCGGGCCGGCGGCTGGCCACCATGGCCTCGTTGCTGCACCTCGACGACGAGGGCGGCTCGTTCGCCGCCGCCCTGATCGAGGAGTCCGGCCTGGAGCCCGCCATCTGGCTCCGCCGCTACCTCGACGCGTACCTCACCCCCGTCCTGCACGCCTTCTACGCCTACGACCTGGTCTTCATGCCGCACGGCGAGAACGCCATCCTGGTCCTCGAGGACGGGGCCGTGGACCGGGTGATCTTCAAGGACATCGCCGAAGAGATCGCCGTCATGGATCCGCACGCGGTCCTGCCCCCCGCCGTCGAACGCATCCGCACCGACGTCCCCGAGGACAAAAAACTTCTCTCCGTCTTCACCGACGTCTTCGACTGCTTCTTCCGCTTCCTGAGCGGCACCCTCGCCGACCGCGGCGTCCTCGACGAGGACACCTTCTGGCGCACGGTCGCCGCCTGCGTCACCGACTACCAGGCCACGGCTCCCCACCTGGCCGACAAGTTCCGGCAGTACGACCTGTTCACCGACGAGTTCGCCCTCTCCTGCCTCAACCGCCTCCAGCTGCGCAACAACCAGCAGATGGTCGACCTCCAGGACCCCGCCGGCGCCCTCCAGCTCGTCGGCACCCTCCGCAACCCCCTCGCCCCTTACGCGCCGACTGCCCCCTGACCCCCACCCCGCAAAAGAAAGAAGAGCGGGCCCCGCACGGGGACCCGCTCTTCTCCTCACCTCAGCTCGTCACGAGGCGACCAGCCGACTCAGCCCTTCGCCGGCCCCTCGTCGTCCCGTACACCGTCGCCGTCCCGTGCACCATCGGCGTCCCGTGCACCACCGTCGCCCTCGCGGGCCCCGGCGCTCTCGTCGGCCTCCGCCATCTCCTCCATGTCGTCGGCCTCCTCCAGCGCATCGGTGAACTCCACCCCGTCCAGCTCAGCGAGCCGGTCCGAGGCATCCGTGGTGCCGCCCTGGTCGGCCTCCAGCGCCCTGGCGAACCAGTCGCGCGCCTCGTCCTCGCGCCCGACGGCCAGCAGCGCATCCGCGTACGCATACCGCAGCCGCGCCGTCCACGGGTGCACCGCACTCGACGCCAGCTCCGGGCTCTGCAGCGTCACCACCGCGGCATCCGCCTGCCCCATGTCCCGCCGGGCACCCGCCGCGACCAGCCGCATCTCGACCTGCCCGGCCCGGTCCAGCTTCTGGACCTCGGGCTCACCGGCCATGGCCATCGCCTTCTCGGGCCGCCCCAGACCACGCTCACAGTCCGCCATCACGGGCCACAGCTCCACGCTGCCGGTCATCCGCCGTGCCGCCCGGAACTCCGCCAGCGCCTCGCTGTACTTGCCGACCGCGTACGCCGCGAAGCCCGCGGCCTCGCGCACGGCCGCGACCCTGGACGCCAGCCGCAGCGCCACCCGCGAGTACCCGTACGCCTTCTCCGGGTCCTCGTCCAGCAGCTTCGCCACCATCACCAGGTTCTTGGCGACATCATCGGCAAGCGTCTTCGGCAGGCTCAGCAGCTCCTGACGCACATCCTTGTCGATCTCCTCACCGGTGACATCCTCCGGAATCGGCAGCCGCTTGATCGGCTCCCGGTCCCGGTCCCGCCGGTCATCGCGCCGGTCGTCCCGGCGGTCATCCCGCCCGCGCCCCGCACCATACGGCCGACGCCCACGCTCCTCGTCCCTACGGAACCCACCACGGTCATCCCGCCGCGGCCCACGCTCATCCCGCCGGTCGCCACCGCGGTACCCACCACGGTCGCCACCCGACGGCCGGTCGTCCCGACGGAACCCGCCCCGGTCACCACCGGACGGACGGTCATCACGACGGAAACCACCACGGTCACCACCGGACGGACGGTCATCACGACGGAAACCACCACGGTCCCCACCACGGTCATCACGGCGGTCATCCCTACGGAACCCGCCACGGTCGCCGCCGGACGGACGGTCATCACGACGGAACCCACCACGGTCCCCGCCACGGTCATCCCGGCGGTCTCCCCCGCGGAAGCCACCGCGGTCACCACCGGACGGACGGTCATCGCGACGGAACCCACCACGGTCCCCACCACGGTCATCACGGCGGTCATCACGGCGGTCATCCCTACGGAACCCGCCACGGTCGCCGCCGGACGGACGGTCATCACGGCGGAACCCACCACGGTCCCCACCGCGATCGTCACGGCGGTCTCCCCCGCGGAAGCCACCGCGGTCACCACCGGACGGGCGGTCATCACGACGGAACCCACCACGGTCACCGCCCCGGTCGTCGCGCCGCTCGTCACGCCGGAATCCACCACGGTCGCCACCGGACGGACGGTCATCACGACGGAACCCACCACGGTCCCCACCGCGATCGTCACGGCGGTCTCCCCCGCGGAAGCCACCGCGGTCGCCACCGGACGGACGGTCATCACGACGGAACCCACCACGGTCACCGCCCCGGTCATCCCTGCGGTCTCCCCCACGGAAGCCACCACGGTCGCCACCCGACGGACGGTCTCCACCCCGGTCGTCACGCCGGAAGCCACCGCCGCGCTCATCATCGCGACGCGGCCCACGCGGCCGGTCATCACGACGGTCTCCCCCACGGAAGCCACCCCGGTCGCCACCGGACGGACGGTCATCGCGACGGAAACCACCACGGTCCCCACCCCGGTTGTCCCGCCCCGCGTAACCGCCACCGCCACCGGCAGGGCGACCGCCGCGGTCGTTGTCACGACGCGGCCCCCGGTCGTCACGCCGGAAACCACCGCGGTCACCGTCGTCGCGCCGCTGCGGCCGGCGCTCCGAACGATCGTCGGAAGAGTTGGTGGACATCGACGTGACTCCTGTCTTCGGTACTGCATTCATTCTCACGCACCGATGACTTCGGCGCGCTTCGGCAATAAAAACAAAAAAGACCCTTGGTCCCAGCGTGAACGCTGGGACCAAGGGTCCTGAAAGATTGTTCGGCGGCGTCCTACTCTCCCACAGGGTCCCCCTGCAGTACCATCGGCGCTGAAAGGCTTAGCTTCCGGGTTCGGAATGTAACCGGGCGTTTCCCTAACGCTATGACCACCGAAACCCTATCGGGTTCGAGCGAACAAGCACACTCTTCAGTTAATTGAAGTGAAACTTGGTTCAACCAGCGATTGCGACTGTTCGCAACCCGGGAACCACACAGTGGACGCGAGCAACTGAGGACAAGCCCTCGGCCTATTAGTACCAGTCAACTCCACCCGTTACCGGGCTTCCATATCTGGCCTATCAACCCAGTCGTCTACTGGGAGCCTTAACCCCTCAAAGGGGGTGGGAGTCCTCATCTCGAAGCAGGCTTCCCGCTTAGATGCTTTCAGCGGTTATCCTTTCCGAACGTAGCCAACCAGCCATGCCCTTGGCAGGACAACTGGCACACCAGAGGTTCGTCCGTCCCGGTCCTCTCGTACTAGGGACAGCCCTTCTCAAGACTCCTACGCGCACAGCGGATAGGGACCGAACTGTCTCACGACGTTCTAAACCCAGCTCGCGTACCGCTTTAATGGGCGAACAGCCCAACCCTTGGGACCGACTCCAGCCCCAGGATGCGACGAGCCGACATCGAGGTGCCAAACCATCCCGTCGATATGGACTCTTGGGGAAGATCAGCCTGTTATCCCCGGGGTACCTTTTATCCGTTGAGCGACGGCGCTTCCACAAGCCACCGCCGGATCACTAGTCCCTACTTTCGTACCTGCTCGACCCGTCAGTCTCACAGTCAAGCTCCCTTGTGCACTTACACTCAACACCTGATTGCCAACCAGGCTGAGGGAACCTTTGGGCGCCTCCGTTACCCTTTAGGAGGCAACCGCCCCAGTTAAACTACCCACCAGACACTGTCCCTGATCCGGATCACGGACCCAGGTTAGACATCCAGCACGACCAGAGTGGTATTTCAACAATGACTCCACCCTAACTGGCGTTAGAGTTTCACAGTCTCCCACCTATCCTACACAAGCCGAACCGAACACCAATATCAAGCTATAGTAAAGGTCCCGGGGTCTTTCCGTCCTGCTGCGCGAAACGAGCATCTTTACTCGTAATGCAATTTCACCGGGCCTATGGTTGAGACAGTCGAGAAGTCGTTACGCCATTCGTGCAGGTCGGAACTTACCCGACAAGGAATTTCGCTACCTTAGGATGGTTATAGTTACCACCGCCGTTTACTGGCGCTTAAGTTCTCAGCTTCGCCGACCCGAAGGTCGACTAACCGGTCCCCTTAACGTTCCAGCACCGGGCAGGCGTCAGTCCGTATACATCGCCTTACGGCTTCGCACGGACCTGTGTTTTTAGTAAACAGTCGCTTCTCGCTGGTCTCTGCGGCCACCACCAGCTCAGGAAGAAAATTCCATCACCAGCAATGGCCCCCCTTCTCCCGAAGTTACGGGGGCATTTTGCCGAGTTCCTTAACCATAGTTCACCCGAACGCCTCGGTATTCTCTACCTGACCACCTGAGTCGGTTTAGGGTACGGGCCGCCATGAAACTCGCTAGAGGCTTTTCTCGACAGCATAGGATCATCCACTTCACCACAATCGGCTCGGCATCAGGTCTCAGGCTTCATGCTGTCCGGATTTACCTGGACAACGCCCTACACCCTTACCCCGGGACAACCACCGCCCGGGCTGGACTACCTTCCTGCGTCACCCCATCACTTACCTACTACCACCTTGGGTCAGCGGCTCCACCACTCCCCTTCACCCGAAGGATCCAGGGCGGCTTCACGGCCTTAGCATTAATGGATTCGATATTGGGCGCTTCAAAGCGGGTACCGGAATATCAACCGGTTGTCCATCGACTACGCCTGTCGGCCTCGCCTTAGGTCCCGACTTACCCTGGGCAGATCAGCTTGACCCAGGAACCCTTAGTCAATCGGCGCACACGTTTCCCACGTGTGTATCGCTACTCATGCCTGCATTCTCACTCGTGAACCGTCCACAACTCGTTTCCACGGCTGCTTCACCCGGCACACGACGCTCCCCTACCCATCACAGCCTCCGTTAGGAGTATTGCTGCAATGACACGACTTCGGCGGTGTGCTTGAGCCCCGCTACATTGTCGGCGCGGAATCACTTGACCAGTGAGCTATTACGCACTCTTTCAAGGATGGCTGCTTCTAAGCCAACCTCCTGGTTGTCTCTGCGACTCCACATCCTTTCCCACTTAGCACACGCTTAGGGGCCTTAGTCGATGCTCTGGGCTGTTTCCCTCTCGACCATGGAGCTTATCCCCCACAGTCTCACTGCCGCGCTCTCACTTACCGGCATTCGGAGTTTGGCTAAGGTCAGTAACCCGGTAGGGCCCATCGCCTATCCAGTGCTCTACCTCCGGCAAGAAACACACGACGCTGCACCTAAATGCATTTCGGGGAGAACCAGCTATCACGGAGTTTGATTGGCCTTTCACCCCTAACCACAGGTCATCCCCCAGGTTTTCAACCCTGGTGGGTTCGGTCCTCCACGAAGTCTTACCTCCGCTTCAACCTGCCCATGGCTAGATCACTCCGCTTCGGGTCTTGGGCACGCTACTCAACGCCCTCTTCGGACTCGCTTTCGCTACGGCTTCCCCACACGGGTTAACCTCGCAACATACCGCAAACTCGCAGGCTCATTCTTCAAAAGGCACGCAGTCACGACACAAGGACAAGTCCTTGTGCGACGCTCCCACGGCTTGTAGGCACACGGTTTCAGGTACTATTTCACTCCGCTCCCGCGGTACTTTTCACCATTCCCTCACGGTACTATCCGCTATCGGTCACCAGGGAATATTTAGGCTTAACGGGTGGTCCCGCCAGATTCACACGGGATTTCTCGGGCCCCGTGCTACTTGGGTGTCTCTCAAACGAGCCGCTAATGTTTCAGCTACGGGGGTCTTACCCTCTACGCCGGACCTTTCGCATGTCCTTCGCCTACATCAACGGTTTCTGACTCGTCTCACAGCCGGCAGACTGTGAAAGAGAGATCCCACAACCCCAACCACGCAACCCCTGCCGGGTATCACACGTGACTGGTTTGGCCTCATCCGGTTTCGCTCGCCACTACTCCCGGAATCACGGTTGTTTTCTCTTCCTGCGGGTACTGAGATGTTTCACTTCCCCGCGTTCCCTCCACACTGCCTATGTGTTCAGCAGCGGGTGACAGCCCATGACGACTGCCGGGTTTCCCCATTCGGACACCCCCGGATCAAAGCTCGGTTGACAGCTCCCCGGGGCCTATCGCGGCCTCCCACGTCCTTCATCGGTTCCTGGTGCCAAGGCATCCACCGTGCGCCCTTAAAAACTTGGCCACAGATGCTCGCGTCCACTGTGCAGTTCTCAAGCAACGACCAGCCACCCACCACCCCAACCCGAAGGCTGAGTTCACTGGGGCCGGCATCGCGAAGGTCCAGACCACAGTCCGTACCCTCAGATACCCAACAACGTGCCCGGCCCACCCCGTCAATCCCCACGTTCCACGCCGAAGCAGTACTAGTGACAACCAACCGAGTGTGCCGAATAGTCAACGTTCCACCCATGAGCAACCAGCATCAGACACTCGCTGATGTACTGGCCTCTGACCGACCAGAGGTCGGTAAGAAGTGCTCCTTAGAAAGGAGGTGATCCAGCCGCACCTTCCGGTACGGCTACCTTGTTACGACTTCGTCCCAATCGCCAGTCCCACCTTCGACGATTCCCTCCCACAAGGGGTTGGGCCACCGGCTTCGGGTGTTACCGACTTTCGTGACGTGACGGGCGGTGTGTACAAGGCCCGGGAACGTATTCACCGCAGCAATGCTGATCTGCGATTACTAGCAACTCCGACTTCATGGGGTCGAGTTGCAGACCCCAATCCGAACTGAGACCGGCTTTTTGAGATTCGCTCCACCTCGCGGTATCGCAGCTCATTGTACCGGCCATTGTAGCACGTGTGCAGCCCAAGACATAAGGGGCATGATGACTTGACGTCGTCCCCACCTTCCTCCGAGTTGACCCCGGCAGTCTCCTGTGAGTCCCCATCACCCCGAAGGGCATGCTGGCAACACAGAACAAGGGTTGCGCTCGTTGCGGGACTTAACCCAACATCTCACGACACGAGCTGACGACAGCCATGCACCACCTGTACACCGACCACAAGGGGGACCCTGTCTCCAGGGTTTTCCGGTGTATGTCAAGCCTTGGTAAGGTTCTTCGCGTTGCGTCGAATTAAGCCACATGCTCCGCTGCTTGTGCGGGCCCCCGTCAATTCCTTTGAGTTTTAGCCTTGCGGCCGTACTCCCCAGGCGGGGAACTTAATGCGTTAGCTGCGGCACGGACGACGTGGAATGTCGCCCACACCTAGTTCCCAACGTTTACGGCGTGGACTACCAGGGTATCTAATCCTGTTCGCTCCCCACGCTTTCGCTCCTCAGCGTCAGTATCGGCCCAGAGATCCGCCTTCGCCACCGGTGTTCCTCCTGATATCTGCGCATTTCACCGCTACACCAGGAATTCCGATCTCCCCTACCGAACTCTAGCCTGCCCGTATCGAATGCAGACCCGGGGTTAAGCCCCGGGCTTTCACATCCGACGTGACAAGCCGCCTACGAGCTCTTTACGCCCAATAATTCCGGACAACGCTTGCGCCCTACGTATTACCGCGGCTGCTGGCACGTAGTTAGCCGGCGCTTCTTCTGCAGGTACCGTCACTCTCGCTTCTTCCCTGCTGAAAGAGGTTTACAACCCGAAGGCCGTCATCCCTCACGCGGCGTCGCTGCATCAGGCTTTCGCCCATTGTGCAATATTCCCCACTGCTGCCTCCCGTAGGAGTCTGGGCCGTGTCTCAGTCCCAGTGTGGCCGGTCGCCCTCTCAGGCCGGCTACCCGTCGTCGCCTTGGTAGGCCATCACCCCACCAACAAGCTGATAGGCCGCGGGCTCATCCTTCACCGCCGGAGCTTTCCACCACCAGACCATGCGGTCGGAGGTCGTATCCGGTATTAGACCCCGTTTCCAGGGCTTGTCCCAGAGTGAAGGGCAGATTGCCCACGTGTTACTCACCCGTTCGCCACTAATCCCCTCCCGAAGGAGGTTCATCGTTCGACTTGCATGTGTTAAGCACGCCGCCAGCGTTCGTCCTGAGCCAGGATCAAACTCTCCGTGAATGTTTACCGGTAATCCGGTGAACACACACGAGAGCGGAACGAGCGGACGGAATAGGTCCGGTCGTTCACAGCGTCCTCGCTGTGTGTGCCACCCCGACCGCTCGGGCCGTGGTGGACTTTCAAAGGAACCTCATCTCCATGATGGAGACGGGGTATCAACATATCTGGCGTTGACTTTTGGCACGCTGTTGAGTTCTCAAGGAACGGACGCTTCCTTTGGATTCCCTCTCGGGTTTCCTCCGGGCGCTTCCCTTCGGTCTTGCGTTTCCAACCGTACCAGATCCGTTTCCGTGTCTGGCGCCCTGTTGGAGCGGGTCGGCCGTTCGGCTTTCGCTTTCCGGCCTTTCCGACTCTAGCAGATCCGGTTTCTTTCGATTCCGGGTCCGATATTCGTCGGAGGTCCACCGCGGGCAGTTATTTGCTGCTGCCCTTTCGGCGTGGTTACTACTTTAGCGGCTTTCCCTGGCGACTCATAATCGAGGCGCCGGGTCGAATTTCGGCAACGCGAAATAGGACCCGTCAGGGAGTCGATCGAAGTAGTTGGTTGTGCCGCCTGGCGGTCTGCGCGAATAGCGCTGCCCGTCTCCAGCGGCTCGGGCTACGTTAGGCGGTCGGCGACACAGAGTCAAGTAGCGGTGGTGGTGCGGCGCCGGGGGGTGTGGGGGCGGTAGGGGCTGACCGTGGGGTCGTCGGCGATCCAGTAGCGCCAGGGGTGGTCGGCTCCGCCGCCGCCGACGCCGGTGCGCGGGCCGCTGCGTACCAGCTCGGGGGCGGGCGGGCGGCCGTGCAGGACCGAGAGGGGGGCGGTGGCTTCGCCGCACAGGTCGGTGCCGTCGAGGGTGCGGTCGATGTCGAGGGCGGCGGCCAGGCGGGCCGGGCCCTTCGCCAGTTCATGCGTGTTGCGGGCCTTGGGGCGGCGGGTGGCCGCCAGGGACGCGCCGGTCAGGATCTCGCCGGCGCGCAGGAGGACACCGCTCGCCTTGTCCTCGGGTCCGCAGACCGCGTTGAGGCTGAACCACATCCCGTAGATGAAGTAGACGTACGCATGTCCGGGCGGGCCGAACATGGTGGCGTTGCGCGCGGTGCGGCCGCGGTAGGCGTGGGAGCCGGGGTCGGTTTCGCCGTCGTACGCCTCGACCTCGGTGAGACGGAGTTCGATCGGACCGTCCGGTGTGTTGCGGCGGAGGATGCGGCCCAGCAGGTCGGGGGCCACGTCCAGGACGGGACGGTCGAAGAAGTCGTGGGTGAGCGGCATACGTTCCGGTACGTCGGTCATGCGGATCGAGAGTAGTGCAGCCATTGGGGAGGTCGGCTGGCCATGGGGACGCCGGGGTTGGGAAAGTGTGGGCCGTGGAACCGGGTCGTACGGTTTCGCGTTCGTAGGGATCAAGCCGAGAGCTCGGCGTGCAATACACAGCACAGGCGTTCCGCCTGGGGAGGACGAGCATGGGATTCAAGAAGCTGCTGGCGAGCCTGGGCGCCGGGGGTGCGTCGGTGGAGACGGTGCTCTTCGAGGAGAACGTCGTCCCGGGTGGGGTCGTACAGGGCGAGGTGCGGATCCAGGGCGGGTCCGTGGCCCAGGACGTCCAGGGGCTGTCCGTCGGACTGCAGGCGCGGGTCGAGGTCGAGAGCGGCGACGAGGAGTACAAGCGGAACATCGAGTTCACCAAGGTGCAGCTGGGCGGCGCCTTCGCGGTGCAGCCAGGGGCGGCGCACACCGTGCCGTTCGGGCTGGAGATTCCGTGGGAGACGCCGATCACCACGTTCCTGGGGACGCATCTGCACGGGATGAACGTCGGGGTGACCACGGAGCTGGCGATCGCGCGGGCGGTGGACTCCGGTGACCTGGACCCGGTGAATGTGCATCCGCTGCCGGCGCAGCAGGCGATCCTGGACGCGTTCGGGCGGCTGGGGTTCCGTTTCAAGGCCGCCGATCTCGAGCAGGGGCACATCAGGGGAACGCGACAGCGGCTCCCCTTCTACCAGGAGATCGAGTTCTACGCGCCGCAGCAGTACCGGGGCCTGAACCAGGTCGAGCTGTCGTTCGTGGCGGACGACCGGGAGATGGACGTCGTCCTGGAGATGGACAAGAAGCCCGGTCTGTTCAGCGCGGGGTCGGACACCTACCGGTCGTTCACGGTCGGGCTGAACGACTTCGAGGGGACCGACTGGGCGGGTTACCTCAACCAGTGGCTGGCGGAGGTCGGCGGTAAGCGGAACTGGCTCTAACCTGGCCGGACAGGTGTCAGCAAGCGACCAGGAGGTGTTGCAGTGTCCGAGCTGAAGCGGCGGCCGCTCCCGCACGATTTCCATCCGCCGGTGCCGGAGTTCACGGTGCTGAGCGACGAGGTGGAGCCGGGCGGGACGCTGCGGCCGGAGCAGGTGTTCGCCGAGGGGAACCGTTCGCCGCAGCTGCGGTGGGAGGGTGCGCCCGCGGGGACGAAGAGCTACGCCGTCACCTGCTACGACCCGGACGCGCCGACGGGCAGTGGGTTCTGGCACTGGTCGCTGTTCGACATTCCGGCGTCGGTGACGGAGCTGCCGGCCGGTGCCGGGTCCGGGGAGATGAAGGGGCTACCCGAGGGCGCCGTGCATGTCCGTAACGACTACGGGACGCGGGACTTCGGGGGCGCGGCGCCGCCGCCCGGGGACGGTCCGCACCGTTATGTGTTCACGGTCTACGCGGTGGACCAGGAAAAGCTCGGTCCGGACGGGGATGCCTCGCCGGCGGTGGTGGGTTTCAATCTGCGGTTCCACACGCTCGGGCGGGCTCAGCTGATCGCCGAGTACGAGATTCCCGCGGCGGGCTGAGCGCCGTAATTCCGTTGCGCCCCGGCGCTTCCCACACGACAGTGGTTGCCGTGCCGCCGCCCCGTGAAAGGAGCGGCGGGCAGCAGGTACCGCAGTGGCGGGAGCGGCGGGGCGCAGGTGTGTCGCCCGCTGTTCGCCGGGGCCCGTATGCGTCTCGGGTGTCCTCATCGGCTGCCGTTCGCTCCGGGTCCCGGTAATTCACGGGGGTGGGACCCGGAGCGCACTCTTTTCCGCGGTCCGCGGGGTACCGCCGGTCCTTCTTTTTCATCTGCTGATCGCCCTCCATTTCCCTTGTGGCATGCGGAAATTGCGTTGTTCGGGGAATACCTGCCGCTGCACAGTGGAGCAGCTTCGCCGCGGGGGCGGAGCGGGTCCGGGAGGTGGGCGGGATGCGCGAGACGCTGGTGCTCAATGCGAGCTTCGAGCCGCTGTCGACGGTGTCGCTGCGGCGTGCGGTGGTGCTGGTCATGCAGGACAAAGCGGTCATCGAGCACGCTCACCCGGGGCTGCGGATCCGTGCCGCCGCGGTGGACGTACCGGTGCCGCGGGTGATCAGGCTCTGCAGGTACGTACGGGTGCCGTTCCGACAACGGGCGGCCTGGTCGCGGCGCGGGGTACTGGTGCGTGACCAGCACCGGTGTGCGTACTGCGGGCGCCGGGCGACGACCGTGGACCATGTCGTGCCGCGGTCGCACGGCGGTGGGGACACCTGGCTGAACACCGTTGCCTCGTGTGCGGAGGACAACCACCGCAAGGCGGACCGTACGCCCGAGCAGGCGGGGATGCAGCTGCTGCGGCGGCCGTTCGAGCCGACGCCGGCCGATGCGCTGCTGTCGACGCTGGGGGTGTCGGTGCGGGAGGGGCTGCCGGAGTGGCTGGCGCTGCCTGCGTAGGGCGCGGCCGGCCGGGCCGTCGGATGCCGGGCCCTCGCCCGACTCGCCTCATTTGAGGAGGAGTTGGGCGATGGCCAGCAGGCCGACGATGACGATGACGGCGCGCAGGGCGGTGGGCGGCAGACGGCGGCCCACCTTCGCGCCGACCTGGCCGCCGAGGGCGGACCCGACCGCGATCAGGCCGACGGCGGCCCAGTCGAAGTGCGCGACGAAGAGGAAGAAGACCGCGGCGACGCCGTTGACGATCGCGGCGAGGACGTTCTTGAGGGCGTTGAGGCGCTGCAGGTCCTCGGGGAGCAGCAGCCCCATCAGGGAGAGGTAGAGCACGCCCTGGGCGGCACCGAAGTAGCCGCCGTAGGCGCTGGCGAGCAGGAGTCCGGCCGGCAGGACGATGCCGCCGTCGCGGTGGGGGGTGGTGCCGTTGCGCTCGCGGCGGGCGCGGAGCGCGGCGGCCAGCTTGGGCTGGACGATGACCAGGACCAGCGCGACGGCGATCAGGGCGGGGACGATCGCGTCGAAGGCCTTCGAGGGCAGTGCGAGCAGCAGGATCGCGCCGGCCAGGCCCCCGATGAGGGCTACGACGCCGAAGCGGAGGATCCGGCGGCGCTGGCCGGCGAGCTCGCGGCGGTAGCCGATGGCGCCGCTGATCGAACCGGGCACCAGGCCGAGGGTGTTGGACACGTTCGCGGTGACGGGTGGCACGCCGAAGGCGAGCAGCACCGGGAAGGTGATCAGGGTGCCGGACCCGACGACGGTGTTGATCGTGCCGGCGCCGATTCCGGCGGCGAAGATGGCGACGGCTTCCCAGATGGTCACGCGGATCCCCCCGTGCATGAGCGGTGCGGTTTCGCCCGATCATGCACCAGGGCCCGGCAGTGTCGGTCGATCGGGGGTGTCAGTCGATCGGGGGTGCTTCGCGGTTCGGCGAGCTGGGCTTGGGGATGGAGCCGCCGCCGGTCGGCGGGGTGAAGTTGCCGAGGGCGCCGCCGAGGCCCTTGAGGGCGTCGCCGATCTCGCTCGGCACGATCCAGAGCTTGTTGGCGTCGCCTTCGGCGATCTTCGGGAGCATCTGGAGGTACTGGTAGGAGAGCAGCTTCTGGTCCGGGTCGCCGGCGTGGATCGACTCGAAGACCACCCGGATCGCCTGGGCCTCGCCCTCGGCGCGCAGGGCCGCGGCCTTGGCCTCGCCCTCGGCGCGCAGGATCGAGGACTGCTTCTCACCTTCGGCGGTGAGGATCTGGGACTGCCGGACACCTTCGGCCTGGAGGATGGCGGCGCGCTTGTCACGGTCGGCGCGCATCTGCTTCTCCATCGAGTCCTGGATGGAGGTCGGCGGCTCGATGGCCTTCAGCTCGACGCGGTTGACGCGGATGCCCCACTTGCCGGTGGCCTCGTCGAGCACGCCGCGCAGCGCCGCGTTGATCTCCTCGCGGGAGGTCAGGGTCCGCTCCAGGTCCATGCCGCCGATGATGTTCCGCAGGGTGGTGACGGTCAGCTGCTCGATGGCCTGGATGTAGCTGGCGACCTCGTAGGTCGCGGCGCGGGCGTCGGTCACCTGGTAATAGATGACGGTGTCGATGTTCACGACCAGGTTGTCCTGGGTGATCACCGGCTGCGGCGGGAACGGCACGACCTGTTCGCGGAGGTCGATGCGGTTGCGGATGGAGTCGATGAACGGGACGACGATGTTCAGGCCCGCGTTGAGGGTGCGGGTGTAGCGGCCGAAGCGTTCGACGATGGCGGCGCTGGCCTGTGGAATGACCTGGATCGTTTTGATGAGTGCGATGAACACGAGCACCACCAGGATGATCAGGACGATGATGATCGGTTCCACAGCGGCTCCCGTGCCCTTCGTTGCTGGTCCGCGCCGGCCGGTGACCGGCTTGCCATTGATCAGTCTTCCAGAGTCCTGGCTCGTCGCGCAGCGTGTTCGGGTCAGATGACGACGGCGGTGGCGCCTTCGATCTCGACGACGTCCACCTGCTGGCCGGGCTCGTAGACCTGGCTGCCGTCCAGGGAGCGGGCGGACCAGACCTCACCGGCGAGCTTGATCCGGCCGCCGACCCCGCCGTCGACCCGCTCCAGGACCGTGGCGCTCCTGCCCTTGAGCGCGTCGATGCCGGACGCCAGTTGGGGGCTCTGACCACGGTGTCGGTTGGCGAGGGGGCGTACGACGGCGATCAGCGCCACCGACACGGCGACGAACACGAGGAATTGCGGGACGGTGCCGCCACCGAGGCCTGCGGTGACGGCACCGGCGACGGCACCGACCGCGAGCATCCCGAATTCGGGCATCGCGGTCACGACGAGGGGAATACCCAGTCCTACGGCGGCGATCAGCCACCACACCCATGGATCCACGGCTTCATGGTAGATCCGCGCGGCGGCCCGGGACAGGGCGCGACCGGGGAGCGGCCGAAAGCGCGCGGTGCCGCGACCGCGTCCCCCGGACAAAGGCCGGGGGACGGCCCGTTGGGGAAGGCGGTCCGGCGACGGGCGGTCAGGTCAGGGGCAGGCCCTGCGCGGTCCAGCGGTCGTTGCCGTTGCGCTCGACGACCAGCGGGAGGCCGAAGCAGTGGGAGAGGTTGCTGGAGGTGAGTTCGAGCTCCAGGGGGCCGGCGGCCAGCACCTTGCCCTGACGGATCATCAGGACGTGGGTGAAGCCGGGGGCGATCTCCTCGACGTGGTGGGTGACCATGATCATCGAGGGGGCGTACGGGTCGCGGGCGAGCCTGCCGAGGCGGCGGACCAGGTCCTCGCGGCCGCCGAGGTCGAGACCGGCGGCCGGCTCGTCCAGCAGCAGCAGCTCGGGGTCGGTCATCATGGCGCGGGCGATCAGGGTGCGCTTGCGCTCGCCCTCGGAGAGGGTGCCGAACTTCCGGTCGAGGTAGTCGTTCATGCCGAGGCGGTCGAGGAAGGCGCGGGCGCGCTGCTCGTCGACGTCCTCGTAGTTCTCCTGCCAGTGCGCGGTCATGCCGTACGCGGCGGTGAGCACGGTCTGCAGGACGGTCTGACTGCGGGGCAGCTTGTCGGCCAGTGCGATGCCGGCGATGCCGATGCGCGGGCGCAGGTCGAAGACGTCGACCCGGCCGAGCTGCTCGCCGAGGATCGAGGCGCTGCCAGAGCTCGGGAAGAGATAGCTGGAGGCGAGGTTGAGCAGGGTGGTCTTGCCGGCGCCGTTGGGGCCGAGGATCACCCAGCGCTCCCCTTCCTTCACCGACCAGGAGACCTGGTCCACCAGAGCCCGTCCTTCGCGGACCACGGATACGTCCACCAGCTCCAGCACATCGCTCATGAGCGCGTTGTCTCCCATTGCTTCTCGGTCGTCGCGTACACCTGTAGGCGCAGCCCCCCTGCAAACCTACGCCACTCGTTGTCGGTGCTCTTCCCTAGGCTGGGGGCCATGCTCGATGAACCACGTTCAGGACGGCTCGCGGCATGGGGAAATGCCCTTTTGGCCGGACTTGTCTCACCTGATGAAGCCGCGCATCGGATCGCGGACGACGATGCGGTGCACCGCGTGGAGGGCCTGCCCGGGGAGGAGGCGCCGGTCGGCCTGACCCTCGCGCTGGGGCGGCTGCGGACGCTGGGGGCGAGGGGCCTGTGGGTGGCCCTGCCGGCTCCCGGGCATCCGCTGGGTCTGTGCGGGCCGCCGGAATTCAATGCGCGGGCGCTGGAGGCCGAGGAGGCGGTGCTCGCTCCGGGTGCCGGGCTGGGACTGATTCCGGAGAGGTACGAGGCCGGGCCGGAGGGCGGCACCGGACCCGATGTGCATGTGGAGGTGGTCTGGCGCTGCCTGCCGGTGCGCGAGGCGCCGCCGGCCGATGTGCCGTCGCTGGGTGAGGCGGAGCGGGAGCTGGCGGAGGCCCTGCGGGAGGCGACCGAGCTGCTGTCGACGCTGGATGTGGCCGGGGCCGGTCCGGTGGCGCAGGCTGCGCTGGCTGCGTACCGGGCGCGGGCGGAGGCCGGCCGGCAGGTGCTGGCTCCCGGGTACCCGCCGCGTGCGGTGCGGGTGCTGGAGCTGGCGCAGCGCGTCGGTGCGCTGATCGACATCGCGCAGCAGGCCGGCGGGGAGCACGGTGGCGCGGTGAGCTCGTCGGAGATCGCGGCCCGCGCCGAGGCGCTGCGGCCGGTGGAGCGGACGGCCCGGCGGGCGCAGGTGGCGGCGTACAACTCCGCGGTGGAGGAGCGGGAGCGGCACCGGGGGTGAACGGGACGGGCCCCGCCGGACCATTGTGTGGTCCGGCGGGGCCCTTGCCGACCGGGGCCGAATGCCTCTGGGCAGGCGAAGCCGTTCGGCCCGGGTCGGACAACCTCAGTTGTTCGCAGTGAAGTTGCCGACGGCGGGGTTGAGCACACCGATGACATTGACCGTGTTACCGGTGGCGTTCACCGGGACGTGCACGGGGACCTGGGCGAGGTTGCCCGAACCGATGCCGGGGGACTGCGTCGCCGCACCGGCGGCCTCGCCGGCGGCGAAGGCGGAACCGGCGGCCGCACCGAGGGCGAGTCCGGTGGTGGCGAGGACGAGGGCGGCCTTCTTGGCGGTGTTCATGGGACGTGTTCCTCACGTGGTGGCACAGTGCCGGAAGGACAGTGTCTGAGGGAGGGGACCGGCCGCGCGTCCATGGGCGGACGGGGCCGGTCCGGCGTGACCCGCGCGGACCATGGCGTCAGGCGGGTCAGGCGGATGCTGCGGGCGGGACTGCGCTCAGTGGTTGAGGCAGGGGTTGCCGAAGGTGGGGTTGAGCGCACCGATGGCGGTGACGGTGAGACCGCAGGCGTTCACGGGAACGTGCACCGGAGCCTGGACGGAGTTGCCGGAGACGATGCCCGGGGAGTGGTCCGCACCGCCGGCGGCCTGCGACTGCGCCGAGGCGACACCGGCGCCCGCGAGGGCGAGACCGCTCGCCACCATCGTGATGGCCGCTGCGCGCTTGATGTTCTTCACTTCTCTAGCTCCTCGTTGCCGTTGCCGTGGCCAGCCGCCACGACTGCACTGGACAACGGCACGGACCGAGAAGGGATACGCCGAATGGGCTATGGCTACACGACAGTATGAATCTCGGATCTGAAGACGACATTCCGCTTGTGTCGGCGGTAGAGGAGCACCGTCGTACCCGGCGCTCCCCCACGGGCGTTCAGGCCCCGATGCCGTGCCGTACGGCCCACAGTGCGGCCTGCGTCCGGTCGGCGAGGTCGAGCTTCATCAGGATGTTGGAGACATGGGTCTTGACGGTCTTCTCGGACAGCACCAGCGCGCGGGCGATCTCGCGGTTGGAGCGGCCGTCCGCGATCAGGCCCAGGACCTCGCGCTCCCGGTCGGTGAGGGAAGTGCCGCGCCCCTGGCCGCCATTGTTCTCCTCCTGGGACAGCAGTGCGCCGGCCACCTCGGGCTGCAGCAGGACATGGCCCGCGTGGACCGAGCGGATGGCGCCGGCCAGCGCGTCCGGGTCGATGTCCTTGTAGACGTAGCCGGCCGCGCCCGCACGCAGCGCCGGGACGACGGTGCGCTGTTCGGTGAAGCTGGTGACCACCAGCACCCGGGCGGGGTTGTCCAGTTCGCGCAGCGTGCGAAGCGCCTCGATGCCGTCCATGCCGGGCATCTTGACGTCCATCAGGACGACGTCCGGGCGCAGCTCTTCGGCGGCGGCGATGCCCTCGGCGCCGTCGGAGGCCTCCCCCACCACCTCGATGTCGTCCTGGACCTCCAGGAACGTCCGCAGCCCGCGGCGCACGACCTGGTGATCGTCGACCAGCAGTACGCGGATCGCCGGGCCGCCGCCCGCGGTCCGCCGCCCGGCGGCCGCCCCTGATCCGTCCGCGGGAATCCCCATCGCGCCGCTCCTGTCCGTGTCAGCCACCGGGCACCTCCATCTCGACAGTGGTGCCCTTACCGGGCTCCGATTCCACGGTGAGCTTTCCACCGACGCCGCTCGCGCGGTCGCGCATCGAGACCAGACCCAGGTGGCGGCCGGCCCGGCGGACCGCGCCGGGGTCGAATCCGCAGCCGTCGTCGGCGATCCGCAGCAGCGCGCCCTGGCCGTTGCGGGTGAGGGTCACCTCGACCAGCTCGGCGCCGGAGTGCCGCAGGGCGTTGTGCAGCGCCTCCTGGGCGACCCGGAGCAGCGCCTCCTCCTGGGCGGCGGGCAGCGCCCGGACGCTGTGGGCGGCGAAGGTGACGCGCGCGCAGTGGGCCCGGTCCAGGACCTGGGCCTGGGAGCGCAGGGTGGCGACCAGGCCGTCCTCGTCCAGGGCGGCGGGGCGCAGTTCGATGACGGCGGCCCGCAGTTCGTCGGCGGCCTCCGCGGCCAGCGCGGTGACCTGGTGCAGCTCGTCCTTGGCGCGTGCCGGGTCGCGGTCGACCAGGGCGGTGGCGGCCTGGGCGGTGAGGCGGAGCGAGAAGAGCTTCTGGGCGACCGCGTCGTGCAGTTCGTGGGCGAGCCGGGCGCGCTCGCCGGCGATGGTCAGTTCGCGGCTGCGCTCGTAGAGGCGGGCGTTGGTCAGGGCGATGGCGGCGTGCTGGGCGAGTATCCCGAGCAGCCGCTCGTCCTCCTCGGTGAAGCCACAGCGACCGTCCTCCTTCGGGCAGCGCTTGTTCGCCAGGAAGAGGGCGCCGAGGATCTCGTCGCCGTCGGCGACCGGCAGGCCGAGGAAGTCGGACATGTCCGGGTGGGCCGACGGCCAGCCGCCGAAGCGGGGGTCGGCACGGACGTCGGCGAGCCGTTCCGGGGTGGCGTTGTGCAGCATCGCGGCGAGGATGCCGTGCTGGCGGGGCAGCGGGCCGATGGCCTTCCACTGCTCGGCGCTGACGCCGTCCACCACGAACTGCGCGAAGCCGCCGTGGTCATCGGGCACGCCCAGGGCGGCGTACTCGGCGTCCAGCAGCTCGCGGGCCGAGGCCACGATCGTCTTGAGGACGTCGCGCACCTCCAGATGCCTGCTCATCGCCAGGATCGCGGTGCTCACCGCGGGGATTCCGGCTCCCGGTCCGTTGGTCATGGGCTCACCGTACCGGCGGCGCGACCAGCGCGTATCGGTCCGGCGGCGGCCCCCGCCTACGCCGCCCGGCCTAGGCCGAATGCCCTGGCCACGGCCGGTCCGGCGGCCGACGTCCGGGGGCTCGCGGCGTTCCTACGGTGAGGACGGGGCCGGGATCCCGGTCCGGACCGAAAGGGGACGCGATCATGCCGGTGGCGGTCATCACGGGGGCATCGAAGGGACTGGGCCGGGCGCTCGGCGCGGCGCTGGCGGCACGGGGGTGGGACCTGGTCGTGGACGCCAGGTCGGCCGGGCCGCTGGAGGACGCGGCGGGGGAGCTGCGCGGGGCGGGGGTGCGGGTGGTCGCGCTGCCCGGGGATGTGACGGACCAGGGGCACCGGGAGGCGCTGGTGGCCGCGGCCGGTGCGCTGGGCGGGCTCGATCTGCTGGTGAACAACGCGAGCGCACTGGGGGCCGAGCCGCTGGCACGGCTGGCGGACCATCCGCTGGACGGGCTGCGGGCGGCGCTGGAGGTGAATGTGGTGGCACCGCTCGGACTCGTCCAGGAGGCTTTGCCGCTCTTGCGGAATTCCTCCTACCTGCACTCGTACGAGGAAGTTATCCCTTTCACGGGGAACACTCCTTATATAGAGGATGTCGAAAATGAAGCGTCATACGATTCACACCCTTACATCGAGAATGCCCGAAATGCCGGAACGTCCGATTCACCCACCTATGAGGCAGTAAGCGGTGCGACCATCGGGGCGAAAGGGACATTTGCCCGTACGGGCGGGGCGGTGCTCAACATCAGCTCGGACGCGGCCGTCGAGGCGTACCCGGCCTGGGGCGGGTACGGCGCCACGAAGGCGGCGCTGGACCAGCAGTCGGCAGTGCTCGCGGTGGAGGAGCCGGAGCTGCGGGTGTGGTGGGTGGACCCGGGTGACATGCGGACCGATCTGTATGCGGCCGCCGTACCGGACGAGGACACGTCCGGGCGGCCGCTGCCCCGGACCGTGGTCCCCGGACTGCTGCGCCTGCTGGACGACCGGGCACCCAGCGGGCGGTATCACGCGGCGGCCGGGGCGGGCCCGTCCGGCGGGGTGCCCGCGTCCGACGGGGGGAGCTCCCGGTGATCACGGAGGCGGTACAGGTCCCGTCGGAGCTGTCGGCCGGGGTGCCGGCCGAGCAGCGGGGGCCCGGTCTCGGCCGGGACGCCGTACGGCTGATGGTGAGCCGGGGTGCGGCGGAGCCCGGCCACCACGGCTTCGGTGAGCTGCCGGATCTGCTGGCGGCCGGGGACGTGCTGGTGGTGAACACCTCGCGGACGCTGCCGGCCGCGGTGGACGGCCGGGTCGGCGACGGCCGGGGGCGCGGTGAGCCGGTGGTGGTGCACTTCTCCACGCGGGCGGACCGGTGGCACCCGGCGGGCCGGGCGGTGGACGGCTGCTGGGCGGTGGAGCTGCGGAGTCCGGATGGGCGGGGCAGCACCGTGCCGCGGGCGGGCGGCCCGGCCGGCACGGTGGTGCGGCTGCCCGGCGGGGCGCGGCTGGCGTTTCAGGCCCCGCTGGACCCCGGGAGCGCCCGGCTGTGGTGGGCGCGGGTGGCGGGCGCGGAGGTGCACGGGCTGCTGCGGCGCCACGGGCGGCCGATCCGCTACGGCTACACGGACCGGGACCAGCCGCTGGAGGCGTACCAGACGGTGTTCGCGGTGGACTCCCCCGGCGCCGGCAGCGCGGAGATGCCGAGTGCCGCCCGGCCCTTCACCGCCGCGCTGGTGGCGCGGCTGGTCAGCAAGGGGGTGCAGTTCGCGCCGGTCTCGCTGCATACGGGGGTCGCCTCGGCGGAGGCGTTCGAGCCGCCGTATGCGGAGCGGTTCGTGGTGCCGCCGGTCACGGCGTGGCTGGTGAACGCCGCGCGGGCCCGGCGCAGGGCGGCGGCGCGGCGGCAGCGTCCGGGCACCCCGGCCGGGCGGATCGTGGCGGTGGGGACCACGGCCGTACGGGCCCTGGAGTCGGCGACCGGTGCGGACGGGCGGGTGCGGGCCGCGGCCGGGTGGACGGAACTGGTGGTCACGCCGGAGCGCGGGGTGCGGGCGGTGGACGGCCTGCTCACCGGGCTGCATGAGCCCACCGCCTCCCATCTGCTGATGCTTCAGGCGGTGGCGGACGACGGGGAGGCGCTGCGCCGGGCCTACGCGGCGGCGGTGCGGCGGCGCTATCTGTGGCATGAATTCGGCGATCTGCATCTCGTGCTGCCCGACTGAATTCCGGGTGCGGAGGCTGTGCAGAAGCGGCGCCCCGGTCGGGCCGGGTGGCCGGGGTAATCCAGGATTCCGTCGCAGGGTTCGGGCGGGGATGTGACGCATACGGACTGTGCGTTTGCAATTACGTCCGGCGAGACAAACACCGTCGCACTGTGACGCCGCACATAGGACGCAGGTCACTTACGAGCCGGGTTAGTGGACCTCTCATTACTGCGTGAGCTGGGAAAGTCCTCTTCGGGACGCAATATCCGCCGCCAGGGTTCCACTAAGCCGGATCGTACGTCACACCTTTGCCGGGGGAATTTCCGGCCGCTAAGAATGGCCCCGTCGCTCGGCGCCGTGAAGGGAATTACGGCGTTCGCCACCATTCCGGGCCCGTGCGGCGTCCCCCCATCGGAAGGTCTGTCCCGCCATGCCTCAGCACGCCACTTCTGGTCTCCGCCGCCTGACCCGGATGCAGAAGCTGTCCGTCGCCGGTGTCGCCACCGCCGGTGCCGCAGCTCTGGTCTTCACCACCGTTCCGGGCACCGACGCCGATCAGGGCGCGGCGCAGGCCACCACTGTCGAGAACGTGAAGCCGGTCGCCTTCAGTGCGGTCGGTACCGCCGCCAAGGCCCAGCAGGCCACGATCGCCCAGCAGGCCAACAGCTCGGCCGCCAAGGGCCAGGCGGAGGCGGCCGCGAAGAAGGCCGCGGCCGTCAAGGCCGCCAAGGCGAAGGCCGCCGCCGTGGCGAAGGCCCAGGCCGAGAAGGCGCGCGCCACGAAGGCCGCCGCGAGCCGGTCCGCCGTACGCACCGCGATCCCCGCCGCGGCGAAGCCGGCCGTGAAGCCGGTCGCCGCGAAGACCGCCGCCAAGCCGGCCGCCAAGACCTACCCGGACAACCTGGACGGCTGGATCCGCGAGTCCCTGGCCATCATGGCCAAGAAGGGCATCCCCGGCTCGTACGAGGGCATCCACCGCAACATCATGCGCGAGTCCAGCGGTAACCCGATGGCCATCAACAACTGGGACATCAACGCCATCAACGGCACCCCGTCCAAGGGCCTGCTGCAGGTCATCGCGCCGACCTTCAAGGCGTACCACGTCGAAGGCACCTCCTGGAACCTGTACGACCCGGTCGCCAACATCACCGCCGCCTGCAACTACGCGGCCGCCAAGTACGGCTCGATGGACAACGTCAACTCGGCGTACTGAGCCACCGGTTCAGGCAGTCCGCCATCGCGCACACCGCCGAGGGGCGGCACCCGGTCTCGGGTGCCGCCCCTCGGGCGTGCGGTGCGCGGTACTACTTGCGCATGACCTCGGGTTCGTGGCGGCGCAGCAGCCGGGCGACGACGAAGGCGAGCCCGACGCCCAGACTGATCAGGATGATCATGTCCATCACATAGACGCCGGTCTGGTGCTTCCACAGCGGGTCCGGATTTCCCGGCTCCCAGGGCAGCAGGGTGTTCATATCGGCGGTGGCGCCCATCGCGGCGACGGCCCAGCGCGAAGGCATCAGCCAGGCGAACTGTGCGACACCCGGGGTGTCGAAGAGCTGGAAGAGCACACCGGTGAAGACCACCTGGACGATGGCGAACATGACCAGCAGCGGCATGGTCTTCTCCGCGGTCTTCACCAGCGCCGAGATGATCAGGCCGAACATCATCGAGGTGAAGCCGAGCGCGATGATCGCCAGCGCCAGTTCGATCGCCGGGGCCTTCGCCACGATCAGGCCCTCGGAGGGCAGATTCCGGGTCCAGAAGCCGATCGTCGCAATGATCCCGCCCTGGAAGGCCGTGACCACCCCGAGCACGATCACCTTGGACATCAGATACGCCGACCGCGACAGGCCGGTGGCCCGTTCGCGTTCGTAGATCACCCGTTCCTTGATGAGTTCGCGCACCGAGTTGGCGGCACCCGAGAAGCACATGCCGACCGCGAGGATCAGCATGATGGTGCTCGCGTCGCGGTTGGTGCGGCCCTTGGCCAGCGGGCCGTAGCCGAGGCCGTAGTCGCTGGGGATCAGCATCGAGACCACACCGAGCACCGCGGGCAGGACGACCATCAGGCCCAGGAAGCCCCGGTCGGAGGCGAGCACCGAGACATAGCGGCGCATCAGCGTCCACAGCTGCGAGCCCCAGCTCTGCGACTTGTGTATCCGGGTCGGCGGCACCTGGACATTGACCGACTGCGGGGCGACGGAGTCGATGTCAGCGGCGTACATCTGGTAGTGCGGGGAGCCGCGCCAGCGCCCCATCCAGTCGTAGTCGCGGTAGTTCTCGAACGCCGAGAAGACATCCGCCCAGGTGTCGTACTGGAAGAAGTTGAGCGCTTCCTCGGGCGGGCCGAAGTAGGCCACGCCGCCGCCCGGGGCCATCACCAGCAGCTTGTCGCACAGCGCGAGTTCGGCCACCGAGTGCGTGACGACCAGGACCGTACGGCCGTCGTCGGCGAGGCCGCGCAGCAGCTGCATGACATCGCGGTCCATGCCCGGGTCGAGACCGGAGGTCGGCTCGTCCAGGAAGATCAGTGACGGCTTGGTCAGCAGCTCCAGGGCCACCGACACCCGCTTGCGCTGGCCGCCGGAGAGCGAGGTGACCTTCTTGTCCTTGTGGACGTGGAGCTTGAGCTCGTGCAGCACCTCGTCGATCCGGGCCTTGCGCTCGGCGTCCGCGGTGTCCCCGGGGAAGCGGAGCTTGGCCGCGTACCGGAGGGCCTTCTCGACGGTCAGCTCCTTGTGCAGGATGTCGTCCTGCGGGACCAGACCGATGCGCTGGCGCAGCTCGGCGAACTGCTTGTAGAGGTTCCGGTTGTCGTAGAGGACATCGCCCTGGTTGGCGGGGCGGTAGCCGGTCAGCGCCTTGAGCAGCGTCGACTTGCCGGAGCCGGACGGGCCGATGACCGCGACCAGGGACTTCTCGGGGACGCCGAAGGAGACGTCCTTGAGGATCTGCTTGCCGCCGTCGACGGTGACGGTGAGGTGGCGGGCCGAGAAGGAGACCTCACCGGTGTCGACGAACTCCTCGAGGCGGTCGCCGACCATCCGGAAGGTGGAGTGGCCGACGCCGATGATGTCGTTCGGCCCGACCGGCGCCTTGCCGGACTTGGGGACCGGCTGGCCATTGATGTAGGTGCCGTTGTGACTGCCGAGGTCGTGGATCTCGAACCGGCCGTCGGGGGTGGCGCGGAACTCGGCGTGGTGACGGGAGACCTGGAGGTCGGAGACGACCAGCTCGTTCTCCAGCGCACGGCCGATGCGCATCACCCGCCCCGAGTCGAGGCGGTGGAACGTGGTCGGGCTGCGGTCGCCGTGGACCGGGGCGCCGGCCTGCGGGGACTGCCGGGCCTGCTGCGGGGGCACGGCCTGCGAGGGCTGCTGGGCCTGCTGGGCCTGCTGCGGTGGGACGTACGGCTGCTGCTGGTCCTGCGGCGCCTGCCAGCCCTGCTGGGCGGGCGGCTGGTGGTGGCCCGGCGGCTGCTGCGCGGGGGGTGCCTGCCAGCCCTGCGCGGGCTGCTGCTGCGGCGCCCTCGCGGCCTGCGCGGCCTGCGCACCGAACGCGTCGGCGGCCTGCGCCCCGCCGGACAGGGTCACCCGGGGACCGTCGGTGGCGTTGCCCAGATGCACGGTGACACCGGGGCCTATCTCCATCTGGTGGATCCGCCGGCCCTGGACATACGTGCCGTTGGTGCTGCCCTGGTCTTCGATGAGCCAGCTGTGGCCGGCCCAGCGCACGGTGGCGTGCCGCCAGGAGACCCTGGCGTCGTCGAGCACCATGTCGCCCTGCGGATCACGGCCCACGTTGTAGGACCGGGACGGGTCGAGCGTCCAGGTCCTTCCGTTCAATTCGAGTACGAGTTCAGGCACTCCACGCCCCATTACATAGTCCCCCGAGTGACGCCCTGTATGGGAAGTCCAGGGATGGTGAACATCGTGAGGAACTATTTCAGGCTCGGCCCGTGGACCGGTAACCGGGACGGCGCCGGGGTGCAGGTTGCGTGTGCCGGTGCCCGTCAAAGACCCCCGGAGCGCGGGAAGCACCCATGGACACCCAGAGATCACCGGATAGCGGGTGTTCCGGACGGAAGGGGCTCCGGCGGGAGCGGCACGGCCCGCCGTCGGCGCCCTGCACGTCCGGGGTGGAGGCCGCATGATGGGAGGAAGCGGAGATACGTACCTGACCGACCGCTCGGTCTGTCGCGTCCGTGCACCGCCGGCGTACCGAACCCGTCGCCCCGGCAGGCGGGTTGGCGCGCCGGGGCAGATGCCCTGGTCGGGCGACGCGGGGTGAGCCGGACACGACTCGATAACGATCGACGGGCAGCCGGGGCCAGAGGCACAGGGGTGCGGGGCGCGGCGGGACCGGGCCGCACGGGTCCGAACCCCGGACACCCGTACGGCCGCGACCGCCCGGCGGTTACCGTAAGGGCACCATGAGCGCATCGCAGATCCCGCCTGCCACCGCCGTACCGGGCGATGACCTACCGACCCTTCTCGTGAAGATCTTCGGGAAGGACCGGCCCGGCATCACCGCAGGTCTCTTCGACACCCTCGCCGCCTACTCCGTCGATGTCGTGGACATCGAACAGATGGTGACCCGGGGGCGCATCACGCTGTGCGCGCTGGTCACCGCCCCCTCCCCCGCCGAGGGCTCCTCCGGCACCTCCGAAGGCGACCTGCGGGCCACCGTGCACAGCTGGGCCGAGTCGCTGAACCTCCAGGCGGAGATCATCTCCGGCCGCGGTGACAACCGCCCGCGCGGCACCGGCCGTTCGCATGTCACCGTGCTCGGGCATCCGCTCACCGCGGAGACCGCCGCCGCGATCGCCGCCGCCATAACGGCCACCGGCGGCAACATCGACCGCATCTTCCGGCTTGCCAAGTATCCGGTGACCGCCGTCGAGTTCGCGGTGTCCGGTGCGGCGACCGAGGCGCTGCGCAGTGTGCTGGCTCCCGAGGCCGCGCGGCTCGGCGTGGATGTCGCGGTGGTGGCGGCCGGGCTGCAGCGCAGGGCGCAGCGGCTGGTGGTCATGGACGTCGACTCGACGCTCATCCAGGACGAGGTCATCGAGCTGTTCGCGGCGCACGCCGGCTGTGAGGCCGAGGTCGCCGAGGTCACCGCCGCCGCGATGCGCGGTGAGCTGGACTTCGAGCAGTCGCTGCACGCCCGGGTCGAGCTGCTCGGCGGGCTCGACGCGTCCGTGGTCGAGGCCGTGCGCAAGGAGGTGCGGCTCACCCCCGGGGCCCGCACCCTGGTACGGACCCTCAAGCGGCTCGGCTATCAAGTCGGCGTCGTATCGGGCGGTTTCACGCAGGTCACCGACGCGCTCCAGGAGGAGCTGGGGCTGGACTTCGCCTCGGCCAACACTTTGGAGATCGTCGGCGGGAAGCTCACCGGCCGGGTCACCGGCGACATCGTGGACCGGGCCGGCAAGGCGCGGCTGCTGCGGGAGTTCGCGCAGCAGGCCGGGGTGCCGCTCGCGCAGACCGTGGCGATCGGGGACGGTGCCAATGACCTCGACATGCTCAACACGGCCGGGCTCGGTGTCGCCTTCAACGCCAAGCCGGTGGTGCGGGAGGCGGCGCACACCGCGGTGAACGTGCCGTTCCTGGACACCGTGCTGTATCTGCTGGGGATCACCCGCGAAGAGGTCGAGGCGGCGGACACGCTCGTCGGCTGAGCGGCCCGGTCCGGTGGTCCGGCCCGGCCCCTCCTGATCGGCCCGGCCCGGTCGACACGCCCGGTCGGCACGGCCGCGGCAGGGACCGCCGCCCGGCAAAGGGCAACGACGGACAGAAGAGGGCCCCGGCACCTGTGTGCCGGGGCCCTCTCGCGTGCGTCACGCTTCCCCCGCGCTCCCGGCGCGCGGGGTCCTCAGCCTTACCCGTGGGGGGTCCAGTAGGCGACCAGGCGTCCGACGCCGTGCTCGACGGACTTCCAGGAGCCGTCGAAGGAGAGCACCGCGAGCGAGGCCGTCGGGAAGCCGCTGCGGTTCATCCGGGGCAGCAGATCGCCCTCGGCGTCGCCGGAGAGCGCGTCGGCGAGGGCGTGCACGCCGGGGTTGTGCCCGACCAGCATCAGGTCGGTGACGTCGTCGGAGGTCTCGTTCAGCAGCGCGATGAGCTCGCCCAGGGAGGCTTCGTAGATCCGCTCCTCATAGACGGTCTTGGGTCGCTGCGGGAGCTCGTGGACGGCGAGCTTCCAGGTCTCACGGGTACGCGCTGAGGTCGAGCACAGGGTCAGATCGGGGGTGATCCCGGCTCCGGCCAGCCAGCGGCCGGCGACCGGGGCATCCTTGCGGCCGCGCTCGGCGAGCGGACGCTCATGATCGCTGGTCTCCGACCATTCGGCCTTGGCGTGTCGGAGGAGGACAATCCGGCGGGGTGTATCGGCGCTCATGCGTCCCAGCTTCGCACGAAAGGCGGCACGGGGCGCGGGGTGTTGAAGTGCTCCCTCCACGAGGTGGGACGCGGGCGCCGGGCCGGCGTCAGACACCGTCGCGCACGATCCGGGCCAGGAGCAGCAGCAGCGCGACCAGGCCCTGCGGGGCGCTCGCGGCCCTCGCCTCGGCGGGAGCGGTGACGACTGTCAGCAGGGCCACGAAGGAGATCACCGGCAGGGCCAGTGCCCACCACGGCAGGCGCATCCGCAGGAGGGGGCGGCGGGCCTTGGCGGTGGCCGGCCGGCTGGACGCGGCGGACATGCGCATCGCCTCCGTGGCACATCGAAGGGCGGCGCCACCGCGGGCCGCGGCACGCCCACCGCTGTGTGCGGTGTTCTTCGAAGCTACGGATTCCCGGCGGCCGTTCCTATCCGGGAAGCCCCCTGCTCGACCCTGACGCCGGCCCCTAGGGGTGTCTCCCGCGCCCCGGGCCGGCCTCGGCCGACGGCCCGTCCCCCCCGGCCGGGGCGGCCTCGGCCGAGTACCCCCAGGGGGTCTGCCCTACGGCGCCGCGATACTCGCAATGATCGCGACGAGAACGGTCACGCCGAGCATGACGCCCAGCACGAGGAGCAGCTTCTTCTGGCTGCCCTGCGGATTCGGTTCGAGCACTGGCATGCGCCCAGTGTCGCACTCAGGTCTCGTCCTCGATCCGGCGGTCCCGTCCGGCCAGCACACCCACCACGATCTGCGGCACCATCAGCCCCGCCATCAGGGCGATCGGCAGCCCCCAGCCGCCGCTGTGCTGGTAGAGCGTGCCGACCAGCAGCGGTCCGGGAACGGAGATCAGATAGCCGACGCTCTGCGTGAAGGCCGAGAGCTTGACGACCCCGGCGGAGCTGGTCGAACGCATCCCGATCATCGTCAGGGCCAGCGGGAAGGCGCAGTTGGAGATGCCCATCAGCAGCGCCCAGGCCCAGGCGCCGGCGGCCGGTGCCAGCCACAGCCCGGCGTAACCGGCCAGGCCGCACAGGCCGAGCAGCACCGCGAGCGGACCCTGATGCCGCATCCGGGCCGCCAGCCGCGGCAGGACGAAGGAGAGCGGGACGCCCATCGCCATGGTGACCGCCAGCAGCACTCCCGCGGTGCCCGCCGAGACCCCGGCGTCCCGGAAGATCTGCGGCATCCAGCCCATCGTGATGTACGCGGCGGTGGCCTGCAGGCCGAAGAAGACGGCCAGCGCCCAGGCGGTCGGCGAGGAGGTGATCCGCAGGGTGGTCTCCCCGGTGTGTGCCGCTTTGCCCGTGGCCGGCCCGGCGGCGGCCCTGCGCTGCCGTACCACCACGAGCCAGGGCAGCACGGCGACCGCCGCGAGCGCCGCCCACACCGCCAGACCGGTCCGCCAACTCCCGCCGAGCGCATCGGTCATGGGCACGGTGAGCGCCGCGGCGAGCGAGGTGCCCAGGGCCAGGGCCATGGAGTAGAGCCCCGTCATCGGGCCGACCCGGTCGGCGAACCAGCTCTTGATGACCACCGGCATCAGGACGTTGCTGACCGCGATGCCGGCCAGGGCGAGCCCGCTGGCGGCGAGGAAGCCGCCGGTGCCACCGGCGTACGGGCGCACCACGACACCCACGGTGATCGCGGCCATACCGGCGCAGACGACCGCACCCGGCCCGAAGCGCCTGGCCAGGCGGGGTGCGGCGATACCGAAGGCGGCGAAGCACAGCGCGGGCACGGAAGTCAGCAGGCCGGCGACGGTGCCGCTCATGCCGAGGCCGTCGCGCACCTCCTCCAGCAGCGCGCCGAGGCTGGTGATGGCCGGGCGGAGGTTGAGCGCGGCGAGGACGAGACCGGCGATCACGATCCACCGCAGCCCGTGACCGGCCTGTCCGCTCGCCTGGTGGCGGCTCGCCGGAGCGGCTTCCCCGAGGCCCGGCTGCGGGCCTTTGGTGCCGTGGGCGGGCCGGTCGGCGGGGGTCGTGTGGGGCTCGGCGGCGGGGCCGAGGGTCGCGAGGTCGTCGTCTGCCATGGGCGCCATCATAGAATCATGGGATGAATGCGTGTCCAGTCGATATCGATAGCCTCTGCTGTCCCGGCCGGCGCCGACGGCGGCAAGGCTTCGCCGGGCCCCTCGCCGCCCCCGCCCGTCGTCCCCCTCACCCCGGAGTGCAGCCATGCCTCTGACCTCGCCCCGCCGGTCCGCGCTGGCCGACCAGGTGATCGCGCAGCTGCGCGCCCAGATCACGTCCGGCGAGTGGCCGGTGGGCTCCCGTATCCCGACCGAGCCGGCGCTCGTCGAACAGCTCGGGGTGGCCCGTAACACCGTCCGCGAGGCCGTACGGGCGCTGGCGCACAACGGGCTGCTGGACATCCGGCAGGGCTCGGGCACCTACGTGGTGGCGACCAGTGAACTGGCCGGGGTGATGAACCGCCGGTTCGCTTCGGCCGCGCCGGGACACGTCGCCGAGCTGCGCAGTGCCCTGGAGGCGTCAGCTGCCCGGCTCGCGGCCGAGCGCCGCACCGCGCAGGACCTGCGGCAGATCGACGCCCTGCTGGAACGGCGCGAGCGGGCCTGGGAGTCCGGCGCGGCGGAGGCCTTCGTGGAGGCGGACGCGACCTTGCACATGGCGATCGTGTCGGCCTCGCACAACGAGGTGCTGGCCGAGATCTACGCCGACCTCGGGGGCGTGCTGCGCGACTTCCTGCGGGCCGATGTGGGCGAGGAGCTGCGGCCCGAGGCACATATGGACCATGCCCGGCTGGTCGAGGCGATCCGGGCGGGCGACGGCGACCGGGCCGCCGCCGAGGCGAGCACCCACCCCTTCGGCTGCCGGCCCGGCCTCCCGGACCACGGCTGACCCGCAGGACACCGCACGCACCACTTCCCGGCCTCCCCCGCCGACTCACGCCCCGTGACCCCGCGCTGCCCGCCCGCAAACGCGCACGACCTCGCCCGGGAACGCGTACTGCCCGCCCCGGCGGACCGGAACGGGCAGTACGGAGGAGCAGCACGGACGGGCAGCGCAAAGGCGCCGGTGCGTCAGGCGCCCATCATGTGCACACCGCCGTCGACGTGGACGATCTCGCCCGTCGTACGGGGGAAGAAGTCGGACAGCATGCCGACGACGCCGCGGCCGGCCGGCTCCGGGTCGGCCAGGTCCCAGCCGATCGGGGCGCGGTGGTTCCACACGTCCGCCAGCTCCTCGAAGCCGGGGATGGACTTGGCGGCCATCGACTTGATGGGGCCGGCCGAGACCAGGTTGCAGCGGACGCCCTTGGGGCCGAGGTCACGGGCGAGGTAGCGGTTGGTGCTCTCCAGCGCCGCCTTGGCCACGCCCATCCAGTCGTACTTGGGCCAGGCGATCTGCGCGTCGAAGGTGAGGCCGACGACCGCTCCGCCGTGCTCCATGAGCGGCAGGCAGGCCATGGTCAGCGACTTGTACGAGTACGCGGAGACCTGCACCGCGGTCCCCACGTCCGACCACTCGGCCTCCAGGAAGTTGAAGGCGCCCTGCGGGCCGAAGGCGATGGAGTGCACGATGCCGTCGAGACGGGCGCCCTCGCCCTGGTGCTCGCGGATCTTGTCGGCCAGGCCGTCCAGGTGCTCCTGGTTGGTGACGTCCAGCTCGATGACCGGGGCTTCCTTGGGAAGCCGCTTGGCGATCCGCTCGACGAGGGAGAGCCGGCCGAAGCCGGTGAGGATGACCTCGGCGCCCTCGTTCTGGGCGACCTTGGCCGCCTGGAAGGCGATCGACGACTCGGTCAGGACACCCGTGACCAGGATGCGCTTGCCTGCAAGGATTCCACTCATACTGATCAGTGACCCATGCCCAATCCGCCGTCGACAGGAATGACGGCTCCGGTGATGTACGCGGCCTCGTCGGAGGCCAGGAAGCGGACCGAGGCGGCGATCTCCTCGGGCTGCGCATACCGCGCGAGCGGCACCTGCTTGACGATGCTCTCCCGCTGCTCGTCGGTGAGCACACGGGTCATGTCGGTGTCGACGAAGCCGGGGGCGACGACGTTGACGGTGATGTTGCGGCTGCCCAGCTCCCGGGCGAGCGAGCGGGCGAAGCCCACCAGGCCGGCCTTGGACGCGGCGTAGTTCGCCTGGCCCGCGCCACCCAGCAGGCCCACCACGGACGAGATCAGCACGACGCGGCCCTTGCGGGCCCGCAGCATCGCGCGGTTGGCGCGCTTGACCACCCGGAACGTGCCGGTGAGGTTGGTCTCCAGGACCGAGGTGAAGTCCTCCTCGGACATCCGCATCAGCAGCTGGTCACGGGTGACGCCGGCGTTGGCCACCAGCACCTCGACCGGACCGTGCTTCTCCTCGATCTCCTTGTACGCCTGCTCGACCTGCTCGCTGTCCGTGATGTCGCACTTCACGGCCAAAAACCCCGCGGGCGGTTCGCCCGAGCGGTAGGTGATGGCGACCTTGTCGCCTGCCTCGGCGAAGGCACGGGCAATGGCGAGGCCAATGCCGCGGTTACCTCCGGTGACCAGAACCGAGCGGCTCAAGAGATCACCCTTTCCGTTTCCTGTCCGTCCTGCGTTCGATACGAAACTATCGGTCACGGAGCCTTGAGGTGGAATCCAGCACGGACAGGCACGAGCGCCGGTCACTGTCGGGTCTCCACAGAACCACCACCACGGCGCGCCCCCCGGCAGCCACCGTGCGTGCCCGCGGCGCGCCTCCGGCGGCCACCGCCCGTGCCCGCACCGGCGCCCGGCACCTGCCGCACGCCCTGGCCGACTCCCGGCGCCGCACACCGCCGCGCAGCGCCGCGCTCTGGGCCACGGGCGCCCGGCAGGGCATGATGCAGGCGCCGACCACGGGAGGACTCCTTGCCTGCACCCCATGCCGTTGACGAAACATTCCTGGCGCTGCCGTTGCATGCGCTGGCCGACGCGGCGCTGGCCCGCGCCCGCGCGCTGGGCGCCGACCATGCGGACTTCCGCCTGGAGCGGATCCGCAGCGCATCCTGGCGGCTGCGGGACGCCCGTACGTCCGGGACCTCGGACACCACCGACCTCGGGTACGCGGTCCGGGTGGTGCACGGCGGGGCGTGGGGCTTCGCCTCCGGCGTGGATCTGACCATGGACGCGGCGGCGCGGGTGGCCTCGCAGGCGGTGGCGATGGCCAAGCTGTCGGCCAAGGTCATCCGGGCCGCCGGCTCCGACGAAAGGGTCGAGCTGGCCGACGAGCCCGCCCACCCGGACCGCACCTGGGTCTCCTCGTACGAGATCAACCCGTTCGACGTACCGGACGCCGAGAAGAGCGGGCTGCTCGCCGAGTGGAGCGCCCGGTTGCTGGGCGCCGCGGGCGTGGCCCACGCGGACGCCTCGCTGCTGACCGTCCAGGAGAACAAGTTCTACGCCGACAGTGCGGGCACCGGCACCACCCAGCAGCGGGTGCGGCTGCACCCCGAGCTGACCGCGGTCGCGGTGGACCCGGTGACCGGCGACTTCGACTCCATGCGCACCCTCGCCCCGCCGGCCGGGCGCGGCTGGGAGTACCTGACCGGCGACCACTACGACTGGGACGGTGAGCTGGCCCGTATCCCGGATCACCTCGCCGAGAAGATGCGCGCGCCGCACGTCGAGGCCGGCAGGTACGACCTGGTGGTGGACCCGTCCAATCTGTGGCTGACGATCCACGAGTCGGTCGGGCACGCGACGGAGCTGGACCGGGCCCTGGGCTACGAGGCGGCCTATGCGGGCACCTCGTTCGCCACCTTCGACCAGCTCGGGAAGCTGGCGTACGGCTCCGCGCTGATGAACGTCACGGGCGACCGGACCGTCGAGCACGGGCTCGCGACCATCGGCTACGACGACGAGGGGGTGGCCGCCCAGTCCTGGGACCTGGTGAAGGACGGGACCCTGGTCGGCTACCAACTCGACCGCAGAATCGCGAAACTGACGGGCTTCGACCGCTCCAACGGCTGCGCGTACGCGGACTCTCCCGGCCATGTCCCGGTCCAGCGGATGGCGAACGTCTCGCTGCAGCCGGCCCCGGACGGCCCGTCCACCGAGGAGCTGATCTCCGGGGTGGAGCGCGGCATCTATGTCGTCGGCGACCGGTCCTGGTCGATCGATATGCAGCGGTACAACTTCCAGTTCACACAGCAGCGGGCGTACGCGATCCGGAACGGACGGCTGGCCGGGCAGCTGCGTGACGTCGCCTACCAGGCGACCACCACCGACTTCTGGGGCTCGATGACCGCGGTCGGCGGCCCGGAGACCTACGTCCTGGGCGGTGCCTTCAACTGCGGCAAGGCCCAGCCGGGCCAGGTGGCCGCCGTTTCGCACGGCTGCCCGTCGGCTCTCTTCGAGGGCGTGAACATTCTGAACACCACGCAGGAGGCCGGTCGATGAGCACGCGTACACCGCGCAGGAACAGGCCGCACGAGATCGTCGAGCGGGCCCTGGAGCTCTCGCGCGGAGACGGCTGTGTGGTCATCGCCGATGAGCACTCCAGCGCCAATCTGCGCTGGGCGGGCAATGCGCTCACCACCAACGGCGTGACCCGTGGGCGCACCCTGACGGTCGTGGCGACCGTGGACGGCGGCCGGGGCACGGCGTCCGGTGTCGTCTCGCGCTCCGCGGTGACCGCGGACGACGTGGAGCCGCTGGTGCGGGCCGCCGAGGCGGCCGCCCGGGACGCCGGGCCCGCCGAGGACGCCCAGCCGCTGGTCGGCGGCGAGAAGATGTCCCCCGACTTCACCGAGGCACCCGCCGAGACCTCCTCGGAGGTGTTCGCGGCGTTCGCCCCGGCGCTGGGTGAGTCCTTCCGGCAGGCCCGCGCGGGCGGCCGTGAGCTGTACGGCTTCGCCCGGCACGAGGTCGTCTCGTCGTATCTGGGCACCTCGACCGGGCTGCGGCTGCGGCACGACCAGCCCACCGGGACGCTGGAGCTGAACGCCAAGTCCGCAGGTACCGGCGCGGCCGGACCCCGCTCCGCCTGGGCCGGCCGGGCGACCCAGGACTTCGCCGATGTCGATCCGCGGGAAATGGACGGGGAGCTGGGGCGGCGGCTGGGCTGGGCCGAGCGGCGGATCGAGCTGCCCGCAGGGCGGTACGACACCCTGCTGCCGCCGACCGCCGTCGCCGACCTGCTCGTCTACCAGATGTGGTCCTCCGGGGCCCGGGACGCCGTCGAGGGCCGTACGGTCTTCTCCCGGCCGGCCGACGGCGGCGCGGCCGACCGGCCCGGGGCGGGGACCCGGCTGGGCGAACGGCTCAGCGAGCTGCCGCTGACGCTGCGCAGCGACCCGCGGGCGCCCGGTCTGGAGTGCGCACCGTTCGTGCTGGCGCACTCCTCCGGCGACGATGCGTCGGTCTTCGACAACGGGCTGCCGCTGACGGCCACCGAGTGGATGCGCGAGGGCGTGCTGCACCGGCTGCCGACCACCCGGCACAGCGCCGCACTGACCGGCCTTCCGGTGGCGCCGGGCATCGACAACCTCCTTCTGGAGGGCGGTGGTTCCCGCTCGCTGGAGGAGATGGTGGCCGCCGCCGGGCACGACGGCCCGGCGCTGCTGCTGACCTGCCTGTGGTACATCCGCGAGGTCGATCCGGCGACGCTGCTGCTGACCGGGCTGACCCGGGACGGGGTCTACCTGGTGGAGCAGGGTGAGGTGGTCGGCGAGGTGAACAACTTCCGGTTCAACGAGTCGCCGGTGGACCTGCTGTCCCGGGCGGTGGAGGCGGGCCGTACGGAGCGGACCCTGCCGCGGGAGTGGGGCGACTACTTCACCCGGGCCGCGATGCCGGCGTTGCGGATCCCGGACTTCCATATGAGCTCGGTCAGCCGCGGGGTGTGAGGCCGGGGGCCGCCTGCCACCGCCCGGCCGGTGTCGGGCCGGGCGGTGGCGGCGAGCCGGGCGGACGGCGGCGGGCGGACGGCGGGCGGCGGACGGCGGGCGGCGGGCAGACACGGACGGCGCAGGCGCGTCCTCCGGGGCTAATAGACTGTCCGCTTGTCCACCCGTTCGGGAACCACGATCGATCAGGAACGCCATGACACGCCTCGGCGAATCCGTCGCCCGCGCCACCACCCTGCTCTCCGCCGACCTCTCCTCGGACGCCACGGTCCGGGAGCTGCTTCAGGAGACGGGCGCCCGGCGCTCTCTGGATCTGACGGACCTGCCCGCCAAGGAGCAGGCCGAGCTGATCGCGGCCCGTACGGTCGAGGTCCTGCCGGGCGTGGAGAAGCTGGCCGAGCGGATCGAGGAGCGCCGGGCGGCCGGCCGGGGCCTGCACATCAAGCTCGGCATCGACCCGACGGCCACCGATGTCCACCTGGGCCATGCGGTGCCGCTGATCGTCCTGAGCCGGTTCCAGCGGCTGGGCCATGACGTCACCCTGATCATCGGTGACTTCACGGCCAAGATCGGCGACCCGTCGGGCCGTACGGCCGAGCGCCCGCCGCTGACCGACGAGGACATCGCGCACAACCTCGCCACCTACCGCGAACAGGTGCGGCCCTTCTTCGACTTCGAGAAGGTCAGCTTCCGGCAGAACAGCGAGTGGCTGGCGCCGTACACCTTCCCGGAACTGCTCACGCTGCTCGCCCAGGTGCCGGCCTCCCAGCTGCTCCAACGCGAGGACTTCCGCAACCGGCTGGCGGCCGGCTCCGGTCTGACCATGACGGAGCTGCTGTACCCCATCGCGCAGGGCCTGGACTCGGTGGCGCTGGAGTGTGACGTGGAGCTGGGCGGCTCCGACCAGCTGCTCAATCTGCAGATGGGCCGCAAGCTGATGGAGCTGCGCGGGCAGCGGCCGCAGCTGGTGGTGACCATGCCGCTGATCGAGGGCACGGACGGAACCGGCGCCAAGATGTCCAAGTCCAAGGGCAATTACGTCGGACTGAGCGCCCCCGCCGACGATGTCTTCGGCAAGATCATGTCGGTGCCCGACCGGCTGATGGAGCCGTACCTGAAGGCCTGGACGGAGTGGACGGACGCGGAGATCGCGCTCGCTCTGGGCCGGGTCACCGACCGCTCGCTGCACCCGATGGACCTCAAGAAGGTCCTGGCGGGCGAGGTCGTGGCGGCGCTGTACGGCATGGAGGCGGCGATGGCCGCGCGGGCCGGATTCGTCGCGCAGTTCTCCAAGAAGTCGTTCTCCGATGTGGACTCGCTCCCGGTCGTCGATGTCGCCGCGCACGGCACGGAGACGGTGGCGACGGTGCTGACCAAGATCCTGGAGTTCACGCCCAGCGCCTCGGCGGCGCGGCGACTGGCCAAGCAGAATGCGCTGCGGCTGGTCGTGGAGGGCGAGGACGGGCAGCAGACCGTGACGCTCGCGGAGGCCGATTCGGTCCGGCCGCTGGGTGAGGTGCTGGCCGAGAAGCTGGCGGACACGGCCGGGGTCGCGTACCTCAAGGCCGGACGGAAGCTGGCTCAGCTCGACGGCCGCTGAGACGGCGGATAACACGGGCGGCCGGCGCGCAGCGATGCGCACCGGCCGCCCGTGTCATCCGCGTCCAGGGGGGAGACGCCCCTAAGCATGCCGAAGATCACCGTCAGCCAGAGCGGGATCTGCTGCTTGCCGGGGATAATGGCCTTCGCGATCAGGCCGAGCACCAGGCCCACGATGATGGCCCACAACCACGTCATGTCGACTCCTCCTGCGGCACGGTGCAGATGGACACTCGCCCCGTAAGTGTCGCCCCGCACCGGCTACGGCGCACGCCGGGAACCTGCCGTACGCACTGGGGGGGGCGGCCCCCCTGGTGGCGATGACAGACCCGCCGGAACGGGGCATGACCCGGTCTCGAAGGCGGCGCGGCCGCGGCGTACCGTGGAAACCGACCGGATACCGGGGAAAATCCGGCATGACTGAGCAGGCGGTGGAACGTGATGCGGAAGCAGAGCAGCGGCCAGGCCTTCCGGATCACCGGGGCACGGCAAGGCCTGTCCGAGGATGTGCGCGGACGGCAGCGGCGGTATGTGATCTCGATGGCGGTGCGGACGGTGGCCGTCGTGCTCACCGTCGTGCTGTGGAACATCGAACGGCCCATCGCCATCGCGACGTTGGTGCTCGGTCTGGCGCTGCCCTATATCGCGGTGGTGATCGCCAACGCGGGCCGGGAGAACGCCCCTTCACTCCCGAAGACCTTTGTCGCGGGCCCGACCCGGCCGATGCTGACGCCGGGAGCCGACGGTGCTCCGGCGGAATCCGTTCCGGAGCGGCCGGCGGCGGGCTCCTCCGCCTCGCCACACGACCCCAGCTGATCATCAGCCGGTCTGCAAAGCTCAAGAAAAGCTCAGATCAATCATGGAGTTCCGGTGCACCAGGCACCCTCCCCCGTGACATACTGCGTACGCGCTCCGCATCCCCCGTCGGAGCGACGGACCGACGCCGGGCGGCTCCCCCCGTGGCTGCCCGGCGTCGTCATGTCCGCAGGTCCGCGGGGTGCGGTAGCCGGGCCCGGGGTCGTGAGCGCAGGACGTAGGGTTGAGGCCGTGAACTCCCCGAATCCCCAGGGCCCCGCCGAGGACACCGTCATCTGTTCCGCGAAGGGCTGCCGCGCCGCCGCCGTATGGGTGCTGGCCTGGAACAACCCGAAGCTGCACACCCCGGACCGGCGCAAGACCTGGCTGGCCTGCGAGGAGCACCGGGAGCATCTGTCGCAGTTCCTCGGCGTGCGCGGTTTCCTCAAGGATGTCGTGACGCTGGAGGAGTGGGAGGCGTCGGCCGCCGGTCACTGACGCCGGTCACCGGCGACGGCCGTCGGCTCCGATCGCCGACGCCGGTCGCTGCATCGAACCGCTGACGCCGGCCCGGCTCAGCCGCCGATCGAGGACATCGGGCGCTCCGGCTGCAGGAACGAGGGGTCGTCCAGGCCGGAGCCCGCCTTCTTGCCCCACATCGCGCGCTGCCATATGCGGGCGATCTCGTCATCCGGGGCACCGGAGCGCAGGGCGGTACGCAGATCCGTCTCCTCGGTGGCGAAGAGGCAGGTACGGATCTGGCCGTCGGCGGTCAGTCGCGTACGGTCGCAGGCCCGGCAGAACGGACGGGTGACGGAGGCGATCACACCGACTCGGTGCGGCCCGCCGTCGACGATCCAGCGTTCGGCGGGCGCGGAGCCCCGCTCGTCCTCGCCCTCGGGGGTGAGCGTGAAGCGGGTGCGCAGCGAGGTGAGGATGTCGCCCGCGGTGATCATGCCGTCGCGCTTCCAGCCGTGCTGGGCGTCCAGCGGCATCTGCTCGATGAAGCGGAGCTCGTAGTCATGCGCGAGGGCCCAGGCCAGCAGGTCGGGGGCCTCGTCGTCGTTGAGCCCCGGCATCAGGACGGTGTTGACCTTGACGGGGGTCAGACCGGCCGCGCGGGCCGCCTCCAGACCGCGCAGGACGTCGTCGTGCCGCTTGCGGCGGGTCATGGCCTGGAAGACGTCCGGCCGCAGGGTGTCGAGGGAGACGTTGACGCGGTCCAGGCCGGCGTCGCGGAGTGCGGCGGCGGTGCGCTGCAGGCCGATGCCGTTGGTGGTCAGCGACATCTGGGGACGCGGGGCGAGGGCGGCGACCCGCTCGACGATGCCGGGCAGGCCGGGGCGGAGCAGCGGTTCACCGCCGGTGAAGCGGACCTCCTCGATGCCCAGGTCCCGCACGGCGATGCCGATCAGCCGGACGATTTCGTCGTCGGTGAGCAGGTCGGGCTTGGCCAGCCACTGCAGCCCCTCTTCCGGCATGCAGTACGTGCACCGCAGATTGCACCGGTCGGTGAGTGAAACGCGCAGGTCGGTGGCCACACGACCGTAGGTGTCGATGAGCACTGGGCCCCCTCCCCAAGAGTGTCGGCTCGGTACCTCTCCTCCGGTGGATCAGTACGTCTTCGAGCCTACGCGATGGGTGTGACAGCGAGCAGGGAGGAGAAGCACGAGGTGGGCGGGGTGGCGTCGTAGAGATCTACGACGCCACCCCGCCCGGGCCCTGCAGGGACGGCTCAGCCGGGCCGCCTCAGTGCGCTCCGGTGCCGGTGAGCGAGCGGACCTCCAGTTCGGCGTACTTCTTCACGTCCGGTTCCTCCTTGGACAGCAGGGACCCGAGCCAGCCGAGCAGGAAGCCCAGCGGGATGGAGATCAGGCCCGGGTTCTCCAGGGGGAAGACGGCGAAGTCGGCGCCGGGGAACATCGAGGTCTCCTTGCCGGAGACGACCGGGGAGAAGAGGACCAGGAGGACGGAGGAGACCAGGCCTCCGTAGATGGACCACAGGGCGCCCCGGGTGGTGAAGCGTTTCCAGAACAGGCTGTACAGGAGGGTCGGGAGGTTGGCGGAGGCGGCGACCGCGAAGGCGAGCGCCACCAGGCCGGCGACGTTCAGGCCGCGGGCGAAGACCCCCAGGACGATGGCGACACCACCGATGCCGACGGTCGCCCAGCGGGCCGCGCCGACCTCTTCCTTCTCGGTGGCCTTGCCCTTGCGCAGGACGTTGACGTACAGGTCGTGCGCGAAGGACGAGGACGAGGCGAGGGTGAGGCCGGCGACCACCGCGAGGATGGTCGCGAAGGCGACCGCGGAGATGACGGCGAGCAGGATCGCGCCCCCGGTGGATCCCGCGCCGCCGCCGATCTCCTGGGCGAGCAGCGGGGCCGCGGTGTTGCCCGCCTTGTTGGACGCGGTGATCGTCCCGGGCTTGATCAGGGCCGCGGCGCCGAAGCCGAGGGCGATGGTCATCAGGTAGAAGACGCCGATGATGCCGATCGCCCAGTTCACGGACTTCCGGGCGGCCTTGGCGGTGGGGACCGTGTAGAAGCGGATGAGGATGTGCGGCAGGCCCGCGGTGCCCAGGACGAGAGCGATGCCCAGCGAGATGAAGTCGATCTTCGAGGTGGCGGTGGCGCCGTACTTGAGGCCGGGCTCCAGGAAGGCGGCTCCCTTGCCGCTGTTCTCGGCGGCCGCGCCCAGCAGGTCGGAGAGGTTGAAGTGGAACTTGAGCGCCACCAGGAAGGTGATCAGGAGGGTGCCGGCGATCAGCAGGACCGCCTTGACCATCTGGACCCAGGTCGTTCCCTTCATGCCGCCGATGGTGACGTAGAGGACCATCACCACACCCACGAGGACGACGACGAGGATCTTGCCCGCCTCGCTGGTGATGCCCAGGAGCAGGGTGACCAGGGCGCCCGCACCCGCCATCTGGGCGAGCAGGTAGAAGATCGAGACGATGATGGTGGAGGTGCCGGCGGCGGTGCGGACCGGGCGCTGGCGCATCCGGTAGGCGAGCACGTCGCCCATGGTGAAGCGGCCGGAGTTGCGCAGCGGTTCGGCGACCAGGAGGAGCGCGACGAGCCAGGCGACGAGGAAGCCGATGGAGTAGAGGAAACCGTCGTAGCCGAAGAGGGCGATGGCGCCGGCGATGCCCAGGAAGGACGCGGCGGACATGTAGTCGCCGGAGATGGCCAGGCCGTTCTGGAAGCCGCTGAACTGCCGCCCGCCGGCGTAGAAGTCCTCCGCGCCCTTCGTCTGCCGGCCCGCCCAGACGGTGAGGCCGAGGGTCGCGGCGACGAAGACCGCGAAGAGGGTGACGATCAGGGCGCGGTGCTCGCCCGCGCCGCCGGCCGCGAGGTCGAGCGCGAGGGGAGTGCGCAGGGGGCTCATGCCTCACCTTCCAGGCGGGACTTGATGGCCTCGGCCTTGGGGTCGAGCTTGGTGGCGGCGTGCCGGGAGTACCACCAGGCGATCAGGAAGGTCGTGACGAACTGGGCGACGCCGAGGACGAAGGCCACATTGATATGGCCGAGCACCTTGGTGCCCATGAAGCCGCCGGCGTAGCTCGACAGCAGCACGTACCCGAGGTACCAGAGGATGAAGGCGACGGTCAGCGGGAAGGCGAACGAGCGGTGTGCGCGGCGGAGTTCATCGAATTCCGCACTCGACTGCACCTGGATGTAGTCGGGCGGCTCATGCGTCCCCGGGTCGAGGGTCGGTGCGGCGCTCACGGAATCTCCTGACGCGAAGGGGCGGGCCCGGGCCGGTCCGGCGGATCGGCCCGGGAGGAGCCCGGCCGGCGGTAAAGCTCACGTAAGTGATCTGGATCACGCATCGTAGAGGCGCATCAGACGATACGACAGGGGTCCGTTGGTTGAATCCCAGAAGAAACCGGGGGAATGCCCGCGCCGGACCGCCACCGCGCGCGGGGCGCTTCGTTGAGCCCGGTGTGAATCCGCCGCCACAGCAGGCCCCGCAGCCCCCCGTTCCCCACCGGCGCCCCTACGGCAGCATCCGGCTGCCGGCGCCGCTCCCCCTCGCCCCGTCGGAGCCGCGGCCGGGGACGGCCGCCGCCGCGCGCCGCTGGTACGGACCGCGGATCGCGCTGCCCCCGCTGAGCATCACCACCCTGCGACGCGACGGCTGACCGGGCCGGAAGGCGTCCAAGACGGCCGACATCGGCTGACGCGCCATCAATTTCACACTCCTGGCGGGTTTTCTCCCCGTTTTTTCTCCGAAGTCCATTGCTGCACACGAGTGGTCGCCGATAACTTCACTTCTCATTGCAACCGCCCGTGCGCAACCCGCGCCCGGGCGGTCTCACGGATGATGTGGAGTATCCATGGCACATCCCCGATCCAGACGCATGCGGGCGCTGGCCGTACCGCTCGGCCTGGCTCTGACCGCGTCCCTCGGCTTTCTCCCGAACACGGCCACCGCCGCGTCCCAGGACTCCGCCCCGGCCGCAGCGGCCCCGGCCGACGGCCCGCTGCTGTCGTACGTCGTGAACACCACGCCCGGCCATGCCGTGGTCGGCAAGGTGGAGAAGGCGATAGCCAAGGCCGGCGGGAAGGTGGTCATCGCCCATGAACAAATAGGCGTGATCGTCGTCCACTCGGCCAACCCCCAGTTCGCCACCACCCTGCGCACGGTGCCCGGTGTGCAGTCGGCGGGCGCGACCCGCACCGCGCCGCTGAAGGCGCAGGGCACCACCGACATCGGCAAGCCGCAGAAGATCGACCTGCCGAAATCCCAGCTGGCGGCGGCCGGCAAGGCGGCGAAGGCGAACGGCGAGGAGCCGCTCGAACCGCTGCAGTGGGACCTGCCCGCCATCAAGGCCGACCAGGCCGCGAAGGTGAACCCGGGCAGCAGGAAGGTCACCGTCGGCATCATCGACACCGGGGTGGACGACACCCACCCCGATCTGAAGGCCAACTTCTCGGCGAAGCAGTCCGCCAACTGCGTGGGCGGCGTGGCCGACACCACCAAGGGCGCCTGGCGCCCCTGGAACCCGGACGAGGACTACCACGGCACCCATGTCGCGGGCACGATCGCCGCGGCCCGCAACGGTGTCGGCGTGGCGGGTGTCGCGCCGGGCGTGAAGATCTCCGCCCTCAAGGTCAGCGAGCCGGAGACGAGCCTCTTCTACGCCGAGAGCGTGGTGTGCGCCTTCGTCTTCGCGGCCGATCACGGCGTCGCGGTCACGAACAACAGCTATTACGTCGACCCGTGGATGTTCAACTGCAAGGACGACGCCGACCAGGCCGCCATCATCGACGCGGTCGGCCGTGCGGCGAGCTACGCCCAGCGCAAGGGCGTGCTCAACATCGCCGCGGCGGGCAACTCCGGCCTCAACCTGGCGGCCCCCCAGCTGCCGGACACCTCCAGCCCGAACGACTCCACCCCGGTCGAGCGCACCATCAACCCGAAGACCTGCTGGGACGTTCCCACCCAGCTGCCGGGCACGGTGACGGTCGCGGCGGCGGGCGTCAACAAGCTCAAGTCGTACTACTCGAACTACGGCCTCGGCCAGATCGATGTGTCCGCACCGGGCGGCGACTCGCGGCAGGTGCCCGAACTGCCCGCCAAGAACGGCAACATCCTCTCCACCATGCCGGGCGGTGACTGGGCCTACCTGGCCGGCACGTCCATGGCGACCCCGCACGTCGCGGGCGTCGCGGCACTGCTCAAGAGCACCCACCCGAAGTCCAGCCCGCAGGAGATCCAGTGGCTCCTCAAGGAGCAGGCGGACAACCCCGGCTGCTCCACGGGTGACGCGACCTGCACCGGCACCAAGCATGTCAACAGCCACTTCGGCTACGGCATCGTCGATGCGCTGGACGCGGTGAAGAAGTAACTCCCGGACTTTTTCGGGAAGGTGCGGGGGAGGGTCGGGTGGTGTGCCACCCGGCCCTTTGCCGTGCGGGTGGTGCGGGCGGCCCGGGGCGGGCCGGCCGGTGACGGTGCACAGCAACTGCCAGTAGCGCTCGACGGCCGGCTCGGCGGCGGTCTCCAGTTGTTCCAGCAGCCGGCCGCGGGCCTGCGGGCCGTCCTCGGCGGGCGGGTCGGGGGTGCCGGCCTGGGTGGGAAGCCAGGCGGCGATCAGCTCGGCGAGGAAGGGCTCGGCGGCCGGGGAATCGGGGGCGATGCCGGCCGTGACGGCCTCCTCGCCGCGCAGCCGCATCAGCTCCGCGACGCGCACGGCGGCCTGTTGCTGCGCGGCTTGTTCCTGTGCAGCCTGTTCCTGTGCGGCCGGGGCCGCCTTCCCCGCGGCGGTCGCCTCCCCCGCGGGGCGCGCCCCGCTCGCCGCCGGCCCGGTACGCGCGCTGTACTCGGCCAGCCGGCGCAGCGCCGCCCGTAGTTCCGGCCCCCGGACCAGGGCGGTCAGTGCGGTCCAGGCGTCGACCTGCTCGGGGGTGGGGTCGTCCGGCAGGTCGGGGACGGCGGCCAGCAGACCGCTGCGGTAGTCGGGGGCGTGCACACCGTCGAGGGCGTCCTCGATGACATCCGTGAGGATGCGGCGGCGTTCCGGGTCCGACAGGCGGGCCAGTTCGGTCATGGTCGGCAGCTCCTCCTCTGCTGCGCTCCCCCGCCTGGCCACCGACCGCAGCACGGCGCGCCGCAACTGCAGGGTGCCGATCTGCGCGTCCAGGGCGTCCGCCCACTGCGCGGCCGTCTCGGCGACGGTGCTCTCGCGGTGCAGCACGGAGCGGATCGCCGCCAGTCCGATGCCCAGGTCGCGCAGGCTGCGCACGATCTCCAGGCGGGCCGGGGCGTCCGCGCCGTACAGCCGGTAGCCCGCGGGGGTGCGGGCGGCGGGCGGCAGCAGGCCCTGGTCCGACCAACTCCTGATGGTCTTGACCGGAACGCCGGTCAGGCGCGCCAGCGCGCCGATGGTGAGCAGGCCCGTGCCGTCCTCGTACATGCCGTCCACTCTCGGGTCTCCCACGGGGGGAGACTCAAGCGGCGGTGCCGCCGGCCACCTCGGCCCGCGCCGCACCGGTCTCCGGTGCGGGCCGGGGAGCGGTGCCGGCCGCGCGCAGCACACCGCCGGCCAGCGCGTACTGGGCCGCAAGATAGGTGAACATGATGCAGAACTGCGGGGCGGGCAACTGCGGCCAGTGGGCGATGCCGCTGGCGATCAGGGTGTCGGAGAGGAGGAAGAGCAGTCCGCCGGCGGCGGCCGGCAGGCCCGCCCGGAGCGCGCCGAACGCCATCGCGGTGAGCAGCAGGCTGTAGCCGGCGACCGGGATCCGCAGGCCGGCCGGGAGGTCCGGCCACAGGAGCACCACCGTGCCGGCGAGCAGCGCGGCATACGCAGCGGCAACGGCGACCGTACGCCCCCGCCGTCCGGCCCCGGGCGCCGCCCCGTGCCGGGCGAACAGCAGCAGATAGCAGACGTGTCCGGCGGCGAACGAGCCCATCCCCACCAGGAAGGCGACGTCCCCGCCGATCTGGAGGAAGGTGTCCCCGCCGCAGCCGCACAGCAGCGCACCGGCGAGCAGCGGGGGACCGCCGCGCGCCAGCGCGTAGGCGGCGAGCACCGGCATCAGCGCGGGCTTGGTGAGCTGCCCGACGGCCGGGACGCCGCCGAGCAGCGCGCCCAGGTGCACGACGGCCAGTGCGGCGAAGACCCACAGCAGGGGCCGGACGGCCCGCGGCCACCGTGCCCTCATGCGGCCGGCTCCCCGACGGAGGCGCGCGCCTCGGCCTCCGGCCGCCCGGCCGTCGGGGCCTGCCCCGCGGCGGCCCGCCCGGCCGGCTGCCAGCCCGGCCCGCGGAACACCCGCCCGGCGCGCTCGCGCCAGCTGTCCGCGGCCCGTAGGTCGCGCGCGATGGCGGCGTACTCATGGGTGGCCACCCGCAGCGGGTTGAAGGTCTTGATGTTCTTGGTGAGTCCGTAGACCGGCCGCTCGGTTTCGGCCACGAACGAGCCGAACATCCGGTCCCAGATGATCAGGATCCCGCCGAAGTTACGGTCCAGATAGCCGCCCTGCGAGGCGTGGTGGACCCGGTGGTGGGAGGGGGTGTTGAGCACGAACTCGAAGGGCCGGGGCAGTTTGTCGATCCGCTCGGTGTGCACCCAGAACTGGTAGACGAGGTTGGCGCCGGAGGTGAAGGCGATCACGGCCGGATGGACGCCGAGCGCGATCATCGGCACGTAGAAAGGCCAGACGGTCCAGGTCGTCCAAGGCTGCCGCAAGGCGGTGCTGAGGTTGAACTTCTCGCTGGAGTGGTGCACCACGTGGCAGGCCCACAGGACACGGATGACGTGGTGGCCACGGTGCGACCAGTAGTAGAAGAAGTCCTGGGCGAGCTGCATCAGGGGCAGCGTCCACCACAGCACGGGGATCCGCAGGGGGGTGAGGGCGTACACCGCGGCGTAGATCGCCACGATGGGGATCTTCCACAGCGCGTCGAACACGAGGCTGCCCAGGCCCATGCCGACGCTGGTGGCGGCGTCCTTGGCCTCGTAGCCCGCCGCCTCCTCGTCGGGATGGAGGCGGTAGCTCACCATCTCGATCACGGCGAGCAGGACGAAGGCCGGTATGGACCACAACAGGACATCGGGCAGGTGCGGCATGTCCCGCACCATAAAGGCGTGGACGGCGGTGCCGCTAGGGGTTGTTACTGAGAAGTATGTAAGACGTGCCGTCAGCTGCGCCGCGACGACGGCCCGGCGGCAGGTCCCCCGACGCCCGGAATCGAGGTCCCATGACCCGCACACCCACGATCGCCCTGCTCGGCGGCGGCTTCTCCGACGACCCCGACACCCTGCTGGACGACGTCGTCCTGGAGAGGGCCGGCCGGCCCCGGCCGAAGGTCTACTTCCTGCCGACCGCGAGCGGTGACGCACCGGGATATATCGAGAAGTTCCACGCGGCGTTCGCCGGGCGCGGGTGCGAGCCGAGTCATCTGGAGCTGTTCCGGCGCACCGTGACCGATCTGCGGTCCTTCGTCCTCGCCCAGGACATCGTCTATGTCGGCGGCGGCAACACCGCCAACATGCTTGCCGTCTGGCGGGTGCACGGCCTGGACGCGATCCTGCGCGAGGCGTACGCGGCAGGGGTGGTGCTGTGCGGCATCAGCGCCGGGGCCTGCTGCTGGTTCGAGAGCGCGTTCTCCGACTCCTTCGGCCCGCCCGTGCCGCTGGCCGACGGGCTGGGACTGCTGCCGGGCAGCCTGTGCCCGCACTACGACGGCGAACCGGAGCGCAGGCCCGGCTATCTCGCGGCGGTCAACGACCGTGCGCTGCCCGGGGGTTGGGCGGTCGATGACGGCGCCGCCGGGGTGTTCGCCGACGGCCGTCTGGTGGAGGTCGTCACCCGCAGACCGGGCGCCACGCTCCGCCGGGTGAGCGTCGGCGGGGACGGCTCGGTGGCGGAGGAGGCGCAGCCGGCGCGGCAACTGGGGGCGTAAGGGGTGCCTCCCCGCGGCTTTGGTGACCGGCTTCCGGCCCGCCGTCAACTTCGCTGCCGACCACGGAAAGAGGGGCGTTGTCGGCCTCCCCGCTGTCCGCCGTGGTGCCGGCCCCCGGGGCGCGTGGGGCCGTGCGACTACCCCCGCGCGCGCCACGCCGGTTCGGTGGCTGTCAGTGGTGGCCCGTATCCTCAGTGACCATGCTCGAAGACCGTATGGCAGCAGCCGACCCGATCGCGCCGAAGATCGGGCAGCAGCCGGGCCCGCAGACGCCACCGGCTCCCTGGCCGTCCGCGTATCCCCAGGGGTACGCGGTGGTCGACGTCGAGACCACGGGCCTGGCCAGAGACGACCGGATCATCTCCGCCGCGGTGTACCAACTCGACGCACAGGGCGAGGTCCAGGACCACTGGTACACCCTCGTCAACCCGCAGCGGGACCCGGGGCCGGTCTGGATCCACGGTCTGACCAGCGCCGTGCTGGCCGATGCCCCGCTCTTCCCGGAGATCGTCCCGGAGCTGTCCCGGCGCCTGGCGGACCGGGTACTGGTCGCGCACAACGCGATGTTCGACTGGTCGATGATCGCCCGTGAGTACGCGCGCGCCGCGGCGACGGCACCGGTCCAGCAGCGGCTGTGCACCATCGCCCTGTCCAAGGAGCTGCGGCTCCCGCTGCCCAATCACAAGCTGGAATCCCTCGCCGCCCATTACGGCGTGGTGCAGGAGCGCGCCCACCACGCGCTGGACGACGCCCGGGTGCTGGCCGAGGCGTTCCGTCCCGGTTTGCGGCGGGCCGCGCAGGAGAATCTGCGGCTGCCGCTGATGACCTGTCAGCCGCTGACGGAGTGGTCGGACGCCCCCGCGCCCCGGCAGCACGCCTCGGCATCGGCCTACCGCCCCACGTCCTGGCGGCCCTCCCGTAAGCGCCCGGCGTGCCCGTACCCCAACCCGGGGCGCTACGAGGCGGGTGGCCGGCTCGTCCAGGGGATGCGGGTCGCCTTCTCCGGCGACACCTCCGTGGACCGCGAGCTGCTGGAGGACCGGGCCATCGAGGCCGGGCTCCATGTCGCCACGAGCCTGTCCCGGCTGACCAGCCTGCTGGTGACCAACGACCCCGACGCCCGGACCTCCAAGACGGCCAAGGCCGCCTCGTACGGCACGGTCGTGATCGATGAGGCGGCCTTCATGCAGCTGCTGCAGGATGTCGAGCCGGCGTCAGCGGCGCCTGCGTCCGGGTGAAGCCCGTCCAACACACCCGTCGGCACCTCGCCCCGCGGGGGCGCCGCCCGCACCCTGTGGCGCATGGCACGTTGTGAGGTCTGCGGAAACGAATACGGCATGACATTCGAGGTGCACGCGCAGGGCGCGGTGCACGTCTTCGACTGTTTCGCCTGCGCCATCCACCGCATGGCGCCGATCTGTGAGCACTGCCGGTGCCAGATCATCGGCCAGGGCGTGGAAGCCGACGGACAGTGGTACTGCGGTGCGCACTGCGCCCGGTCGGACGGGAGGGTGGGCATCGTCGACCGGGTCTGAGCCGGAGGGCCCGCCCGGTCCGGGCCGGGTGGCCGCCCCTCCGGCCCCTCCCCCGGCCGCTTCCGGGGACCCCCGGCTCGGGGGCGGTGGAGGCCCGGGTACCGTCGAAGCCGTGTACCGCTTCCTGTTGTCCCGGCAGTGGGTGATCCTCACCCTCGTGGGTCTCGTGCTGATCCCCGTCATGATCAAGCTGGGCTTCTGGCAGCTCCACCGTCATGAACACAAGGTGGCGCAGAACCAGCTGATCGCGAGCAGCCTGGCCGCCAGGCCGGTCCCGGTCACCGAGCTGACCGCGCCCGGCCGGAGCCTGCCCCGCCACGACATGTGGCGCACGGTCACCGCCACCGGCACCTTCGACACGGCGCACGAGGTCGTGGTCCGTCAGCGCACCGCCGCCGACGAGCAGAGCATCGGCTACTACGTCCTGACCCCGCTGGTCCTCGGCGACGGCCGGGCCGTGCTGGTCAACCGCGGCTGGATCTCGGCGGGCAACGACCTCACCAAGTTCCCGGACGTCCCACCCGCCCCCCAGGGCAAGGTCACCGTGACCGGCCGGATGATGGCCGACGAGACCACCGCGGTCAGCGGTATCAAGGACACCAAGGGCCTGCCCGCCCGCCAGATCATGCTGATCAACAGCGAGGAGCAGGCGAAGCGGGTCGGCCGGCCGCTGCTCGGCGGCTATATCGAACAGACCGGGCCCAAGCCGCCCGGCGGCAAGCCGGAGCTGGTCCCCGAGCCGGACCACGACTCCATCGGGCCGCACATGGCGTATGCGGTCCAGTGGTGGCTGTTCGCGGCGGCGGTGCCGGTCGGCTGGGTGATCCTGGTCCGCCGGGAACACCGCGACCGGGTGGAGGCCGCCGCCAAGGAGAAGGAGGCAGCCGCGGCCGGACCGGACCCGGAGACTCCTGAGGCTGCCGATACTGCCGAGGCTCCGGAGGCGGACGACACGGCGTCGGTGCCGGCCACGTCGTAGCCCGTACAGCCGCGACAGCGCGTGGCGCCCGCGCCGTGCGGGAAAAACCGCTGAGTGCACCCACATATCGAGGACTATGCGCTCATCGGCGATCTGCAGACCGCCGCCCTCGTCGGCCGCGACGGCTCCATCGACTGGCTGTGCCTGCCCCGCTTCGACTCCGGGGCCTGCTTCGCCGCGCTCCTGGGCCACAAGGACAACGGCCACTGGCGGCTGTCCCCCCGCTCCTCCGAGGCCCGCGCGGTGCGCTCCTACCGCGGTGACTCGCTGATCCTCGACACGGTGTGGGAGACCCCCACGGGCAGCGTCCGGGTCATCGACTTCATGCCGCAGCGCGACCGCCAGCCCGATGTCGTACGGATCGTCGAGGGCCTGAGCGGCAGCGTCGAGATGCGGGGGGTGCTGCGGCTGCGGTTCGACTACGGCCGGGCGGTGCCCTGGGTGCGGGCCACCGAAGGCTGCCGGGTCGCGGTCGCCGGGCCGGACTCGGTATGGCTGCGCACCCCGGACCGGAGCACCACCTACGGCAAGGACTTCAGCACCCGCTCGGACTTCACCGTCGCCGCGGGTGAACGCGCCGCGTTCGTGCTGACCTGGCACCCCTCCCACGAACCCCGGCCGGTCCAGATCGACCCGTTCGAGGCGCTTCAGGACACCCTGGACGACTGGCACACCTGGGCCGGGCGCTGCCGCTACCACGGGCCCTACCGCGAGGCCGTGATGCGCTCGCTGATCACCCTCAAGGCGCTCACCTACGCGCCCACCGGCGGCATCGTCGCCGCCCCCACCACCTCGCTGCCCGAGGAGCTGGGCGGGGTACGCAACTGGGACTACCGCTACTGCTGGCTGCGCGACGCCAGCCTCACCCTGAACTCGCTGCTCTCCGCCGGATACCTGGAGGAGGCCGGTGCCTGGCGGGACTGGCTGCTGCGCGCGGTGGCCGGTGCCCCCGACGACCTGCAGATCATGTACGGGCTGGCGGGTGAGCGGCGGCTGCCGGAGACCGAGCTGCCGTGGCTGTCCGGATACGCCGACTCCGTGCCCGTACGCATCGGCAACGCCGCCGTCGAACAGCGTCAGCTCGACGTCTACGGCGAAGTGCTCGACTCCTTCCACATCGCGCGCACGGCCGGGCTGCCGTCGGAGCCGCACGCCTGGAGCATCCAGCGCGCGCTGGTCGACTATCTGGAGTCCACCTGGCGCGACCCCGACGAGGGGCTGTGGGAGATCCGCGGGCCGCGCCGGCACTTCGTGCACTCCAAGGTCATGGCCTGGGTGGCGGCCGACCGGGTGGTGTGGGCGCTGGAGGCCAATCCGAAGCTGGGCGGGGACGTCGACCGCTGGCGGGCGATGCGCGACGAGGTGCACCGGGAGGTGTGCGAGCGGGGCTATGACGCCGAACGCGGCACCTTCACCCAGTTCTACGGGTCGGCGGAACTGGACGCGGCAACCCTGCTGATCCCCCGGGTCGGCTTTCTGCCCGGGGACGACCCGCGGGTCGCCGGCACCATCGACACGGTGCGCCGGGAGCTGAGCCACGAAGGTCTGGTCCGCCGCTACAGCACCGAGGGCGGCTCGGTCGACGGGCTGCCCGGCGACGAGGGCACCTTCCTGGCCTGCTCGTTCTGGCTCGTCGACGCACTGCGGATGAGCGGACGGCGGCACGAGGCCCGGGAGATGTTCGAGCGGCTGCTGGACCTGCGCAACGATGTGGGGCTGCTCTCCGAGGAGTACGACCCGGCGGCCGGCCGCCAGCTGGGCAACTATCCGCAGGCGTTCAGCCATATCGGGCTGGTGGGCACCGCCTTCGGGCTGCAGGACGGGGCCGGGGCAGACTAGGGCCATGGATCTTGGACTCACCGACCGGACGTACCTCGTCACCGGGGCGACCCGCGGCCTCGGTTTCGCCACCGCCCGTGAACTGGTCGCCGACGGCGCCAACGTCGTGCTCACCGGACGCACCGAGGAGAGCGCGGCGGCGGCCGCGGCCTCGCTCGGCGAACGCGCCCTGGGGGTGGCGGCCGACAACGCCGACCCCGAGGGCCCACGCCGCCTGGTGGCCGCGGCCCGGGAGCGCTTCGGCCGCCTGGACGGCGTGCTGATCAGCGTGGGCGGCCCGCCGCCCGGCGGCGCCCTCGACAACACCGACGACCAGTGGCAGCAGGCCTTCGAGTCGGTCTTCCTGGGCGCGGTACGGCTGGCCCGCACGGCCGCCGCCGAGCTGGCGGAGGGCGGCGTGATCGGCTTTGTGCTGTCCGGCTCGGTCCATGAGCCGATCCCCGGGCTGACCGTCTCCAACGGGCTCCGCCCCGGCCTCGCCGGCTTCGCCAAGTCGCTCTCGGTCGAGCTCGGCCCGCGCGGCATCCGGGTCCTCGGCGTCCTGCCCGGCCGGATCGCCACCGACCGGATGACCCAGCTCGACGCGCTCTCCGGCGACCCGGAGGGCACCCGCGCCCGTAACTCCGCGGCGATCCCGCTGGGCCGCTACGGCACACCGGAGGAGTTCGGCCGGGCCGCGGCGTTCCTGCTGTCGCCGGCCGCGTCGTACGTCACCGGGGTGATGGTGCCGGTGGACGGCGGGGCCCGGCACGGCTTCTGACGGGGAGTCCCCCGGCCCTCACTGGTCTTCTTGGCCCTCGGGGAGACACCCCCTAACTGACCCGCTCGGGCCGGTGCTTGACCGCGCGCAGCCGGACGTCCCCCGGCAGCCGGTCGAGCCCGGCCGAGCGGCGGGCGTGGGTCACCGCCTCGTCCGACAGGCGGCGGACCACGGTGCCCGGGTCGGCGTGCGGGGCGAGGGACAGCAGGGCCCGGATGCGCGGTTCGCGCCGGCGGCCGGTCAGCAGCACCCCGGCCCGGTCGACGCCTTCCAGCGACTCGGTTTCGGCCGCGAGGACGCCCTCCAGCGCCCGGCCGCGCAGGGTGGCGCCCTCGCCGTCGCCGCTGTCGACGAGGATGTCGTTCAGCCGGTGCCGCCGCAGCTGGGACAGCAGCCACCACAGCATCAGCAGCACGAAGACGGCCAGGGCGGCGATCACGGCGGGCCAGAACCAGCCCTGGCCACTCCAGCGGGTGCGCTGCCGCGCGGAGAGCAGGACATCGCCGGGGCTTGACCAGGGCCAGTGGGCGGGCAGGCGCAGCCGCCATCTCGCGGGCAGGTCCAGACCGCCGAACAGCACCAGGCCACCGGTGCCCAGCAGCACCACACCGGTCACGCCGAGCAGTACCCGGTTGATCGTTCTGCCGACCCTGCGCATCGCTGCCTCATCCCTTCTTCGGGCGCCGGACGTGCACGGTCAGGCCGAGCCGGTGCGCCAGCCCCAGCTGCCGCAGGCCCTCGCCCAGCGCGACGTCGAGGTCGGCGCGGACCTCGTCCAGCTCACGGAAGTGCGAGACGGCATGCGCCTTCGCCTTGCGGCGGCCGACCTTCATCCGTACGGACTGGACGCCGGCCACCTCCATGGCGCGGTCGCGCAGCACCAGCGCGGCCGCCGCCCGGTCCAGCCCGGCCCGCAGGTCCGGCGCCGTCGGCCGCATCGGCAGCACCTGGCGCAGTCCGGGGGTGAGCGCCAGCACGATCAGCCAGATGCCGAGCACCACCGCGAGAGCGGCGGGGGCCAGCACCCAGGGGTTGTCCAGGTGACGGGTGGCCAGTTCGCGGGCGAGCCACCGGCGCCAGGCCATCGCGGGGTGGTCGGCGCGCACCGCGACCACGTCGTAGAGCAGCAGTCCGGCGGCGGCCAGCAGCACCAGCGCGACCACCGCGGCCGGGACCCGGCGGGCCGACCAGAAGCGCCCGGTGCGGCCGTCGCCGCTCCCGTCCGCCGCGGCCGGGCCCGGGGCGGAATCGCTCCGCCCGTCCGTGGCGCCGGGCGTCTTGTCGAGGGTGGGCATCCGCCGGGTGTCCGGCTGCTCCGCGTCGTCGCTCATCGCACCCTCCCGCGGCCCGTACGCTCCTCCAGCGGGGAGTGCAGCCGCTCGACCTCCACGGCGACCTCGGGCACGTCCATGCTCGCCAACGCCTTGACCCGCTCGGTGACGTGACGGCGTACCACCCGGCACTGGGCGCCGATGTCGGAGGGGTAGCCCAGCTCCACGGCGATCCGCACCCGCGCCTCGCCGAAGTGCCTGCGGTCCTCGCGCCGGTGCACGGTCACCGTCGCATGCGCCTGTGGGCGGGCCTGCCGGGACTGCCGGCGCAGCGCCTCCCGGGCCGCCTGTGCGGCGATCTTCGCCACCACCCGGTCCGCGATGCTGGTCGCGCCCCGCTCACCCGCCGCCACGCCGGCGGCAGCGGCGGCCGGGGACACCGTCGCCACCCGGCTTCACCGCCGCCGTTCGTCGCGGTCGCCGCGGCGCGGACGGAAGAAATCGCCGGCTTCCAGATCCCCGTCCAGGAGTCTGCCGGCCACAAACCCGATGGCGCCCAGCGCCGCCACCAGGACAAAGGCGCCGAAGCCGCCGAAGTATCCGGCGAAGCCCAGCGCCATACCGGCCAAGAGGCCGACCACGGCCATGCTCATCGTGCGCTCCTTCGCTACCCCTCCGGACGGATGCGGCTACTGGAGCCGCGGCTCCGCTCCCTCTTCTTCGTCTTCCTCATCGGGCAGCTTGACGTCGCTGACCGCGATATTGACCTCGACGACCTCCAGGCCCGTCATCCGTTCCACCGCGGAGATGACGTTCTCCCGTACGGAGCGCGCCACATCGGCGATGGAGACGCCGTAGTCGACCACGATCTCCAGGTCCAGCGCGGTCTGCACCTCGCCGACCTCGGCCTTGACCCGCGGGTAGCGGTCGCGGACCTGCCGCCGCCGCCGGGCACCCGGTCGCGTACCGCGCCGAGCGTACGGGCGAGGCCGCTGCCCATGGCATGCACGCCGAGGACGTCCCTGGCCGCCAGACCGGCGATCTTCTCGACCACACCGTCGGCGATGGTGGTCCGCCCACGGGTAGCGGGGTCGCCGCCACCCCGCTTGGCAGGAGTCCGGGGCCCTTCCGCATGCTGCTGGCTCTCGCTCATCGCCGTCGTCCCTTTCCGCGAGGAGAAGCGGTCCGCTTCCGCGAGGAGAAGCGGTTTGTCCGCTCCGTTGCCCACCGTAGGTCCACATCCCCCGGACCGCTCCGGGGACGTGGCAGCGGAGTGCTCCGCACGGCGACGCCCGGCACACCGCCCTGCCGTGCGGGCCGTGGGGCCGGGTCTGCGGCAGGCTGGTGGAGTGGTGCGGGAAGTGTCCGGAACGGGTCCGGGGACCGCCGGGAAAGGGGTGACGCGGTGGCCGCGAACCAGTGGGCGCAGGCGGTGCGGGTACAGCTCGGGATCGGCCGGGTGCTGCCGCTCGGCGGGCCCGGGGACGGAGCATGGATCACCGAGCAGGCGGCCGCCGGGGCGTTGCGAGCGGCCGCCGGAACCCCGGCCGGGGTGCACCTCGGCTCGCTGCGGCTGTCCGTCGCCGACCCGGACCGGGCCCCCCGGCCCGCGGTGCCGGCCCCGCCGAGCGCGCTGCCGCCCGGCCCGCTGCGGATCGAGGCGGATTTCGCCGCGGTCGCCGGCCGGCCGCTGCCCACCGTCGCCGACCAGGTGCGCACCGCGCTGCTGGAGGCCGCGGTCCGGGAGCTGGGGCTGGTGGTGGGTGTGGTGGATCTGCAGGTCAGCGAGCTGCTGGAGGAGGGCGAGGCACCGTCGCCGCCGCCCGCCGGCCGTGCCCAGGAACCGCCTGCCCCGCCCGCGGCGGATGAGGGCAGCGGTGCGACACCGGAGGGCCCGGCGGGGATCCCCGCCGTCGCGCGGGGCGTACCGGGGGTGGCCCGGCTGGCACCGGTGCTCGGCGGGGCGTCCCGTGCGGTGCGCTGCACCGACGGCCATGTGCTGATCCAGCTGGCGACCGCGCCCGGCTACCGGGCCCTGGACGTCTCCAGTGCCGTACGGCGGGCGGTGGCCGCCGCACCGGCGGCGCCGTCGACGGTTGCCGTGCTGGTCACCGCCGTCGAACGGAGCTGACGGGCGCCCCGGCCGGACGGGACGCCCGTCGATGACGGAGTGCAGCGGGGGGTTACTCCCCCACGCCCGCGAGGTCGCGCAGGCGGCGTGCCTGGGCGGCCCGTTCGGCGGTGCGCTGCTCCTCGTACGTACGGCCCGCGGCGCCGGCCAGCAGGGCCTTGGTCTCGATGACGGCGTCCCGCGGCGGGGCGGTGAGCGCGGCGGCCAGGTCGGCCGCCGTGGCATCGAGTTCGTCCGCGGGCACCACGAGGTTGGCGAGGCCGATCCGCTCGGCCTCCTCGGCATGCACGAAGCGGCCCGTGGCGCAGATCTCCAGCGCCCGGGCGTAGCCCACCAGTCCGAACAGGGGGTGGGTACCGGTCAGGTCCGGTACGAGTCCCAGGCTGGTCTCGCGCATGGCGAACTGGACGTCGGGCGTGACCACCCGCAGATCGCAGGCCAGGGCGAGCTGGAAGCCCGCGCCAATGGCATGGCCCTGCACGGCGGCGATGGACACCAGGTCGTTGCGCCGCCACCAGGTGAACGCTTCCTGGTACTCGGCGATCGTGGCGTCCAGCTCGCTGTCCGTGCCGCGGGCCAGATCGATGAACGACGGCTCGCCGTCGAAGCCTTCGGGCGTGAACGCCTGACGGTCGAGGCCCGCGGAGAAGGACTGGCCCTCACCACGGAGCACCGCGATCCGCACGTTTCCCGGCAGCAGAGAACCCGCCTCGGCGAGCGCCCGCCACATGGCCGGCGACTGCGCATTGCGCTTCGCTGCGTTGGCGAGGGTCACCGTGGCGACCGCACCGTCAACGGCGAGTCGCACACCGTCCTTGTCGAGCAGAGTCATCAGCGCCTCCGAGTCAGCCATCCGCACCTGCGTGCGTAAGTGACTGAACGGTAACCTCCCGGCCGACTGCTCGGTCGACCGGGGGGACACCGCTGCACCCGGAGTCGCAGCCGTCAGGCCGATGCGGCCTTCTTGCCCCTTGTGGCTCCGCCTCGACCGCGCAGGACCACACCGGATTCGCTGAGCATCCGGTGCACGAATCCATAGGAGCGGCCGGTTTCCTCGGCCAGCGCCCGGATGCTCGCACCGGAGTCGTACTTCTTCTTCAGGTCTGCCGCGAGCTTCTCGCGCGCGGCGCCGGTTACCCGGCTGCCCTTCTTCAGAGTCTCGGCCACCCGTGCCTCCTCGTGGGAAGTGCGCTCTGGACTCTCATGATCACCCCTCCCCGGCTTCCTGGCCACCCATTCCGCAGGGTCAGTACGACATCCTTTGCCGTCCAGCGGGCGCTCTCACGGGCCGGAATGCCATATTCCGCCTCTGCGGAAGGCCGCCCGTCCCCGGCTTTGCGCGAGAAGGGGCAGGTCAGGCGGTATGCCGACGAAATGGTGACGGCCGGGCCCCAAGGGCCCGGCCGGATGCCGCAGACTCGCCGGTGTACGAGCCGTTCTCACTCAGATGATGGATCACACATCGGCCGAATGATCCATACGGCATGATCCATACGCCGTGATCAGGCCAGCGCGACCAGGTCCGCGTAGTCCTGGCCCCACAGGTCCTCGACGCCGTCGGGCAGCAGGATGATGCGCTCGGGCTCCAGCGCGTCCACCGCTCCCTCGTCGTGCGACACCAGGACCACCGCGCCCGTGAAGGTGTGCAGCGCGCCGAGGATCTCCTCGCGGCTGGCCGGGTCGAGGTTGTTGGTGGGCTCGTCGAGCAGCAGCACATTGGCCGAGGAGACGACCAGCGTCGCCAGGGCGAGCCGGGTCTTCTCGCCGCCGGAGAGCACCCCGGCGGGCTTGTCGACGTCGTCCCCGGAGAAGAGGAAGGAACCCAGCGTCTTGCGGATGGCGACCAGGTCCATGTCCGGGGCGGCCGAGCGCATGTTCTCCAGGACCGTGCGGTCCGGGTCCAGGGTCTCGTGCTCCTGGGCGTAGTAGCCGAGCTTGAGGCCGTGCCCGGGGCGGACCTCACCGGTGTCCGGCGTCTCGACGCCGGCCAGCAGCCGCAGCAGGGTGGTCTTGCCGGCACCGTTCAGACCGAGGATGACGACCCGGGAGCCCTTGTCGATGGCCAGGTTGACATCGGTGAAGATCTCCAGGGAGCCGTAGGACTTCGACAGGCCCTCGGCGGTGAGCGGGGTCTTGCCGCACGGTGCCGGGTCCGGGAAGCGCAGCTTGGCGACCTTGTCGGCGGCGCGCACCTGCTCCAGCCCGGCGAGGAGCTTGTCGGCGCGCTTGGCCATGTTCTGGGCGGCGACGGTCTTGGTGGCCTTGGCCCGCATCTTGTCGGCCTGGGTGTTGAGCGCCGCGGCCTTCTTCTCGGCGTTCGCGCGCTCGCGCTTGCGGCGCTTCTCGTCGGCCTCGCGCTGCTGCTGGTAGAGCTTCCAGCCCATGTTGTAGATGTCGATCTGCGAGCGGTTGGCGTCGAGGTAGAACACCTTGTTGACCACGGTCTCGACCAGGTCGACATCGTGGGAGATCACGATGAAGCCGCCGCGGTAGGTCTTGAGGTAGTCCCGCAGCCAGACGATGGAGTCGGCGTCGAGGTGGTTGGTGGGCTCGTCGAGCAGCAGGGTGTCGGAGTCCGAGAACAGGATCCGGGCCAGCTCGACGCGGCGGCGCTGACCACCGGAGAGGGTGTGCAGCGGCTGGCCGAGGATGCGGTCGGGCAGACCGAGGCTGGCGGCGATGGTCGCGGCCTCCGCCTCGGCGGCGTACCCGCCCTTGGTCAGGAACTCGGTCTCCAGGCGCTCGTACTTCCGCATCGCCTTTTCGCGGGTGGCGCCCTTGCCGTTGGCCATCCGGTCCTCGTTCTCGCGCATCTTGCGCAGCACGCTGTCGAGGTCACGGGCGGACAGGATGCGGTCGCGGGCCAGCACGTCCAGGTCGCCGGTGCGCGGGTCCTGCGGCAGATAGCCGACGTCGCCGGCGCGGGTGACCGAACCGGAGGCGGGGATGCCCTCGCCCGCCAGCACCTTGGTGAGGGTGGTCTTGCCGGCGCCGTTACGGCCGACCAGGCCGATGCGGTCGCCCTTGGCGATACGGAAGGAAGCGGACTCGATGAGGATGCGGGCGCCGGCGCGCAGCTCAAGGCCGGAGGCGGTAATCACGGAAAAACTCCAGGGCAGGAAGACGGCGGATTGGACGGACGGTCCGAGAGCGGGCTGCGCCGTCTAATGAACCCGGGGGAGAACTGCCATGGGAGGCAGTCTAACGGCCCCGTGCAAGTTGATTTTCCTCCCACGTGGTCGGCTGTCCCGCCGTGGGGGTCCCCGCCGTTCTTCGCCCGCTGCGCGGTGCGCCCGCCGCTGGGGGTACCTCCCACGTCCTTTAGGCGGTGGGGGAGCAACGGTGGGCGCACCGCGTCAGCGGGCGAAAAACGGCGAGCAACCACCACGGTGGGAAAGACGAAAACGTGGAGATCAAACCCCGCCCGTGTGGACCTGGAACGCCGCGCGGCGTACCGCCTTGGCGAGTGCCGGATCGGGGTGGGCCGCGGCAAGCGCCACCAGGACCTGGACCGTACGGGGGTGCCCTACTGCACGGACCTCCTCCAGGAGGCGGGGGACCGAGCCCTGGACCGCCGAGTCGAGGTGGCGCACCAGCAGTTGGGTCTCGCCGTGGTCGGCGACGGCCGCCGCGGTGTCCACCCACAGCCAGGTCGACTCCTCACGGGTGAGCACATCGGGGGCGGTCTCCGGGTCGCCGCCCTCGTGCTCGACCAGCCACAGCAGGGCGTACGGGCGCAGGGCCGGCTCGTCGGCCGCGGCGCGTACGGCGGCCTCGGCGGGGGCACCGACCGCCCGCAGTGCCTCGAAGGCCAGGCCGCGCAGCAGCGCGTCCTCGCCGCGGGCCACGGTCAGCAGTTCCTCGACGGCCGCGCCGACCGAGCGGGCGGCGAGCCAGGCGCGGTACTCGGCGCGGGCCGGGCCGGGGGTGAGGCGGGCGCAGCCGCGCAGCATGGCCTCCGCGGACTGTTCGATGTGGCCGGCCGGGCTCTGTGCGGCGACGCAGATCTGTTCCAGCTTGACCCATACCGACCAGTTGCCGAGCGCTGTCAGCTGTGCCTCGGACGCGTCGTGGAAGGCCTCGTGGATGCCGTCGTGCGCGCCATCCGGCGGTACCAGGGCGCCGACGGTCAGCAGGGCGTCCAGCGCCCAGGCCAGCAGCTCGGCCAGCGACGCCCCCGCGGCGTCGTCGGCCGTCGGCGCGGCATGGTCGGCGCTGCCCGGGGACGGGTCCTGGCCGTAGGGGACCTCGCAGCGCTCCGTGCGCAGCTCGGCGACGCGCTGGTCCAGCATGTCCAGCAGCACCGGCAGCCGGACGGGTCCGGCCGACAGGTGCAGCAGGGACAGCAACTGGGGCAGCGCCTCGACGACTTCGGCGACTATCGTGGGGCCGGCCGTGGCCGGGGCGGGGCGGGCCAGCGACCAGGCGTCGAAGAGCGCGACCCAGCCGCGCAGCACGGCGGTGTCGTCGCGGTCCCAGGCGCGCAGCCGCCAGCCGGGGCGGGCGAGGCCGTCGTGGAGCTCGACGAGGCCGGCGAGCCGGGCCCGGTCCCAGTCGGTGCGGACCTGTTGCGGCGTCAGGCGAAGCGCTTCGGCGGCGCGTTGTGCCGCGGCCTTCGGCAGTGCCCCGTCCGCTCCGGCGCGCAGCGCGGCGCCGTCGGCCCAGCGGGCGAGGCGGGCGGCGCCGGCCAGCACGGCCCGGGCCTGCCGGGCCAGTTCCGCGGGCGGCGGCGTGCCCTCGGGCGGGCGGGGCGCCGGACGCTTGGTCCGGGTTGTCACCGCCCGGCGGGCGGCCGCAACCGGTTGACGGGGGACGATGCGGAGCCGGGAGTCGCGCGGGGTACGGGACGTCACAGGAGCAGTGTTACGGCTGTCGGCCCGAAAGCCCAATCGGAACCCCGCCTGCGACCTGCCGGGGCCATGTCATCGGGCCGGCCCGTCCCTGATGAGGGGAGTTGTCGCCCCGCAGGCCCGGACGTCATCGGGCGCCGGCTCCCGGCGGGGCGGCGGACCGGCGGGCGGGTGTCACATGAGCGGGGTGAGGAAGCGCCGCAGCGCCTCTTCGCAGCCCGTAGGGTCGGCGTTCCACATCGCGGCGTGCGGTGCGTGCGGAACCGGCTGGAGGGTGACCAGATCGGCGCGGCGGGCGGCGAGGGAGCGGGAGGCCGACCAGGGGGCGATGAGGTCGTCGGGGCCGTGGAAGAGCAGGATGGGGACGTTCAGCCCGTCCGGGTCGACAGCGTCGGGCCGGTCGACGGGCATGCCCGTGGCGCCCTCGGCGGCGCGTACGACCAGCGGCAGCAGGACGCGCGGAACCCGCCGGGCGGCGGCCAGCGCCCGGATGGTGGCGCCCCGGTCGAGGACCGGGGAGTCCAGGACCAGGCCGCTGATCCGGGCACGCAGTGCGGAGTGGGCGGCGGCGCGCAGCGCCATGGCCGCGCCGGTGGACCAGCCGTAGAGGACGATGTCCTGGGCGCCGTAGCGGACCGCGTAGCGGATCGCGGCGTCGAGGTCGCGCCATTCGGTGTCGCCGAGGTGGCTCAGGCCGTCGGCGGTGCGCGGGGCGCCGATGTCGTTGCGGTAGGCCAGGTCGAGGACCGGCAGCCGGTGACGGTGCAGGAACGGCATCACCACCATGGGGTGTGCACGGGTGGTGCCCAGTCCGTGGACGGTGATGACCCAGGTGTCCCGTACGCCGGGGAGGAACCACGCGGGGAGGGCGCCGAGTTCACCGGGGATGTCGACGTCGGCGCAGTCCAGGCCGAGGGCGTCACGGGGGTTGCCGACGTGCACCTGCGGGGTGAGCCGCATCCGGTTGCCGGGTTTGAGGGTGCCGTGGGTGACCCGCACCAGGCGCCGTACGACCGCGTCGGCGGGGTGCGGTACGCCGTGGATGACATCGCCGACCACCGCGTGGCAGCCGGAGCCGGTGAGCCCGTAGGTGCCGGGCCGCAGGGTCGCCAGACTGCGGGTGAGGGCGATGCGGCTCTCGGTGGCGGAGTGCACGGTGAGGCGGGAGTCGCCCGGGAAGGGGTCGTCGGGCGACGGTTTCAGGGCAATGTCGCCGGCGTACCGGCCGACCGCCACGGCGGCCGCCCCGGCACCGATCACGGTGGTGGCGGCCACGGCCGCCGCGGTAACCAGGCGCACCTGTTCAGTGTGCGCAGCGGCGGCGGGGGCGGCCACTTGGCGGTGCCGGGCGGGTGACCGGGGGCCAGGTGGGCGGCTGACGGCGGCCGGGCGGACGGCGAGCGGGCGGACGGCGAGCGGGGGGGCCGCGCCGCCGTCCACGGCGGGTGCTCAGCCCTGCGGGCCGTAGCCCCGCAGCTGTGCGGCGGCCGCGTCGAGCTGGGCGGCCGACAGCAGGTTGGGCGTGTGCCCCGGTACGGAGCTCGCGGTCAGCCAGACCCGGCACATCCACTCCAGCTGGGCGGTGCGGTCCAGCGCCTGGTCGAGGCTGTCGCCGTGGGTGAGGGTGCCGTGGTTCTGCAGCAGGCAGCCGGTGCGGTCGCGGAGTGCGTCGAGCATGTGGGCGGCGAGCTCGTCGCTGCCGTACAGGGCATAGGGGGCGACACGCACGGGGCCGCCGAGCGCCGCGGTCATGTAGTGGACCGGCGGGAGTTCGGGGACGAGGGTGGAGACGGCGGTGGCGTACGGAGCGTGGGTGTGGACGACGGCGGTGGCCGTGGTGCTGCGGTAGACCGCCAGGTGCATCGGCAGTTCGCTGGTCGGCCGGAGCGTGCCGATGATCTGGCGCCCTTCGAGGTCGACCGCCGTGGTGTCGCCCGGCCCGAGCCGGTCGTAGGGGACGCCGCTGGGGGTGACCAGGATCAGGTCCTTGAGGCGGCGCGAGACATTGCCCGAGGTGCCGACGACCAGTTGGTCGGTCACGGTTCTGCGGGCGGTGGCGACCAGTTCGCCCCAGGCTTCGGCGAGGCGGTCGGCGTGGTCCTTCATGGGTCCTCCGGCGCGGTGCGGCGAGTGGCGGATTGCGGTGCGCGACACCGTACGAGCAGGCCGGGGCAGAGTACGACGGGGCCCAACCGTCCGGAATCCGCCATATAGGGATATCTGCTCCATGGCGAGAATTGACCGGTGATGTGTCACCTTGCGTTGGTTGTCCGTTAACGTCACCGGGGAGCCGGCGCGCGACGCCCTCGCGGGGACGGCTCACCGGCCCAACTCATCAAGTTCGCCAACGGGTGAGGCGGAAGTGACGCGGGAGACTCCTCCGTGTGAACACTGCGGGGGTGTCATCACCGCGCCCGTCCCAGTTCACTTTCCGTTCACCCACTCTCCGTACGGTCCCAACGACACTGACCGACGAACTGATTGCCTGGGTGAATGGAACACATCACGCTTCTCATCGGGATCGTGATCGTCACGGCCTTGGTGTTCGACTTTACGAACGGCTTCCACGACACGGCCAATGCAATGGCCACCACCATCTCCACCGGGGCATTGCGACCCAAGACCGCGGTGGCGATGTCGGCAGGGCTCAACCTCGTCGGTGCGTTCCTGTCCGTGGAGGTGGCCAAGACCATCTCCGGCGGGATCATCGACGAGAGCGCCGGCATCAGACCTGAAGTGATCTTCGCCGGCCTGGTCGGCGCCATCGTCTGGAACCTGCTGACCTGGCTCGCGGGACTCCCCTCCAGCTCCTCCCACGCTCTCTTCGGCGGTCTCATCGGCGCGACCCTGGTGTCGGTCGGCACCCACGGGGTGCATGGCGAGGCCGTGGTGATGAAGGTCCTGATCCCGGCGGTGGCCGCCCCGGTCGTGGCCGGCCTGGCCGCGATGGCGGCGACCCGGCTCACCTACCGGCTTACCCGCAACCGCGCCGAGGCGGACACCGCCAAGGGCTACCGCGCGGGGCAGATCGCCTCCGCCGCCCTGGTCTCCCTCGCCCACGGCACCAACGACGCCCAGAAGACGATGGGTGTGATCACCCTGGCGCTGATCACCGGCGGTGTGGTCGCCCCGCACGCCGACCCGCCGCTGTGGGTCATCGCCTCGGCCGGTCTCGCCATTGCGCTCGGTACGTACCTGGGCGGCTGGCGGATCATCCGCACGATGGGCAAGGGCATCACCGACATCCAGCCGCCGCAGGGCTTCGCCGCCCAGACCGGCGCGGCGGCCACCATCCTGGCCTCCTCGCACCTCGGCTTCGCGCTCTCCACCACCCAGGTCTGCTCCGGCTCCGTGATGGGTTCGGGCCTGGGCCGCAAGGGCGGCGTGGTGCGGTGGTCCACGGCCGGCCGGATGGTCCTGGCCTGGGGCCTGACGCTGCCGGCCGCGGGTCTGGTCGCGGCGGGCGCCGCGTTCCTCGCGGGGCAGGGCGACTGGGGTGTGGCCGCGGTGGCCGTGCTCGCGCTCGGTATCTGCGGCGCGATCTGGGCCGCCTCCCGGCGCAAGCCGATCGACCACACCAATGTCAACGAAGGCCCGGCCGCGGAGCCGGTGGGCGTGGTGACCGCCGCGCTGCGCGCCGTCTCCCCTCCCCCGGCGGGCCAGCCGGCCCCGGCGACCGACGTTCCGGCGGCCGACGCCCCGGTGGCGGATGTCCCCGTGACCGATGTCCCGGTGGCGGACGCCCAGCCGGCCGACGCCCCGGAGGCCGCCGGGATCCCGGCCCAGCCGTCCGGCCCCGGCACCCCCGCGGCACCCGCCCCGCGCCCCAAGGCCGCGACGGTCTCCCGCTAGCTGTCATCACCTGATAAGGAACTCCATGAGCATCGACTGGGCAGCTCTCGGCCAGGTCTTCGGCGTCACCCTCGCGGTCACGGTGGGGATCGTGGGCCTGTTCACCGTCGGCATCGTCGGTACCTCCCGCCGGCCGCAGCCGGAAGGCGCCGCGGCCGCGGTCGCCGCACCGGGTGCGGGGGCGCGGGCCGGCGCGGTGGCCGCCTTCGCCCTGTGCGCGGCAGCGGTGGCCTACGGCATCTATCTGATCGTCGCCGCCTGACCTCCACCGAAGGCGGCACCGGACAGCGCGAGGCGCCCGGCGGACCACACGGCATCAGCCGTCGTCCGCCGGGCGCTTCGTCGTCGGTGCGCCCCGTCCGCCGAGCGCGTCATCGGCCTCCCGGGCCAGCCGGTCGGCGATGGCCGTGTCGCCGCGGCCGTTGAGGAAGGCGGACACCCCGAGCTGAACCACCTTGCTGAAGGTCTGGTAGTGGGCGCTGCGCGGGCGCGGTTCGGCCGCCAGCAGCGCCTCGTGCAGGGTGCGGGGGTCGGGGCGCGGCTCCGGCGCTCCCGGGCCGCCGCGCTCCGCATCCCGGGGCGGCAGCGGGCAGCGCGGTGCCGTGGGCCCGTCGCGGTACGCCGAGGTGCGGGTGGCCGCGAACCCCCGCTCCAGCAGACAGCGTTCGCTGCCCGCCCCGGTCAGCGCCTCGATCAGGGACCGGGCGCCGGCCGGCCGCTTGCTGCCCGCGGAGATCGCGAGGTTCTGCCCGCCCAGCACGGACATCCGCTTGCCGTCGCTGGGACGGGCGGGCAGCTGGGTGACGTCGAACTCCTTGCCCGGCGTGAGCTTCCGGGCGACGGAGGCGTACTCGACCGGCCAGTTGCGCATGAACAGCGCGCGGCCGTCGGCGAACCAGCGGCGGCTCTCCGTCTCGTCCATGGCCGTGGCCTCGTGCGGCATGATCGAATCGAGCCGGTTCTTGAGCTCGGCGACGCCCAGTTGCAGCGCGCCGACCTGCTCGCCCTTGGTGAAGCTGGTGGCTTCCGGGTCGCCGCCGTAGACCCAGGCCGACTCCAGGGTGTTGACGGTCAGCCCCTCGTAGGGCCGCAGCTGGGCGACCATGCCGTACATCGTGGGCCGCTTCTTCTTGCCGGCGGCGGCGTCGTGGGCCGCCTTGAGGTTGTAGTCCTTGGTCACCTCGGCCGCCACCTTCTTGAGTTCGTCCCAGGTGGACGGGGCGCCGTGGTGGTACGCGTCCAGGATGTCCTTGCGGTAGTAGAGCAGCCCGGCGTCCGTGTTGAAGGGCACGCCCCACACCTTGCCGTCGTACTCCACGGTCTTGGCCACACTGCCGAGGAAGTCCCCGTCCAGGCCCGCGGGCCAGGGGCGGATCACGCCCGCCTCGGCGAACTCCGCGGTCCAGGCCACATCCAGGTTGAGCACGTCGTACCCGCCGATGCCGGACTGGCCCGCGGCCAGCAGCTGGCTGCGCTGGCCGTCGGCGGTGTCGGGGAGTTCGACGATCCGGACCGTGCGGTCGTGCGCCTTCTCCCAGGCGTGGATCAGGTCCTGGCGGATGCCGGAGCTGCTGAGGTCGCTGCCGGTGGCGAAGACGATCGCGCCCTTCTCCGGGACGTCCTGCTCCCCCGGTGTACAGCCGCTCACCGCCAGCGTCAGCAGCAGACACAGCGCGGCGGCGGGCGTGGTGGTGCGCACGGTAGTCATCGGTCCCCCTTGGCAGCCGTGCCGATGGAGGCGATCCGGCCGGCCAGTGTGTCGACGGCCTGCGGTCCTGCGGGCACGCACTGTCCGTGCGAGGCGCCGGCCAGCTGCCGGAAGGCGAAGGTGTCACAGCCGGACCGGCCCAGCACCAGCGCCAGGATGGGCACGTCGGGCTTCTCCTCGAGGAGGGCGCCGAGCGTCCGTTCCACGCTCGCCGCACGGCGGCCCGCGCCGTCGTCCTGGTCGAGCAGGAGCACGATGGCCTTGTTGGTGGCCGGGGACTTCTTCATCGTGCGCAGGGCACGGGTCAGCGCCTCCTCCATCGCGGCGCCGTGTTCGACCAGTTCGCCGCCGGCGATCCGGTCCAGCGCCGCCTTGCCCTGGGCCGGGTCGGCGCTGCCCAGCCGGACGAGCTCGCCCACCGCGTCGGGGTCGGCGGGGTGCTCGCGGTCCGGGAAGGCCCACAGGCCGTAGGTGTGGCGCGGGCCGGCCATCTCCAGGGCGCGTCCGGCCGCGCTCAGGGCGACCGGGAGCCTGCCGCCGTCCGCCATGGAGGTGGAGGTGTCCATGAGGATCAGCACCTGGCTGGATTTCTGTGCCTTGTCGTAGCCGTCCAGCACCTGCGAGACCTGCTCCGGGCCGGCTGTGAACGGCACGATCCGTCCGACGGGGTTGACGTCCGCGCGGCTGTCCCGCAGCGGTGAGCCCGGTGGCGGGCTCGCCTCCCGCACCCCGCGGTAGCCCTGCGCGGTGAGGGTGCGCTGCCCGCCGTCGGGGGCGCGCAGCCAGGTGGCGAAGCTCGCCACGGCGGCCTGCCGCACGGTGGCGTCCGTGGCGCCCTGCCAGTCGACGCGGACCAGGGGGTGGTCGAGCGCGGGGACGTTTCGGGGGTAGTAGGCGAGGTAGCGGTTGCGGTACGGGAGCGCGGACGGGCGGGCCGGGCAACTGCCGATGGCGTGGCCGAGGTTGTAGTCGGCGAGGGACTTCTCCGACACCAGGGGCGCGGACTTCGCGCGGTCGACGGAGCCGGCGGCGTCGGTGCCGGTGTCGGGCCGCAGCGAACACAGCAGCTCGGTGCTGCCCGCGTACTGACTGCCCGGGGCGGACAGCCGCTCCTCGGCCTGCCGGGCGAGGGTGAGGTCGGGCGCTCCCGTCGAGGTGCCGTCCGGGCCGTCGTGGGCGAGGTAGAGGCCGAGGGTGTGCAGCAGCCCGGTGCCGGACAGCACCGGGCTGGGCCGCAGGAGTGAGAGGTCGTGGTGGCTGCCGTCGGTCTGGGTGAGCAGATCCGGCCAGGAGGCGTCGGCCGGGTCGACGTCGACCAGCCGCCGGCTCTCCGGGATGCCGACGACCAGCGGGGTGTAGGCGACGGGGGCGCTGTAGTGGAGGGTCGCCGGGGAGGCCGTGGCGGGCATACCGCGGCGGGCCTCGTAGTAGTCGGCGGTGGACTCGGGGATCCAGATGTCGGGCTGGGGTCCGGGCCGGTTGAGCGGGTCGAGGCCCTTGTCGGCCGGCCGGGCCTGCCCGGTCCCCAGGGCCTCGCCCTGCCAGCGTCCGGCGGCGGCGAAGCCCTGGTCGACCTGGTCCCGGGCGGCGGAGTAGACGGTGATCTGGGCCCGCCGGCAGCCGTCGGGGAGGTTGCCCTCGCCGGTCAGGGGCCGGGTGTTGGTCTCGGACAGCTCGTAGTCGAAGGCGGCCTGGCGCAGCGCGGGTTCGGCCTCGGGGGCGGTGAGCAGCCGCAGTTCGAGGGCGGGCGGGCAGGGCGCCTGGTCGTTCGGGAGCTGGAGCAGGACGACGCCGGTGACGGCCGGTACGAAGATGATCGCCAGGATCAGCAGGAGTCCGGTCCAGCGCCGGAAGGACGACTTCAGCCGGCGGCGTAAGCGGATCCGCAGCGGGGTCGGCGGGCGGGCCTCGGGGGTGGCGAAGGACAGGATGACGTCGTCGACGGTGTTCTGCTTCGCCGAGCGCGGCTCCCAGACGTCGCCCATCGGGGTCCGTTCACCGGCCAGTTGTTCCCGCAGCGCCTGGACCAGGTCCTCGAAGGTGACGAACTGTTTGCCGGGGATGCCCTGTTCCAGGATCTGGACCAGGGCACGGTTGAAGACGCTGCCCCCGGTGGGTTCCTCGCCGCTGAAGATCCGGCGGTTGGGCTGCGCGGCCATCAGCAGCGAGGTCGGGTTGCGGCAGGAGTAAAAGGCCTCGCTCGCGTTGCCGGCGTAACAGCACTCCAGGACGATCACGATGCGGTCGGCCCGTGCGTTGTCCAGATAGGACAGCACGGTGTCCTGCCAGGAGACGGTCTTGTGCCGCCGTTCCGAGGCGCCGACCATGAGGTGCAGATTGCCGCCGTCGCTGCCCACCCGGCCGTGGCCGGAGAAGTACACCAGCAGCAGCCCGCGCGCCTCCTGGACGACGGTGTCCAGCGCCTGTTCCACCTCCCAGGGCTCCTGGGGCCGGCAGGTGACGACCTCGCCCTTGGTGAACAGATCGGTGCCGGGGGCGAGCAGGGCCTGCTCCAGCTTGTGGACGTTGTCCTTCACCGCGGGCAGCGGGCGCAGCGTGCGGTAGTCGTCGACGCTGATCAGCAGCGCCCGGTTGACCTTGCCCCGTGCGTCGTATTCGGACATCCGGCTCAGTCCCCGGGGGTGCTGCCGCTCCCGTCCGCCGGGCTGCCGGGATCGGGGTGTTCGGGGGCCGCGGTGGCCGGGCCCGTGTCGCCGAGCTCGTGCAGGTCCCCGTCACCGGCCCCGACCGCGACGGCGGGCCGCTCGCCGGTGTCGCGTTCCTCCCGGCGCCGGCGCAGCCACTCCTGCAGGGCGATGGTGAGACTTTTGGTGATCTCGCCGGTGACGGCGCCGATGATGACCAGGATCAGCTCGTCGAGGCCGGCGGCCATGTCACCGGGGCCGTCGTCGCTCTCGTCCGCCGGCCGCGGCCGGAGCAGCCAGTCGTGGCCGTGCCGGTCCAGCCACGGCTCTCGCTCCAGCCAGGCCCTGAGGTCTTCGAGGTCCTGGTCCGGATTGTTGGTGCCCGTGATCCTGAGGCGGATCTCGTGGCGGTCAGCGCTCTGCGGCATCCCCCGGCCCCCTTCCGGCGGCACCGTCGCCACCGTGCACCACCAGATAGTGACGTGAGATCAGGGGCCCGGGCAACCGTCTGTGACCTTCCTGCCACGCTGTGGCGTGCACCACAGCGCGTGCCACGGGGCAGCGTTGCAGGTCAAGGGCGAGTTGACGGGCATCGCGGGGCGTGGTGGACTGCCGGAGCCATTCGGCGACAGCTGAGGAAGTCCGGTGCGAATCCGGCGCGGTCCCGCCACTGTCACCGGGGAGCGTTCCTCCAGCGAAGGCCACGGTCCGCCTCGCGTACGTCCGATGACGTACGCAGGGACTGGAAGGCCGGAGGACTCGCCGATCCGGGAGCCAGGAGACTCTTGTCGCCGTCACGTCGAGCCAGGGCGCGGACCCTGAGTGAGGACACACCGCCATGCCCGGCCGCCCTTCGAGATCTTCACTGCCCGCCGCCACAGGGCCCGTTGGACACGCCGCAGCGGCGGTCTGACCGGTGCGCGGCGAACACGCGGGATATGCGTGCGGCGCGGCCCTCGGCTTTCTCGGCGATCTGATCGCGGCGGACCCGCGGCGCGGCCATCCGGTGGCCGCCTTCGGACGGGCCGCGAGCGCCGTCGAACGCCGGCTGTGGCGCGATCACCGCGGATACGGGGCGGCGCACGCCGTGCTGTGCGCGGGCGGTGCCGCCGCCGGGGCCGCGCTGCTGCAGCGCGCCGTACGGGCCGCCGCCCCCGCTCCCCTGCGCGACGGCGCCCGGATCGCGCTGACCGCGGCGACGGTCTGGGCGGTGCTGGGCGGCACGTCGCTCGGCCGGGAGGCCCGGGCCGTCGGCGGTGCGCTGACGGCGGGTGACCTGGACGTGGCGCGGGAGCGGCTGCCGCATCTGTGCGGCCGCGATCCGCAGGCCCTGGACGGGCCCCAGATGGCCCGCGCGGTGGTGGAGTCGGTCGCCGAGAACACCTCGGACGCCGTGGTCGGCGCCCTGGTGTGGGGCGCGCTGGGCGGGGTGCCCGGTCTGGTGGCGTTCCGGGCGGTGAACACCCTGGACGCGATGGTGGGGCACAAGTCGCCGCGCCACCGCCGCTTCGGCTGGGCCTCGGCCCGGCTCGACGACCTCGCCGGCTGGCCCGGCTCCCGGCTGACCGCCGCCCTGACCGTGCTCGCGGGCCCCGACCGGCGCGGTGCGCTGCGGGCCTGGCGGGCGGACGGCGGCGCCCATCCGAGCCCCAACGCGGGCCCGGTGGAGGCGTCGTTCGCGGGCGCGCTGGGCGTCCGGCTGGGCGGCACGCTGGCCTACGGCGGGCGGGTGGAGCACCGGCCGCAGCTCAACGGCGGGGCGCCGCCGGTCGCGGTGCCCGACATCGAACGGGCGGTGCGGCTCTCGCGCCGGGTGAGCGTCCTGGCGCTGGCGACGACGGTGGCGGCGCGGCTGGCGGCCGGGGCGCTGCGGCGGGCCCCGGGGAGTGCCGTCCGCCCGGCCGCGGGTGCGGTATCGCGCAGGACCGTGCGGGCACTGGCGCGTACGGCTCACGACAGCCGGAGTCCCGGCGTATGAGGAGGACCCGGTGAACGGGCGGTTGAAGGCATCGGGCGGGGCCGTCGGCGGTGGCCTGTTGGTGGCCGGTACGACGTCCGACGCGGGCAAGAGCGTGGTGACGGCGGGCATCTGCCGCTGGCTGGCCCGGCAGGGCGTGCGGGTGGCGCCGTTCAAGGCGCAGAACATGTCGCTGAATTCGTTCGTCACGCGCGAGGGCGCGGAGATCGGACGGGCCCAGGCGATGCAGGCGGCCGCCGCGCGGGTGGAGCCGACCGCGCTGATGAACCCCGTCCTGCTCAAGCCCGGCAGCGACCGCAGCAGCCAGGTGGTGCTGCTGGGGAAGCCGGTGGGCGAGCTCAGTGCCCGGGGCTACCACGAGGGCCGCCAGGAGCAGTTGCTCGGCACGGTCACCGACTGCCTGGCGGAGCTGCGGCGTACCCATGACGCGGTGATCTGCGAGGGCGCCGGCAGTCCGGCCGAGATCAACCTGCGGCGCACCGACCTCGTGAACATGGGGCTGGCGCGGGCCGCCCGGATCCCGGTGGTGGTGGTCGGTGACATCGACCGCGGTGGGGTGTTCGCCTCCTTCTTCGGCACCACCGCGCTGCTGTCCAAGGAGGACCAGGCGCTGGTCGCGGGGTACCTCGTCAACAAGTTCCGCGGTGATGTGACGCTGCTGGAGCCGGGCTTGGAGATGCTGCGCGGCCTCACCGGGCGGCGGACGCTGGGCGTGCTGCCCTTCTCGCACGGTCTCGGCATCGACGAGGAGGACGGACTGAGGGTGTCGCTGCGCGGTGCGGTGCGCGAGAGCGTGGTGGCTCCGCCGCACGGCGCCCAGGTGCTGCGGGTGGCGGTCTGTGCCGTCCCGCTGATGTCGAACTTCACGGACGTGGACGCGCTGGCCGCGGAGCCGGGCGTGGTGGTGCGGTTCGTGGACCGGGCCGAGGAGCTGGCCGATGCGGACCTGGTGGTGCTGCCGGGGACCCGGGGCACGGTCCGGGCGCTGGCGTGGCTGCGCGAGCGCGGGCTGGCGGACGCGGTCGTCCGGCGGGCCGCCGAGGGCCGCCCGGTGCTGGGCATCTGCGGCGGCTTCCAGATGCTGGGCGAGCGCATCGAGGACGACGTGGAGTCCAAGGCCGGCACGGTCGACGGGCTGGGGCTGCTGCCCGTGCGCGTACGGTTCGCGGCGGAGAAGACCCTGGCGCGGCCGGTCGGCGAGGCGCTGGGCGAGCCGGTGGCGGGCTACGAGATCCACCACGGGGTCGCCGAGGTGACCGGCGGGGACGAGGCATTCATGTCCGACGGCCAGGGGCGGAGCCTGGACGGGTGCCGGGCCGGCTCCGTATGGGGCACGCACTGGCACGGTTCGCTGGAGAGCGACGGCTTCCGGCGGGCCTTCCTGCGGCGCGTCGCGGCGGACGCGGGCCGGGCGTTCGTCCCGGCCCCCGACACCGCCTTCGCCGCCCTGCGCGAGGAACAGCTCGACCGGCTGGGCGATCTGATCGAGGAGCACGCGGACACCGGCGCGCTGCTGCGGCTGATCGAGGAGGGAGTACCGGAGGGGCTGCCGTTCGTGCCTCCGGGGGCGCCATGAGGGTAGGCAACGGAAGACCGCGACCGGCACGGACGACACAGCCGCCCGACGACCTGGAGGACGACACCGTATGACAACCGCTCACCACACCGCCCCGCAGTACCCCTTCACGGCGGTGGTCGGCATGGACGATCTGCGGCTGGCGCTGCTGCTGAACGCGGTGAGCCCCGCGGTGGGCGGCGTGCTGGTCCGCGGGGAGAAGGGCACCGCCAAGAGCACCGCCGTTCGGGCGCTGTCGGCGCTGATGCCGCAGGTGGACGTGGTCAGCGGCTGCCGCTTCGCCTGCGCCCCGGCCGCGCCCGACCCCGGCTGCCCCGACGGGCCGCACGAGAGCGCTGCCGCCGAGCAGCGCCCGACGCGGATGGTCGAACTGCCCGTCGGCGCCTCCGAGGACCGGCTGGTGGGCGCGCTGGACATCGAGCGGGCGCTGTCCGAGGGCGTGAAGGCCTTCGAGCCGGGCCTGCTGGCGGACGCGCACCGCGGCATCCTCTACGTCGACGAGGTCAACCTCCTCCACGACCACCTGGTGGACCTGCTGCTGGACGCGGCCGCCATGGGTGCCTCGTACGTGGAGCGCGAGGGCGTCTCGGTCCGGCACGCGGCCCGCTTCCTGCTCGTCGGCACCATGAACCCCGAAGAGGGCGAGCTGCGGCCGCAGTTGCTGGACCGGTTCGGGCTCACCGTCGAGGTCGCCGCCTCCCGGGAGCCCGGCGAACGGGTGTCGGTGGTCCGGCGCCGGCTGGCCTACGACGCCGATCCGGCGGGTTTCGCGGCGGGCTGGGCGGCCGAGGAGGACGCGCTGCGCGGGCGGATCGCCGCCGCCCGGGAGCTGCTGCCGCGGGTGACGCTGGGCGACGGTGCCCTCCGGCAGATCGCCGCGACCTGCGCGGCGTTCGAGGTGGACGGGATGCGCGCGGACATCGTGATGGCGCGTACCGCCACCGCGCTGGCCGCTTGGGCGGGCCGGACGGACGTCCTGGAGGAGGACGTGCGGCAGGCGGCGCTGCTGGCGCTGCCGCACCGCCGGCGCCGCAACCCCTTCGACGCGCCCGGCCTGGACGAGGACAAGCTCGACCGAACGCTGGAGGAGTTCGGCGGGGCGGACGAGGACGCGGACGGCCAGGGCACGGACGGCGAGGACGATCCGGACCCGGACGGCCCGGACGGCGGCCCCGGCGGGGGCGGTCCGGAGGGCGGCGGAGCGCCCCCTCAGGACGGCGGGGACGGCGGGCCGCAGGAGGCGCCCCCGGCGCAGAGCCCCGAACTCCCGCACCAGCAGGAGCGGGAGAGCGCCGAGGGCCCCGAGCGGCCTCGGGAGCAGCCCGCGGCCCCGGAGCAGTCCGAGGAAGGGGCCGCCGCGGGCGGCGAGAAGGCCGCGGTCGGCGCCGGTGAGCCGTTCCGTACCCGGCGGCTGGATGTGCCGGGCCTGGGCGAGGGCGCGGACGGCCGCAGGTCGCGGGCGCGGACCGCGCACGGCCGGACGACCGGGGCGCGGCGTCCGCACGGCGCCCTGGGCAAGCTGCACCTGGCGGCGACCGTGCAGGCCGCGGCGCCGCACCAGCGGGCGCGCGGCCGCCACGGGCGGGGTCTGGTGGTGCGCAGGGACGATCTGCGCGAGGCGGTACGCGAGGGGCGGGAGGGCAATCTGGTCCTGTTCGTCGTGGACGCCTCCGGTTCGATGGCGGCCCGCAAGCGGATGAGCGCGGTCAAGGGCGCGGTGCTCTCGCTGCTGCTGGACGCCTACCAGCGGCGCGACAAGATCGGCATGATCACCTTCCGCGGCACCGGCGCCGAGCTGGCGCTGCCCCCGACCTCGTCGGTGGAGGCGGGCGCGGCGCGGCTGGAGCAGTTGCCGACGGGCGGCCGCACGCCGCTGTCGGAGGGCCTGTTGAAGGCCCATGAGGTGCTGCGGGTGGAACGGATGCGGGATGCCTCGCGGCGGCCGCTGCTGGTGGTCGTCACCGACGGCCGGGCGACCGGCGGCCCGGAGCCCGTCGTGCGCGCCGCCCGCGCGGCCCGCCTGCTGGCGGCCGAGGGCACCGCTTCGGTGGTCGTGGACTGCGAGGCGGGCCCGGTGCGGCTGGGTCTCGCGGGCGAGCTGGCCCGTGACCTGCAGGGCACCGCGGTCACCCTCGACGAACTGCGCGCGGACAGCGTCTCCGCGCTCGTACGGACCGTACAAGGCAACAGGAAGGCCGCGTAATGCCGCAAGGACAGCCGTCCGTCGTACCGAACGACGGGCTCACCACCCGCCAGCGCCGCAACCGCCCGCTGGTGTTCGTCCACACCGGCCAGGGCAAGGGCAAGTCCACCGCGGCCTTCGGGCTGGCGCTGCGCGCCTGGAACCAGGGCTGGCCGGTCGGGGTGTTCCAGTTCGTGAAGTCGGCGAAGTGGAAGGTCGGCGAGGAGCGGGCGCTGAAGGTGCTCGGGGAGTCCGGCGAGGGCGGCACCGTCGCCTGGCACAAGATGGGCGAGGGCTGGTCCTGGGTCCAGCGCGACATCGCCTCCAGCGAGGAGGCGGCGCGCGAGGGCTGGGAGCAGGTCAAGCGGGATCTCGTCGCGGAGACGTACAAGCTGCTGGTGCTGGACGAGTTCGCGTACCCGCTGAAGTGGGGCTGGATCGACACCGAGGAAGTGGTGGCGGCGCTGCGCGACCGTCCCGGCACCCAGCATGTCGTCATCACCGGCCGGAACGCCCCCGAGGCGTTGCTGGACTTCGCCGATCTGGTGACGGACATGACCAAGGTCAAGCACCCGATGGACACCGGCCAGAAGGGCCAGCGGGGGATCGAATGGTGAGCCGGGTGAGCGCGGCATGAGCGGCGGTGCGATCCCCCGGCTGGTGATCGCCGCGCCGTCCTCGGGCGCGGGGAAGACGACGGTGGCCACGGGCCTGATGGCGGCGTTCGCCGAGGCCGGGCTCGTGGTGTCGCCGCACAAGGTGGGCCCGGACTACATCGATCCCGGCTACCACTCCCTGGCCACCGGCCGTCCCGGCCGCAACCTGGACGCCTATCTGTGCGGGCCCGGCCGGATCGCGCCGCTGTTCCTGCACGGCGCGGCGGGTGCCGATCTGGCGCTCGTCGAGGGCGTGATGGGGCTGTTCGACGGGGCGTCCGGGATGGGCGAACTGTCCTCGACGGCGCAGGTGGCGAAGCTGCTGCGGGCACCGGTGGTGCTGGTGGTGGACGCTTCCTCGCAGTCGCGGTCGGTGGCGGCGCTGGTGCACGGTTTCGCCTCCTGGGATCCACAGGTGCGGCTGGCCGGGGTGATCCTCAACAAGGTCGGCTCGGACCGCCACGAGGAGCTGCTGCGGGAGGCGATGGAGTCCTCCGGGGTGCCGGTGCTGGGCGCGCTGCGCCGGGACGGGCGGGCCGGTACGCCGTCGCGTCACCTGGGCCTGGTGCCGGTCGCCGAACGGCGGGCCGAGGCGGTGGAGTCGGTGGCCGAACTGGCCGCACGGGTCCGCGAGGGCTGCGACCTGGAAGCGCTGCTGGCACTGGCACGTACGGTGCCCGAGCTGCCGGACGCCCCCTGGGACCCGGCGGCGGAGCTGTCCGTGGCCGAGGGGGTCACCGCCCCTCAGAGGCCGCTGATCGCCGTCGCGGGCGGCCCCGCGTTCACCTTCTCGTACGCCGAACACGCCGAGCTGCTGGCCGCCGCGGGCGCCGAGGTGGCCGCCTTCGACCCGCTGCGGGACGAACAACTGCCGCCCGGCACCCGGGGGCTGGTGATCGGCGGGGGCTTCCCGGAGATGTACGCGCCGGATCTGTCGGCGAATGCGCCGCTCCGCGCCGCGGTGGCCGCCCTGGCCGCGTCCGGGGCGCCGGTCTCCGCCGAATGCGCCGGGCTGCTCTACCTCTCCCGGTCGCTGGACGGGAAGCCGATGTGCGGGGTGCTGCCCGCCGAGTCCCGGATGACCGAACGGCTCACCCTCGGCTACCGCGAGGCGGTGGCGCTGCGGGACAACGCGCTGGCGGCGGCCGGGACCCGGGTGCGCGGCCACGAGTTCCACCGCACGGTGCTGGAGCCGGGCGCGGGCGCCGGCCCGGCGTGGGGACTGACCCACCCGGAGCGGCGGGTGGAGGGCTTTGTGTCCGGCGGGGTACACGCCTCGTACCTGCATGTGCACTGGGCCGCCGAACCGTCGCTGGCCGGGCGTCTGGTGGCGAGCGCGGCACGTGGCGCCGTGGCCCGGAGCTCGGCGTGAGGGCCCGCGGGAGGGCCGGGTGAGGACCCGGGTGAGGACCCATGGGAGCGGTAGCGGGGAGCCCTGGGGGCCCGGCGCCCTCACCGCGGTCCCGACGGACCGACTCGGGCCGGTCGCTGTCGTCCTGGGAGCCGCCGGCCGGGGAGTTGTCGCGGCATGAGGGGCCGGGCGGCCGACGAGGAGGCCGGGGCGCCGCTCCCGCCGCCGCTCGTGCCACTGGTCGCCGGCGTGGGCGCGCGCCGTGGCGTCCCGGTGTCGGAAGTGCTGGAGCTGATCACGGCCAGTTGCGCGGCGGCGGGGTACGCCGTCCGCCAAGTCGTCGCCCTGGCAACGGCGGCGGCCAAGGCGGACGAGCCGGGGCTGACCGGGGCGGCCCGGGAGCTGGGGGTGCCGTTGCGGTCGTTCCCGGCGGCGGCCCTGGCGGCCGTACCGGTACCGGAGCCGTCCGCGGCCGCGGCGGCTGCCGTCGGAACGCCGAGCGTGGCCGAGGCGGCCGCACTGCTGGCGGCGGGGCCGGGTGCCGCACTGGCCGCCGGCAAGCGGAAGTCGCCGCCGCCTGCCCGGGCGACCTGTGCGCTCGCCGTACCGGCAGGACGCGCCGGGCCGGCTGTAACGGACAGCGGTGCCCTTACCGCTGGTAGGGAGGGAGCGCCCGTCGTGCCTTCCACCGGGACGGTTATCGTCATGGCCTCCCCCAACCCGCCCCGCCGTGGCCCGGATCGGCGGACGGCGGACGCCGGCGACCCGGCGCCCGGCAGCGCAACCCCCGGTAGCAAGGAGACCCAGTGACCACTCCTCCCGCACTGCTCATCGCCGGTCACGGCACCCGTGACGAAGGCGGCGCCGAGGCGCTGCGCACACTGGTGCGCATGCTCGGCGAGCGCCACCCCGACGTGCCCGTCGCCGGCGGGTTCTTCGGCGCCCCGGCCTCTCCCCTGCCGCTGGACGACGCCGTCGACGGGCTCGTCGCGCGGGGCGCGGCCCGGCTCGCCGTCATACCCCTGCTGCCGGCGCCGACCGGCCCCCTGCCGGACGCGCTGCCCTCGGCACTGGAGCGGGCGGCGGCGCGGCACCCGGGGCTCGGCTACGCCTGCGACGCCGAACTGGGGCCCCACCCCAAGGTGCTCGACGTATTGGAACGACGGCTGGACGAGGCGCTGGCCGCCGGCGCCCGCAGGCCCGAGGACCGGGCGCGCACCACGGTGTTGCTGGTGGGGCGCGGCACGGCCGATCCGTACGCCAACGCCGAGGTGGCACGGGCCGCGCGGCTGCTGTGGGAGGGGCGCGGCTTCGCGGGCGTGGAGACCGCGTTCGTCTCCCAGGCGGCGCCCGATGTGCCGGCGGGCCTGGACCGGTGCCTGGCGCTGACGGCCGCGGCGCCGGCGGGCCGGCCGGGCCGGATCGTGGTGCTGCCCTACTTCTTCTTCCCCGGCAGCCTCTTGGAGCGGCTGCACCTGCAGGCCGAGGGCTGGGCCGCGGCACATCCCGGCACGGAGGTGTTCGGCGCGGCGGCGATCGGCCCCGCGGCCGAGGTGGCCGACGCGGTCATGGAGCGCTACCGCGCGATGGTGGCGGGCGAGCCGCTGCGCGGCGGTGCGGCGGGCGGTTGGCGGGCCGCGGAGGACGCCCGGGGGACGGACGGCACGGCGCTGCGGACCGCTGCGGTGGCGGCGGACGCCGGGGAGCGGTGAGCATGCCGGCACACACCGGGCCCGCCCCGCTCCGGCCGCCCGGCCGGGACACACCACCACCGCCCGGCCGGGACACCCCCTCCCCCGGGCCCGGCCCGGGGCACCACGAACCCGACCACGAGCCCGACCTGCGCCACCACGGCGATGCCGAAGTACGGGGCGCGGACGGCGGATTGACGGACCTGGCGGTCAATGTCCGTACCGGCACTCCCCCGGCCTGGCTCAAGGCCGAGATCGCCGCCTCCCTGGACGGTCTGGCCGCGTACCCCGACGGCCGCGCGGCACGCCGGGCGGTCGCGGCCCGGCACGGTCTGCCCGTGGAACGGGTGTTGCTGACCTCGGGGGCCGCGGAGGCGTTCGTACTGATCGCGCGCGCCGTACGGGCCCGCCGGCCGGTCGTGGTGCATCCGCAGTTCACCGAGCCCGAGGCGGCGCTGCGGGACGCGGGGCACGACGTCGGACGGGTGCTGCTCGACGCGCACGACGGCTTCCGGCTGGATCCGGCGGCCGTTCCGGAGGAAGCCGATCTGGTCGTCGTCGGCAACCCCACCAACCCCACCTCGGTCCTGCACCCGGCGGACACGCTGGCCTCCCTCGCACGGCCCGGCCGGACGCTGGTGGTGGACGAGGCCTTCATGGACGCGGTGCCCGGTGAGCGGGAGGCGCTGGCCGGGCGCACCGACCTGCCGGGGCTGGTCGTGCTGCGCAGCCTCACCAAGACCTGGGGGCTGGCCGGGCTGCGGATCGGCTACGTACTGGCGGCCCCGGACACCGTCGCCGCCCTGGAGCGCGCGCAGCCGCTGTGGCCGGTCTCCAGTCCCGCGCTGGCCGCCGCCGAGGCGTGCTGTACGCCGCGAGCGCTGGCGGAGGCGGCGGCAGCAGCCGGGGAGATCGCCGTGGACCGGGCGCATCTGCTGGCCCGGCTGGGCGAGTTCGGGCAGATCCGGGCGGCCGGCCCGGCGGCGGGCCCGTTCGTGCTGATCCGGCTGCCCGGCGCGGACGCGGTACGCGCCGCGCTGCGGACCCGCGGCTTCGCGGTACGCCGTGGTGACACCTTCCCCGGCCTGGGCCCCGGCTGGCTGCGTCTGGCGGTACGGGACCGGGCCACGACGGACCGGTTCGCGGCGGCACTGGGCGAGGTGCTCCGCTAGGACCTGTCGTCAAAGTCCCGTCTTTGCCTTGCGATAGGGATAACCTTCGCCCATATGACCGTCAAGGCAATGTCTTATACAAAGAATTGGACGCTGCCGCGCTCTCCCGCGGCCCCTCGGTCATATCGACAGCGATACTCTTCCCGTATATCAGCGGAGGCTCCACAGGCCACCACCAGTTCTTGGGAACCGGCGTCACACACGGCCCGAATGAGCCAACAGCACCCCTCACAGTTACCGGCTTCCGCGTGCGGCCATTTCCCTTTACTGCGCCTCGGATGCGGGGCGCCGCTCCCTGAGTGCCGGGGATCTCACGGCCACGTCCAGCCCACTTCCCGCATCGCCCGGGCGCGCTGTATTCCTGCTTCTCGTCGCGTCGCTGTCTCTGCCGGTTCCCAGTAGCGATCCGCCGCGGTGGTCTGGTCGGGGTGCTTCCGGTAGAGGATGCTCGGCTCCGCGATGAATTCACCGGGTGCGACAGCCTCCGCGGCCAGCAGCAGGGCCACCCCTTCGGCTCCGGTCAGCGCATGCCAACCGCCCAGCGCGAGCACCAGAGGGCGGCGCGCGGCGAACGTCGCAGCCTGCACGGACAGCCGCTGTTCGACCACCTCGTCGAAGAACCTGCCGGGCTCGACAGGGCCGCCCGGAGGGTCGTACGGGCCCGGTGACGTGCTGCCGTCCTGGTGGAGGTCGAGGCACGCGGATACACACCACGGAACTCGTTCCAATGTCTCGATGTCGCGCTCGAGGGCTCCCGGCAGCAATACGTCGTCCGCGTCCAGTGTCCGGACCAACTCGCCGGTCGCACGCGCGAGGGCGTGCGTGCGCCCCACCGCGGCGCGCGCCGGCAGGCCCGACTCGATCGATATCCTGGAATCCCGGGGGAGGATGCCGTCGGTGATTCCGGTGTGGCCGTCCTCTTGGACGTACCAATGCCATTCCCAGTCGCCGGGCAGTTTCTGCTCTCGCAGGGATTGGTACGCCTCATCAATATAGTGATGGCCGCCGTCGTGCACGGAGGTAATTATGCTGATCGTTGACATGGGGGGGACTCCCTTTCCCGAGGCCGCCGGCGTGACCGCAACTGATCATGGTAACCGGGGCCTGGAAACTGACAAAGCGTCAATTACTTTGCCAGTGAGGGACGGTTGATCTCGTTCCTCAGGGGTGGTGGTAATTCGGCCGGAGCCGTGGGAGATGAGACACGGACCGCGGCGGTAGCCGGCAAAAGTGAGGTGCGCCGTACCCGGCCGTTTCCGGCCCGGCACGGCGCACCTCGGGCCGTACTCCGCGCGCGACGCCCCCACAGCACCGGCGCGGTGTACGGGGTCCGTCAGCCGCGGCCGCCCTGCGCGGCGTTGCGGCGGCGCCGGGCGTAGCCGACCGCCCCGGCGCCCGCGGCGACCAGCAGGGCCGCACCCCCGGCGAGATACGGGGTGGCCGAACTGCCGCCGGTCTCCGCGAGGTTCTGGGTGCTGGGCTTCGAGCCGGCCTGCTGCACCTCGGTGCCCTTGCCCCCGGCCGGCTTCGTGCCACCGTCCGGCTTGGTGCCGCCGGTCTGGCCCCCGTCAGTGCCGCCGGAGCCGTTGTGCTCGGGCGCCTTGACGCCCGGTGTGGTGCAGGTGGCCCGGGCCAGCGTGACCTGGCCGCGCACCTCGGCGACGCCGAGCGTCAACGGGTTGAGGGAGACGTTGAGGTCGAGCGCGGTGGCCGCGGCACTCTTGGACAGGACGTTCTTCCGGGACAGGTCGAGCCGCACCTCGCCCACGCCCGGCACCTTGACGTTCGTCGTCCCGCCCGCCGTGAGCCCGACCCGCTTGCCCAGGACGAGGACGTCACCCAGCACGTTCGCCTCGGCCCGGGGCCGCTCGCCCGCCTCGCACACCGCCTTGGCGGTGACCTGCCGGACCTCGACCAGGGACCGCAGCACCAGACCGGGCACCCGCACCTTCGCCTTCACGAGGTTGGCGTAGCCCTCGGTCTTGTGGCGGTCGGCGGTGGCCCGTGCGGTGGCGGCATCGGCGCGCAGCACGCTGAACGGCTTGCCGTGGTCGATGCCGTCGAGGCGGACGGTGAGCGCGGTCTTGGAGGCCGAGGCCGGGGCGTGCACCTCGTTGAGGACGGCGTTCAGCGGGACGTCGAGCGTCTTGTGGAGCAGCCCGACATTCAGGCCGGTGCGCAGCACGACCGCGCCGGCGGTGCCGCGGGCCGGGCCGTGGTCTCCGGTGGCATGCGCGGGCACGGCGCCCAGCAGGAGGGCGGGGCCGGCCGTGAGCGCGGTGGCGACGAAGGTCGCGGCGAGGCGTCGGGGCATGCCGAAGGAGCGGGCGGGACTGGTGGACACGTGTGTGGAACCCTCACAGGAGAAATGGAGCCGCCGGCCGCGCCATGGGGGACATCACGCGGGCCGACGACCTCGACCCGCACATCGTGTCCGCACGGAGGGTGAACAGGGAGCCACGTGACGTCAGTTCATCCCAATGGGTGGTTTTCGCGTATTTATTCGATTCCTGCGGCACGCGGCACCACCCTCGCCCCAGCGGCCCCACCGTCCGGGTGACCCGGGTTGACCGGGCCGGATGATGCCGGGGCACCCGCTCGCCACCCCGGCACCACCCGCTGCCGGCTACCCCACGACCTGCCCGCGCAGCACCACCCGCCGCGGAGCGGCCAGCACCCGGACGTCCTCGCGTGGATCGCTGTCGTAGACCACCAGATCCGCCGGAGCGCCCTCGGTGAGGCCGGGACGGCCCAGCCAGTCCCTGGCCCCCCAGGTGGTGGCGGAGAGGGCCGCCACGGCGGACAGACCGGCCTTGGTCAGCTCGGCGACCTCGTCGGCGACCAGGCCATGGGCGAGCGCGCCGCCGGCGTCCGTGCCGGCGAAGACGGGCACGCCGGCGTCGTAGGCCGCCCGCACGGTGTCGTAGCGGCGTGCGTGCAGGCGCCGCATGTGATCCGCCCAGCGCGGGAACTTCCCCTCGCCGCCGGCCGCGAGCCGCGGGAAGGTGGCGATGTTGACGAGGGTGGGAACGATGGCCACGCCACGCTCCGCGAACAGCGGGATGGTCTCCTCGGTGAGCCCGGTGGCGTGCTCGATGCAGTCGATGCCGGCCTCCACCAGCGGGGCCAGGGAGTCCTCGGCGAAGCAGTGGGCCGTCACCCGGGCGCCCAGCCGGTGGGCCTCGGTGATGGCCGCCTCGACCGCCCCCTGGGGCCAGCAGGTCCCCAGATCGCCCGTGGAGCGGTCGATCCAGTCGCCGACGAGCTTGACCCAGCCGTCGCCCCGGCGGGCCTCCTGGGCGACATAGGCGACCAGGTCCTCGGGCTCGATCTCGTGCGCGTAGTTGCGGGTGTAGCGCTTGGTGCGCGCGATGTGGCGGCCGGCCCGGATGATCCGCGGCAGGTCCTCGCGGTCGTCGATCCAGCGGGTGTCGGACGGGGAGCCGGCGTCACGGATCAGCAGCGCGCCGGCATCACGGTCGGTGAGCGCCTGCTTCTCGCTGGTGGCGTCGTCCACCGGGCCGTGCGCGTCCAGGCCCACATGGCAGTGGGCATCGACCAGGCCGGGCAGCGCCCAGCCCGTCACGGTGATGGCATCCCGTGCCATCACCGGCCGGTCGAAGGTGACCCGGCCGCCGACCACCCACAGCTCGTCGCGCACGTCGTCGGGCCCGACGAGGACCCTCCCCTTGAGGTGCAGCACCGCACCTTCGCTCATGGACGTCATAGGGGCACTGTAGGCGGCGCCACCGCTGCTGTGACCCGTACGGTCACACCGGCCGCAAGGCGGCATTCAGCCGCCGTTTCCCGGGATTGCCACAGCCGCGCCGCGCTTTTCGTCCCGGTCGCTCTCCGTATACCTTCCGCACGTTCTGCGCACACTTCCGCCGGCGTTCTCCGCGCGCTTGCGGACATGGTCTCGCGCATGTTCTTACGGGTCTTGCCATCGATGCGCCGGGCAGGTTTCGATGGGCCTTACGCCCAGCCTTCCGGGGGCGAATTCCCAATTACCCGTGCGTACAGCTTCCCGTATTCTTCTGCCCGCTTTTCCGCACCCCAAACGCCAAGATTTCGCTAGTGGCAAGTTCCGCAATTCGGACGGATCTCAGGGGTGTTACGGAGCTGTGACCGACTACACAACGTGTCCGTTTCGCCCCGAACATCCCGGTCAAATCGGGACATCGGGCGGGGGGATCGCGCGTACGGGCGCCCTCGCGCGATAACACATCTTCGGCGCTTGCGTAACCCCTGCCCACGATGCAATTTCCTTTTTCCCTGGGTAAATTTAATTTCTATGACCGCCGCACAAGCAGACCATGCAGGTGCCCGAAGCGATATCAGAGAATTGCCGGAGGGCTTCAAGCTCGACACCCCACGCGTGGAGGACGGAGCCGCGATCTGGCGTATCGCCCGCGACTCGAAGACGCTGGACCTCAACTCCTCGTACAGCTACCTCCTGTGGTGTCGCGACTTCGCCGCCACCTCCGTCGTCGCCCGCGACACGGAGGGCGAGCCGGCCGCTTTCGTCACCGGATACATCCGCCCCGAGCGCCCGGAGACCCTCGTCGTCTGGCAGGTAGCCGTCGACGACGCGCACCGTGGCCAGGGGCTGGCGGCCGCACTCCTGGACGGGCTCGCCGCCCGTGCCAGGGACGAGCTGGGCATGCGCTTCGTCGAGACCACCATCACCCCCGACAACGCCGCATCCAACCGGTTGTTCGCGTCCTTCGCCGAGCGGCACTCAGTGCCGATCAAGCGCGAGGTGCTCTTCGACGCGGGGCTGTTCCCCGAGCAGGGCCACGAGCCGGAGGTGCTGCACCTCATCGGCCCGTTCGGGCCACCGGCCCGCCCGGAGCACTGACGCCACCCAGGACCGCGCGGCCACCGCGCCGCAGCGGCCATGCGGGACCCGGCACCACACCCCCGCGACACCGCCGGCACCGCCCAGCCCCACAGACTTCCTGACCCTTTTCGCCACTCATCTCCCAGGAGCATGTTGTGACCATCACCCAGCCCGATCTGAGCGTCTTCGAGACCGTGGAGTCGGAGGTCCGCAGCTACTGCCGTAGCTGGCCCACCGTCTTCGACCGCGCGCAGGGCAGCCGCATGACCGACGAGGACGGCCACACCTACCTCGACTTCTTCGCAGGGGCCGGCTCGCTCAACTACGGCCACAACAACCCCGTGCTCAAACGCGCTCTGATCGACTACATCGAGCGGGACGGCGTCACCCACGGCCTGGACATGTCCACCACGGCCAAGCGGGCGTTCCTGGAGTCGTTCCAGAACATCATCCTGCGGCCCCGTGACCTGCCCTACAAGGTCATGTTCCCGGGCCCGACGGGCGCCAACTCCGTCGAGGCCGCGCTCAAACTGGCCCGTAAGGTCAAGGGCCGCGAATCGATCGTGTCCTTCACCAATGCCTTCCACGGCATGTCGCTGGGCGCCCTCGCCGTCACCGGTAACTCCATGAAGCGGGCCGGTGCCGGTATCCCGCTGGTGCACGGCACCCCGATGCCGTTCGACAACTACCTCGACGGCACCTACCCCGACTTCCTGTGGTTCGAGCGGCTGCTGGAGGACCAGGGCTCCGGCCTGAACACCCCCGCCGCCGTGATCGTCGAGACGGTCCAGGGCGAGGGCGGCATCAACGTCGCCCGTCCCGAGTGGCTGCGCGCCCTCGCCGACCTGTGCGAGCGCTGGGACATGCTGCTCATCGTCGACGACATCCAGATGGGCTGCGGCCGTACGGGTGCCTTCTTCTCCTTCGAGGAGGCGGGCATCGTGCCGGACATCGTCACCGTCTCGAAGTCCATCAGCGGCTACGGCCTGCCGCTCGCGCTCACCCTGTTCAAGCCTGAGCTGGACATCTGGGAGCCGGGCGAGCACAACGGCACCTTCCGCGGCAACAACCCGGCGTTCGTCACCGCCGCCGCGACGCTGGACACCTACTGGGCCGACGGCCAGATGGAGAAGCAGACTCTCGCCCGCGGTGAGATCGTCGAAGCACACCTGAAGGCCATTGCCGAGGAGCACCCGGACGCCATCGCCGAGTACCGCGGCCGCGGTCTGGTGTGGGGCATGGAGCTCAACGACAAGCCCGTCGCCGACAAGATTGCCAAGCGCGCCTTCGAGCTGGGTCTGCTGATCGAGACCTCCGGCCCGGAGAGCGAGGTCGTCAAGCTGCTGCCCGCGCTGACGACCACCCCCGAGGAGCTGGACGAGGGCCTTCGGATCCTCGCCCGCGCGGTCCGCGACTGCGTCTGACCACTCCAGAGCCCCTTACCGTTCCACAGAAAGGCACCGAGTCACCGTGATCGTCCGATCCTTCAAGGACATCGAAGGCACCGACCGCCACGTCAAGGCCAAGTCGGGCACCTGGGAGAGCAAGCGCATCGTGCTCGCCAAGGAGCGCGTCGGCTTCTCGCTGCACGAGACCACCCTGTACGCCGGTACGGAGACCTCGATGTGGTACGCGAACCACATCGAAGCCGTACTCTGCGTAGAGGGCGAGGCCGAGCTCACGAACGACGAGAACGGCGAGAAGCACATCATCACGCCGGGCACGATGTACCTGCTCGACGGGCACGAGAAGCACACCATGCGGATCAAGAAGGACTTCCGCTGCGTCTGCGTCTTCAACCCGCCGGTCACCGGCCGCGAGGACCACGACGAGAACGGGGTCTACCCGTTGCTCACCGAGCCGGAGCCCGAGGCCGAGACGGTCTGAGGCATCGGCACCCGCCTGCCCCGTCCGGCAGATGAGGAAGGCACGCCCACACGCACGGAAGCCAGAGCCCGTACGAGAGGAGAGGAAGGCAACACCATGACCACCGCACCCGAGCGCACCGCCGACCTGTACCCGACCCGTGGGACCGCTGAGGTCATCACCCCGCGGAAGGATCCGGTGGTGTGGTCGCAGCCCGGAGCGGCCGGCCCGTTCGCGCCGTCCGAGCTGAGCGACTTCGAACGCGACGGCTTTTTCGCCATCGGGGAACTGCTCACCGCGGAAGAAGTCGCGGTGTACCGCGCCGAACTGGACCGTCTCGTCCTCGACCCGACGATGCGCGCCGACCCGCGCTCCATCGTCGAGCCGAAGTCCCAGGACGTCCGGACCGTGTTCGAGGTGCACAAGATCAGCGAGGTGTTCGCCAAGCTGGTCTCCGACCCGCGTGTGGTCGGCCGTGCCCGTCAGATCCTCGGCTCGGACGTCTACGTCCACCAGTCGCGGATCAACGTGAAGCCGGGCTTCGGTGCCTCCGGCTTCTACTGGCACTCGGACTTCGAGACCTGGCACGCCGAGGACGGTCTGCCGAACATGCGCACCGTGTCGGTCTCGATCGCCCTGACGGAGAACTACGAGACCAACGGCGGCTTGATGATCATGCCCGGCTCGCACCAGCACTTCGTGGGCTGTGAGGGCGAGACGCCGAAGGACAACTACAAGCGGTCCCTGCAGATGCAGGACGCGGGCATCCCGTCGGACGAGGTGCTGACGAAGATGGCGGACAAGCACGGCATCCGTCTCTTCACCGGCAAGGCCGGCTCGGCGACCTGGTTCGACTGCAATGCCATGCACGGCTCGGGTGACAACATCACGCCGTACCCGCGCAGCAATGTCTTCATCGTCTTCAACAGCGTGGACAACGAAGCGGTGGAGCCGTTCGCGGCGCCGGTCCGGCGCCCCGAGTACATCGGAGCCCGGGACTTCACGCCGGTGAAGTAGGCACGGCGCAGTACGGGTGGCGCGGCTGCCGCACAGCAGGGTCTGTGCGGCGGCCGCGCTTTTGTGTGAGCGGGGCCCCGGTCCGGGCTACCCCAGCAGGTCCAGCAACCGGTCCACGTCGTCCGTCGAGTTGTAGAGGTGGAAGGCCGCGCGGAGCAGCCCGCCGCGCACCGAGACCCGCACCCCCGCCTCGGTCAGCCGCTGCTCCGCGTCCGCGATCCCGGGGGTGGAGACGATCGCCGAACCGGGCGCGGGGCAGGGCGTCAGACCGCGGTCGGCCAGGCCCGCGCGATAGTGGTCGGCGAGGGCGGTGTTGTGGGCGTGGACGGCCGCCACCCCCAGCTCCTCAAGGAGGCCGAGGGACTGCTCGGCGCCCGCATAGGAGAGGTGAGCGTGCGGTTCGTCGAAGCGCCGGGCGTCGGCCGCCGGCCGGATCACGCCGTAGTTGGAGGCCCCCAGGTCCTCGCCCGCGACCCAGCCGGCGTGCAGGGCGGCGGGCCACTCCCCGCCCCGCCCGAGGTCCCCGCCGAACGCCATGAAGGTCGTCCCGCGCGGGCACAGCAGCCACTTGAAGGCCCCGGCGACGACGAAGTCGAAGTCGGCGGCGCGCAGCGGCAGCCAGCCGGCGGCCTGGGTGATGTCGAGGTAGGTGCGCGCCCCGTGGGCCCGCGCCGCCTCGCGGACCGCCGCCATGTCGGCGATCCGCCCGTCCAGTGACTGGACGGCGCTGAAGGCGATCAGCGCGGTGCCGGGGCGTACCGCGTCGGCAAGCGCCTCCAGCGGCACGGTGCGCAGCTTGATCCCCGGGTGGGCGGCGAACGGATTGAGCAGGGAGCTGAAGTCGCCCTCGGGGGCGAGCACTTCGGCACCGGCCGGGAGCGAGCCGGCGACGAACGCGGACTGCACCGCGACCGAGCTGCCGACGGCGACCCGCTCGGCGGGCACGTCCAGCAGCCGGGCGAAGGCGGCACGGGAGGCATGGGCGGCGGCGAAGTAGTCGCGGCCCATGGTGCCGTAGGAGACGGATTCCTCGACGGCGGCGCGCAGGGCGGCGGCACTGCGCGCGGGGAGGAGCCCGCTGGAGGCGGAGTTCAGATAGGTCGTCCGGGGCGCGAATTCCGACCCGCCGAGTGCGTCACGTCGCTGCATGCCCCCACTGTGCGCGGTGATCCCCCGGCGCGTCCATGACCCGGGCCGTATCCCGCCAACGCGCCTTCCGGGGCCGCACGGGGCGAGGCCCGCGCCGGGCTCCGCGGCCGCACGCTCATCGGCCCGCACCTCCTGCGCGTACGCCGCGGGGTCTGCCAAGTGTATTGGCACCGGGCTCACTGTTCAGTTACTTCTTCGGGAGTGCTTTAATCCCTGGTAAGCCTCTCGCAGGTCGGATGCTTCCGGAAGCTGACGCCGCTCCACAGCCATAACAACTTCAAGAGCGCGCCAGTGATTCGACGGAACGACGCGGCCGGATAGTATGGCCCGCTGCGCTGCGTTGCAAGCCTCATCAAGCCGATCGCTTCCGAGCAAGGCCAGCGCCAAATCAATGTTTGCTGAGGCCACCCGGCGCGGCCATTTTTCGACATCGTCAGCGGGTGCGAGTCTGGCGATTACCTGACGTGCGTAGTCTTCCGCTGCGGGATCACCGACCCACGCAAGCGTCGTCGCTGTGTAAGCCAGGGCCTTACCAGGATCGTATTGGTAATGATGCTCAGTGCCCTTACGCGGGACCATCCCGGCCGACATTCGATGGACTCGCTCTATGGCCGCGTAGGTTTCCCGCCCCTCTCCGAGCCGCGCCCTGGCCCTCCCCTCTTGCGCTGTGGCTTGAATGGCAGCGGAGGTTCCGGCCGGCGCCAATTGTTGTGCAATCAGCGAGAGTTCTAGAGCACGGGCATAATCGCCTTCCGTAAGGACTCGCCAAGCATCGGTCTCGTAGCACCACGCCTCAATCTCCCGGTGCTCTGCATGCTGCGCGAGATTGGCGGCTGTCTGCAAGCGGGCCGTCGCTGCGTGGTCCTGGTGCAGGTCGATATGCAGCGTGGCGCCCAATAGCTGAAACCAGCCTCCGACCACATAAAGGCGGCGCTGTTCTGCAAGAGTCATGCGTGCATACATGAGGTGGGCCACGTATGCAGAATGCTTGCGCACTCGTTCGAGCAGATCTTGCGGAGGGGACGTAGGGTATTTCATGGCGAGTTCATCGAATGTACCTTCGAGGCGATGCAATGTCTCTTTGCCTACATCGCTAGCTGCTACTCGCCGCGCCAGTTCGAGTGCATCGAATTCATCGTCGTTGTTTGGCGATTGGGGAGCGAGCCACCCATTACGTGACGGCGGGGCGTAAGCGTCGGGCACCAGTAGTGCGTCAAGTTCTGCCGATGTGATCGACAACGCCTTTGCGATCTTCGGGCGCTGCCAAGGCTGAGGGTCGTTTTTCCCGTTCTCCCAGCGCTGGACGGTCGAGCGGTCAACGCCGACTGCTTCCGCGAATTCCTCTTGATTGAGCCCACATGCTTTCCGGCGCTCCGCCAGCCTCCGCCGTCGACTAGTCATCGTGGCCCGTCCCCTCTCGCGCCCGGTGCGTCTTCCCTGGCCAGCGTAGCCAGTGAGGCCAGGGTGCGGCAGGACTGCGGCCTTTCTGCTGTGGCGATAGACGGCTGGTGGCGCTTTTGTGGGTCAACGCCCAACAACGGACACAGACTTGAGAGGATGAGCGGGGTTGTGACCATGGCAAGCCAGACCACAGCGCAGACGAACACCGTGCAGGAGAAGCCTGTCGATCTCCCGTTGACGCTGGAGCCCGGCCCAAAGCCCATCCCCGGTTGCGCCCACTGCGACAAGGTGGCCATAGACCGGGACCGGGCCAAGGCGAACGGCGACGGTAGCAGCGTGAGTGATTGCAACGTCCGTATGCGTCGGCACCTCTCGGACGCACACTGATGGCCACGATGCCCGCGCGGCACCAGGAGCGCCCCACGCGCCCGCTCCGGCCCCGGAACTGGTCATCCTTATAGGCGATCCGGACAGCCAGTACGCGGCCTCTCCGGCCGGTTGGTGGGACCAGTACGGCGGAGCGCTGGACGTGGCCTCTGGGGTGGTCTGCCTCCCGGGCCCGACACATCCCCCGTCGCCGTTCCACCCCGAGGACTGCCCGAACTGCGTCCCGACTTGGCGGTGTGTGTGTGAATTTCGTGCATCGAGTGCGGGGCCAGTTGTTCGCGTTGGCCGGCCCGCTCGGTCGGGTCCGTAGAAGCCTGAGCGTGACCCGTACCCCAAGACATAGGTTGTGCCAGCGTCGCAAGCGTCTAACCCGCTTGCCCTGTCGAAAGGGTGCGTATGAAGCGAATCATTGCCCGAATGTGGAAACTCATTCGCGGCCCTCTGCAATGGCGCGTCCTATGGTTCGCTCACGCCAAGTTCATGATTGGCGTAACGGGCGTCGTACGCAACGAGGCGGGCGAAGTCCTGCTTCTCAAACACCGGATGTGGCCCGCTGACCGGCCATGGGGACTTCCGACCGGCTACGCGGTCAAGAGCGAGGAATTCCCGAAGACCATCGTTCGGGAGGTCCGGGAGGAAACCGGTCTTGTAGTTGTGCCGGGGCGACTGGTGCAGGTAACCAGTGGCTACAAGCTTCGCGTGGAAATCGCGTACGAGGCACTTCACGTGGGTGGAACTCTCAAGCTCGACAACTTCGAGATTCTGGAGGCGAAATGGTTCAGCCCGAATGCGCTCCCGGACGGGATGCAAGATTCCCACATTCAGCTCATCAAGGCGGGCACGCCGACTTAACGGAACTCGCCCCGAATGAGTCCGTGAACGGCGCTAAGGCAATGGCGGCGCTGGCGGCTATGCGTGCCGACACGTCGCCCCTCACGGGCAAGCACCCCGCCCACGTGTTCCGTCCCCTCTCGGAAGTGCTCAGCCGGTGGGCGGCCGACGGAATCGACATCACGTCTTTCCATGCCGGCGTCGAAAACGCCAAACGACGGTACGCCGGGCATGGGCTGGCGGTGATGCTGCCACTTGACCGCGTGTTGGTCGGCTGCGAATCCTCGCGCGCCGGGGCCTTCGGCGGCTTCCACCACCCGGACCAGGGATACCGGCACCTTCAAATGGTGGCCGTCATCACCATGTTCGGACCCATGGAACGCCGGAATCCCGAATGCCCTGCGCTGGCACTTCTCGACCTGCTGCGCGCGTACGCCCATGACTGCCTTCACTACGGGTCGCGTCGGCGGTATGTGGAAGTGGCAGGCGCGCCGGTCCGCACTCAGTACGGGATTAACTACCGCCGGACAAAAGGACAGTGCTACTCGGCTGCTGACAAGCACGGAAGCCGCCACACGCGAAACCTCGGGGTCGTTATGGAAGGCGCGTGCGACAGAGAGGCGCGCGACCTCACCCGGCAGACGGCCGAACGCTTCGGCGTGACGGAACCCTCGGACGTTCTCGGCGCACTCGCGTTCCGGGATGTGACGGGGACGCTGACCGAGGTGGACACCGGGCGCGTGGTGGACCTGCTGGAAAGTACAGAGCAGACGCGGTATGCGGCGGCCCTTAACGGCTACGAGAGTGGCGTCAATCGCCGGTACGCGGTGTTCCTGGGGGACTACGCCCCCGGGGAAGAAGACGACTTCCATGCCATCCTTCTCACGGCCATCATCAGCGGTGACGTGAGGGCGCTGGGCATGTGGCTGGACGATCGGCACGGCCCTGGAACCTTCATGGGACTGTTCCGTTCCCCTGGCTACTTCGAACCATCCTGACCGCGTAGGCGGCTCCTGATCGGCCCCGTCCGTGCGCTGCCCCCGTGGCGCACGGGCAGACCTTCGTCGTGCCTGGTCATGGCCGCCGGGGCCGTCCCGCTTCAGCGGCCCGTCCCACCGGTTTCCCCGGGGGCCGGCCGGCTGTTTCGTGGGTAGCGTCCCGGCATGACCTCGCCACAGGGATTTCTCGGGTTCTGGGAGACGACCGGGTCCGCCAAGACCTTCACCCATCCGCTCGATCCGGCGCTGCTGGACGCCTGGGTGCCACGGAGCGCGCGGGTGCTGGATTACGGCTGCGGCTACGGGCGGCTGACCGCCCAGCTGGCCGGGCTCGGGTACGGGGCGGTCAGCGGGGTGGATGTCTCGGCGGCGCTGATCGCGCGGGGCCGGCGGGAGCATCCGGAGCTGGCGCTCATGCGGTGTCCCGGATTCCCGCTGCCGTTCGGGGACGGCAGCTTCGACGCGGCGCTGCTGTTCGCGGTGCTCACCTGCGTGCCCGGGGACGCGGACCAGACGGCGATCGCCGGGGAGCTGGGGCGGCTGGTGCGGCCCGGTGGGGTGGTGTACCTGAGCGATGTGCCGCTGCAGCGCGATGCGCTCAACCGGGAGCGGTATGCGCGGTTCGCGGAGCGCTACGGGACGTACGGGGTCTTCGAGACGCCCGATGGCGGGGTGTTCCGGCACCATCCGCCGGAGCGGCTGCGCGGGCTGCTGCGGGAGGCCGGTTTCTCGGTGCGGAAGGAGCGGGCCGGTGTGGTGGGCACGCTGGACGGGCGGACGGCGGAGCGGCTGCAGATCATTGCCCTGCGGGAGCCGGTCGCGGCGGGGCCGGAGCCGTCGCCGGGGCCGGCGTCAGGGTGAGGTGGCAGGCGGCCTCGCCGGTCGCCGGGAGCGCGGTGTCTACGCTTACGCCCCCTCGGCGCGGTCGTTGACGCGGCGCGGCAGACCGAGCGGGTTGTCCTCGCGCAGCTCGGGCGGCAGCAGCGCGGGCGGGGTGTTCTGGTAGGCGACCGGGCGCAGCCAGCGCTCGACGGCGGTGCCGCCGACGGAGGTCGAGGTGGAGGTCGTCGCCGGGTAGGGGCCGCCGTGGTGCTGGGCGGGGGCGACGGCGACTCCGGTCGGCCAGCCGTTGACGACCACCCGGCCGGCGAGCGGGGTGACCTCGGCCAGCAGCCGGGCGCCGCGGCCCCCGTCGTCGCGGCCGGCGCTCTCCGCGTCGCCGAGCTGCAGGGTCGCGGAGAGGTTGCCGGGCAGCCGGGCGAGTACGGCGCCGATCTCGGCCTCGTCGGTGTAGCGGGCGACGACGGTGACCGGGCCGAAGCACTCCTCCAGGAGGAGGTCGTGCGGTCCTTCGGTGGCGAGGCGGGCGGCCGGCACCGAGAGGAAGCCGGCGCTGACGGTGTGCTCGCTGCCCGCGCCCGGGGTCACCGGCGCCTCGACGCCGGGGAGCTCGGCGCGGGTGCGGACACCGTCGAGGAACGCCTGCCGCATCCGGTGGTCGAGCAGCACCCCGGCCTCGGTGTCGCTGACGGCGTCGGTCAGCGCCGTCAGCAGCCGCTCGCCGCTTTCGCCGGCGGGCGCCAGGACCAGGCCCGGCTTGACGCAGAACTGGCCCACGCCGAGCGTCATCGCACCGGCCAGCCCGGCGCCGATCTGCTCGGCGCGCTCCGCGGCCGCGGCCTCGGTGATCACAACGGGGTTGAGGCTGCCCAGCTCGCCGTGGAAGGGGATGGGTTGCGGGCGGGCCGCGGCCGCGTCGTACAGGGCGCGGCCGCCGCGCACCGAGCCGGTGAACCCGGCCGCGGTGATCAGCGGATGGCGCACCAGGTCGATACCGGCCTGGAAGCCGTGCACCAGGCTCAGCACGCCCTCCGGCAGGCCGGCCTCGGCGGCGGCGCGGCGCAGCAGCGCGGCGCACAGTTCGGAGGTGGCCGGGTGGTCCGGGTGCGCCTTGACGACGACGGGGCAGCCGGCCGCGAGGGCACTGGCGGTGTCGCCGCCCGGCACCGAGAAGGCGAGCGGGAAGTTGCTGGCCGAATAGACCGCGACGGGGCCCAGCGGGATCTTGTAACGGCGCAGGTCGGGCCGGGGCGGGGTGAGGCCGGGGTCGGCGTGGTCGATCCGTACGTCGAGGAACGCGCCCTCCTGTACGAGGTCCGCGAAGGCCCGCAACTGGTAGGTGGTGCGGCCGAGTTCGCCGGTGAGCCGGCCGGGACCGAGCGCGGTCTCGGCGTCGGCGGCCTCGATGACCGCCTCGCCCGCGTCGTCGAGCAGTTCGGCGGCGCGGCGCAACAGCGCGGCGCGTACGGCGCGGTCGGCGAGCGCGCCTTGGGCCGCGTGGGCGGCGCGGACCACGGTGTCCACCTCGTCGGCCGTGGCCTCCACCGCAACCTGTTCGCGCTGCTTCCCGGTTCGGGGGTCGACACTCCAGACTGGTGCTGCTGTTGCCACCGTGCATTCCTCCCGGGCGTGCCTGCCGAGTCTTTCCGAGTCCTGCCGCACCTCGGATGGCGTTCTCTATGCTGAACACTGTCCCACATGGTGAACAAGCGGGACTCTATGGCGGTCCGAACAGAGGGGTCAAGGGCGATGTCAGCTGCCGAGACCGGTGGATCTCAGGTCAAATCCGCGGTGCGGACGGTGGAGTTGCTCGAGTACTTCGCACATCGCCCCGGTATGCACAGTCTGTCCTCCGTCCAGGAAGCCGTCGGCTACCCGAAGTCCAGCCTCTACATGCTGCTGCGCACCCTGGCCGACCTGGGCTGGGTCGAGACCGACGGCACCGGCACCCGCTACGGTATCGGTGTCCGCGCGCTGCTGGTCGGCACGTCGTACGTCGACGGCGACGAGGTGGTGGCCGCGGCCCGGCCGACGCTGGACCGGCTCTCCGACGACACCACCGAGACCATCCACCTCGCCCGCCTGGACGGCACCGACGTCGTCTACCTCGCCACCCGTCAGTCGCAGCACTATCTGCGCCCCTTCACCCGCGTCGGCCGGCGGCTGCCCGTGCACTCCACTTCGCTGGGCAAGGCGCTGCTCGCCACGTACACCGACGACCAGGTGCGGGCGATGCTGCCGCCGACGCTCGCGCAGCTGACCGAGCACACCCTCACCGACCGCGAGCAGCTGATCGAGGAGCTGCACGCGGTGCGCGAGCAGGGCTATGCGGTCGACCGCGAGGAGAACACCCTGGGCCTGCGCTGCTTCGGCGTCGCGGTCCCGTACCGCACCCCGGCCCGGGACGCGATCAGCTGCTCGGTGCCGGTGGCCCGGCTGACCCCGGCGCATGAGCAGATGATCAAGGACACCCTGTTCGACGCCCGCGACCGGCTGACGCTGGCCACCCGGCGGCTGTGAGCCGCCTGTGCCGACCCGCTTACGCGTCCGCCTCCCCCGTACGGCGGAGGGGGATCGTCATCGGGGCGGAGGCGCACCGGGGGCCGCTCGCGGAAGGCTGGGCGCCATGAACACCCACACCGGCCGCCCGGTGCGACGGGTCGGCCGGCGCTGGGTCCATCTGGTGCTGGGCGGCGCACTGTTGATGCCGTTCTACCTGCTGGCGTCGGTCGTGCTCCCGCTGCTCGTGGACGGGGCCGACCCGCTGCGCCGAGCGGGCTGGCAGTTCGTCGCGTTCGGTGGTGCCCTGCCCCTGGCCGCCCTGGCCGCGCTGCTCTCCCCGCTGCTGCGGCCGCTGGAGGTGGCCGCCGTACGGTCGCTGTGCGCGGTGCCGGCGGAGCGGCTGGCCGAGGGGCCGGCCCTCTCCTGGGCGGCCCGGCGGCGGACGGCGCTGTGGTTCGTGGCGCATCTGCTGGCCGGGGGGATCGTCAGCGGGATGACGCTGGCCGCCCCGCCGGCCGCCGTCCTGCTGCTGGTGCGGCCGCTCTCCGCCCGCCTGCGGCAGGCCTCGGCGGGGTGGCCGGACGCCTTCCACGGTGCGCTGGGGCCGCTCACGGGGCTGGCGCTGCTGGCGCTGGTGGCCGGCACCGCCTGGGGTGCCGGGGCGCTGCTGGGCCGCTGCGCCCCGGTGCTGCTGGGGCCGACGCCCGCCGACCGGCTGGCCGCCGCCGAACGCCGGGCGGCCGGTCTGGCGTCCCGCAACCGGCTGGCCCGCGAGCTGCACGACGCCGTCGGACATGCGCTGAGCGCGGTCACCCTCCAGGCGAGCGCGGCCCGCCGGGTGCTGGACGCGGACCCGGAGTTCGCCCGCCGGGCACTGGCCGCCATCGAGGAGACCACCCGCGAGGCGGTCGCCGAACTCGACACCGTACTGGGCCTGTTGCGTGAGGAGGACGACGCCGATCCGGCCGCGCCCGCACCGGCCCTGGACGGCCTGGACGCGCTGCTCGCCCGGACCCGGGCGGCGGGCCTGGCGGTCGAGGCGACGGTCGAGGGGCGGGGCACGGGGCCGGCGCCGGTGGTCTCGCGTGAGGCCTACCGGATCGTGCAGGAAGGCCTCAGCAATGCGCTGCGGCATGCCGGTCCGGTACCGGTACGGCTTCACCTGCGGTGTGACGAGCGGGAGTTGACGATCCGGATGGAGAATCCGGTGACCGGGCCGGCGGACGGCTCCCCCGCGGCGACGGACCCTGCGGGCGGGGGCCGTCCGTTCGGGGGCCGCGGGCTGCGGGGCATCGCCGAGCGGGCCCGGCTGCTGGGCGGCGAGGCGACGGCCGGGGCCCGGGACGGCGTGTGGCGGCTGACCGCCCGGCTGCCATCGGCGGGGGCTACGGGGCTACAGGGCGAGGAGTGGGGGCAGGGTGAGTGAGCCGGGGCGGAGTGAGCGGCGTATGACCACGCGTCAGGACGACGGCCGGCGGTCCGGCGACGGGGGCGACGGGGGCGACGGGAGCCTCATCCGCCCGCTGCGCATCGTCCTCGCCGACGACGAGCGGATGGTGCGCACGGCGCTGCGCGCGATCCTGGGCGCCGAGGCGGACATGGAGGTCGTCGGCGAGGCGTCGACCGGCGCCGAGGCGGTGCCGCTGATCCGGGCACTGCGCCCGGACATCGTGCTGATGGATGTCCGGATGCCGGAGATCGACGGCATCCGCGCGACGGAGCAGGTGCTCGCCGGGATGCCGGAGCCGCCCCGCGTCATCGTGGTGACCACCTTCGAGAACGACTCGTACGTCTATGACGCGCTGCGGGCCGGCGCCAGCGGGTTCCTGCTCAAGCGGTCCGGCGCGCAGGACCTGGTCCAGGCCGTACGGCTGGTGGCGCGCAGCGACTCGCTGCTGTTCCCCGCCGCGGTGCGGCGGCTGGCCGCCCGGCACGCCGGGGAGCGGGCGGTGGCCGACGCGGCGCGGACGCTGCGGGCCCGGCTGTCCGGCCGGGAGCGGGCGGTGCTGCGGCTGATGACGGCCGGACTGACGAACGCCGAGATCGCGGACCGGCTGGGGGTGGGCCCGGCCACGGTCAAGACGCATGTGGCGGGGGTGCTGGCCAAGCTCGGGGTGCGGGACCGGACCCAGGCGGTGATCGCCGCGTATGAGTGCGGGTTCGTCCGGCCTGGGTGAGGTGTCCGGCCGGGGTGGCACGTACGACCGGGGTGGCACGTACGGCCGGGGCGATGCGCGGCCACGCCGGAGTGGCCGTTCCGGGCCGGTCAAGGGCCCACGACCGCCGTGCCGCAAGCGGATTCACAGGCCCCGTCAAGCGTCTTGACCGGCCGTGGACCAGCTCCCTTAGCGTGTCCACCCATCTGCATGCTGTCCGCGCATACAGCCCCGCTGTTCAGCCGGAGGAGTCCTTGCCCATGACCGCGCCCCGCACCGCGCCCCGCACTGTCCTGCTCACCGGCGCCGCCGGCGGGCTCGGCACCCTGATGCGTGAGCTGCTGCCGCCCTACGGGTACCGGCTGCGCCTCTTCGACCGGCGGCCCGTCGACACCACCGTCGGCGAACCGGACGCGATCACTGCCGAGTTGGCCGACACGGAGGCCCTGCGCGAGGCGGTGCGCGGGGTCGACGCGGTGATCCACCTCGCCGGCATCTCCCTGGAGGCCGGCTTCGAGCAGATCCTGCGTGCCAACATCGAGGGCACCTACCGCCTGTACGAGGCGGCGCGCGAGGCAGGCATCCGCCGTATCGTCTTCGCCTCCTCGAACCACGCCGTCGGCTTCACCCCGCGCCCCACGGACGGCTCCGGCGCCATACCCGTCGGCACACCCCGCCGCCCCGACACCTACTACGGGCTGTCCAAGGGCTTCGGCGAGGATCTGGCCTCGCTCTACTGGGACCTGCACGACATCGAGACCGTCTCGGTCCGCATCGGCTCGTGCTGTCCCGCGCCGACCTCGGTGCGGATGCTGTCCATCTGGCTGAGCCCGGCCGACTGCGCACGGCTGCTGCACGCCGCGCTCACCGCGCCGGACGTGGGCCACACCGTCGTCTACGGCTCCTCCGCCAACACCCGCCTGTGGTGGGACCTGTCGGCCGCCCGCGCCCTCGGGTACGCGCCGCAGGACGACTCCGAGCCGTACGCGGAACGGCTGATCGCCGCGCAGGGCGCCCTGGACCCGGAGAACCCCGCACACGCCTTTCTCGGCGGCGCCTTCTGCACCGACCCGCCGCGGTGGCCGCACTGACGGTCCCGCACGGAGGTCGCCCCGAGGGTCCCGCACGCGACCCCGGCGAAGGACCGCCCGGCCGGCACCCCGAGAGCCCCGCCCGGTGCCGTACCGCCACCGAGCCGCCCGGCCGTACGCACGTGGCCCCCGCCACGCCGCGGAACCCCCGCCGCCCGGGTGGCGTCCTGGTCTGTGTACCCACCCACCGCGCAGGAACGAGGAACGCATCATGGGCATCGTCAGCTGGCTCGTACTCGGGCTGATCGCGGGCATCATCGCGAAGGTCCTGCTGCCGGGGCGGGACCCGGGCGGCATCGTCGGCACGACCCTGATCGGCATCGTGGGGTCCTTCCTCGGCGGCTGGCTCTCCACCAAGTTCCTGCACCGCCCGATCCCCAAGGACTTCGGCGAACCGTCCATGTGGATCGCCTCGGTCGCCGGGGCCTTGGTCCTGCTGATCGCCTACCGGCTGCTGTTCGGCAACTCCCGCGAACGCCGGTGACCGGGCCCGGCGGCCATCGGAGGGCAGGTAATGGAACCGCAAAGGCGGGCCGATCGTTGAGCCCGGCATGACCGCTATGACTCCTGGCTCGAACCTCCCGCTCAACGCCGTGCGGGTGGCGGTGGACGTCACCGCCCCCGTGCGGCTGGACGTCTCGGGCCTGCTGCTCGCCGCCAACGGCAAGGTGCGCTCCGACGACGACTTCGTGTTCTACAACCAGCCCAGCGGACCGGGCGTGACGCACTCCTCGGCGGCCGGCGGCGACACCATCACCGTGGACACCGCCGCGGTGCCCGAGGGCATCGAGAAGATCGTGGTCACCGCGAGTCCGGACGCCCCCGGCGCGACCTTCGCCGGCACCGAGCCGACCGGCACGGTCCGCAACGCCGACGACGGCAGCGTCATCGCCTCCTTCACCCCGCCGCAACTGGGCCCCGAGACCGCGCTGGTGGTCGTCGAGATCTACCGCCGCGGCGGCGTCTGGAAGGTCCGGGCCGTCGGCCAGGGCTATGCCAACGGCCTGGCGGGGATCGCCACCGACTTCGGCGTCAGCGTGGCGGAGCCGGCCGCACCCGCCGCCGCCCCGCAGGCACCGGCCGCTCCCCCGGCGCCGCCGGCTCCCCCGGCCCCCGCAGGCCAGTGGGGACCGCCCGCGGGCACCGCGGCCCCGGTCGCCCCGCCGCCGGCCGCGGCGGCACCGGCACCCGCCGCACAGGCCCCCGGCTCCGGCAAGGTCAATCTCGACAAGGGCCGGGTCAGCCTGCAGAAGAACCAGACCGTCTCGCTGGTCAAGGGCGGCCGTCCGCTGCTGACCTCGGTCACGATGGGCCTCGGCTGGGAGCCGGCCTTCCGCGGCAAGAGCATCGACCTGGACGCCTCGGTCATCGCCTACGGCCCGGACCGCAAGAAGGTCGACAACTGCTTCTTCGGCAAGCTGATGATCCTGGGCGGTGCGATCCAGCACTCCGGCGACAACCTCACGGGCGAGGGCGCCGGCGACGACGAGGCGATCACCGTCCACCTCGGCGGGGTGCCCCAGGAGGTGAGTGGCCTGGTCTTCGTCGTGAACTCCTTCTCCGGCCAGAAGTTCTCCGACGTCGCCAAGGCGTACTGCCGCCTGGTGGACGCCCAGAGCGGCGAGGAGCTGGTCCGCTTCGACCTCACCCACGCCGAACCGCGCACGGGCGTGATGATGGCGAAGCTCATCCGTCAGTTCTCCGGCGAGTGGGAGATGACCGCGCTGGGCGAGTTCGTCGACGCCCGTACGGTGCGCGGCATGGTCAAACCCGCCGCCCAGGCCCTGTGAGCCGCTGACGCCCACCGTCCCTGACGGGCCACCCACCGTCAGGGACGGCCCGACGGTGGGTGGCCCGTCAGCCGTCGCCCCTGCCGCGGGAACGTCCCCGGACCGAAAACTCCCCTGGTGCGGGGACGGGCCCAGGACAGAAGATTGTGCCGTCCCTCTTCCCGCCACGCCCTTTGGCCCGCCCCGTCACGGCCGCCCCGTCACGGCCGCCCCGTCCGGCCCGTTGCGGCGCGTCCCCCACGGCACACACGAGGAGCGTTCGATGACGCAGCAGCCGCCACCGGCCGGCCCCGCGGATCCCCCGGACGGGCCGGCGCCCCCGGACCTTCCCGACCGGGTCGCGCTGACCTACGGCGAGCTCGATCTCAGCACCGTCCCCGCCTTCGCCGGCGGCTTCATCAACTTCGGCTACTGGACGGGCCTGCCCGGCCCCGCCGGCCGGCCGCTGACCGAGGCCGACCGGGTGCGCAGCGAGCAGGACCTCTACCGCCTGGTGCTCGGCACCTTCGACCGCCCGCAGGGCCGGACCGCGCTGGAGGTCGGCTGCGGACGCGGGCTGGGCTCCGCGCTGGCGCTGCGGGAGTTCGGCCTGGGCACGGTCCTCGGCATGGACGCCCACCCCGACCAGATCGCCCGTGCCCGGGAGGCGAATGCCGCGCTGCTCGCCCCCTCCTCGGACGCCTCCGGGCGGCTGACGTTCCTCCTGGGCGCGGCCGAACGCATCCCGCTCCCCGACGGCGGTGTCGACTGCCTGTTCTCCGTCGAGGCGGCGCAGCACTTCCGCGATCCGGCCGGTTTCGCCCGGGAGGCGGCGCGGGTGCTGCGCCCGGGCGGCCGGCTGGCGCTGACGACGTTCTTCGCCCGCACCCGGGAGGCGGCACGAGTGCTGCCCACGGTGCTGCCCCCCTTCGCCGACGGCCTGGACGTCCCGCACGTGGTCGACGAGGTCGCCGCGACGCTGACCGCCGCGGGTCTGCGCGAGGTCCGGGTCCGCTCCATCGGCGACGGCGTCTGGGAGTCCTACGACCGCTATATGTCCCAGCAGCCCGAACTCCGCGACGAGTGGCCGCGCCGCTACCTGACGGCGTATGAGACCGGGCTGCTGGACTACTACGTGCTCACGGCCGGGGCGGACTGAGCCCCCCGCCCCGTGGCCGCCGGGGTACGGCCACCGCTGACGGCACCACCGCCGTTGGCACTACCGCTGACGACGCTGCCGCTTCCAGGGACCGGTGATGGCCAGCATGATGCCGGGCTCCTGGATGTTGGCGAACAGCGTGCGCCCGTCCGGGGAGAACACCGGCCCGGTGAACTCGCTGAACTCCGGCTCGTCCGCGGTGCCGATGTTGAGGTCGTTGCGGGCGATCGGGTAGGTCCGGCCGTCCTCGGTGGCCCCGAAGAGGTGCTGGACGCCCTCGCCGTCCTCGGCGATGATCAGCCCGCCGTAGGGCGAGACGGTGATGTTGTCGGGGCCGTCCAGGGCGCCGTCCTTCGACGGTTCCTTGTTGACGCCCAGCAGCACCTTCAGCGTCAGGGTCCGCCGCCGCGGGTCGTAGAACCAGACCTGGCCGTCGTGCTGGACGGGGCTCTCGTCGCGGGCGTACGAGGACACCACGTACGCGCCGCCGTCCGCCCACCACAGGCCCTCCAGCTTGCGGGCGCGGGTGACCTCACCGTCCTTGAACTGCTTGCGCACCGAGACCTTGCGGGCGTCGCGGTCGGGGACCTCGACCCAGTCGACGCCGTAGACGGTGCCGGCCTTGGTGGCGCGCGAGAGGTCGTCGACGAACCGGCCGCCGGAGTCGAAGCACTTGAAGGCCTCCAGCACGCCGGCGTCATCGGCCAGCGTGCGCAGCTGCCCGCGGCCGTGCCGGAATCCGTGCGGCGGGGTCCAGCGGTAGAACAGGCCGTTGGGGGTGTCGGCGTCCTCGGTCAGGAAGAGGTGGCCGCGCTGGGGGTCGACGACCACGGCCTCGTGGGCGTAGCGCCCCAGCGCCTTGACCGGCTTGGGGTTGCGGCCGGCCCGGAGGTCGTGCGGGTCGACCTCGAAGGCGTAGCCGTGGTCCTTGGTCATGCCGTGCTGGCCGGCCTTGTCCTCGTTCTCCTCGCAGGTGAGCCAGGTGCCCCAAGGAGTGGTGCCGCCGGCGCAGTTGGTGGAGGTACCGGCGATGCCGACCCACTCGCCGACCGGCGTACCGTCCTTGGCGACCTCGACCACGGTGCAGCCGCCGGCCGCCGCCGGGTCGTAGACCAGCCCCTCGGCCAGCGGCACCGGGTGCGGCCAGTCGGCGCGCGGGCCCTTCAGCTCGTGGTTGTTGACGAGGAGGGTGGTGCCGCGGTGGCCGGCGAAGGTGCCGGTGCCGTCGTGGTTGGAGGGGGTGGACTCGCCGCTGTCGAGCTTGGTGACGCCGGTCCGCGTGATGATCTTGTACGAGAACCCGGCGGGCAGCGCGAGGATGCCGTCGGGGTCCGGGACCAGCGGGCCGTAGCCGATGCCGTGGCCGTCCGCCGCACCGCCCGGGCCGGCGTCCGGCGCCTCCTCGGCCAGGGCCCCGGGCGCGGTGGCCAGCACCCCGACGCTCCCGGCCAGCGTGACCCCCGCGCCGGCGAGGGCGGAACGCTTGGCGAAGTCTCTGCGGGTGAGCGGCATTGTCATCTCCTGGATGGCCGGTTTCTGCATCCCCTGTGCCTGCGCCGCACACGCTCTCGTGCGTCGTCGAACTCCAGTTGAACGCGGTGCGACATCCAGGAAGCAGTTGGGGCCGGCCGGCGGATCAGGGCCGGGAGAGGTCCTGATCCGCCGGCCGGCCCCGGACGCGGGGGTGTCTGCCCGCGAGGTGGCCCGCCCCGGCGGTGCCCGGTGGTTCAGCCGGACTGCCGCGAGCGCGCCTTGAAGGCCGCCTTGCGGGCCTCCTTGGCCGCCTTCTTGTCCGGGTGCAGCCGGCCCATGGCCTCCAGGACGTCGGCGGTGGCCGGGTGGTCCACCCGCCAGGCCGTGTCGAAGAACCCGCTGTGCTGCTCGGTCAGGCCCTGCAGCAGGTCGCGCAGCTCGCCCGTGGCGTCCTCCTCGGCGCTCTCCAGCTGCGCCGCGATGGTGTCGACCGTCAGCCAGAAGATCATCTCCTGGGACGGCTCGGGGATGCCGGGCAGCGCCCGCTCGGCGAGCCAGACCCGGGCCAGGCCGCCGAGCTGCCGGTCGTCGAGCACCTCGCGCAGCGCGGCCTCGGCGTCCGGCGAGACCAGCGAGAGGGTCTGCTGGGCGGCCAGCCGGCGCCGCGGGGCGCGGTCGTCGTCGCCGCGGGCGGCGGTGAGCAGGTCCCGCGCGGCGTCCAGGGGCGTACGGGCGGCGAGCCACAGCTCGGACTCGGCCTGGGCCAGTGCCTCGGGGTAGTCGGGCAGCGCCTCCAGGAGGACATCGGCGTCCTTGTCGGCGAGGTCGCCGACCGCCGGGGCGTCCACCCCGGCATCCAGCATCCGGGCGCGTACCGCGTAGACGCCGAGCGGGGTGAGGCGGACCAGGCCGTAGCGGGAGACGTCCTCGTCGGTCAGCGGCCCCGCGGCGGAGGTCCCCGCGGCGGATCCCTGGGCAAGGACCGTCTCGCCGTCCTCGTCCAGCTCCTCGATCAGCGCCTCGTCGACGGGCTGGTAGGCGACCAGACCGATCGGCTCCAGCACCCGGAACTGGTCGTCCAGGCGCATCATCGCCTCGGAGACCTCTTCGAGGACGTCGTCGGTGGGCTCGTCCATATCCTCCGGGACGATCATGGAGGCGGCCAGCGCGGGCAGCGGAACGTCCTGGTCAGGGCTCTCGTTCAGGGCCGTGAGCAGATAGAGGTTGCCGAGGATGCCGTCCAGCAGCTCGGCCTCCTCCTCCGGGTTCCAGTCGATCGCGTCCAGGTCGAGTTCGCCGCCCTCGGTGAGCTGGTCGGCGAGATCGGCGAGGTCGGGGGCGGCCGCATCGGCGAGCACGGTCTCCATGCCGCCCAGCCAGATGTCGAGGATGTCCTGCGGGCTGCCGGAGGTGAGCTGGGCAAGCTCCTCGCCGGGGGTGGCGAGGCCGGCGGCGGCATCGTCGGGGAGGTCGTCGCCGTCCTCGCCGTCGGCGCTCTCCTCGATCTCCACGAGGCCGGTGTCCACGGCAAGCTGCCAGGCCTCGGCGGTATAGGCGGCGCCGTCCTCGTCGCCGGCCAGGCCCAGGTGCTCGGTGGCGGCGGCCAGCGGCTCGTCGAGGATCTGGCCGCCGACGCCGACCGGGACACCCCGTTCGGCCCAGCGGGCGAGCTTCGCCGCCCGGGCCAGCAGGGGGGCGCTCAGCGCGTCCCTGGCCAGCTCCGCTTCGGAGTGCAGCCGCACCGGCGGCAGGGTGGGGCGGTCTGCGGACATCGGGTGCTCAGCTCCTCGGACGGACTACGGCTGGGGTGCCTCCCAGCGGTAGCTGGGGGAACGCGCCGCCCAAGCGTAGACGGAATTCGCCGTAACCCGGACGCTTCACCCGCTCGCCCCCTGCCGGTCACCGGGAGAAGCTTGACAACTCCCCTGTGTGCGCAAGAGATTGACGCAGATCGACGCGCGTAGCGCGCGCCGGTCCGGCTCCGCACGCACCTTTCCGGCCACCCCCCATACACCTCGGAGGCATCCATGCCGTCCCGTCGTTCACTCCGCAGACCGGTCACGCTCGGCGCGGTGATCTGTGCCGCCCTGGCCGGCGGACTGCTGACCGCCACGCAGTCCGCCTCCGCCGCCGGCACCCGGATCCACGACATCCAGGGCAGCACCCGCATATCCCCGCTGGCCGGACAGCAGGTCAGCGAGGTGCCCGGCACCGTCACCGCGATCCGCTCGTTCGGCTCGGCGCGCGGTTTCTGGGTGCAGGACCCGCACCCGGACAAGAACCCCGCCACCAGCGAGGCGGTCTTCGTCTTCACCGGAAAGGAGACGCCGAAGGTCGCCGTCGGCGACGCGATCACCTTCTCCGGCACGGTCAGCGAGTACTACCCGGGCGGCAAGGACGCCGGTCTGCAGTCCGTCACCGAGATCACCGGCGCGACCTGGAAGACCACCTCCTCCGGCGCCCCGCTGCCGGCCGCCTTCAAGCTCAACCCGGCCTCGCTGCCGAATCGTTACGCCCCCTCCGCGGGCGGCAACAGCATCGAGTCGCTGAAGCTGCGCCCCTCGTCGTACGCCCTGGACCGCTACGAGTCCCTGGAGGGCATGCGGGTCTCCGTCTCGAACGCCCCGGTCGTCGGCCCGACCAGCAGCTACCACGAGCTGTGGGTGACCGCCGAGCCCGGCCACCACCGCACCGCCCGCGGCGGGACGCTCTACGGCTCGTACGCGGACCCCAACGGCGGCCGGGTCAAGGTGGCGTCCCTGATCCCCCCGGCGCAAGCACCGGAGCCGTTCCCGGTCGCCGACGTCGGCCAGGCGCTGTCCGGCACCACCGCCGGGCCGCTGGACTACGACAACTTCGGCGGCTACACCCTGCAGGCCACCGAGCTGGGCAAGGTCACCGGTGACAGCCCCACGCCGGAGACCACCCGCAAGCAGAAGTCCGATGAGCTGGCGGTGGCCACCTACAACGTCGAGAACCTGTCCCCCGCCACCCCGCAGGCCAAGTTCGACCGGCTGGCGAAGGCGCTGGTGCAGAACCTGTCCTCCCCCGATGTCGTGGCACTGGAAGAGGTCCAGGACGACAGCGGCCCCAAGGACAACGGCGTGGTCACCGCCGGGGAAACCCTCAAGAAGCTGACCGACGCGATCAAGGCGGCCGGCGGTCCGGCGTACGAGTGGCGGCAGATCGACCCGGTCAACGACCAGGACGGCGGCCAGCCCGGCGGCAACATCCGCACGGCGTTCCTGTTCAACCCCGAGCGGGCGTCCTTCACGGACATCAAGGGCGGCGACGCCACCACCCCGGTGAAGGTGGTCGACGACCACGGCAAGGCCTCGCTGTCCGCGTCCCCGGGCCGGATCGCGCCCGCCGACGAGGCGTGGAAGACCAGCCGCAAGCCTCTTGTCGGCCAGTTCTCCGCGAAGAGCCGTCCCGGCAGCCGGGTCTTCGTGATCGCCAACCACTTCAACTCCAAGGGCGGCGACCAGGGTCTGGACAGCCGTTTCCAGCCCCCGGCCCGCAGCTCCGAGACCCAGCGCACCGCCCAGGCCCGCCTGGTCAACTCCTTCGTCAAGGATCTGCTGGCCAAGGACCCGAAGGCCGGTGTGGTGGTGGCCGGTGACCTCAACGACTACCAGTTCTCGCCGGCCCTGAAGGACCTCACCGCCGGCGGTGTGCTCACCGACCAGGTGCGCCGCCTGCCGGCCGCCGAGCGCTACGGCTATGTCTACAGCGGCAATTCACAGGTGCTGGACCACATGCTCACCAGCCGTCCGCTGACGCGGTCCGACTACGACATCGTGCACCTCAACGCGGAGTACGCCGACCAGGCCAGCGACCACGATCCGCAGGTGCTGCGCATCAAGCCGTAGTCCGCGGCATGTCACCCCGTGTGACCCTCCCGTCACCCGCCTGGCCCACGCCGGGGGGCCAACTGCCGCGGGGGGTGCGGTACTGGGCATGTAAGAAAAATTCGGCGAGACATAGGGAGTCATCATGCCGAAGTCCCAGAACCGTAAGTCGGGCAACAAGGACCGTGCCGCCGAGCGGCGCACCGACCAGCGGAAGCCGAAGTCGTCGGAGGAGTCCGCTTCCGAGCGGACCCAGGACCTGAAGCGTTCGCGGAATGGCCTGACTGGCGCGTGATGGGCCTGTGATGCCCGAGCGGCCGTCGCACCGGAAGGCGCGGCGGCCGCTTCGCGTTCCGGCCCTTGGGCCGGGCGCGGCGCTGCTGCACACCTCAGCCGGCACAACTCAGTGGACGTGAAACATGAGGCGCCCCCAGATTCCTGGCACGGAGACCATGACCACTCCCCGCAGACCCCCGGCGGCCGCACCACCCTTCGGCCGCGTCGTGACCGCCATGATCACTCCGTTCACCGCCGACGGCGCGCTCGACGCCGACGGCGCTCAGCGGCTCGCCACCCATCTCGTCGACGACGGCGGCTGCGACGCCCTGGTGCTGAGCGGCACCACCGGGGAGTCCCCGACGACCTCGGACGCCGAGAAGGAGACCCTGCTGCGGGCCGTGGTCGAGGCCGTCGGCGACCGGGCCCGGATCACCGCCGGGATCGGCACCAGCGACACCCGCCACTCCACCGCTTTGGCCCGCAGCGCCGAACGGGCGGGCGCCCATGGCCTGTTGGTGGTCACGCCCTATTACTCACGGCCCACCCAGGAGGCCGTCACCCACCATCTGCGGACGGCCGCGGACGCCACCGGACTGCCGGTGATGCTCTACGACATCCCGGGCCGCACCGGCACCGCGCTGGCCGCCGGAACGCTGCTGCGGCTGGCCGCCCATCCGCGGATCGCGGCGGTCAAGGACTGCGCCTACGACCCGCTGAAGTCGGCGAAGGTGCTGGCCGCGACGGGCCTGGCCTACTACGCGGGCTGCGACGAACAGATCCTGCCGCTCCGTGCGCTCGGCGGTGCCGGCTGCGTCAGCACCGCCGGCAATGCCGCACCCCGGGCGGTGCGCGCCGTACTGGACGCCTTCGACGCCGGCGACACGGCCGGGGCGACCCGCCGTCAGCTCGCGCTGATCCCGCTCATCGAGGCGGTGACCGGCGGCGAGCACCCCGGCGCGGTCACCGTGAAGGCGCTGCTCAACCACCTCGGCCTGCCCGCGGGCCCGGTCCGCGGCCCCCTGCTGGCGGCGGACGCCGAGCTCACCAGGCGGCTGGCGGACGCGCTGCAGACGACCCTGGACCGGACTGCGGACGGGGATACTGCTGCGGTGCCCGCGGCTGTCCCTGGTTAGCGGGGTAGGGCGCAGGCGCCGCCCCGAAGCCGCCCGGCTGCGCGTACGGCGCGCCCGGCTGTCCGTACGCCGCGCCGGCGGCCGGGTCGTGCCCCGCCGCGACCGCGTCCCGGTCCGGCGCGGGCGGCTCCTCCTCGTCCGCCACCAGGTCCCGTACGAGCAGCGTCGCGCCGGCCACCGCGCCCGGCATCAGCACCACCGCGACGAACGGGATCAGGAACAGCAGCACGACCGGAGTGCCGAAGCCGACCGCGAGCGCCTTACGGCCCCGCAGCAGCCGCAGCCGCTCCCGCACCGGTATGTCCCGGCGCTGCAGGGCCACCGAGGTCAGCTCGACGGTGAGGAAGAAGCCGGAGACGCAGAAGCCGACGGCGGGCACCACCGTCTGCCCGAGGAAGGGCACGAACCCGAGGGCGAACAGCAGGATCCCGAACCCGGCGGCCCGCAGCAGCACATGGACGCTGTCGCGCAGGGCGATCCAGATCTCCTGCCACAGCGGGCGGTCCGGGGACGGCGGGCAGTGCCCCTCGGACTCCTCGACCTTCTCCGACAGCGACTCGTAGAAGGGGTCGCCGATCAGCAGGGTGACGGCGGTGAACGTCAGCACCGACAGCATCAGCCCGCCGGCGAACAGCAGCGCCACGAAGACTCCGCGCAGCAGCCCCTGCCAGGGCGAGCCCCAGTCGTCGGCGAACGGCGTCGCCCAGGCCGCGATATCGCCGGACCAGAGGGCGAGCACGGTGAGCACCACGGCGTACAGCACCAGCGCGATCAGCGCCGGGATCAGCCCGAATCCCCACCACCGGCCGTGCTGGGCGACCCAGCGCTGCCCCTTACCCAGATACCGCATCCCCGCTGCAAGATCACGCATAGCGCAAAGCCTAGCGGCGTCCGGCCGGGGCGGGGACGGGGGCGGTGCCCGGGCGTGCGGAAGCCCTGCCGAGGCCTGCGGAGGCGGCAACGGGAAGCGGCCCGGCGGATCTGCCGCCGGGCCGCTCATGCTGGTCGGCTCCACACCTTTGGGCAGCCGCGTCGCCTCCAAGGCAAAAGCAGGTTCCCCATCGCGTGAGCGCCCTCCCGGGGCCGTCCTCGGGCCGCGGAAGGGCGCTCAACGATGATCAACGTCGACCACTGCCGACCACGCAGCAGCAGATCAGGGCATTGATCGATGACGCGGCCGCAGGTCACGACCGCCGATGCTCAGTTGTGGCTGTGCAGCACCTCGTTGAGGCCGCCCCAGGTCGCCTTGTTCGGGCGGGCCTCGACGGTGCCGGTGGTGGAGTTGCGGCGGAAGAGGATGTTGTCCGCGCCGGAGAGCTCCAGGGCCTTGACGATCTGGCCGTCGGGCAGCGTGACACGGGTACCGGCGGTCACGTACAGCCCGGCCTCGACCACGCACTCGTCGCCGAGCGCGATGCCGATGCCCGACTCCGCGCCCAGCAGGCAGCGCTCGCCGATGGAGATGATCTGCTTGCCGCCGCCCGAGAGGGTGCCCATGGTGGAGGCGCCGCCGCCGATGTCGGAGCCGTCGCCGATGACCACGCCCGCGCTGATCCGGCCCTCGACCATGGAGGTGCCCAGCGTCCCGGCGTTGAAGTTGACGAAGCCCTCATGCATGACGGTGGTGCCGGCCGCGAGGTGCGCACCCAGGCGCACCCGGTCGGCGTCCGCGATCCGCACCCCGGTGGGCGCGACGTAGTCGGTCATCCGGGGGAACTTGTCGATGCTGGTGACCATCAGATGCAGGCCCTCGGCGCGGGCGTTCAGCCGCACCGTCTCCACCTGGTCGACGGCCACCGGGCCCAGCGAGGTCCAGGCGACGTTGGACAGCAGCCCGAAAAGGCCCTCCAGGTTCTGTCCGTGCGGCTTGACCAGCCGGTGGCTGAGCAGGTGGAGGCGGAGGTAGGCGTCGTGCGCGTCCAGCGGCTTGTCGTCGAGGGAGGCGATGACCGTACGGACGGCGACGACCTCGACGCCACGGACCGGGTCGGGGCCGATCGCCTTGAGCACGGCGGCGCCCAGCAGTTCGGTGGCGCGCTCGTCGTCGAGGTGCTGGGTGCCGGCCGGGCCGGGCGCACCGACCAGCTCGGGCGCCGGGAACCAGGTGTCGAGAACGGTGCCGTCGGAGGTGACGGTGGCGAGCCCGGCGGCGACGGCGCCGGTCGTACGGGGAGCGGAAACAGCAGCATCGGTCATGTCCGAAACCTAACCGGAGGGCGCCCGCCGAGGCGAACCGGTCTCAGCGGACGGGCCGGTCCGTGGGGCTCCTCCACCGGTCCGCCGAAGCCCGCCCGACGGCCGGGCCGGTTCAGCCCAGCACCCCGGCCAGCCCGGCCCGTACCGCCTCGGGGTCGAAGGGCTGCCCGGTCAGCAGATGCTGCAGCACCAGCCCGTCGGTGAGGGCCACCACCGTCCGTGCCGTGCGCAGGTCGCCGATCCGCGCTCCGAGCAGCCGCACCATCTCGTCCAGGCATTCGGCAGCGATCGGCCGCACCGCCTCGTGCCGCAGCGCCGCCAGATACAGCTCGTACTCCAGCTCCATCCGCCTGCGGTCGCCGCTCAGTGTCTCCTCGACCAGCCTCGCGACCTCCTCGGCGAGCGGTGCCGCCGGGTCGATGCCGTCGACCCAGCGCGCGAAGTCGGCCAGGCACACGACGTTGGACTGCCGCAGCGCGGCGACCAGCAGCTCGTCCAGGGTCGCGAAGTGGTACGTGGTCGAGCCGAGCGGGACATCCGCCGCGGCGGCCACCGCGCGGTGGCTGAGCCCGGCGATCCCGCGCTCACCGACCACGGCGATCGCCGCGTCGATGATCCGCTGCCGCCGGTCCGGGTCGTAGCGCCGGGCCATCAGTGCGCCCCGTCCAGATTGAGCACCACGACACCCGCGATGACCAGCAGTACGCCGAGGATCTTCAGCGCACTGGTGCTCTCCCCCAGGAACACCATCCCGATCGCGGCGATCAGCGCCGTTCCGGCACCGGCCCAGATGGCGTACGCGGTGCCGACGCTCATCGATTTGAGCGTCTGGGCGAGCAGCGCGAAGGCGAGCAGATAGCCCAGCGCGGTGGCCAGCGAGGGCCACAGCTTGCTGAAGCCGTTGCTGTACTTCATCGCGGTGGTCGCCAGCACCTCGGAGAGGATCGCGCCGGCGAGCGTCAGACAGACCATGTGTACGAGCGTACACAACGTTGCGTACGGGCGTACATATGCGTGCGGGGCCTCTTCGCCCGGCACGCGATACGGCCGTGCCCGCCAGTGGTGACTGGCGGGCACGGCCGTATCGCTCAGGAGATCTCGTCAGACGTTGAAGCCCAGCGCGCGCAGCTGCTCGCGGCCGTCGTCGGTGATCTTGTCCGGGCCCCACGGGGGCATCCAGACCCAGTTGATCTTCAGTTCGCTGACGATGCCGTCCGTGGCGGACTTCGCCTGGTCCTCGATGACGTCGGTCAGCGGGCAGGCCGCGGAGGTCAGCGTCATGTCGATGGTGGCGATATTGGCGTCGTCGACGTGAATGCCGTAGATCAGCCCCAGGTTGACGACATCGATACCCAGCTCGGGGTCGACGACGTCGTACAGCGCCTCGCGGACCTCTTCCTCCGAGGCCGGCTTGGTGGTGGTCGGAGTCTCGGTCATGCGGTCTTCGCCTCCTCGGAGAGGGCCTTGGCCGTGGCGTCCTTCCAGGCCATCCAGCTGAGCAGCGCGCACTTCACACGCGCCGGGTACTTGGAGACGCCGGCGAACGCCACCGCGTCCTCCAGCACCTCCTCCATGGCGTCATCCGGCTCGACTTGTCCCTTGGACTGCATCAGCTCCAGGAAGGTCTCCTGGATCTTCTGCGCCTCGCCGAGCTCCTTGCCGACCAGGAGGTCGTTGAGCACCGACGCGCTGGCCTGGCTGATGGAGCAGCCCTGGCCCTCGTAGGACACATCCTCAATCGTCGCGCCGTCGAGCCGCACGCGCAGCGTGATCTCGTCACCGCACGTGGGGTTGACATGGTGCACCTCGGCGTCGCCGTCCCGAAGACCGCGCCCGTGCGGGTGCTTGTAGTGGTCCAGGATGACGTCCTGGTACATGGAATCCAGCTTCACGGCTCAGTCAGTCCTCGTCCTCATCCGCTGTGCTTGTTAACCGGCTGGGTCTTTTTAACCGAAGAAGTTGCGGACGTGCTCCAGGCCCTCGACCAAGGCGTCGACCTCGGCGGGCGTGGAGTACAGATAGAACGACGCTCGCGTGGTCGCAGGAATTCCGAAGCGCAGGCAGACCGGCCGTGCGCAGTGGTGACCCACGCGGACCGCGATGCCCTGCTCGTCCAGCACCTGGCCGACATCGTGCGGATGGATGTCACCGAGCGTGAAGGAGAGCGTCGCCCCGCGGTCCTCGGCCGTGCTCGGGCCGATGATGCGCAGGTCGGGGACCTCCAGCAGCCGCTTGACGGCGTACTCGGTGATCGCGTGCTCATGCGCGGCGATGTTGTCCATGCCGACCGAGGCGAGGTAGTCCACGGCCGCGCCGAGGCCGACGGCCTGGGCGATCGGGGGCGTACCGGCCTCGAACTTGTGCGGCGCGGGCGCATAGGTCGAGGAGTGCATCGAGACGGTCTCGATCATCTCACCGCCGCCGAGGAACGGCGGAAGGTCCTCCAGCAGCTCCTGGCGGCCCCACAGCACACCGATACCGGTCGGACCGCACATCTTGTGGCCGGTGAAGGCCACGAAGTCGGCCTGCAGCGCCTGGACGTCCAGCACCATGTGCGGGGCGGCCTGCGAGGCGTCGATGCAGACCAGCGCGCCGACCTCCTGGGCACGGCGGATGATCGTCTCGACCGGGTTGATGGTGCCCATGATGTTGGAGACCAGCGTGAAGGAGACGATCTTCGTCTGCTCCGTGATGATCTCGTCGATGTTGGACAGGTCGAGACGTCCGTCGTCGGTGATGCCGAACCACTTCAGCTTCGCGCCGGTGCGCTGCGAGAGCAGCTGCCACGGGACGATGTTGGAGTGGTGCTCCATCTCCGTGATGACGATCTCGGTCTCGCGGTCCACGCGGTAGGGCTCTTCGGCCCAGCCGAGCATGTTGGCCACGAGGTTGAGCGACTCCGAGGCGTTCTTGGTGAAGATCACCTCGTCGCGGCTCGGCGCGTTGATGAAGGCGGCGACCTTGTCGCGCGCGCCCTCGTACAGCGCCGTGGCCTCCTCGGCGAGCACATGCACGCCGCGGTGGACGTTGGCGTTGTGACGTTCGTAGTAGGCGTTCAGGGCGTCGAGGACCTGACGCGGCTTCTGCGAGGTCGCCGCGTTGTCCAGGTACACGACCTTCCGGCCGTCGTGGATCTGACGATCCAGGATGGGGAAGTCCTTACGGATCGCCTCTGTGTCGAGGAGGCCCGGCAGCTGTGTCACGCGGTTGCGCCACCCTTCGTGTAAGCCTCGTAGCCCTCGGCCTCCAGCTTGTCGGCGAGCTCGGCGCCGCCGGACTCGGCGATCCGGCCGTTGGCGAAGACGTGGACGTGGTCGGGCTTGATGTAGCGCAGGATGCGCGTGTAGTGGGTGATCAGCAGGGTGCCGACCTCGCCGGTCTCGCGGACGCGGTTGACGCCCTCGGAGACGGTGCGCAGCGCGTCGACGTCCAGACCGGAGTCGGTCTCGTCGAGGATCGCGATGGCGGGCTTCAGCAGCTCCAGCTGGAGGATCTCGTGGCGCTTCTTCTCACCGCCGGAGAAGCCCTCGTTGACGTTGCGCTCGGCGAAGGCGGGGTCCATCTGCAGGCGCTCCATGGCCTCCTTGACCTCCTTGACCCACAGCCGCAGCTTGGGGGCCTCGCCGCGGATCGCGGTCGCGGAGGTGCGCAGGAAGTTGGAGACCGAGACGCCGGGCACCTCGACCGGGTACTGCATGGCGAGGAAGACGCCGGCCCGCGCGCGCTCGTCGACGGACATCTCCAGGACGTTCTCGCCGTCGAGGGTGACGGTGCCACCGGTGATCGTGTACTTGGGGTGACCCGCGAGGGAGTAGGCGAGGGTCGACTTGCCGGAGCCGTTGGGGCCCATGATGGCGTGCGTCTCGCCCTGCTTCACGGTCAGGTCGACGCCCTTCAGGATCTCGCGCGGGCCGTTCTCGGCCTCGACGGAGACGTGCAGGTCGTGGATCTCAAGCGTTGCCATGGGGAACTCAGGACTCCTGGGTGACGGAGACGAGCACGTCGTCCCCTTCGATCTTGACGGGGTATACGGGGACGGGGCGCGTCGCGGGAAGGCCGTTCGGCTTGCCGGTGCGCAGGTCGAAGCTCGAACCGTGCAGCCAGCACTCGATCGAGCAGTCCTCGACCTCGCCCTCGGAGAGGGAGACGTTCGCATGCGAGCAGATGTCGTTGATCGCGAACACCTCGCCCTCGGTGCGGACCAGGGAAACGGGCGTGCCGTCGAGCTCCACCCGCTTGGGGGTGTCCTCCTCCAGCTCGCTCAGCGCCGCTGCGCGTACGTACGTCATGCCGCGGACGCTTCCAGCTCGGCCTCGATCTTGCTCATCAGACGCTCTTCGACGTCCGGGAGGCCGATCTGCTGGACCAGCTCGGCGAAGAAGCCGCGCACGACCAGCCGGCGGGCCTCGTCGGCCGGGATACCGCGGGCCATGAGGTAGAAGAGCTGTTCGTCGTCGAAACGGCCGGTCGCGGAGGCGTGGCCGGCGCCGACGATCTCGCCGGTCTCGATCTCCAGGTTGGGGACCGAGTCGACCCGCGCGCCGTCCGTGAGGACGAGGTTGCGGTTGAGCTCGTAGGTGTCGGTGCCGGTGGCCGAGGCGCGGATCAGCACGTCACCGATCCACACGGCGTGCGCGTCGTCGCCCTGCAGCGCGCCCTTGTAGACGACGTTGGAGCGGCAGTTGGACGCCTCGTGGTCGACGAAGAGCCGGTGCTCGTGGTGCTGGCCCTGCTCGGTGAAGTACAGACCGTAGAACTCGGCCTCGCCGCCGGGGCCCGCGTAGGTGACGCGCGGGTGCAGCCGGACGAGGTCGCCGCCGAAGGTGACGATCACGGACTTGAAGCCGGCGTCCCGGCCGACCAGGGCGTTGTGCTGCCCGGTGTGGACGGCGTGGTCGTCCCAGTCCTGGACGGAGACGACGGTCAGCTTGGCGCCGTCCCCGAGGAGGTAGTCGACATTGGCGGCGAGCACCGCGTCACCGGTGTGGTCGATGACCACGACCGCCTCGGCGAACGCGCCGAGCTCGATGACCTGGTGGCCGTAGGCCGTGCCGCCCTCACCGTGGACGGTGATCCGGATCGGCTCGGAGAGCTGCGCCTCCTTGGGGACCGAGATCACCGACGCCTTCTCGAACGAGCTGTACGCCTGCGCGGCGACCCGGTCGACGGGCGTGCCGGCCTTGCCGACCCGCGGGTCGTCGCGGTCGACCAGCTCGTGGGTGACACCCTCCGGAGCGGTGATGTCGATCTTCAGGTCGGGACCGCCCGCCTCGGCGCTGCCGTCGTGCAGGCCCTTGAGGCGCGCGAGGGGCGTGAAGCGCCACTCCTCCTCGCGGCCGTGCGGCACCGGGAAGTCCGCCACGTCGTAGGACGGCGGGGCGCTCATCCGGGTGGCGACGGTGGACTCCGCGGCCACCGCAAGGGATCCGGTGGTCGTGGAACCGGCCGGGATGTTCTGAGCCTCAGCCATGGCTGTTGTAGTGCTCGCTTTCTGGTTGCGATCCTCGGCCTGCCCGCAGGACGGCCGCCGCGTCGGTCGTTGAGTGTGCCGGGGCCGTCAGCCGACCGCGCCTTCCATCTGCAGCTCGATCAGCCGGTTCAGCTCCAGCGCGTACTCCATCGGCAGCTCACGGGCGATCGGCTCGACGAAGCCGCGCACGATCATCGCCATGGCCTCGTCCTCGGACAGGCCACGCGCCATCAGGTAGAAGAGCTGGTCCTCGCTGACCTTGGAGACGGTCGCCTCGTGGCCCATGGAGACATCGTCCTCGCGGACGTCGACGTAGGGGTAGGTGTCCGAGCGCGAGATGGTGTCCACCAGGAGGGCGTCACACAGCACGTTGGACTTGGAGCCCGCGGCGCCCTCGCCGATCTCGACCAGACCGCGGTAGGAGGTCCGGCCGCCGCCTCGCGCCACCGACTTGGAGACGATGTTGGAGGAGGTGTTCGGCGCCATGTGGACCATCTTGGAGCCGGCGTCCTGGTGCTGGCCCTCGCCCGCGAAGGCGATGGACAGGGTCTCGCCCTTGGCGTGCTCGCCCATCAGGTAGACGGCGGGGTACTTCATCGTCACCTTGGAGCCGAGGTTGCCGTCGACCCACTCCATGGTCGCGCCCTCGTAGGCGACGGCGCGCTTGGTCACCAGGTTGTAGACGTTGTTCGACCAGTTCTGGATGGTCGTGTAGCGGCAGCGGCCGCCCTTCTTCACGATGATCTCGACGACCGCGGAGTGCAGCGAGTCGGACTTGTAGATCGGCGCGGTGCAGCCCTCGACGTAGTGGACGTAGGCGTCCTCGTCGACGATGATCAGCGTCCGCTCGAACTGGCCCATGTTCTCGGTGTTGATCCGGAAGTAGGCCTGCAGCGGGATGTCGACGTGGACACCCTTGGGGACGTAGATGAACGAGCCGCCGGACCACACCGCGGTGTTCAGCGACGCGAACTTGTTGTCGCCGACCGGGATGACCGTGCCGAAGTACTCCTGGAAGATCTCCGGGTGCTCCTTGAGCGCGGTGTCCGTGTCCAGGAACAGGACGCCCTGCGCCTCCAGGTCCTCGCGGATCTGGTGGTAGACGACCTCGGACTCGTACTGCGCGGCGACACCGGCGACCAGGCGCTGCTTCTCCGCCTCGGGGATGCCCAGCTTGTCGTAGGTGTTCTTGATGTCCTCGGGCAGGTCCTCCCAGGAGGCGGCCTGCTGCTCCGTGGAGCGGACAAAGTACTTGATGTTGTCGAAGTCGATGCCCGACAGGTCCGAGCCCCAGTTCGGCATGGGCTTCTTGTCGAACAGCTTCAGGCCCTTGAGACGGAGCTTGAGCATCCACTCCGGCTCGTTCTTCTTCGCCGAGATGTCGCGGACGACGGCCTCGGAGAGACCGCGCTTGGCGGAAGCGCCGGCCACGTCGGAGTCGGCCCAGCCGTATTCGTACTTGCCCAGACCCTCGAGCTCGGGGTGAGCAGTCTCCGTGGGGAGCGTCATGCGGGGTTCCTCCCGGCCGTGCTTGCAGATGCTGTGGTGGTCTTGCTGGTGCGTGCGGTGCTGTGCGCGGCCTTGCCGGCACCGGCCTTCGGGATGAAGGTCGTGCACACCCCGTCGCCATGGGCGATGGTGGCAAGCCGCTGTACGTGGGTCCCGAGCAATCGGGAGAAGACCTCGGTCTCCGCCTCGCACAGCTGCGGGTACTGCTCGGCGACATGGGCGACCGGGCAGTGGTGCTGGCAGAGCTGTTCACCGAGCTGGGGATTGGGGGCGCTGCGCGCCGTAGCAGCGTACCCGTCCGCGGTCAATGCCTTCGCCAGGGCCTCGGTACGGGCCTGCGGCTCCGCGCTCTCGACCGCCCTGCGGTAGCCCTCGGCCTGGGCCGCGAGCCGGGCGCGGGCGAATGCCGCGACGGCGGCCTCGCCCTGCTCGCCGCCGCCCGCGCTCTGCGCGATCCAGCGCAGCGCATCGGAGGCGAGCTGATCGTAGGCCTGGTCGAAGGCGTCCCGTCCGCAGTCGGTGAGGGCGAAGGACTTCGCCGGGCGGCCGCGGCCACGCGCGCCGTAGACCCGCTTCTCGCGGGGCTCGACGACGCCCTCGGCGACCAGCGCGTCCAGATGCCGGCGCACCGCGGCCTGGGTCAGCCGCAGCCGCAGGGCCAGCTCGGCCGCGGTGGACGGACCGTGGTCGAGGATGGAGCGGGCGACCCGGTTGCGGGTGCCCTGCTGTTCGTCGTGCGGCGCCGGGGCGGGCGCGGCGGCCGCCGCGCGCTGCTCAGCCTGCTCGGGCGCGGAGGCGGCCGGCCCTGCGGTCGGGTCGACCGCGGGCCCTTCCTGATCCTCGCTCGCGTATTTCACAACGTCATTGTTGCGTAATTCGTCGAAGCTGTACAAGCCTCGTCCGGATCACGGACGGGTGGCCTCTATCACTTAGGCTGCCCTAAATTCAAGTACCTTCCGAGCCCGAAAGCGCTGCCGACCTGCGACGGGACGGACCCGCCCGGTGCGGCGCACCGGGCGCGCGGGGCGGTGGAACCGACAGGCCCGCATACCGCCGGATTGCGTACCCGGGCGCGGAAAAGCACCGGCGCCCCCGTTGAAGAGCCCCCCGCCACTCTCCGTAGACTGCCCGCCATGCCCAGCACCTCCCCGGGGGGCGACCCCCGGCCCCCCGGACGAGAGCCTGCCGTCGAGATCGTCGGCCTGGTCAAGCGGTACGGGACCAAGACCGCCGTGGACGGCCTCGACCTGACCGTCGCACGCGGCGCGGTGACCGCCGTGCTCGGCCCCAACGGCGCCGGCAAGACCACCACGGTCGAGACCTGCGAGGGCTACCGCCGCCCGGACGCCGGCCACGTCCGGGTCCTGGGCCTGGACCCGGTCGCCGACGCCGCGGCGCTGCGGCCGCGGATCGGCGTGATGCTGCAGTCCGGCGGCGTCTACGCGGGCGCCAAGGCGGAGGAGATGCTGCGGCACACCGCCACCCTGCACGCCCACCCCCTCGACGTCGGCGGGCTCATCGACCGGCTCGGTCTGGGCAGCTGCGGCCGGACGCCCTACCGGCGGCTGTCCGGCGGCCAGCAGCAGCGCCTCGCGCTGGCGATGGCCGTGGTCGGCCGCCCCGAACTCGTCTTCCTCGACGAGCCCACGGCCGGCCTTGACCCGCAGGCCCGGCACGCCACCTGGGACCTCGTGCGGGAGCTGCGCGCCGACGGCGTCAGCACCGTGCTGACCACCCACTTCATGGACGAGGCCGAGCAACTGGCCGACGATGTCGCGATCATCGACGGCGGCCGGGTGATCGCCCAGGGCACCCCGGACGCGCTGTGCCGCGGCGGCGCGGAGAACAGCCTGCGCTTCACCGGCCGTCCCGGCCTCGACATCGCCTCGCTGCTCAAGGCGCTGCCCGCCGACAGCGCCGCCACGGAACCGGCCTCCGGCGTCTACCGCGTCCACGGCAAGGTCAACCCGCAGCTGCTGGCCACCGTCGCCTCCTGGTGCGCCCAGAACGGCGTGATGCCCGACGCGATAGCCGTCGAGCGCCACACCCTGGAGGACGTCTTCCTGGAGCTCACCGGCAAGGAGCTGCGCTCATGAATCACGGCCACACGATTTTCGGTCGGGGGTCCGGGGGGCGCCCCCCGGGTAAGCACAGCCTGGAGCTCACCGGCAAGGAGCTGCGCGCATGACCGCCCTGGAGGCCGGAAACGGCACCGCCGCCGGCACCGGTACGTTCACCCCGCGCCCCGGTGCCGCCCCGCTGCCCCGGATGATCCGCGCGCAGGCGGCCCTGGAGACCAGGATGCTGCTGCGCAACGGCGAGCAGCTGCTGCTGACCGTCATCATCCCGACGCTGCTGCTGGTGCTGTTCTCCGCCGTCGACATCATCGCGGTGCCCACCGGCACGGCCGGCGGCAAGGGCAGCGCCGTGGACTTCCTGGCGCCCGGCATCCTGGCGCTCGCCGTGATGTCGACCGCCTTCACCGGCCAGGCCATCGCGACCGGCTTCGAACGGCGCTACGGCGTGCTCAAGCGGCTCGCCGTCTCGCCGCTGCCGCGCTGGGGGCTGATGACCGCCAAGACCTGCGCGGTGCTGGTCACCGAGGTGCTGCAGACCGTGCTGCTGACGGCCGTGGCGCTGGCGCTGGGCTGGTCCCCGCACGGCAACCCGCTCTCGGTGCTGCTGCTCCTCCTGCTGGGCACGGCCGCCTTCTCGGGCCTGGGCCTGCTGATGGCCGGCACGCTCAAGGCGGAGGCCACCCTCGCGGCGGCCAACCTGGTGTTCCTGCTGCTGCTGGTCGGCGGCGGCGTGATCGTTCCGCTGGACAAGTTCCCCGAGGCCGCTCAGAGCGTGCTCGGGCTGCTGCCGATCGCGGCGCTGTCGGACGGGCTGCGCGACGTCCTCCAGCACGGCGCCCAGATCCCCTGGCGGGACCTGGGCATCCTGGCGGTCTGGTCGGTGCTGGGGCTGGGCACGGCGGCCCGCTTCTTCCGCTGGGAGTGAGCCGCCGGGCGGCCGTGCCTCCGAGCGGTTCCGCGTGCGGACCGTCGCCCGGCACACCCCTCGTGAAAACTTGCACAAGGGCCCGCTTACGATGTCTCCCGTGCCGAAATCGCTGAACCCCCTTGAGCTGATCGCCCGCCGCTGGCAGCCGTCCGCGGCCTTGGTACGACGGGCCGCGCTGGCCACCGTGGTGATGGCCGTGATCATCGTCGTCACCGGGGGCGCCGTCCGGCTCTCCCAGTCCGGACTGGGCTGCTCGACCTGGCCCAAGTGCACGCCGGACAGCCTGACGCCGACCGCCGCGATGGGCATCAACGGGCTCATCGAGTTCAGCAACCGCATGCTGACCTATGTGCTGTGCGCGGTCGTCGGGGTGTTCATCATCGCCGCCCGCGCCCGTCACCCCCGGCGCCGTTCGCTCACCCGCCTGGGCTGGGCGCAGTTCTGGCTCGTCATGAGCAACGCCGTCGTCGGCGGCGTCACCGTCCTCACCGGACTCAACCCGTACATCGTCAGCTCGCACTTCCTCGCGGCCACGGCGCTGCTCACGGTCGCCGTGCTGTCCTGGAAGCGCGCGTGCGAGGGCGATGACACGCCACGTGATGTGGTCGCCCGGCCGGTGCGGCAGCTGGCCTGGCTGCTGGTGGGGGCGACCGCCGCGCTCACCGTCATCGGCACGGTCGTCACCGGCGCGGGCCCGCACGCGGGCGACGCCAGGAAGGTGCACCGCATCCCGCTGGACTGGCAGGAGATCACCCAGCTCCACGTGGACTTCGTCTACATCGTCGTCGGCCTGTCCGTCGCCCTGTGGTTCACGCTGCGCGCCGTCAAGGCGCCGGCCGCCCCGCGGCGGCTGGTCCTGGAGCTGTTCGCCTGCCTCGCCCTGCAGGGCGTCATCGGCTACGTCCAGTACTTCATGGGCCTGCCCGAAATCGTCATCGGCTTCCACATGCTGGGGTCGTCCCTGGTGTGGATCTGGGTGCTGCGGGTCTGCCTGTCGTTGCGCGACCGCGGGCCGCTCCCGGAAGGGGACCCCGACGAGTCCGCTCCCTCCTCCGCCGCGCAGGAGGCACCGGAGCCTCAGCCGGCCTCCGCACTCAGCCGGTAGATCCGGCGCGCGGTCCCCGACCCGACCATCTCGGTGATCCGGCGCCCGTCCTCGGCGCCGCACAGCCCCTCGTCGGCCCACTCCCGTACGAGGCGGCCCATGGCCCGCAGAAAGCACCGGGCGCCGGTCACATACAGCTCGGGCAGCCCGCGGGCGCCCGAGGAGAACAGCAGCTTGCCGAACGGTGCCCGGCCGAGCGTGTCCCCAGGGCGGGGCCCGGCGTCCGCGTACACATGGGCGTGCACCGCGGCGAGCTCCGCCGCCCACCGGTGGTGCGGCGCCCGCGGCAGCAGGACGAGAGCCGAGCCGGTGCCGGCCGTGGCGCGCAGGAAGGCCGCCAGCGGCCGCGGATCGGGGCAGTGCAGCTGCACCGGGAGGCCGGTCGCCACCGCGCTCCACAGCAGATGCCGTACGAGCACGGGCTCCCCCAGCCGCTCCCCCGGACGGCGCCCGCGCAGCCAGCGGTCCGCCGCACGCCGTACCTCTCCCGCTTCGGGCGCGTGCCCGTCGCAGTAAGTGGCGCCGGAGGCGAAGGCGGTGGTGTGCTGGGCCGCTGCGTACAGGGCCTCGGAGGTGTAGCCGAGGAAGGAGTCGACGCTGCCGGAGGTGTCGGCGACCTGCTCGGCGAGGGGTTCGAGCCGGACGACCTCGTGGGCCCCGGCTTCGGCTGCGGTGGCGAGTTCACCGGCCGAGGTCAGGGCGTCGGGGGTGCCGGTCTCCAGCAGGAACGTGCCGATGCCGGAGCCGCGCAGCAGCAGACGGCCGGCCCGGTAGGCGCCGACCTCGCGCCTGCGGGCCAGGTAGCTGGCGGGCGGGCACTGCGGTTCCAGGCCGAGCAGCGGGGGGCACCAGCGGCGTATCGCAAGGCCCGTGAAGCTGTCGAAGTAGCTGGTGCCCGCGGGGGCCGGGCCGTGGGCACCGACCGCGGCGGCGAGGTGCGTCTCGAAGGAGCCGAGTCCGAGCTCACCGTGCACCGCGCCATGGCTGTGCTGATCGATGAGCGGCACGAGGCCGTCCATCCGCTCCTCCTCGCCGTAGGCCCGCCGGGCGCGGCCGGAGCGCCACACCTGGTGGGCTTAACGGGCGAGGAGGTGGTGAGGTAGCGGGCTCCGCTTCCGGCGTGCGCTCCGGCGCACGGCGCGCGGGTTCCGGGCCGTCAGCCGTTGGACGGGCCGCCCACCTGGATGCCCGCCATCCGGGACCACTCGTAGCGGCCGGTACGGACCTTGGCGGCAAGGTCGCCGTCGAAGTCGTCCTGGAGCGTGAGGCCGGCCTTGGCGGCGGCGTCCTTGGCGGAGCCGAAGGTGTCCGCGACGAGGTTGCCCCACTCGCCGTCGGCCCCGACGAGCGCGATCCGGGTGCGGCCCCGGCCGATGTGCGCGAGCTGGCCCTCGGCGCTGCCGCCGTGCGTGGCGGCGAAGGCGCGGATCTGCTTGGCGAGCCGGTCCGCGTGCTTGCCGGCCCTCTTGTCGGTGCGTGCCGCGGCCTTCACGTCGGCCGCCGTCTCCGTCTGCTCGTCCGCCTGCTGGGTGTCTGCCATACCGACATGCTACCCATCGGTAATCAACGAAGGAAGGGATCCACGGCGACGGCGACGAACAGCAGCGACACATAGGTGATGGACCAGTGGAACAGCCGCATCTCCTTGAGCTTGGCGCCCGTGATCCCGGCCTTGGCGCGGGACTGCAGACCGTGCGCCTCCTTGAGCCAGAAGGCGCCGCAGACGACCGCGACGGCGGTGTAGAACCAGCCCGTGTAGCCCAGCGGCTGCAGCAGCAGCGAGACGGCCACCATCACCCAGCTGTAGGCGACGATCTGGCGCGCGACGACCTTGTTGCCCGCGACGGCCGGCAGCATCGGCACCCCGGCGCGCTCGTAGTCGTCCTTGACCTTCATCGACAGCGGCCAGTAATGCGGCGGCGTCCAGAAGAAAATGACGAGGAAGAGGATGAACGAGGCCCAGGAGACGGAGTTCGTCACCGACGACCAGCCGATGAAGACCGGCATACAGCCCGCGATGCCGCCCCAGACGATGTTCTGGGAGGTACGCCGCTTGAGGATCATCGTGTAGACGACGACATAGAAAAGCAGCGCACCGAGCGACAGCATCGCCGACAGCGGGTTGACGAGGAACCAGAACAGGGCCGTGGAGCCCACCGCGAGCGCGGTCGCGAAGACCAGGCATTCGCGGGGGCTCACCATGCCGGTGACCAGGGGACGCTGGGACGTACGGTCCATCAGCGCGTCGATGTCGCGGTCGAGGTACATGTTGAACGCGGCGGCGCCGCCGGCGGAGAGGTAACCGCCGATGCAGGTCACCAGCACCAGCATCAGATCCGGCACGCCCTTGGCCGCCAGGAACATCACCGGCACCGTGGTCATCAGCAGCAGCTCGATGACCCGCGGCTTGGTCAGCGCCACGAACGCCTTGACGCGGGCCCCGAGCGGCCGGTCGCCAGGACTCCCGGGGACCGGAGAAAGCGCCCCCACAGGACGGGATTCGACGGCCGTCACGCACACCCCTGGAAGTAACATCAGCGGCCTCTGCCGCGGAAGAGATAAGGCCTGCAAGCCCGTCCGGCCGTGAATACCCGGTGAAGGGCTTGCGCGTACCACGCCACTTTAGACGTTGGCCATATGGCGATCTTCGCGGGGGTGGGGTCGTGTTGGGCGTCGGGGCACGGGCGGCGACGGTATCCACGGGCCGGTGGCCGCCCGGCGTTCGGGAGGCGAACGCGACCGCCGCCCGGCAGTCTGGTCCTAAGGCCTCGCCTCGGGGCCGGGAATGCCCCCGGTGGTGAGGTGGTTGCCCAAAGCGACAGCCGTGACGCCCACGTACCGACTGAGCGCCGAAAACACCGACTGAGCGTCGAAAAGACGCACGCACTTGCGGGGGTAGGCTCGACACCGCCTGGCGGACATACCGTCCGCGGCATTCGACATGTGGAGAGGAGCCCTGACTCAGGGTGAGCACCAAGCCGACCACCACAGACCTCGAGTGGACCGAACTGGATCAGCGGGCAGTGGATACGGTCCGTGTCCTGGCCATGGATTCCGTGCAGAAGGTCGGTAACGGCCATCCGGGTACGGCCATGAGCCTGGCTCCGGCCGCCTACCTTCTCTTCCAGAAGCTGCTGCGGCACGACCCGGCGGACGCGAACTGGACCGGACGCGACCGGTTCGTCCTCTCCGCCGGCCACTCCAGCCTGACCCTCTACATCCAGCTCTACCTCGCCGGTTACGGCCTGGAGCTGGACGATCTGAAGGCGTTCCGCACCTGGGACTCGAAGACGCCGGGCCACCCCGAGTACGGCCACACCACCGGCGTGGAGACGACCACCGGCCCGCTGGGCCAGGGTGTCGCCAACGCGGTGGGCATGGCGATGGCCGCCCGCTACGAGCGCGGTCTGTTCGACCCGGAGGCGCCCGAGGGCAGCTCGCCCTTCGACCACCACATCTACGCCATCGCCGGTGACGGCTGCCTGCAGGAAGGCATCTCCGCCGAGGCCTCCTCGCTCGCGGGCCACCAGAAGCTCGGCAACCTCATCATGCTGTGGGACGACAACCACATCTCGATCGAGGGCGACACCGAGACCGCGGTCTCCGAGGACACCTGCAAGCGCTACGAGGCCTACGGCTGGCACGTCCAGCGGGTGGCCCCGAAGGCCAACGGCGACCTGGACCCCGAGGCGCTGTACCACGCCATCGAGGCGGCCAAGGCCGAGACCGGGCGCCCGTCGTTCATCGCGATGCGCTCGATCATCGCCTGGCCGGCCCCCAACGCCCAGAACACCGAGGCCGCGCACGGCTCGGCGCTGGGCGAGGAGGAGGTCGCGGCCACCAAGCGGGTCCTCGGCTTCGACCCGGAGAAGTCCTTCGAGGTCCCCGAGGAGGTGCTGGCGCACACCCGCGCCGCCCTCGACCGCGGCCGTGACCTCGAAAAGGAGTGGGGCAAGAGGTTCGCCGACTGGCGCACCACGAACCCCGGGCACGCCGCGGAGTTCGACCGGGTCGCCGCGGGCGAGCTGCCCGCGGGCTGGGAGGACCACCTCCCGTCGTTCGAGACCGGCAAGGCCGTGGCCACCCGCGCCGCGTCCGGCAAGGTGCTGCACGCGCTCGGTGCGGTCATCCCCGAGCTGTGGGGCGGCTCCGCCGACCTGGCGGGCTCGAACAACACCACGATCGACAAGACCTCGTCGTTCCTGCCCGAGGGCAACCCGCTGCCGGGCGCGAACCCGTACGGCCGCACGATCCACTTCGGTATCCGTGAGCACTCCATGGCCGCGGAGATGAACGGCATCACGCTGCACGGCAACACCCGGGTCTACGGCGGCACCTTCCTGGTGTTCTCCGACTACATGCGCAACGCCGTCCGGCTGTCCGCGCTGATGCACCTGCCGGTGACCTACGTGTGGACGCACGACTCCATCGGCCTGGGCGAGGACGGCCCGACCCACCAGCCGATCGAGCACCTGGCCTCGCTGCGCGCCATCCCGAACCTGAACCTCGTGCGCCCGGCCGACGCCAACGAGACCGCCATCGCCTGGCGCGAGATCCTGCGGCGCTGGACGAAGGAGTACGGCGTGGGGTCCCCGCACGGCCTCGCGCTGACCCGTCAGGGCGTGCCGACGTACCCGGCCGACGAGAACACGGCCAAGGGCGGTTACATCCGGTTCGAGGCCGAGGACGCCGACGGCAAGACCGTCACGCCGCAGGTCGTGCTGATCGGTACCGGCTCGGAGCTGCAGCTCGCCGTCGAGGCGCGCGAGCAGCTGCAGGCCGAGGGCGTGCCCACCCGCGTGGTGTCGATGCCGTCGGTCGAGTGGTTCGACCAGCAGGACCAGGCCTACCGCGACAGCGTGCTCCCGCCGTCCGTCAGGGCCCGGGTCGCCGTCGAGGCCGGCATCGGTCTGACCTGGCACCGCTTCGTCGGTGACGCCGGGCGCATCGTGTCCCTGGAGCACTTCGGTGCCTCGGCCGATGCCAAGACCCTGTTCCGCGAGTTCGGCTTCACCGCCGACGCGGTCGCCTCCGCCGCCCGCGAATCTCTCGAAGCCGCCGCGCGCTGACGACGCCCGTACACGACAAGTAGGAGATGCAGAACCCATGACAGACGCACTCAAGCGCCTCTCCGACGAAGGCGTCGCGATCTGGCTGGACGACCTGTCGCGCAAGCGCATCACGTCCGGCAACCTCGCCGAGCTGATCGACCAGCAGCATGTCGTCGGTGTCACGACGAACCCGTCGATCTTCCAGAAGGCGATCTCCTCGGGCGACGGCTACGAGCAGCAGCTCGCCGACCTCGCCGCCCGCAAGGTCACCGTCGAGGAAGCCATCCGCATGATCACGACGGCGGACGTCCGCGACGCCGCCGACATCCTGCGCCCGGTCTTCGACGCCACCGGCGGCCAAGACGGCCGGGTCTCCATCGAGGTGGACCCGCGCCTGGCACACCACACCGTCCCGACCATCGCCGAGGCCAAGCAGCTGGCCTGGCTGGTGGACCGCCCCAACACGCTGATCAAGATCCCGGCCACCAAGGCGGGCCTCCCGGCGATCACCGAGGTCATCGGCCTGGGCATCAGCGTCAATGTCACGCTCATCTTCTCGCTGGAGCGCTACCGCGAGGTCATGGACGCCTACCTGGCGGGCCTGGAGAAGGCCAAGGCCGCAGGCCTGGACCTGTCCCTGATCCGCTCGGTCGCGTCGTTCTTCGTGTCCCGGGTGGACACCGAGATCGACAAGCGCCTGGAGAAGCTGGGCACGGACGAGGCCAAGGCCCTCAAGGGCAAGGCCGCGCTGGCCAACGCCCGGCTGGCCTACCAGGCGTACGAGGAGGTCTTCTCCTCGGAGCGCTGGGCCGCCCTCGACAAGGCCGGCGCCAACAAGCAGCGTCCGCTGTGGGCCTCGACCGGCGTCAAGGACCCCGCGTTCAAGGACACCCTGTACGTCGAGGACCTGGTCGCCCCGGGCACGGTCAACACCATGCCGGAGGCCACCCTGGAGGCCACCGCCGACCACGGCCGGATCACCGGTGACACCGTGCGCGCCGGCTACGACGCCGCCAAGGCCGACCTGGCGGCGACCGAAGCGCTCGGGATCTCGTACGACGAGGTCGTACAGGTCCTGGAGGACGAGGGCGTGGAGAAGTTCGAGGCGTCCTGGAACGACCTGCTCAAGTCCACGGAGGCGGAGCTCAAGCGCCTCGCTCCCTCGGAGGGCTGATCTCCCTTGTCTGATGCACACGGAGCCAACCCGCTTCGTGACGCCCTGGACCGACGGCTCCCGCGTATCGCGGGGCCGTCGGGCCTGGTGATCTTTGGCGTCACGGGCGATTTGTCCCGTAAAAAGCTGATGCCCGCCGTCTACGACCTGGCCAACCGCGGTCTGCTGCCGCCGGGTTTCTCGCTCGTCGGGTTCGCCCGCCGCGAGTGGGAACACGAGGACTTCGCGCAGGAGGTGTACGCGGCGGTCAAGGAGCACTCGCGTACGCCGTTCCGCGAGGAGGTCTGGCAGCAGCTGGTCCAGGGCTGCCGCTTCGTCCAGGGCAACTTCGACGACGACGAGGCCTTCGAGACGCTGAAGGAGACGATAAGCGAACTCGACAAGGCCCAGGGCACCGGCGGCAACTTCGCCTTCTACCTGTCCGTACCGCCGAAGTTCTTCCCCCAGGTCGTCCAGCAGCTGAAGAAGCACGGGCTGGCCGACCAGAAGGAGGACTCCTGGCGGCGCGCGGTCATCGAGAAGCCCTTCGGTCACGACCTGAAGAGCGCCCAGGAGCTCAACCGGATCGTCCACGAGGTCTTCCCGCCCCACGAGGTCTTCCGGATCGACCACTACCTGGGCAAGGAGACGGTCCAGAACATCCTGGCGCTGCGGTTCGCCAACACGATGTTCGAGCCGCTGTGGAACCGCAGCTATGTCGACCACGTCCAGATCACGATGGCCGAGGACATCGGCATCGGCGGCCGGGCCGGCTACTACGACGGCATCGGCGCCGCCCGTGACGTCATCCAGAACCACCTCCTCCAGCTGCTCGCGCTGACCACCATGGAGGAGCCCGCCTCCTTCGAGGCGGATGCGCTGGTCGCGGAGAAGACCAAGGTGCTGGGCGCGGTCCGGCTGCCCAAGGACCTCGGCAAGGAGACGGTCCGCGCGCAGTACGCGGAGGGCTGGCAGGGCGGCGAGAAGGCCGTCGGCTACCTCCAGGAAGACGGCATCGACCCCAAGTCGAAGACCGACACCTATGCCGCGATCAAGCTGTCGATCGACAACCGCCGCTGGGCGGGCGTCCCCTTCTACCTGCGCACCGGCAAGCGCCTCGGCCGCCGCGTCACCGAGATCGCGGTGGTCTTCCAGCGTGCGCCCCACTCCCCCTTCGACCGCACCGCCACCGAGGAACTGGGGCAGAACGCCCTGGTCATCCGGGTGCAGCCGGACGAGGGCGTGACCGTCAGGTTCGGCTCCAAGGTCCCGGGCACCTCGATGGAGGTACGGGACGTGTCGATGGACTTCGCCTACGGCGAGTCCTTCACGGAGTCCAGCCCCGAGGCCTACGAGCGGCTGATCCTCGATGTGCTGCTCGGCGACGCCAACCTCTTCCCGCGTGTGGAGGAGGTGGAGCAGTCCTGGCGGATCCTCGACCCGATCGAGACGTACTGGGAGAAGCACGGCAGGCCCGCGCAGTACCCGGCGGGCAGCTGGGGCCCCGCCGAGGCGGACGAAATGCTCGCACGAGACGGACGGAGCTGGCGTCGGCCATGAAGATCGATTTGACGGAAACCACGTCCAGCAAGATCAACAAGGCGCTGGTCGAGGGACGCCGCGCGATCGGCACCCCGGCCATAGGCATGGTGCTCACCCTCGTCATCGTCACCGACGAGGAGAACGCCTACGACGCCCTGAAGGCGGCCAACGACGCGTCCCGTGAGCACCCCTCGCGCACCCTCGTCGTCATCAAGCGGGTCAGCCGGTCGCCGCGCGACCGCGCCAAGGCCCGCCTCGACGCCGAGGTCCGGCTCGGCACGGACGCCGGCACCGGCGAGACGGTCATACTCCGCCTCTACGGCGATGTGATCGACCACGCCCAGTCGGTGGTGCTCCCGCTGCTGCTGCCGGACGCACCGGTCGTGGTCTGGTGGGCGGTGAACGCCCCGCTGGACCCGGCCAAGGACCCGCTCGGCGCGCTGGCCCAGCGCCGGGTGACCGATGCCTACGCCGCCGAGCAGCCCATCGAGGAGCTGGCGGCGCGCGCTGACACCTACACCCCGGGTGACACCGATCTGGCCTGGGCCCGCATCACGCCCTGGCGCTCGATGCTGGCGGCGGCGCTCGACCAGGCCCCCTGCACGGTGACCTCGGCCGAGGTCACCGGCGAGGAGTTCAACCCCAGCTGCGAGCTGCTCGCCATGTGGCTGGCCGACCGGCTGCAGGTCCCGGTCACCCGCAAGGTGTCCGACGGCCCGGGGCTGACGGCCGCACGGATGGAGTCCAGCACCGGTGCGATCGTGCTGGACCGCCCGGACGGTTCGCTGGCCACGCTCTCGATACACGGCCAGCCCGACCGCGCGGTGGCGCTCAAGCGGCGGGACACCGCCGAGCTGCTGGCCGAGGAACTGCGCCGGCTCGACCCGGACGAGATCTACGCCGGTGCCCTGAAGTACGGCGTGGACCGGCTGGGTGACACCGCCGGCGGGCAGCCGGCGGCCGGCGAACCGGCGGCCGGCGAGCCGGAGGCAGGTAAGGATGCCCCGGCCAAGCCCACGGCGAAGAAGGCAGCCAAGAAGGCAGCCGCCAAGTGAGCGCTCCACAGGTCGTCGTCCACCGCGACAAGGAGCTGATGGCCAAGGCCGCGGCGGCCCGGCTGATCACGAAGATCGTGGATGCCCAGGCCGCCCGCGGCTTCGCCTCCGTGGTCCTGACCGGCGGGCGCAACGGCAACGGGCTGCTCGCGGCCCTCGCCGAGGCGCCCGCCCGCGACGCCGTGGACTGGTCCCGGCTCGACCTGTGGTGGGGCGACGAGCGGTTCCTGCCGGACGGCGATCCGGAGCGCAACTACACCCAGGCCCGGCAGGTGCTGCTGGACAGCGTCCCGCTGGACCCGGCACGGGTGCACCCCATGCCCCCGTCGGACGGCCCGTACGGCAAGGACGCCGACGCCGCCGCCGAGGCGTATGCGGCCGAACTGGCCGCCGTGGCAGGGCCCGAGGACCACGGACCGGTGCCCTCCTTCGACGTCCTGCTGCTGGGCGTCGGCCCGGACACCCATGTGGCCTCGCTCTTCCCCGAGCTGCCTGCCGTCTACGAGCAGGAGCGGACGGTGGTGGGGGTGCACGGCGCCCCCAAGCCGCCGCCCACCCGCACCTCGCTGACCCTGCCCGCGATCCGCGCGGCACGGGAGGTCTGGCTGCTGGCGGCCGGTGAGGACAAGGCCAACGCCGCGGCCATCGCCCTCTCCGGCGCCGGGGAGGTCCAGGCTCCGGCGGCCGGCGCACGGGGCCGCAGCCGGACCCTGTGGCTGCTGGACGGGGCGGCGGCGGCGCAACTGCCGCGCGGCCTCTACCCGCCGGCGTCGGCCTGAACGCCGCCGCAGCAGGAGCCCATACCGAAGGCCCCGCGCCCTGAAGGGTGCGGGGCCTTCGGCGTTGCCGTGGTCACCGGGCGGCGCTGCCGGTGGTCCCGGCCGTGTCGGTGATCCCGACACCCCCGGTGCCCCCGGCGATCAACGCCCGCGCAGCTCCCGGTACTTGGCGACCAGGCCGGCCGTGGAGGCGTCGAGGCCCGGCACCTCCGCGCCGTCCGTCAGGGCCGGTTCGACGCGCTTGGCCAGGACCTTGCCCAGCTCCACGCCCCACTGGTCGAAGGAGTCGATGTTCCAGACCGCACCCTGGACGAACACCTTGTGCTCGTAGAGCGCGATCAACTGGCCCAGCACGGACGGGCTGAGTTCACCGGCCAGGACGGTGGTGGTGGGGCGGTTGCCCGGGAAGGTCTTGTGCGGCACCAGTTCCTCGGCCACGCCCTCGGCTCGCACCTCCTCGGGCGTCTTGCCGAAGGCCAGCGCCTGGCCCTGGGCGAACAGGTTGGCCATCAGCAGGTCATGCTGGGCGACCAGGCCCGGCTGCAGGTCGTCGACCGGCCGGGCGAAGCCGATGAAGTCGGCCGGGATCATCTTCGTGCCCTGATGGAGCAGCTGGTAGTAGGCGTGCTGGCCGTTCGTGCCGGGCGTGCCCCAGACGACGGGGCCGGTCTGCCAGCCGACCCGGTGGCCCTCGCGGTCCACGGACTTGCCGTTGGACTCCATGTCCAGCTGCTGCAGATAGGCGGTGAACTTGGAGAGGTAGTGGCTGTAGGGCAGCACGGCATGCGACTGGGCGTCCCAGAAGTTGCCGTACCAGATGCCGAGCAGACCCAGCAGCAGCGGGGCGTTCTCCTCCGGCGGGGCGCTGCGGAAGTGCTCGTCGACGAGGTGGAAGCCGGCCAGCATCTCGCGGAAGCGCTCCGGGCCGATCGCGACCATCAGCGACAGGCCGATGGCGGAGTCGTAGGAGTAGCGGCCGCCGACCCAGTCCCAGAACTCGAACATGTTGTCCGTGTCGATACCGAACTCCGCGACCTTCCCTGCGTTGGTCGACACCGCCACGAAGTGCTTGGCGACGGCCTCCTGGCCGGCTCCCAGACCGGTCAGCAGCCAGTCGCGCGCGGAGGTGGCGTTGGTGATGGTCTCGATGGTGGTGAAGGTCTTCGAGGCGACGATGAACAGCGTCTCGGCCGGGTCCAGGTCGCGGACCGCCTCGTGCAGATCGGCGCCGTCCACATTGGAGACGAAGCGGAACTGCATGTCCCGGTGGGTGAAGGCGCGCAGCGCCTCGTACGCCATCGCCGGGCCCAGGTCCGAGCCGCCGATACCGATGTTGACGACGGTCTTGATCCTCTTGCCGGTGTGACCCTTCCAGTCGCCGGAGCGGATCCGGTCGGCGAAGGTCCCCATCCGCGTCAGGACGTGGTGCACCCCGGGGACGACGTTCTCGCCGTCGCTCTTGATGGCCTCGGAGGCGGGGGCACGCAGTGCGACGTGCAGCACGGAACGCCGCTCGGTGATGTTGATCTTCTCCCCGCGGAACATCGCGTCCCGCAGCTCGGCCACCCCGCGCACCGCGGCCAGGTCGCGCAGCAGCCCCAGCGTCTCGTCGGTGACCAGATGCTTGGAGTAGTCCAGGTGCAGATCGCCGACCTGGAGGGTGTAGCGCTCGGCGCGCCCCGGGTCCCGCTCGAACAGCTCGCGCAGCTGCACCTGCGCCAGCTGCTCCCGGTGCTTGCTCAGCGCCGTCCACTCAGGCAACTGATCGAGCCTGCTGCGGCCTTCTGCGTTCATCTCGGACATCAGCCTTCTTCATCTCGTACCGGCCCCGCCATCTCCCAACCTAATTGATCAGGGCGCGGTAGGAGGTATCTGTCCGCTGTCGGACGAGGCGCCGTCGGGGAGCTGAAGAACGGGTGTCAACGCGACGGCTCCCAGGGCCAGCAGGGCGGCGGCCAGCAGCGCGGGGGCGTTGGGCCCGAAGGCCGTGGCGGCCGCACCGCCGCACAGCGCGCCGAGCGGTGTCCCGGCGACGGAGACCGTACGGAAGGCGGAACTGATCCTTCCGAGCATCCCGGCCGGGCTGCGCCGCTGCACGGCCGTGGTCTCCAGGACGTTCCACACCATGCCGGCGAAGCCGAACAGCCCCAGGAGCAGCGCCGCGAGCCAGACCGAGCGCAGCGTACCGAAGCCCACCAGGGTCACCGCCTGGAGCACTCCGGCGAGCAGCAGGGTGCGGCCGGTGCCGCCGACCGCGGCGATCGTCCGGTCCGCGAGGAGACCGCCCAGCACCATCCCGATGCCGTAGCCGGTGGTCACGACGGCATAGCCGAAGTCCCCGGCACCCAGCCAGCCCTTGACGACCACCACCAGGGTCGCGATCAGCGCGCCGATGCCGATATTGCCCAGCGCCACCGACACACAGAACGCGCGCAGCACCCGGTCGCGCCACAACTGCCGTATCCCCTCGGCGATTTCGCGCCGGACGGTGCGCCCTGCGGTGGCCGGCCGCCCGGCCGGCGGGGCGGTGCGCAAGGAGGCGACGAGGACGGCCGCGACAAGATAGGTGGCCGCGTCGGCCAGGAACGGGAGGGCGGCACCGAGCGCGATCAGCACCGGGGCCAGCGGTCCGCCGGCGAACCGGCCGGCCAGCTCCTGACCAGTCATCAGCCGGGCGTTGGCGGCAGCCAGCTTCTCCTTGGGCACCACCGCGGGCAACAGGGCCGTGGCGGCGTTGTCGAACAGGGTCTGGAGGGTGGTGAGCGCGAAGGACAGCGCGAGCAGCAGAGCGATGCCCGCCCGGTCGAGCGCCACGGCCAGCGCGAAGCCGGCCATCAGCAGCCCGCGCAGCACATCGACCGCCCACATCGCCCGCCGCTGGTCCACCCGGTCGGCCACCGCACCGCCCAGCAGCCCGAAGAGCAGCCAGGGGGCGAAGCCACAGGCCGTGACGAGCGAGATCAGCAGGGGATCGTCCGTCAGGGAATAGGCGAGCAGCGGCAGTGCCGTGCCGCGCAGGGCGTCACCGAAACGGGAGACGGCGGCGGCGGCCCACAGCCGGCCGAAGCCGCCGCCCCGGACGGGCCCGCCCGTGCCCACCGCTGAGCCCGCCTTCGTGCCCGCTCCGCTGTCCGTCATGCCGCCGCCCCCGTCCGCGTCGCCCGCATCGTTCACGTACGGAAACGGTACGGGCGACCACTGACAGCGGCCCTCGGGCAACTTCCCCATCCGCTGCCTCAGATGCGCGTACCAACGCGGACGGCCCGGCCGGAGGGGAGGTGTCCCCTCCGGCCGGGCCGACCGAGATGAGCTGGCTGATCCGTCAGATTTCGCCGCGGAGCTTGGCAAGCGCCTCCGCGAGGATCGCCTCACCGTCGGCGTCGCTGCGGCGCTCCCGGACGTAGGCGAGGTGGGTCTTGTAGGGCTCGGTGCGCGGCGGGTCCGGCGGGCTGTCCCGGTCCTTGCCTGCCGGGAAACCACAGCGCGGGCAGTCCCAGGTGTCCGGAACCTGCGCGTCGCCGGCGAAGCTGGGCTGCGTCTCGTGCCCGTTGGAGCACCAGAAGGAGATGCGGGTGCGCGGCGCGGACTCGCCGCGCTCGGCCTCCCCCATCGGCCCCGCCCCGACCCGACTTCCTCGGATCGCGTTGCCACTTGCCACGGTCGTAACTCCCTGCGTCATGGTGCTGCACAGCCTCTCGCAGCAGCTGGGCTGCGGAACGCCCCAGTCTACGTAAGGCCCAACGCGCGTCCAGTGGCTGGAGTTACCCGTCCGAGGACGCCTGCCTCATGATAGGCCGCGCCTCCGACGCATTGTCAGTTGCCGAGCTTCATCAGGATGCCGAGCACGACGATGCAGGCGAACCACAGCAGACCGATCACGATGGTGATGCGGTCGAGGTTGCGCTCGGCGACCGAGGAGCCACCGACCGAGGACTGCATGCCGCCACCGAACATGTCGGACAGGCCGCCGCCCTTTCCCTTGTGCATGAGCACCAGCATCATCAGCAGCAGGCTGAAGACGATGAGGGCGATCGAGAACCCGATGACCACGGCTGGACCAACTCTCTAGGACTGACGGACGGAGGTATGGATCACGATATCGGTAACAAATGGTGCGGGGCCGGGGGCGGTGCTGCTGCACCGGTCCCGGCCCCGACAGGGTACGACGAGGGCTCCCCCTCGTCATAGCTGCTACTGGTCGCGGAAGCGGACGATCTTCACAAACTCGTCCGCGTCCAGCGCCGCGCCGCCGATCAGCGCGCCGTCGACGTCGGGCTGCGCCATGATCGCGGCGACATTGCCGGACTTGACCGAGCCGCCGTACTGGATGCGGACCTTGTCGGCCAGCTCCTGGCTGTACAGCTCGGCGAGGCGGCCGCGGATGGCACCGCAGACCTCCTGCGCGTCCTCGGGGGTGGCGACCTCGCCGGTGCCGATGGCCCACACCGGCTCGTACGCGATCACGATCGTCTCGGCCTGCTCGGCCGGGACGTCCGCCAGACCACCGTCGACCTGGGCGAGGGTGTGCGCGACCTGGTTGCCGGCCTTGCGTACGTCCAGGCCCTCACCGACGCACAGGATCGGGGTGATGCCATGCTTGAAGGCGGCCTTGACCTTGGCGTTGCAGATCTCTTCGTTCTCGCCGTGGTACTGGCGGCGCTCGCTGTGGCCGATCGCCACGTACGCGCACTTGAGCTTGGCCAGCATCGGGCCGGAGATCTCGCCGGTGTAGGCACCGGAGTCGTGCGCGGAGATGTCCTGGGCGCCGTACTTGATCTTGAGCTTGTCGCCGTCGACCAGCGTCTGCACCGAACGCAGATCGGTGAAGGGCGGCAGGACCGCGACCTCCACGGCGTCGAAGTCCTTGTCGGCGAGGGCGAAGGCGAGCTTCTGGACGTGGGCGATGGCCTCGAGGTGGTTGAGGTTCATCTTCCAGTTGCCCGCCATCAGCGGGGTGCGGTCAGTCACGTTGTTCAGTCCTCCAGAGCGGCGAGGCCGGGCAGCGTCTTGCCTTCGAGGTATTCGAGGCTGGCGCCGCCGCCGGTCGAAATATGGCCGAATGCATTCTCGTCGAAGCCCAGCAGGCGCACGGCGGCGGCCGAGTCACCGCCGCCGACGACGGTGAAGGCGTCCGAGTCCAGCAGCCCCTTCGCGACGGCCTCGGTGCCGCCGGCGTAGTCGGGGTGCTCGAAGACGCCCATCGGGCCGTTCCAGAAGACGGTGGCCGCGTCGGCGAGCTTCGCGGCGTAGAGCTCGCGGGTCTTCGGGCCGATGTCCAGGCCCTCCTTGTCGGCCGGGATGGCGTCCGCGGCGACGATGTCGGGGTGGGCCGGGGCCTTGGTCTTCAGGTCCGGGAACTCGCCGGAGACCAGCACGTCGACGGGGAGGACGAACTCCACACCGCGCTTCTCGGCCCGCGCCAGGTACTCCAGGCAGGCCGGGACCTGGTCCTCCTGGAGCAGCGAGATGCCGACCTCGTGGCCCTTGGCCTTGAGGAAGGTGTACGCCATCCCGCCGCCGACCAGGATGCGGTCGGCCTTCTCGATCAGCTGGTCGATGACGGCGAGCTTGTCGGAGACCTTGGCGCCGCCGAGCACGACGGCGTAGGGGCGCCGGACGTCCTCGGTGAGCTTCTTCAGGACGCGCACCTCGGTGGCGATCAGATCGCCGGCGGCGTGCGGAAGGCGCCGGGGCAGGTCGTAGACGGAGGCGTGCTTGCGGTGCACGGCACCGAAGCCGTCGCCCACGTACAGGTCCGCGAGGGCGGCGAGACGGTCGGCGAAGGCGGCGCGCTCGGCGTCGTCCTTGCTGGTCTCGCCCGCGTTGAAGCGAAGGTTCTCCAGCACGGCCACCTGGCCGTCGGCCAGCGCGGCCGTCACGGACGCGGCGGACTCACCGACCGTGTCGGTCGCGAACGCCACGGCCTGCCCGAGGATTTCCCCCAGCCGCCCGGCCGCGGGGGCCAGCGAGAAGGCCGGGTCCGGGGCGCCCTTGGGGCGGCCCAGGTGGGAGGCGACGATCACCTTGGCGCCGCGCTCGACGAGCTTGGCGATCGTCGGGGCAACGGCGCGGATCCGGCCGTCGTCGGTGATGGTGGTGCCGTCCAGCGGCACGTTCAGGTCGGCGCGGACAAAGACCCGCTTACCGGCTACCTGGAGGTCGTCGATCGTCTTCATGAGGAATGACTCCATCACATGGGTCGGTCGGTCGCGGAACGGGGCTCGTGCGACGCCTCATCGCGTCACACGAGCCCCGTCCCCACATCTCGGTGTCCCGGGCGTCAGCCAGGGATCAGAGCTGGCCGCCGACGAAGGTGGTCAGGTCCACCAGGCGGTTGGAGTAGCCCCACTCGTTGTCGTACCAGCCGACGACCTTGACCTGCTTGCCCTGCGACATGGTCAGCTGGGAGTCGAAGGTGCAGGAGGCCGGGAAGTTCACGATGTCCGAGGAGACGATCGGGTCCTCGGTGTACTCGAGGATGCCCTTGAGCTGGCCCTCGGCGGCCTTCTGGAAGGCGGTGTTGATCTCTTCCTTGGTGACCTCGCGGTCGAGTTCCAGGACCAGGTCGGTGACCGAGCCGGTGGGGACGGGCACGCGCATGGCGATGCCGTCCAGCTTGCCCTTGAGCTGCGGGAGGACCAGGGCGGTGGCCTTGGCGGCACCCGTCGAGGTCGGGATGATGTTCTCCGCGGCGGCGCGGGCGCGGCGCAGGTCGCTGTGCGGGAAGTCCAGGATGCGCTGGTCGTTGGTGTAGGCGTGGACCGTGGTCATCATGCCCTTGACGATGCCGAAGTTCTCGTCGAGAACCTTCGCCATCGGCGCCACACAGTTGGTGGTGCAGGAGGCGTTGGAGATGACGTGGTGCTGGGCGGCGTCGTACTTGTCCTGGTTGACGCCCATCACGATGGTGATGTCCTCGTCCTTGGCGGGCGCGGAGATCAGGACCTTCTTGGCGCCGGCCGCGAGGTGCTTCTCGGCGTCGGCCTTCTTGGTGAAGATGCCGGTCGACTCGATGACGATGTCGGCGCCGAGCTCGGCCCACGGGAGGTTGGCCGGGTCGCGCTCGGCCATCGTTTTGAAGGTCTGGTTGCCGACCGTGATGCTGTCGTCGGTGTGGCTGACGGGCTGCTTGAGACGACCCAGGATGGTGTCGTACTTCAGCAGGTGAACCAGGGTGGCGTTGTCGGTCAGGTCGTTGACACCGACGATCTCGATGTCCGCGCCCTGCTCCAGGAGCGCGCGGAAGTAGTTGCGACCAATGCGGCCGAATCCGTTAATGCCTACGCGGATCGTCACGAACCGATCTCCTCGTTGGTACGCCGGCGCAGTTACCGGCGAGCTGTATGGGATGTCCCCGACCGCCTCCGACCCTACCCCCTGTAAGAGACGTACGTGACATTGACATCGAGGCCGAAAGGTGCTCAAGTGAGCGCCCTTCAGCCCCTCTGACGCGCGCCGTTATGCGCCCCTCAGCGCCCCTGTACAAAGAGGCGCCCCCGGCGCCCGATACGGGCGCCGGGGGCGCAGACGAAGCAGGACCGGGCTTCCTTTTCAGCCCACCATGCCTTCGGCGAGTTCCTCGGTGAGGTTGGATTCGGTGCCGGGGATGCCGAGGTCCTGGGCGCGCTTGTCGGCCATCGCCAGCAGCCGGCGGATCCGGCCGGCGACGGCGTCCTTGGTCAGCGGCGGGTCGGCGAGGGCACCCAACTCCTCCAGGGACGCCTGCTTGTGCTCCATGCGCAGCCGGCCGGCCGCCGCAAGGTGCTCGGGGACCTCCTCGCCCAGGATCTCCAGGGCCCGCTGGACCCGGGCGCCCGCGGCGACCGCGGCGCGCGCCGAGCGGCGGAGGTTGGCGTCGTCGAAGTTGGCCAGACGGTTGGCGGTGGCCCGCACCTCGCGGCGCATCCGCCGCTCCTCCCACGCCAGCACCGACTCGTGCGCGCCGAGCCGCGTCAGCAGCGCGCCGATCGCGTCACCGTCACGGACGACGACGCGGTCCACGCCGCGTACCTCACGGGCCTTGGCGCCGATGCCGAGCCGGCGGGCGGCGCCGACGAGGGCGAGCGCCGCCTCGGGACCGGGGCAGGTGACCTCCAGGGACGAGGAGCGGCCGGGCTCGGTCAGCGAGCCGTGGGCCAGGAAGGCGCCGCGCCAGGCCGCCTCGGCGTCGCAGGTCGCGCCGGAGACCACCTGCGGCGGCAGCCCGCGGATGGGGCGCCCGCGGCCGTCGACCAGCCCGGTCTGGCGCGCCAGCTGATCACCGCCGGCCACGACCCGTACGACATAGCGGCTGCCGCGCCGCAGGCCGCCGGGGGCCATCACCACCAGGTCGGAGCTGTGCCCGAAGATCTCCAGGATGTCCTTGCGCAGCCGCCGGGCGGCGATGCCCGTGTCCAGCTCCGCCTCGATCACGATGCGCCCGCTGACCAGGTGCAGACCGCCCGCGAACCGCAGGATCGACGAGACCTCCGACTTCCGGCAGCAGGTCCGGGTGACGGGGAGCCGGGAGATTTCATCCTTCACCGCTGCCGTCATCGCCATGGGCCGATCCTTCCATGCATCCGAAAAATACGGTCGTACGCGGCTGCCAGCAGCTCCGGGTCGTGCCGGTCGGGGGCTCCCCCGGCGCTCGACCGGGCGTCGTCTCCTTGTGCGGCGACCGCCGCCAGCTCGACCTCGCTGCCGACCAGCTGCTTCGCGACAACCGTCAGACCTTCGATGTCGGGCACGGCGGCCTTGTCGGCCAGCACCACGTCGAAGGCGAGTTTAGGGGCGTGTCGGGCCAAAACCTCCAAATGACGCTGCGGGGAGAAGCCATCGGTTTCGCCCGGTTGGGGCGCAAGGTTGAGCGAAAGGACTTTTCGGGCCTTGGTCTCCTCCAGCGCCTCGCGCAGCTCAGGCACCAGCAGATGCGGGATCACGGAGGAGAACCAGGAGCCCGGTCCGAGCACCACCCAATCGGCGTCACGTACGGCGGCGACCGCCTCGGGGACGGCCGGCGGGTCCTCGGGGACCACGTGGACGGACTGCACCTCGCCGCGGGTGAGCGCGACGGTGGCCTGGCCGCGGACCGTGGTGATCGCGTCCGGCCGGCCCTCCTCATGGCCCTTGACCTGGGCCTGGAGTTCCAGGGGCACCGCGGACATGGGCAGTACCCGGCCGTGCGCGCCGAGCAGCCTGCCGACCAGGTCGAGCGCCTGGACATGGTCGCCGAGCTGTTCCCACAGCGCGACGATCAGCAGATTGCCGACCGCGTGGTCGTGCAGCTCGCCCTCGCTCGTGAAGCGGTGCTGGATCACCCGGGACCAGGTCTGGCCCCAGTCGTCGTCGCCGCACAGCGCGGCCAGCGCCTTGCGCAGATCGCCGGGTGGCAGGACGCCCAGTTCATCGCGGAGGCGCCCGCTGGAGCCACCGTCATCGGCGACCGTGACCACGGCGGTCAGGTCACCGGTGATCCGGCGCAGCGCGGTCAGCGAGGCGGACAGGCCCATGCCGCCGCCCAGTGCCACCACCTTGGGGGTGGCCCCCTTCGTCATACGGCCGCTGGGAACGAAGCGCCGGACCTTGCGCAGCCGTGGCGCCCGCCCGCTCACTCGCGCCCCATGTCCCGGTGGACGACGACGGTTTCCACCCCTTCGGAGACCAGCCGGCGGGCAAGCTTCTCGGACATCGCCACACTGCGGTGCTTGCCACCCGTGCAGCCCACGGCGATGGTCACATAGCGCTTGCCCTCACGGCGGTAGCCCTCGGCCACGATCCGCAGCAGCTCGGCGTAGCCGTCCAGGAACTCCTTGGAGCCCGGCTGGCTGAAGACGTAACTGGAGACCTCGTCGTTGAGGCCGGTGAAGGGGCGCAGCTCGGGGACCCAGTGCGGGTTGGGGATGAAGCGGCAGTCGATGACCATGTCGGCGTCGACCGGCAGGCCGTACTTGAAGCCGAAGGACATGACCGTGGCGCGCAGCTCGGGGACCTCTTCGCCGGCGAACTGGGCGTCCATCTTGGCGCGGAGTTCGTGGACGTTGAGGCTGGAGGTGTCGATGACCAGGTCGGCGTCGCCGCGCAGCTCGCGCAGCAGATCCCGCTCGGCGACGATGCCGTCGACGATCCGTCCGTCGCCCTGGAGGGGGTGCGGGCGGCGCACCGACTCGAAGCGGCGCACCAGGGCCTCGTCGGAAGACTCAAGGAAGACGATGCGGCGCTTGACGTTCTGCGCGTCGAGGGTGGCCAGCGACTCCTTGAGGTTGGCGAAGAAGCGGCGGCCGCGGACGTCGACGACGACCGCGATCCGGGCGACATTGCCCTGCGAGCGGGCGCCCAGCTCGACCATCGGCGCGATCAGCTCGGGCGGGATGTTGTCGACGACGAACCAGCCGAGGTCCTCCAGACACTTCGCGGCCGTACTGCGGCCGGCACCGGACATCCCGGAGATGATCACCAACTCGGGGATCGCGGCGCTCTCGCCCTGGTCGGTCGTGCCCGTGCTCACCTGTGCACCGTCTCTCTCGGTTTCCTGCGCTTCGTGCGGTGTACTCATCGTTCCTGCCCCCGTTCTGCCGACAACGCGGCCGGTGGGGCCCCGTCATCTTCCATGATCTCTCCTGTGGCGGTGTTCACCGCGGGGGCGGACGGCGCCGCTCCCGCCAGCGCCGCGGCGACCGTCTCCGCGGTCTTGCGGCCGACGCCCGGGACCTCGCAGATCTCGTCGACGGTCGCGGCCCGCAACTTCTTCACCGAGCCGAAGTGCTTGAGGAGCGCCTGGCGGCGGGTGTCGCCGAGGCCGGCGACGGCGTCGAGCGGTGAGGACTTCAGCCGCTTGCCGCGCTTGCTGCGCTGGTAGGTGATCGCGAAGCGGTGCGCCTCGTCGCGGACGCGCTGGAGGAGGTACAGGCCTTCGCTGCTGCGCGGCAGCACGACCGGGTCGTCGTCCTCGGGCAGCCAGACCTCTTCGAGGCGCTTGGCCAGGCCGCACACGGCGACATCGTCGATGCCGAGCTCGTCCAGGGCCCGGCGGGCGGCCGCGACCTGCGGGGCGCCGCCGTCGACGACCACGAGCTGGGGCGGGTAGGCGAAGCGTTTGGGACGGCCGTCCTCGTCGGTCGGGCGGCCGGCCATGGGGTCCGGCTCCGGCTCGTCGGGGTGCGCCGTGACGGCGCCGGGGCCGGTGACGGTGCTGTGGGTGATACTGCCGGTGCCGTCCGTGACTCCTGCGGTGTCCGTGGCCCCGGTGCCGTCCGTGATTCCGGTGCGGTCCACGGCCCCGGTGCCGGCGGTGACGCCGTTGTCGTCCACGCGGGCGTCGGCGGACGGCTCCTGGGTCCACTCACCGGACTTCTGCTTCTCCTGGAGATAGCGCTTGAAGCGGCGGCCGATGACCTCATGCATGGACCGGACATCGTCCTGGCCCTGGAAGGTCTTGATCTGGAAGCGGCGGTATTCGCTCTTGCGGGCGAGACCGTCCTCGAAGACCACCATCGAGGCGACCACGTCATCGCCCTGGAGGTGGGAGATGTCGAAGCACTCGATGCGCAGCGGCACCGCATCCAGGCCCAGGGCCCCGGCGATCTCCTCCAGGGCGCGGGAGCGGGTGGTGAGGTCGGAGGCGCGCTTGGTCTTGTGCAGCGCCAGGGCCTGCTGGGCGTTGCGGCCGACCGTGGCCATCAGGTCCTTCTTGTCGCCGCGCTGCGGGATGCGCAGCGAGACCTGGGAGCCGCGGCGCTCGGAGAGCCACTGCGCGATCGGCTCGACGGGCTCGGGGAGCGCCGGGACCAGGACCTCCTTGGGGACGGCGTCGCCCCGCTCCTCGCCGTAGAGCTGCTGGAGGGCGTGCTCGACGAGACCGCTGGTGGTGACGGCCTCGACCTTGTCCGTCACCCAGCCGCGCTGGCCGCGTACCCGGCCGCCGCGGACGTGGAAGATCTGGACGGCGGCTTCGAGTTCGTCCTCGGCGAGGGCGATCAGATCGGCGTCGGTGGCGTCGGCGAGCACCACGGCGCTCTTCTCCATGGCCCGCTTGAGCGCCCCTATGTCATCACGCAGCCGGGCGGCGCGTTCGTACTCCATCTCCTCGGCGGCCTCCTGCATCTGCCGCTCCAGGCGGCGGAGGTAGGCGCCGGTCCGGCCGGCCATGAAGTCGCAGAATTCCTCGGCGAGTTCGCGGTGTTCTTCGGCGGTGACCCGTCCGACGCAGGGTGCCGAGCACTTGCCGATGTAGCCGAGCAGACAGGGGCGGCCGATCTGGGCGGAGCGCTTGAAGACACCGGCGGAGCACGTCCGTACGGGGAAGACCCGCAGCATCAGGTCGACGGTCTCGCGGATGGCCCAGGCATGGCCGTACGGACCGAAGTAGCGCACGCCCTTCTTCTTGGCGCCGCGCATGACCTGGGCGCGCGGGAACTCCTCGTTGAGGGTCACCGCGAGGTACGGATAGCTCTTGTCGTCGCGGTACTTGACGTTGAAGCGCGGGTCGAACTCCTTGATCCAGCTGTATTCGAGCTGAAGCGCCTCGACCTCGGTGGAGACGACGGTCCACTCCACGGAGGCCGCGGTGGTGACCATCGTGCGGGTACGCGGATGGAGGCCGGCCAGGTCCTGGAAGTAGTTGGCCAGGCGCTGGCGCAGGCTCTTGGCCTTGCCGACGTAGATGACCCGGCCGTGGTCGTCGCGGAACTTATAGACCCCCGGCGAGTCGGGGATCTGTCCCGGCTTGGGTCGATAGCTGCTGGGGTCTGCCATGCACACCACCCTACTGACCGGGACCGACAATCACCGCTCCCCGGCCACCCCGGTCCCGGCCCGGCGGCGCGGGCGCCGGGCGGCAGACCGGAGGGCCGCAGGGGCACGACCGGACGGGAGGCGGCCCATGCCGCCGCACCGACGGCATGTGACGGTCAGGCGGAGCGGTCGGACGGGCCGGTCACACGGGCCGGTCAGAAGCTGCGCCGCCTGCGCAGCGCCGCCGAGGCGGACAGCCCCAGCGCGAGCAGGGCGGCGCCGCCCGCCACGCTCGTGGCGGCGGTCACCGGCAGGCTCTCGCCCGCGAACGCACCCGCCGTGACGGGACGCGGTGCGCGGGACTCCCGGTCCTCGGCCCGGGCGGCGGCCGCCGGCCCGTAGCCGCCGGCCGCGCCCCGCCGGTCGTCCGCGGAGCCGGGGAGCGTGCCCTCGTAAGCCCGCGCCACCTTCTCTCGGTAGGCGGCGACGGTGGTCCCGTGCGCCCCGACGGCCCTGCGGGCGTCCGCGTCCAGTGGCTCGATCCGGTCGCCGTGCTGCACGTACCAGGCGTCGGCCCGCGGCTCGTTGAAGACCGTGTCGCCCTTCGCCCGCGCGGCCCCGGCCGCGGTGTAGCGGGCCGCGTCGTCACCGGTGGTGAGGGTGACGACCTTCCAGGCGGCACCCCGCCGCGCGGTCCACACCGAAGCCGTGCGGCCGTCGCCCGCTACGGCCTTGTGGGCGAAGAACTGCAGGCGGGCGACCGGGGCGCCGGGCCGGCCGCGGACGAAGTCCGGTGACAGGACGTGAACGGGGACGGCGGCGCCTTCGAGGTGCGGTGCGGCCTGCGCGGTGCCGGGGGCCAGGGCGCGTCCGCCGCCGCGCCGGCGTCCGGCCGCGAAGAATCGGGCGAGGGCGTCCAGGGTTGCGGGGGCGGTGGCCGCCGCGCGGGCGGCGGTGACGCTCGCCGGGGCCGGGGCCCGGAGCGCGGGGACGGGGGCGGCCAGGGCGAGGGGCGAGGTGAGGCCGAGGAGAACCATGAGGGACGTGCCGGTGGCGACGGCGCGAAGGGTGGTGCGGACGGCGGTGCGCTTCGTCATGCCCCCAGGCTCCTATCCGGTACGGGGAGTGTGTCCAGGAGAAGGCACTGCCGTTCACGTAGTAGTCGAAATCGCCCTAGTTATAGCGATTGTTGGTCGATCATGGATCATCCCGGTACACCCGGTGGCGATCCGTGTCATATCCGTAGATCACATGCAGGGGGCCACTGCCGGAGGCCATGGGGTCCCGGTTCCGACGGACCGGCCGGCGTCGATGCCGCCCCGCGCGCTGTCGCGACGGAGCCAACCACGGGCGTACGAACCGGAGTTGACACCCATCCAGCCGGAGGCGTTCGGCACGGTGCCGAGGGTGGCTCGGCCGTGGGGACCGGCGGTGCCCTGCGCGCGGCCGAAGACGGAGTTGCGGCCCGGATGCTGCCCGGGCGCATCGCGCTGCGCTCCGCGCTCACCGAACGGGGGCTCGCCCTCACCCGCGTCCGGCACAAGCTCGCCCAGCGCGGCGTCACCATCGGGGTGACCAGCGTGAGTTACCGGCAGCAGGGCGCACGGCGGCCGCGGCGCCCCGAGTCGCTGCGGGCGGTGCGGGCGCTGGAGGAAGTCCTCGACCGGCCGGCGTACTCGCTGCACCGGCTGCTGATCCCGGCGGACGGCGCCCGTCCCGAGGCCGGTCGGCCGCCCGCCCGGTCGTACCGCTGGCTGGTGGCGCCCGCCACCGCCCTGCAGCGGCTGTTCGCCGAGCTGGAGGCCCCCCGGACGGCGGGCTGCGCACCGTGGGCCATCACGAGCGGGGGTGAGCCCCGGCGGCGCCGGCGGGCCCAAGCCTCAGCCCGCGATCAGCTTGCCGCCCTCGGCCTTGACCGGGACCTCGGGCAGCGGTTCGGCCGCCGGCCCCTGGATGACCTTGCCGGTGGTGACGTCGAAGCGGCTGCCGTGGCAGGGGCAGCTGCCCTCCTTCTTCTCGACCTCGGCCAGGATGCAGCCGGCGTGGGTGCACTTGGCGCTGAAGCACTTGTACGTGCCCTTGGCGGGCTGCGAGACGACGAGCCGGTCCTCGCGGTAGAGCTTGGCGCCGCCGACCGGCACCGCGGCGGCGGACCCGAGGTCGACCGGTTCGGCGGGCTTCGCCGGGGCGTTCGCGCCCGAGTCCCCCGGCGAGCAGGCCGCCAGGCCGAAGCCGGCGGCGCCGGCGAGCGCGGCCCCCCGCAGCACGGTCCGTCGGGCGGGGGGCTGGCTCATGGCTGCTCCAGAGGTCACGGCATCAGTGGGGGGCGGCTCCCGACGATACCGGCACAGACCGCTCCGCTTCCGGCCGGGCCGGGCGTCCCCGCACCAGTGGATAGACCGCGGCGGGCAGCTCACCGCCGAGCAGGTGCATATCGGTGCCGCACAGCCCACAGGACGTGACGCGCACGACCACCTCATCGGGCTCCGGGCGGGGATCGGGCAGCTCGGTGACAGCGGTGCTGCCCCCCTTGCCCGGGGCGGTGACCACGAGAGCGCGCATCGGCGCCTCCTCACGACGTCGTGCGGGATGGCGATGCCGGGAAGGCAGCTTGGACGTAAACGCTTACGCAAGCGTTTACGTTTGCGGTCGAGTGCTCGTAATGTGGTGGACTTCGCGGGACGGGGCCGTGGCAGGCCGCGGTGCCGACGGGGTGCCGCACGCTCGGGGAGGAAGAGCCGGATGACGACGATGACGGATGTGGCACGGCGTGCGGGGGTCTCCGTCGCCACGGTCTCGCATGTGCTGAACGACACCCGTCCGGTGCAGCCCGACACCCGTGCCGCGGTGCTCGGCGCGATCGACGAGCTCGGCTACACCCCCAACACCCTGGCCCGCTCCCTGGTCACCTCCCGCACCCGCTCGATCGGCCTGGCGGTCTCCGCGATCAGCAACCCGTACTTCACCGAGATCCTCCAGGGTGTCGAGGCCGGCGCCCTGGAGGCCGGCTACAGCCTGCTGATCACCGATCCGCACGACGACCCGCGGCACGAGCGCAAGGTCGTCCAGCTGCTCCACGAGCGACGCGTGGACGGCATGATCGTGGCGCCGTCCGCGGAGCCCGCCGGGATGGTGGAGTACCTGGCCCGCCGTGAGGTCCCCACGGTGTTCCTGGACCGGCTGGTCGGCGACGACCACGACCAGGTGTGCGCCGAGAACACCGGCCCGGTGCGTCAACTGGTGGAGCATCTGGCCGCGTTGGGGCACACCCGGATCGGTCTGGTCGCCGGCCTGCCCGGCCTGAGCACGACCACCGAGCGGGTCCAGGGCTACCGCGAGGGGCTGCGCGCCTGCGGCCTGCCCTTCGCGCCCGAACTCCTCGCCGGCGGCAACTCCGAGGCGGCGGGCGCCCAGGACGCCACCCGCCAGCTGCTGGCCGCCCCCGAACCGCCCACCGCGCTCATCACCGCCAACAACGCGATGACCATCGGCACCCTCCGGGCGCTGCGCGAACTCGGCCTGGACGTGCCCCGCGATATCGCGCTGGCCTGCTTCGACGACTTCTCGTGGGCCGATCTCTTCACGCCCCGGCTGACCGCGATCGCCCAGCCCAGCAAGGACATCGGGGCGG